>JBAUYF010000007.1:0-99092 GCA_049584655.1 Thermoplasmata archaeon | reverse complement strand
CGACGCCGTCCACCGCTCCACCGACCCAACCCGCCGCCGCTCCGGGGGGAGGCGGACTCAAGCCGTGTCCGAACTGCGGCAAGGAAGTTCCACCCGAGTATCTGGTCTGTCCGTTCTGCGGCGCTGTTACCCAGTAGCGGACCAACGGGCCGCCGCGTAATCGTTACGATTGGTTGGTCGCTCTTTCGTTGAGCCAACGGTTTTAACCCGAACTCCGCATGGGGCGGGCGACCTCGATGCCCGGCGATGTGGAAGACGGCCGCCTGAAGATAGGGTGGGCCCGAACTCACATGCCGGTCCTGGAAGGGATCCGGCGGCGATTCGAGTCGGAAAAGCCGTTCCGGGGGTTGACCGTCTCGTGCGTCTTACATGTCGAGGCGAAAACCACGGCCTTGGCGCTGGCGTTCCAAGCCGGCGGGGCGGACGTTCGGTTGGCCGCGGGGAATCCGCTCTCGACCGATGACGACGCCGTGGCGGCGGTTCGCGAGCTCGGAGTCGAAACCCATGCCGTGAAAGGTGAATCCGTAGCGGAGTTCAAGGCGGGCGTGCACGCGATGTTGGACGCCGATCCGGATGTCATTGTCGATGATGGGGCGGACTTGGTCGCCCTCGTCCTCCAGACTCACAAGGGCCGGGGCAAGGTCCGAGGCTCGACGGAAGAGACGACCGCGGGCGTCAATCGGTTGCGCGCGATGGAACGCGCCGGGGTGCTCCCGTTTCCTGCGATCGTCGTCAATGATGCCCTGATGAAGCACTTGTTCGATAACCGGTACGGCACGGGGCAATCGACGCTCGATGGGATCATGTCAGCGACGAATTTACTCATCGCCGGACGCGTCGGGGTGGTCGCGGGCTACGGCTGGGCCGGCAAAGGCGTGGCGATCCGCTTGCGAGGGATGGGGGCGGAGGTGATCGTCACGGAGGTCGATCCGGTGCGTGCGATCGAAGCGCGGTTGGACGGATTTGCCGTGGAGCCGATGCTCGAGGCCGCGAAGCGCGCCGACTTGATCGTCACCGTAACGGGTAACACGCAGGTCATTCGGGCGGAGCACTTTAAGGTCATGAAGAACGGCTGCTTGCTCTCGAACGCCGGCCATTTTGATGTGGAGATCTCGAAACCCGATTTGGCGGGGCTCGCCGTCAGTCATTCGAAAGTGCGCCCGAGCGTGGAGGAGTTCGTATTCGCGGACGGACGCCGGGTCTACCTGCTGGGGGACGGGAGATTGATCAATCTCGCCGCGGGCCAAGGTCACCCCGTCGAGATCATGGACCTCAGTTTCGCCCTCCAAGCACTCTCGGTCGAGTATCTCGTGCACCATGGACGAGATCTTTCGGTCAAGGTGCATCCCGTGCCCCCCGAGATCGATGCGGCGGTAGCGCGTGCGGCGCTCGCACCGATGGGCGTCGGACTAGAGGAGCTCACGGCGACGCAGCGCGCGTATCAGGATAGTTGGGAGGAGGGGACGTGACGGAAACCAAGGTTCCGGGGGATCGGTACTACACGACGAGCCACGAGTGGGTGAAGAGTGAGGACGGCGTGGTTTTGGTGGGGATCACCGACCACGCGCAGTCGGAGCTTACGGACATCGTGTTCGTTGATCTGCCCCCGGTAGGAAAGTCCGTTGCCTCGGGAGCCACCGTGCTGGTCTTGGAGTCGGTGAAAACCGTGGCAGACGTCTACGCTCCTCGGGACGGGACCGTGTCGGCGGTCAACGCGGAGCTCAAGCTCCATCCCGAATGGATCAATCAGGATCCGTATGGAAAGGGCTGGTTGTTCAAACTGACGCTGGGGAGCGCCCTCGATCCGTCGGCCCTCTTGGATGCCGGAAAGTATCGGGCCTTCCTCGTATCGGACCACGCCTCCGCCTGAACCGACGCGTCTGAACGGCTGGCAAGCGCTTACTTGCCCGTGAATTTCGGAGGACGTCGCTCGAGGAACGCCTGCATGCCTTCGGTTCGGTCCGCTGTTCCGAAGGTATGGCCCGCCGATTCCCCTTCCAAATGTAGGGCGGTGGCGAGCGGTGCGTCCAGCCCCTGGTCGATCACCCGCTTGATCCATTGGACGCCGAGCGGCGCCCGGCTCGCGATTGTCTGCGCGAGGCGCTCCGTTTCGTCGCGCGCGGACGAGGCAGAGTAGAGTCGCTCCACGAATCCGAGGCGATACGCCTCTTCTGCCGAGACCGGGATCCCCGAATAGACGAGCAACTTCGTTTTGGCTGGGCCGATTCGTCGGGTGAGTCGACTGGCACCGCCCATCCCCGGATGGATCCCCACGGTGACCTCGGGTAGGCCGAGCTGGGCGCCTTCGGCGGCGACGATCAGGTCGGCGGCCAATGCGATCTCGAGGCCGCCCCCCAAGGCAAATCCCTCCACGAGCGCCAACACGGGTCGGGGAAACTCGGCGATACCGCGCGCCACGCGCTGCCCCAAAAATCCGAAGGCAAGCCCCTCAGCGAGATCTTTACCGGCCATCTCGCGGATGTCTGCACCGGCGGCGAAGACCGGAGCCGAGCCGGCGAGCACAACGCAGCGTAACTCGCTGTCCTGGGCAAGGGAATGGAATGTCGTCTCGATCTGCTCAAGTAAATCGGAGTTGAGTGAGTTCAACACTTCCGGCCGGTCGAGAAGGACCCAAGCGACTGGGCCGTGCCGATCGACGCGAACCAGACGCAGAGACCAGCGCTCTTCTTTGCGTGCGACACGATCCCGCAATTCTTGCGAAACGGGAAAAGCGGGGCCCCAAGGTTGGGCGTATGCCTCCACCCGCGCTAATCCTTCGGAGAGACCGATCCCCGAAAGAATTGCGAACGGACCACGACGCCATTTGAGCCCTACAACGGCTCCGCGATCGATATCTTCGGGGCGAGCCACTCCTTCTTCCGATAACCGAGTCGCGATTCCGATTACCAGCCCCAAAAACCGATCTCGGACCACTGCCTTCCGATCGGGTTCGAGCTCGCTCCCTTTCCAATCCCAAGGCTTGCCGGAACGGAACTGAGCGTCGAGAAGCGGGGCGACCGTGTACGGACCTCCGAAGGCGTTCGATAGGGTCGTCTCGGAGTGGAGTGCGATGGGGATCCCGGTCACGTTCATCAGCTCGAAAGGTCCGAGCGAAGTCTCGAACAGCTCGCGCCCGACCTCTTCGATCGTCCGCAGGCTCGCGACCCCCTCGCCGGCCATCCGCGCCGCTTCGTTCAGGAACGGAACGAAGAACCGGTTGACGGCGAATCCGGGGCTATCCCGGACATGGATTGGAATTTTGCGAAGCGCGTATCCAAACTGCTCCAGGACGCGGATCACGCCGGGGTCGGTCTGATCGCCCGCAATGACTTCGAGAAGCTTGTTGATCGCCGCGGGCCAGAAAAAATGTAATCCGGCGAATCGAGCGGGGTGCGGAAAATTCTGCTGCAGTTTGGTAACCGATAGCGAAGAAGTATTCGTGGCGACGATCGCGTCCGGACTCGCGACGCGGGCTACTTCGACAAAGAGGGCTGTCTTTACCGCCTCGTCTTCGAAGACGGCCTCGATGACGAGCGCGGCACCGTCTACGGCGGCGTCGAGCTCGGTGGTGAAGGTGAGCCGACCGAGGATTTCGTCGCGGCGACTCGGGGTCAGCTTCTTTCGCTCGATACCCCCCTGCAGGGTCTTCTCAATCGAAGCTTTCGCTCGGGCGAGAAGCGCGGCGTCGAGGTCGCGGACGCGGACCGAGAATCCGGCTTGGGCGCACGCTTGGGCGATCCCACTGCCCATATTACCGCCCCCGAGAACCGAGACCACTGCCGGGGGACGGAGATTCGTAATCGGCATCTTGGTTCCAACGAAGGGCGAATTTCGCTCGCTTCGCGAGGGAGTCGGGCTCGGATATTAACGGTTCGTCTGAGTTTCTGGAACAACGGTCGAACACCACGACGACACGAGTCCGTCCCGGGCTCTCGGGTCAAGACCGGCTGTTCAGTGAATGGTTTCGTCCCTGACTCTCGCCACCCCCCGCTGGTCCGGATTTCCGCTGGAACGAACCCGAACTCGCTAACCGAAGGAAGCCGAACTCGGCGCCCGAGCGAGTCTTAAGCGACCCTGGGATTCCGCCGGTCGTGGGAGCTCCCGCAGTCGACAACGCCATTCGGTCGGCGCTGGAAGTGGAACGACAATTCGTTCTCGCCCTCGGAGGATTCGCGCTGGAGATCCCCGGCGCTACGTTGGTCACGCACGAGCGGATCGCGGTTCCGCGATTCAATTTCGCGCAGGAAGTGGTCGTAGGGCGCGAGCGGATCGCGGCGTTCTTCGAGCGCGCGCTAGACCATTACTTTCAGCGGGCCTTGCGACCGTCGTTCCGAGTACCGCTCCCGGTCCCCGGGTATCTGGAGTCAGCGTTCGATCGCGTGGGATTCAGCGCCTCGTCGACCCCCCTTACACTATTGTTGAGAACGAAGGCTACGGCTACAGCGCCGACTGGCGAACTCACGAATCGGAGCGCGACTTCCGACGAGCTCGATGCGGTCGTGTCGTTCTGGAGCGCCCCCGACGAGCGGGACGAGCTACGCAGAGCGATCGATGTCGCTTGGACCCACCCGAATCCCGAGGAGGCCCTTGTCCCATGGCTGGTGTTCGAGGGGGAAGTGCCCGTGAGCGCCTCCCTAGTCTATCGCTATCGAGAGTCTACCGGCATCTTTGCGGTGGCAACTAGGACGGAGGAACGAGGAAGGGGCGCCGCTACGGGAATGGTCGGCGAGATCCTAAGAGCGAGCACGGCCTCTTCGGCCGGGACGGTCGCCATGTGGTCCGAGTCGCCCCGGCTCGACGCACGCCTCGAGCGGTTGGGATTTGCCGTAGCCCAACGCTACGCAGTTTTCACACTTCCGGTCCACGCCGAGCTATCGCTTCCGCCACCGGGTCCTCCCACGCCCCCCCGATGGCGCCCCCCGCGCCGTGCCTAGGCCACCGCGGTGAATCGGCTCAGGGGCGCCGCAGTCCGTCCAACTTCAAACGCTGCTCGAGTGACGCGATCGTGCGGATCGTGGAGATCACCGTATCCGCATTCAGCGATATGGAGTCAATCCCCTGGCGCACGAGGAACTCGGCGAACTCAGGATACACGCTGGGCCCCTGGCCGCAGATCCCTACGGTGGCGCCCTCCGCGTGTGCCCCCTCGATCAGCATTTCAATCGCGCGTAAGACCGCGGGATCCCGCTCGTCGAAATAGCCCATTCGGCCAAGGGTCTCGGAATCGCGGTCGGCGCCGAGCACGAGCTGGGTCAGATCATTCGACCCGATCGAGAAACCGTCACAGTGGTGTGAAAACTCTCGCGCGAGCATCACGGTGGCCGGGACCTCGGCCATGAGATACAGCTTGAAGTCCCGCGACCGCTTGAGTCCCTTTTCCTTGAACATCTCCGCGATCTGTTCGAGCTCCCACGTATTGCGGACGAAGGGTAGCATGACGTGCGCGTTCTTGAGGCCCTTTTCCGTCCGGACCTTCTGGATCGCGTCGAGTTCGCACAGGAAAGCAGGGCGGTAATTTGGCGAAATGTAACGCGAACAGCCGCGCCAGCCGATCATGGGATTCTCCTCCTTCGGCTCGAATTCCTCGCCCCCGGGCATGCCCCGGTATTCGTTGGTTTTGAAATCCGATGTACGAATGATCACCGGTCGCGGATAGAACGCCTGGCAAACTTGGGCGATCCCGTCGGCTAATCGGTTGACGAGCTGGGCAGACTTCCCCTGCTTGAGGAGGACCATTGGGTGTTCGCGGACGTGCGCGGTAAAAATGAATTCGATCCGGAGGAGTCCGACGCCCTGCACCGGGAGTCGCGCATACTCAATCGCCTTCTCCGGGACGCCCACGTTGACGAGAATCCTCGTGGCGGTCACGGGCGACGCATGACCATCATGCCCGCCACTGGATGTTCCGCCCGAACTGCCGACCGGGGGCTCGACGACCCTCGTGGCCCGCCCCAAGCCTGCGTAGACGCTACCCGTCTTGCCATCGACCGAGACTGAGCTCCCTTCCGCAATCACCTTCGTTGCCGTTCGGGTTCCGACGACGCACGGCACGCCGAGCTCGCGCGAAACGATGGCCGCATGGCACGTCATCCCACCCTCATCGGTAACGATCGCGGCGGCTTGGGCCATCGCCGGCACCATGTCCGGCGTGGTCATTGTCGTCACCAGCACCTCGCCGGTTTTGAGCTTGTCCATCTCCGCCGCGCGCAACAGCAGCCGGGCGGTTCCCCCTGCGATCCCGGGGCTCGCCCCAAAACCGCGTAAGATCGGCGCTTCCTCCGTGGCGGACGCCGTATCGGGGGGCGTTTGACGGGGGCTTCGTGCATCGAGTGGCCCGCCCGACACATCCCCGGAGCCGGCCGGGATCGTCGTCACGGGTCTCGCCTGGACGATGTAGAGGCTCTGGGCGTCTGCGCACCACTCAACGTCCATGGGACGGCGGTAGTGGGATTCGATGACACGAGCCAACGAGGCCAAACGCTGGATTCGTTCGTCGGAGAGTTTTTGGACGGATCGCTCGGCGGCAGGGACCTCTTCGTGACGGTTACCTCCGGCCTCGGCACGAACGAGCCGAACCTTTTGCTCGGATATCTGTTTGTGGATGAGGCGCTGAGAGGCCCCGTCCACGACGTAGTGGTCCGGAGTAATCTCTCCGCCTACGATCGCTTCCCCGAGCCCCCATCCGGCTTCGATGATCATGTGGTTCTCGCCAGTGTTGGGGTCTCGGGTAAAGAGAATCCCGCTGACGACGGAATCCACCATCTTTTGGACTAAGACCGCCAGACGAACCGCGGAATGGTCGAAACCCTTGCGCGATCGGTAGACCAGTACGCGGGTGGTGAACAGAGACCCCCAGCACTTTCGGACCGCCTTAAGAATCTCCTCCGTTCCCGTGACGTTGAGGTAGGTTTCCTGCAATCCCGCAAAGGAAGCTCCTTCCAGGTCCTCGGCCGTAGCGGAAGATCGGACGGCCGAGAATTTCACGGAGTGCTCGCTCCGATACGATTCGTACGCCGCCACGATAGCGTCCCGGAGCCCCTTCGGAAAGGCGGTCGTCTCGAACGCATGTCGAATCTCTTGCGCCGACTCGGCGACCGACTCGGGACGACCGGGGTCGAGCTTCGCGAGGGCCTCGGGTATGACCGTCTTGAGCGGGGTAGACGATACGAACGTCTCATAGGCCTCGGTGGTGATCACGAAGCCCGGCGGGACGGGCAGTCCTTGGCGGACGACTTCCCCGAGTTTACCGGCTTTGCCCCCGACCAGTGCGATATCCGAATCGGAGACCTCGCTGAGAGGTACGATTAGTGGCATGAGCTAATCTCGCTCCGACCCACGCTGCAGGGTGAAGGCGATAACGTCCGCTCGCGGCGAGTAAGGATGCACGGGATGCATCGCTGCGAGGGTCCATTCCTCGGGAGAGTGGGTCTGCTGCACGATCTGCTCCGTTCGTCGCCCTATATCCTCGCGGGCGACCAGCTCGTAATAATAGAGCCGGCCGCCGGGTGCGACGGACTGTGCCACCGAGGGTAGGTACTTAATTCCTTCGTGGGGGAGATTGAAGATAACACGCTCGGCGGCGTCGCCTCCCGATAAAAACTCCTCGATTCGTTCGAGCCGGGCTTGAATTCGCTGCGCGAACGGATAGCGCGCGCGCGTCGCCTCCAATAGCTCGATCGCCGCCGGATTCGCATCGATCGCAACGATTGCCCGGGCACGCTTCCCCTTCGCGATCGTGAGGGAGAAGGGGCCCACTCCGCAACACAGGTCGATCACCCGATCGCCGGCTCGCACTTCCATGGCTACGAGTTCGTGTTCGCGAGCCAAGCGGGGGGAGAAGTACGCACGGTCGACGTCGACCTCCATTTCAATCCCGTTTTCTCGATGCCGCGTCCGCCAAGGCCCGGTCCCGGCGATCGCGACCAAGCGACGGCGTCGCGCCTCGCCATGCACGCCAAAATCGGCTCCCACCAATCGCGTACCTGGGACAAATCGGCGCAGAGCGTCGCCGATCTCGGTAGAGCGGCCGCGCAACTCCTCCGGAACACGAATCAGGACGATGTCCCCCACGACGTCGAAGGATCGAGGAAGGAGCTGCGCGTCCGCCTCCGTCCACGAGAGCAGATCCCGATATGATCGGACGGAAGAATGAGGAAGCGCCTCGAATTCGGCTTCGACCCACTCTCCCCAAGCGGGATCTCGAGTCGTCGATTCCAAGACCGGAAGCACGAGATAGTCGCCCTCTCGCCGGATCTCAAGGTCAGTTCGTAACGCGCCGCTCGCAGCCAATCGTTCGCGAATCTCTTCCCCACGCCTACGATCGACTCGGAGTGCCGCGCTATGCGTCACTGGGTCTCTTTTCGGGGACTACGTAAGAGCCCCATGAGCTCGTTCCCGCGTCGCGTGCCGAGATCCCCGTGCGCGGACGTGGAGTCCCCAAATTTCAGGGCGGCCGATGCGCTAGGAGGAGGGACTCTCTCTCCGACCATCAAGAGGGGCACCGGGTCGTCGGAATGCCCCTTTCGAATGCACGGCGTGGCGTGGTCGGCCGTGATTGCGATACGAGTGCGGCTCCAATCGAGGCCGCTCATGAAAGGGCCGAAGAATGACGCATCAATCGCTTCCACGATCTCTTGCTTGAGCCGAGCGTTGCCGTCATGCCCCGGCTCGTCGGGGCCTTTGAGGTGGACGTAGACGAACGGGTACTTCTCGAGTGCTTGCCGCGTGGCTAGCGCTCGCTCTCGGAAGCCGGCGGCTCGATCTGGTCCCATTGGACCCACATAGAGGTCGGCAAGCCCGAGCAATCGAGCGATTCCGCGTTCGACGGGCATCTCGGTCACCGCGGCGCCTTCGATACCGTATTTTTGCGTGAAGAGCGCGGGCACTCCGGGGATCCGTCGCCCGGCGTTGCGAAGCAGAATGCCGTTGGCAATCAGTTTGCCCGCCAGCGCACGGCGGGCGTTCACGCGATGTCCGGCAAGAATTTTCCCGGCCCGCATAGTAAACTCGTTGATCGCATGGGCGGTCCGTGCGGCCTCCGGCGATTGGTCTAGTGGCTGCACAACTAGGAGACGCGGCTGGAGAGCGGTTCGCGCCTGTCCCATCCCTCCGACCTTTTCGTAGAAGGGGTCTGAATTCGACACTTGCTCCGAGAGCCTATCGCCGGACACTGGGTGGAGCCAAAGGACGCCGCGATGTCCAACCGTGGCTCGGACCTCGGCGCGAATCCCTTCCGGGCCGAGGGTATCGGCTTCGGTCAGAGACCGGGCCAGTTCGGCAGCTTCGGCGGTCCCGAGGGATCGACCGACCCGCGAGTCGAGGACCTGGCCGTCGCCATCGATCGTGGCGAAGTTTAGCCGGAGTGCCACATCTCCCGAGCCCAAGGATATTCCAACCCCCTCGGCTTCGAGCACGCCGCGTCCCGGAGAGTCGCGCACGGGGTCGTACCCGAGAAGCGCCAGGACGCCTGCGTCCGATTCGGGCGCCACACCAGGGCCGATCACAACGACTTGTCCGGACTGCCCGAGCGTGAGTAAATGGTCGAGATTCGGCGTCCGAGCCGCTACGACCGGAGAAAGCCCGCCCGTGTCGGGATGGGGCAGATCTCCGAGGCCGTCGAGGATGATCAGCGCGAGTCGAGGGTCAGTTCCGGCTGTCTCGACGATGGTCCGCCCCCCACTGCTTAATTAGGAAGGCCGACTCGCCTCCGCTCGTCTGTGGAGCGGAAGGGCGGCTTTAGGGCTTTCGTCGCAACTCGGTGGGGAAGAATCGCTCTCATTGCCCTCGCCACGCTCGTCCTATTTGCGTCACTCGCCTACCTAGGCGTTCTCATCGCGATCCCCGCGTTCCTGATCTTCGGCCTCGCGGTCCCCATCTTGGGCGGAATGAAGCGACCCCGGTACCTCGCGACCTTGGGGATCGTCGCCCTCCTGATCGCAACTCCCGCTTTCACCGTTTTTTACGCGCAGGAATTGCGAACTCCGTCGTCTCCGGGTAGCTCGGATCCCAGTTTGCCGAACGGCAACGGCAATTCCGTGCTCCAGAATGCCCAGGTATCACCTTTCCTCGGCAACAGCGGGGGGACCTACAATTTCAGCGTCTCCGTCTACCCCCAGTACATCCCCCCGGGAAATGGGACCCCTCAATGGCTGAACGTCTGGGTTAGCACTTGTCCGGGCGCCACGGGCTCCTCTCCTCCCCCTTCGTCCAATTGCGGAACCCCCTACCCGTTGGTGGTAGGCAATTACACGTTCCCCCCGAATACGAACGGGACGACTCTGGTCGAAATCCCCCTGGCGCTCAACGGGAATAACGTCTGGTGGTTCCAGATGGGGTTGGCGGTCCGGAACATCAACGCGTCCACCAACAAGTCCACGCCGAACTACTGGATCTTCCTGAACGAGAATAACGGCTACAGCGGAGGGATCGAGGGTCCCGTAACGGGCGACTTTTTCACCACCCTCGAGGGCGTCATTCTGGGTCTCTACGTCGAGGTCTTCCTCTACGTGGGCGGGGTCTTCTTCTTCGCGCTGGTCGTCTACATCTGGTTCAAGCGGCGAGAAGCGAACCGGAAGGAAGAAGCGGCCCGAGCGGAATCAAACGCCCAGGCCCCGCCGGCGAATCCTGGATCGGGCCCGACTAATCTCGCAGCGCCGCCGGGGACCGCGGCGGGGTCCAGCATCGCTTCGACGGTCGACGAGCGCCGTTGTCCAAACTGCCAAGCCGTCGTCTATCCGAACGAGACGTCATGCTGGAAGTGCGGAGTTTCGCTTCCGAATAGTGCGGAGTCAGCTCCGCTACGCTCCGCAAACAAGGGTCCGCAGGGCTAACTGAGGACGCCCGAGATCGTTCCCGTGGCGGTCCCCAAGCTGGTTGCGGTCGCCGTGACCAGCAGGACCCATTTCTGACCCGCGGCGCTCGTCGCGGCCGTCTTGAACGCTGCGGAATTCAAGGTGATGGTCCCGCCCGGGCCCACCGTTCCGGTGACGGCCGTGCCGATCGTAGTGGACGCGCCTCCGTTGATCGTGATGTTGAACCAAACCGTGACGTTCGCCGTACCCCCGGAGACGGCCAGGTCCGAAACTATCGCGGAGAAGTACGCCGGTTTCGTGCCTCCGTGATAGACAGCCGTCAAGTTGACGGCCCCCACGGTGAGCAGCGTGGATGGGCTGCTGGGCGTCTGGATCGTCAAGGCGAAGCCCTGCGCCCCCCGAAGGCCTGTCATGGCATCGGTAGCGTTGAACACCACGTAGTAGGTCCCCGTATTCGAAGTCACCCCGGCGGGGACGTTGTAGTAGTATTCCCCCGGTAAGCTGCCCTTCGTCATCTTCTGGGCGTTTAGCAAGGCGCCCGACACTCCCGGAAGCTGCGAGATGTTCACGTAGACCGAGTGCGTGTTCAGATCGGTGCTTGAGACGAAGATCGTTATATTGAAGGCCTGCGCCACCACGGGGGGAGACGGCTTGGTTCCGAAATTCGTAAAGTAAGGGGCCAGCGCCGGCACTTGACCGGGGAGCGTGACAGTGAAAATCAACTGCGTTCCCGACAGGATGTAGACGGTCATGTTGTCCGGGACGGGGTCGCCGTTGGGAGAGGGCCCGGGCTGCGGTCCCGTGGAGGTGAGCGAGATGTTCCAGGTCTGACCGAGCGCCCAGTAGTTGGAGCCATTGAGCCCCTGCGCGACCGTGTATTGGGCGCTGTAGAAGCCCGGGTTCGCCGAGGATCGCATGTAGATCGTCGTCACGGGCGAGCTCAGCACTTGACCGGAGAGGTGCAAGATCAGGACGTTCGTGATGTAGCCACCGTTCGGCGTAAAGAGCAGCGACCCCTGGAACTGGCTGGCAGATTGGGAAGGAGGTCGGGGAAACGTGTTGACGAAGAAAAAGATAGAGGAGAACAACGTTACGGTGAGACCGAGCAGCAGGATCGTCGCGACGACCTCCGATACCCCGCGGCCGTTCCGGCGGAAGGACCGCCGAGAGCGTCGGAAATTCTGAGTTCGAAGCGCAACACGTCGACTGGCCCTTCTCACAACGACCTCTCGGTAAATCATTCCAAGGGGGCCTATTTAGACGTTCCCAGCGCAAGCGTTTGGATCGCCGACGCGCGGGCGCTAAGGTCGCCGCAATGGCGGTTGAAAAATGGGAATTGGAAAGGGTTGGTCTAGACGTGCTGCGACTGACTTACGGGAGGGTGGTCGAGACCGAAGACGAGAACGACCCCTGTCCGAACGCGGTCAAGATGGCGCCGGTGCCGTATACGGACGCGGTAATATCGATCCACATGACCATCGCGCCGGTCATGACGGTCGTGCCCGTAATTTCGACGGCTGCTCCACCCGTTCCCGCGGTCGACGCCCATGCCCCGGAGGGGTTGACGGCGGACGCGAGATAACCGTTCACGGCCAAGTTCGCGGCATCGACATAGAAGTCGTTCACCGCAATGATCGTGCCCGTATTCGTGGTCAGCTTCAGCTGGATATCGTTCGCCGTGAGCCCGCCGCTCGCTTCGCTAATCGCGATCTCATAGCAGAAGTGAGCTGCTGTGCACTCGCCAGCCGTAGTGGCTGTCGGGTTCACTTGGGTCGCTGTTCCGAATCCAAACGCCGTGCTAAGCGGCGTGTTGCCGGGTCCCTTCGTCAATCCCGAGATGAGGATATAGAGCACGGCAGCCAGTACCACGGTAATCGCCACGAGCAAAATCGTAGCGATGATCGGGGATACTCCCCGCTTGCGCCCCTTTCTCCAACTTCTCGCTTTCCGTCCAAATACGTGCATTCGCCTTTTTCCTCCGAGGGTCCTTCGACCCGCAGGTATGCGTATGGAAAGCCTCCCCTATTTAAAAGCATAGCCGAGTGGAAACGACAAATAACGACTTACAAATCGTCAATAGTCGGCCTGCATATCAATGCGTATTGACACACACTCACTCGGGGAGAGGCCGCTCTTCTTCCTCGCCCTTCCTCACTCGATAGACGCCGGATCCGCGACGAGGGCGAATCTCGCTCTCGAGAGGAAAGCCCGGCCAAGGCAAAGTAGATATCCCTCGAGTCCAAGTATTTACGCCGATGGTCCGAAAGTGGTCCCGTCGGCGCGTTGGGCCGTTGCGGGCCGTGAGCACCATCATTTCGATGGTCCTCCTGGTCGGCCTGACGGTGGCCGTCGGCTCGATCTTGTGGGAGTTCCACCTCAACCTTCCCACTCCCGCTCCCACGCTTTCCTACCTGGTTCGATCGGGCACTTCGAATCCCGTCTGGGGAGATCCGACCGACTGTACATTCGATTCGTATCACTTTCCCTGGGTCAACAACGTGCTCCCGCACACCTGGACGTTGGGAAACGCGATCACGTATCAGTGTGATACTACGGCGACCGGGAATTACTCCCAGATGAATTCCACGCAGATCGTTTTTACCCAACACACACCCGATGATATCTCGCTGGATGAGATCCAGTTCTCGTTCGTCTGCCGAGCGACCAATGCTCTGGGGCAGAACTACACGACCTACTTGGTACAAGGATCATTGGCGGCCATGACCTGGTTCCCGGGAAGTTCCACGGGACCCGCCCCTAACGCGCCCCACCTCGGGGAGTGCGGGACGTTCATCCCCTCGGGGTCCTATAGCACACTGTACAATCGGCTCGGGATTTTCGTACCGCTCCTGAACTATTCCGGCGTGGTCAACAAT
Organism: Thermoplasmata archaeon; assembly: GCA_049584655.1. Classification (GTDB taxonomy): domain Archaea; phylum Thermoplasmatota; class Thermoplasmata; order Lutacidiplasmatales; family UBA184; genus Lutacidiplasma. The sequence goes on along the minus strand of JBAUYF010000007.1, from coordinate 85,405 downwards.
GGGGATACGTTCATCCTGTACACGCACACCCCGGGAACCCCGCTCGACTACAGCGGGGACTGCGCCCCGGGTTACTCCGGCAACCCCTGCGTCGACGGGGACGACTTCCACGGCGCTCCTGGTTGGTGCTTCGTGGTGCCGGGGGCGTGTGAGATCTACCTGACCTACGAAGGATACCCGTCGACCATTCTCGCCGCGATCCAGATCTACGGCATCGCGGGAGTCGATTAGAGAGTCGACCGCGATCCTGCGCGCGATTGAATGTAGTTCGTTCCAACGTCGCACCTTCGCGCGTGTTTTTTTTGCGAAAATTTGGAGCGGTTATACAGTGAGATTTTCACGATCGACGCTAGTTCCGGCCTATCAAAATTTGTTCGACACGTCATAGAACTCCTGCTAGGACGTACCGGTGCAATGCTCGGCGCAGCCCATGGCATCTCTTTAAATAGTTGCATTCTGCATACCAGCGCCCAGTCGTGTTCGACAACGCTCCCAACAAGGCATCTGAAGGTTCGAAAGAATCGGCAGACCGCCTGGCGGGTCGCGAGGATGAGCGCATCGCCCTACGGTGCAACCGCAAAGAGCTCCAGCTGCTGGATTCGTTCGTCTCGAACGGAGAGTTTGCCAGCCGCTCGGAGTTGATGCGAGAGGCGCTGCGCAGCTTCTTGCGTGCTCGGGCGCTGTCGGCCACACCCCCGGCCCGCTTGGACCCTACGGGAATCGTCGAAGTTCCCGTTCGACTGCGAAGCGATGAGATCGAAACCCTGGGCGCCTACGCTCGACTTGTCGGAAACGACCGCCCGATCGGCGATGTCCTCGCCGAGTTCGTGCGTCGAGCCGAGCTCGAACTCAAGGTCGTCGAACTCGTCCAACGCGCGCGCACGTCGGTCCAGCAAGCCGCCGAACAGCGGGCTCAAGTCGGTGCCCTCCAAGAGAGTGCCCGCGATTTGGAGCGAAAGGGGGTCGTCGGTCGATAGGGAGCGGCAAGGGAAGACACGACGCAGGGGAGTTGCAATGTACGAGGCCGCACGAGATGGACCCAACCGAGAGATCAACCTGGAAGAGCCGTCCGACCCGGCGGTCGAAGGGTTGGAGGACTTGCGGCTCGGTCACGACGTCCGTTTCGTTTTGGCCGCTGTCGGCGGCGGAGCTATCCAAGTCGGCCGGGCCATCGCCCGCCGACATCTTCGCTATCTCGAGACCGTAGCCATCAACTGCGATCCCCGCGTCCAGGGTTTCGAGGAGTTCGATCGACGCGTTTACTTGGGTCCCGATTCGGGTGTCGAGACCGATACCGGTGGCTCCACGGTGGTCGGCGGTATGCTGGCGCACGCCGCGCAGCCGGCGCTGGACCGAATCTTTGAGGGCGCCACATTCGTCACCGTCGTCGGCAGTCTGGGGGGCGGCAGTGGAACGGGAGCGTTCCCTTACGTACTTGGCGCCGCCGCACGGCAGTGCGAAATCCTCTCCGCCTTTGTGATCAAGCCCTTCCTCGCGGAAGGGGACCGCCGGTCCGTTGCGGATCGTGGGCTGGCGCGCCTGCATTTCGTGGAGGAGTTCGTCGCGAAGCAACAACGTGGGTGTGCGAATCTCCAGGTCCTCGACAACGAGTACCTGGCGGCGCGGCAGCGCAAGCTTCCTTTCAACCAGCTGGACCAACACTGGGCGGAAACGATCGCGAGTCACATCGAGAAAGCCTATCTCATTCCCACAGAAGCACTCGTAGCGGCGGCCGCGGCCCGGCCCCTCGGAGCGCGGCGGGCGATGAACGAGCCCCCCGAGTCGGCTCCCCTGACGATCGAAGTTTCGCTTCCGCCCGAGAGCCCCGCCCGACTAGGCCCCTACGCCCCTACCCCTGCCGCCAGCCCGTCGTTCCACGAGGCCGAGTTGACGTTCGAGATCGAATCTCCTCCGCGTCCCCCCGAGGCGCTCCACTGAGGAGTGGGTAACCGAGTCATCGACGGTCGGGGCGCTCTCGCCTCGAGCTAGAATCGTTAAGAGGAGCTCGGGCTCCTCGCGGTTGCGATGGACGGAAAGCTCTGGACATTCCTCCTGGCGATCCTCCTCCCCGCTGTGTTGATCGGGTTGACGGTCGCGGTCTTTTCCTCCAATCCGATCTCGATCCTGATCCTCCTCACCGTGATGGTCGGGGGCGTCCTCTACCTGTTGACCTATACCGACGCCTATTAGCCGGGGGCGTCGGCCGCGGGGGACCCTTACCGGTACATGTCCGCGCTTGCCGGCTCGACGATAGCCTTTCCCGCCGCTTCCGATTTTCCGTGCGTTTTCATCGCGGCGCGTAGCGCTCGTTCGATGCGCTCCGCTTCGACTCTTAGAGGCCCCGTATCGATCTTGAGCTCCGGGAGCAACCGATCGAACGTTTCGATCAACGCCGCGCCCGCCCGATGATCGGGAAGCCCTTCGACCGCCCGTGCGCTGACGAGTAACACGGCGACGGGAATCGAGCGGTTGATACCCTGGACGAGCAGCGCTCCGGAGACTCCGCCGAGTACCCCATCCTCCAGCAGTCCTGCCTGGGTGGGCTCGAACGTCTTGGTGATAGCCGGGTCCTTGCGGGCAAAAGCAACCCAGACCTTTTCATCGGGGGCCTCCGCGGCCGGATCCTGACCCTCCTCCAACGGGTGCGGGACCACCCCCTCAAAACACACAATCATCCGCGCCTTGCGCTGGATTGCGCCGTTCAAGATCGTCGTCGCCAGCGCGGACGCCAAGGCGGGAGTCGGAGGAAACTCCGAGAGGATCGCGGCAAAATCCTTCTGCCCGTAGACTCGGATCGGAGGATTCACCACGCCGTCCTGTACGACGGCGATGGGCGCCATGTCCGGCCCGTCGAAGATTCCGATGCGGGGGAGTTTGAGGGCTTGGACCATGTAATGCGCCGCAACGGTCGCGGCGAGTCCCGCGCTCGGGAAGCTCGACACAATGACGGCGCCTGGTTCGAGCCCGGAGGATCCTGCCTCATCCTGCCACTTGATCTCCATCGCCTTCCTCGCGCCGGCAGTACGGCCTCCGGTACTTCACCCTTCGCGCACGTTCCAGCACCGCCACCAAAACTTTCCGACGGCAACCACAAGTACTCCGCGCCGCTTCGCTTCGATCGTGGGCCTTCCGTTTCGGGAGTTGGTCAGCCCGCAGGAGCTTCCTTGGGACGCCCTCTCCGGGCGCTCCTTGGCTGTCGACGGCTACAACGCCATTTACCAATTCCTCGCGACGATTCGCCAGCGCGATGGGATGCCGTTCACGGATCCGGAGGGCCACCCCACCAGCCATCTGATTGGGGTTTTCTATCGCACCTCATCGCTCCTGAGCCAAGGCGTCCTTCCGGTATGGGTCTTCGACGGTCGCCCGCCGGATCTTAAGGCCGGAACGATCCGGTCGAGGATACTCGCCAAAGAGCGCGCCGAGGCGCAGTGGAGTGAAGCACTCGCCGCCGGGGATCTCGAAACTGCGCGCAAGAAGGCCGCGCAGACTTCCCGGCTCACGCGATCCATGGTCGAGGAAGTTCGGGAGTTGCTGACTGCGTTGGGAGTACCTTCCGTGCAAGCGCCGTCGGAAGGCGAAGCCCAGGCGGCGACAATGGCAGCGCGCGGATCCGTTTGGGCAGCCGCCTCCGAAGATTATGATTCGCTCCTCTTTGGCGCTCCTCGGCTCGTGCGGGGCCTCGCTGCGCGGGGGCGGGCCGGTCAGAGCCCGGGCGCCCAGCTCGTGAACCGGGACGACTTGCTGAGTCAGCTTGGAGTGAGCGGAGATGAGCTAATTCTGATCGGGATTCTCGTGGGAACGGATTTCAACGACGGAGCCAAAGGGATAGGGCCGAAACGGGCGCTGAAGTTGGTGCAAGAACATCTGGGCTGGGAGGCAACGCTGATGAAGGCCGGCCTCGATCCCAAAGAGGTGGAGCCCGTTGCGGAACTGTTCCGCCATCCCGCAGTGGAGGCAACCGCCGCGCCTTATTTTGGACCGGTGGACGAGGCCGCGGTAGAGCGGATTCTCGTGGAGGGACACGGATTTTCTCCGGATCGTGTCAAGGCGGCCGTGGCACGAGCTCGGAAACGGCCGGTGGTGACGAGTTCGCCGGCGGACGCGCGCGCGCGTCAAACGCTGCTTGAAACGTACGGCGGGCCGGATCCATGACCATGTTCGAGTGCGTCCCCAACTTTTCCGAGGGACGCGATGCCGCGATCATCACTCGGATCGCAGATGCCGCCCGCGCGGTTCCGCACGTCACAGTCCTCGACATCGAGAGCAACGCCGACCATCACCGATGCGTCATTTCGCTCGCCGGCGAGGGCAACGATCTCGTCGAGGCAGTCATTCGAATGATGCGCGTCGCGACCGAACTGATCGATCTTACGCATCACCACGGAGAGCATCCCCGGATGGGCGCAACGGATGTCGTCCCCTTTGTGCCACTAGGGGAGTCCTCGATGGAAGATGCGGTGGGGCTCGCGCGCCAATTGAGCGAGCGGGTCGCTCGAGAGCTCAAGATACCGGTCTACCTCTACGGATTGGCCGCCCAGCGACCGGAGCGCGCCGACCTCGCACGCGTGCGCGAAGGTCAATTCGAGGGAATCCGGGACGCGATCGCATCCGATCCGGCACGCACACCGGACTTCGGAGAACCTCGAATCCACCCGACTGCCGGTGCGGTAGCTATCGGCGCGCGACCTGTACTGATCGCCTACAACGCCTATCTGTCGACCCCGGACGTGGCGATCGCCAAGAAGATTGCGAAGGCCATTCGCGCCCGTGACGGCGGGTTGGTGGAGGTCAAAGCACTCGGCTTCGAGATCAAGGAACGTCAACGAGCCCAAGTCTCGATGAATCTGACCGACTACCGTCGGACGTCCGTCCCCCGGGCACTCGAGTTCGTGCGACGAGAAGCCGCACGTTTCGGCGTGACGATCGAGGAGTCCGAAGTCGTGGGCCTCATCCCCGAAGACGCTCTGTTCGACGCAGCGGAGTACTATCTCCAGCTCAATCGGTTCGACCGATCCGCAGTTTTAGAACGGAAAGTCCGCTCGGTTGGAACGTCCGGAACCAGCGGCATGGCCGCCGAACCGTTCCGAGAGTTCGTCGAGCGGATCGCCGCCCGTACTCCTACTCCGGGCGGAGGGAGTGCGGCGGCGGCGGCCGGGGCGATGGGGGCCGCTCTCGGAGAGATGGCGCTAGCCTACTCGATCCCCAAAGGCGGAGAAGACCCAGTGCTCGAACCGGCCTTGAGCTCCGCCCGAGCCGCCCGTGCTCGTTTCTTGGAGCTCGTCGGGGAAGATTCGGCGGCGTACGAATCCGTGCGTTCGGCGCGACGGGACCTCAAAGAACGCCCGCACGACTCCGTGGTCCAGAAGGTTTGGGTGGTAAGCCTTCGCAAGGCAGCGGAAGTTCCGCTCGAGACGGCTCGGCTCGCACGTCACCTCAGCGATACCCTCGGGAATATGCGGAGTCGAGTAAAGGCGGCATTGGAAAGCGACCTCGTGACGTCCCTCGCACTACTTCGGGCCACCAGCGAGGGCGCGCTGGCCAATGTGGGAATAAATCTCGAAGACCTCCGAGCGGCCCACGAACCGGTCGGCGATGTCGAAGCAGAGATCGTTCGCCTGCGCGCTGCGGGACCGTGACTTCCATCATGGAATCGTCGCAGTCGGCGGCGGAGGCTCGGCCGGCGGTATGGGTCAATTGTGCCGTTTCGGCCGATGGACGCTTAGCGTACGCGAACGGTCGACGCGCCTATTTGTCTGGACCGGAGGATCTTGCGCGAGTCCAGCGACTTCGAGCCGAATCGGACGGGATCGTCGTCGGCGTGGGGACGGTTATTCTCGATGATCCCTCCTTGCGGGTCCACTGGGAACTGGTCAATGAGCCACCCCACCCACCGCCGCTGCGCATCGTCTTGGACTCTCGGGGCCGAGTGCCGGAGAAAGCTCGCGTTCTCGACGGCGCGCTTCCCACACTCGTGGCGGTGAGCGAGCGCTCTACCCGGAAATTCCCCGCAGGGATAGAAACCGTGGTGGCGGGGCGAGACACCGTGGAGATCCCGCGGCTCTGGAGCCTTCTCCATGCCCGCGGAGTCCGACGCCTGATGGTCGAGGGCGGGTCGCGCGTGCTCGCGAGCGTTCTGCGCAGCGGTTCGTTCGACCGATTCACTGTCTACGTAGCCCCGATCCTCATCGGGGGCTCATCGGCTCCGCCCCTGATGACGGGCCCCGAATGCCCGGATCCGGAGAAGACCGTTGCGCTCACTCTCTTAGCTCTCGAACGGTTAGGGGACGGTCACCTGCTATCCTACGCCCCTCGACGAGAGCCTTCGGGGCCGGGGACGAATTCCGCCCCCCCCACCGTTATCTAACCCTCACGCTCCCGGACCTCCGGGTAGCGACGCGTGAAGCTCGTTCACTTCCTGCTCGGCGATCAATTCCACTTCGGAATGATCACCGACGCGAACGAATTCATCGATCTGGATACGGCCTGCCGCGACTATTTCGGAGTAAATCCCATCAAGGGCGCGGACCCGAGTCGATTCCGCGACATGCGGGTCTTCTTTTCCGGGGGAGCCGAATCCGTCGAGATCACTCGCAAGATCCAAGAGTACATCGACCGCCGTCGCAAGATGGGCTGGACCCCTCGCGCCGCGACGGGGGCGCGCTACTTATTCAAGGCCGAGGAAGGGATACGCCTCCTGGCACCCGTGATCAACGGTTCCAAGATCTACCTTCTCGCTTCGAACTCCAAGAGTCACGTCGCCGAGAAGCACGCGCCCATGCCGAAGCAGCCGTACCTCTTCACCCGCTTCTTCAACAGCCTCGTCGGCCCGAGCGAACCTCTCGTGCTCCACAGCGCGGGGACCTTTCCCGACGTGGAGCTCGAGCTCGCCGCCGTGATCGGAAAGCAGGGCAAGCACATCGCCGCCGCCCAGGCGTTCGATTACATTGCCGGCTACACGATCGCGCTGGACATGGGATATCGGGACCTTCAGTATCCGCCCGACTCGCCGCCCGACTGGGTCATGGGAAAAGGATTCGATGCCTCGATGGCGGTCGGTCCGTGGATCGTGCCGAAGGAAGAGGTCGGCGACCCGTATCCGCTCCGAATGGAACTCAAGGTAGGCGGCGTCATTCGGCAACAGGGCGATACCTCCGACTACATTTTCCGGATCCCGCAGATCCTCGAACATATCACGCGCGGCATCACGCTCGAGCCGGGGGATGTGATCTCGCTCGGCAGCCTTGGCGGCGTTCCGGGCTACGAATTTGGTAACGAGAGCCGGAAGCTCAAATCCGGCGATCAGATCGAAGCGTCGATCGAAAAGATCGGGCGCTTGGTCATGCCGGTTCGGGCGGAAGCACCGCTTCGCCCCGCAGCACCAGAAACAGCGCCGCCGGCGTGACGACGTCCACGGTATCGCCCGAGCGGCCGACGATGGCATCCGGCTGAAACGGATATCGGATCGATTCCGTCAGCTGTACCGAGAAACGCTCCTCCCTGGCGGCGGGAAAGAGGGCGTCGCGCCACGGATCGAATTCGTCCAGGGACGCACGCTCGATCGCTTTGGCACGGAACCCGGTTCCTCCGTGAATCGAGTCGGGTAGCCGAATCAAGCGATGGATGTCTGTGGTGACCGGCGCATCGGTTTCTCCCTGCAGCTCGATCGCGGCTTGCGGAAGCACAACATCCAGGAAGTCTTTCGGAACCTCCTTGGGGAAGACTTCGAGCGACCGAGTTTCCCGGATCCTCCGACCGCCCCCGTCCGTCACCAACCACTTGGCCCATCGGCGAGCGCGCACCGGCTCGACGTTCATACGCAACAACTCCTGTGTCGCGCCTTCCGCTCCGATCGCATCCCAATGCTCGAGCAGGCGGATCACGGCGCGCGTCGTTCGACCCTTCCATCCCGGCGCGTCGGGGGCGGGTAGCCGTTTAAACGACCGCGCTCGCGTGCGACGGCCGGAGGCATTCGCCAATACTTCTGAGACCGCCGACCCGTCGGCATCTCCTACTCCCCCGTCCCCCTCGCGTACTTCTTCGACGGCGGAAAGGGGGTCGTACCCCATCCCTAGCACGTACTCAACGATCTCCCGTCGCTCGGGGCTGGTCAGGCTCTGAAAAGGCGGATCGTGCACGTGGACGTGGTATCCACGTCCCCCGGAGAACACGAGCGAGGTTTGGGCGGGATCGACTCCGAAATCGCCGAAAAGGAAGTCGTCCAACAGCTGTTTCAGCCGCTCCTTCACGAGACGTAGCTGGCCCGGGTAATCCAGTTCGCCGGCTCCGCGGAGGTGGTCCGAATCGAGGTCGAAGATGAGGTCCGCACCCAACCAGTCCTTGTCCGCCATCTTGGGGTCGGCCGGGTGCCGGTAGTACGCCGACGAGTAGTAGACGTGACGCGGGCTCTCCCGACTGAGGAAGGCGTGGAACTCCTCCGCGGAACGGAGGGATGCGTGGCGACGCATGAGCGTCTGTTCGGCGAACGGAAAGGCGGCGAATTCCCGCCGCGCCAACCGGGCTGGAGGAGAGATCGGGGCGGAGCGATAGTACCGAGCAAATAGCCGGCGAGCCCACTGAAGAGTCCGGGCGTCAAGCGGGACCGTCTTGGCCACGGACTCACTCCACGTCGTCCAGTTCGGCCGGTAGAGTCGCCGTCTCGAGCGCGTCGTCTCGGCGATTGCGCGCGAGCATGTGGAAGACGGTAGAGTGCTCGCTTCCCCGGATCAGCAGTTCGACTGCGTGCGATCCTCGTTCGAGCTGGCGCTCTTGGCCGATCAGGGCGACAGTGGTACCATAGACGCTGACCGAGCAGCCCGAAAGCTCTTCGATGCGGGTGCGCGCACGGCCCCGGACTCCAATCACACGGCTGCGGATGCGGCGAAGCGCGTCCTTTTCGTGCTTGCCCGTCACCTGCTTGATATCGATCACGCCCAGGTACGTGTCGTCCTTCAACAGCCGCATCGCCCGCTCCGGCGAGAATCCTCGGCCTACCGCGAGGACGATATCCCGCGCGGTGAGCGCGGCGATGGGATCCGTATCGGGCGAGGAGACCTGTACCTGGCCGTCTTCGGGATCGATCTGCAGTTCGGTGTGCGTCTTGGCCGCAATCTCCTGCTTGGTCTTCCCTCCGGTCCCGATGAGAACAGCGATCCGGTCTTCCGGCACCCGAACATGGAGGACGGGCATCGTCAGGTCGTACCTCGCGGGAGGGACACCGTATCTCCCCCCACCGACTGGAACATCTCCCGCGCGTCCGACTTCAAGCCCAACCGTCGGAAGTACTTCGCGAAATTGGCAATGTCGCGCGCCAGCAAGGTCTTCGCTTGCGGGTGCAGGCTCGAGATGGACTGTGCCACGTCGATCAAGACGGGAAGATCCTGCGCCAGAAGAATGTTGTACGGTGACAGGTCGCCATGGACGAGATGTGCGTCGACGACCATTCGGCGGACCTGGGTGACGAGGTCTTCATACAGCTGGGCTGGATCCGAGACCACGGATTCCTTCAGCCGAGGCGCCGCGATTCCTTCGGTCCCGATGAAATCCATCACGAGGACGTTTCGACGGTACCCATACGGCTGAGGCACCCGGACTCCGGCCGCGTATAGTCTTCGCAAAATGGTGTGCTCCCGCCGAGTCCATGCGAACACTAAGCCGGCGAAATTGCGGTCGCTGGCTTCCTTGCGGAGCTCTTCGATCGCATACGGGGGCAAACGTCGAAAGATCGAGTTCCCGATCCGATACACCTTCACTGCCCGGAACGTCTCTCCGCTGGTGGCGCGGAAGACCCCCCCCTCCTTGCCCGTAGCGATCGGATAGTCCAGCGCATCGAACTGACCTTGTGTTACGAGCCGCGAGACGGCGAGGAGGGTCGAGTGGTCGAAGAACTCGCCTCGAAGTCGCCGCTGCTCTCCCTCATTGCGCCGGTCTTCAAAACGCTCCTTCGTAGTCGGATACAGTATCTCTTCCGGCCGGGGCATTGCACCGGACCGACCGTCCCCAAGCAAATAGGTTGCCGGAGGCGTCCGAATGATGTCGGACCGCACCGAGCCAGCGACCGATGGAGTACCTAGGTTTCTTGTCCGTAAGGTCCCCTATAAGTGGGGGAATGCCGGTGTACACATGATGACGAGGATTCCGTTTTCACTTTCGGAGGGTCCCCGGGGCCGGGACCGACCCTCGACCGTCGCCCCGCCTCCGCCAGCGGCCGCCGAGCGTCCATTTCGAATGCTTCACGGATTGGACGGGCAGGCGGACTACAACGGCGTGTTCAAGGTCGTCCGGGCCGCCGTCCAACACGTACTGGGGCGCGAGCGGCCAGGCCTCGGACTTGGGCTGTCGAACCTGCCTCCGGGCCTCGGAGCGTATTGGCAGATCACGGGGAATTTGATCGTGATGAATGAAGGATTGGTCCAGGCGATGCGCGAGCACGCCACCTCGCCTCTCGAGTTCAATTCGTTCGTCTATGTGATTCTGGCCCATGAGTATCTACACTCTCTTGGTTATCTGGACGAAGCCGGGGTGCGACGCGTGACCGCGCATGTGACCCGCTCCGCCTTTGGCGCCGATCATCCCGCCACCCGAATGGCGGAAGGCGATCTCTGGCGCATGTACCCCTTCTTGCAGTACTCCGCGGGCGGCGATGGACGCCGGCTCAAAGTCGTGACCAACTTCGACCTGGCCACCACTTCCACGTACATCCGTTGAGAACGCCTCGCGCGCGACGACCCATCGGGTCGAGTTCGGAAGATAGGAAGGTCGCGGAGTCAAGCCCTTAAGGACACCATCCCTCTCCCCGGGCACCGATATGGCAATCTACGAAACCATCGGGATCGCGTTGGTCGCTGCCGGGGCCGCCCTCTTCTTGTTTGAACTGGTGCATCCGGGCGCGCTTCTGTTCATCCCTGCTTCTGTGCTCCTGGCTGCCGGTCTTCTCTACATTTTCGTGCCGAGCTTTTTGTTAGATAGCTATGGCGGGCCAGTCGTGGTCATCGTGGCCGCCTTAGTGGCCGCGCTCTGCGAGATCCCGTACTACCGCTACGTTGCCCCCACCCACTGGCCGATCAGCACGACTTCCGCAGGATTGGCCGGCCAGGAGGCCATCGTGATTGTCCCGATCGTCCCAGATACGCTGCGCGGAAAAGTACGGGTCAACTCGGAAATCTGGTCTGCGCGGGCGAACTTTCCTATTCCGGTGGGGACCCATGTGCGCGTTGTCAAGGGAGAAGGAGTTTCCCTGACGGTAACCCCGATCGAGGCTCCTCCGACTCCCCCATGATTTCAATGGGTGCGCACAGGGGGAAAGGTTACACCCCTTTCGGTCTTCCAGGGAACCTAACTTAGGACGAGGCGGACGTGGCCGATTACACGACTATCATCTTCATCGCGATCGTCGTGGTGATTGTCATCCTCGTGCTCCTGAGCCGGATGATTTACACGATCAACCCCTACCAGCAGGGGATTGTCACCCTCTTGGGGTCGTACAAGCGGATGATCAACCCGGGGTTCAATATCGTCAGTCCGCTGTCGGTCGTACTCAAGATCGATCTACGTACGCAGGTGCTGGAAGTTCCTCGCCAAGAGGTCATCACCAAGGACAACTCTCCCACGAATGTCGACGCGATCATTTACATCAAAGTCGTCGATGCACCGAAAGCGATCTTCCAGGTCCAGGACTTCCACGTCGCCACGGTAGCCCTCGCCCAAACGACGCTGCGGTCGATCATCGGCGATATGGAACTGGACGAGATTCTGTACAACCGCGAGAGGATCAACACCCGACTCCGCGATATTCTGGATGAAGCCACGGACCGCTGGGGCGTTCGCGTCGAAGCGGTCGAGATCAAGGAAGTGGATCCCGTTGGACCGGTCAAGACGGCGATGGAGGAGCAAACCTCCGCCGAACGTCAACGTCGCGCCGCCGTGCTCCGAGCGGACGGAGAGAAGCGAAGCGCGATTCTCGTGTCCGAAGGGCAGAAGCGGTCCCGAATCCTGCAAGCCGAAGGAGTTCGACAGTCTCAGATCCTGGAAGCCGAGGGGGCTCGGGTTGCCACGATCCTTCAGGCGCAAGGAGAAGCCCAGCGCCTCCGAATCCTCGCACTCGGCGCGAGCACGTTGGACGCCAAGGCCTTGACAGTGCTTTCGCTGGACACCGTTACCGCCGTAGGGAACGGACAGGCCACGAAGATTCTCTTCCCCTTCGAGTTTTCACGCTTGATGGAAGGCGCCTCCGAGTACCTGGGAACCTCGCGCACGGTACCGGATCGGCCGCTGAACTCCCTCGAGGACCTGGAGAGGCAGATCGGTTCGATGGACAACGTTCTTGGCCCGATCCCGCAGCAAGAGGAACTGCTCACCGAGATCAAGAGCATCGAGGACGAGATCAAAGCCGAGTCGGCCGAGTCCGCCTCGATCGTATCCCCCTACGGAACGGCCGGACGCGGGGCCAAAGCGGCATCTCCCGGGCCTCAGCTTCCCAACCCGGATGAGTTCGCGCCCCCGCCGGAAGGAACGGTGGGCGTCACCCGCAACCCAATCGTAAGTTCTCCGGCGCCCGGAAGCCAGGACCCCCGCAAGAAACCCCCACCGACTTCCGGTTCGACTGGGTAGGCGGAACCTATCGAGCTCTATCGAAGTTCGAGCTTAGAGACGCGCCATGAACGGTTCGGTCGAAGTCGAGCATCGGGGCGCTGTCCTTCGGATCTGCATCAACCGGCCTGAACGATTGAATGCGCTGGACGTACCCTCGATGAGGGAACTTCGCCAAGCGCTCCAGCGAGCCTCGATGGATTCCACCGCTCGAGCTGTCCTCTTGACCGGGGCCGGGAAGGCATTTTGTGCCGGGGGAGACGTCGCCACAATGCACGAGCACTTGGGCCAGGGTCGCCTGGCCGAGCTGTTCCACGAGCTCACGGGCGAGCAAGAGCTCGCGATTCGAGAGATCGTGGGAATGCACAAGCCTGTCCTGGCCGCGCTCCCTGGAGTGGCCGCCGGAGGCGGTCTCTCCCTGGCACTCGCGGCGGACTGGAGAATCGGGACGGAGTCGACCGTCATGGTACCCGCATTCCCCGGACTAGGAGCCGTGCCGGACGGGGGATTGACCTATTTCCTGCCCCACTACCTCGGGATCGGATTGGCCCAGGAGATCCTGTTCTCTAACGGACGAATTTCGGCTGAGCGAGCGCGGGAGCTTGGGTTGATCCATGAGATAGTATCAGCCGAGCGATTGGCGTCCCGGGCGCTGGAACGGGCGCAAGAGCTCGCCGATGGACCGACGTTCGCTTGGGGGTGGATGAAGCGACTGATGGTCTCCGCTTTTTCCGAGAGCCTGGAATCTCAGATGATGCTGGAGCGCCGCGGGATGGTGGAGGCGGCCCAGGGTCGAGAGCTTCCGGAAGGCATTCGCGCGTTCCAAGAGAAACGAAAACCGAACTTCCATCCTTAGCGGCGGCGTCGGGGCCTTTCAGCGGCCGCGCAACATTCCCAATCCGAGGTATTGAGTCTCAGGGCGCCGCTCCCGAGGAGCGGTTCACCGCGAATTCCGAGAGTCAACTGGCCCGCCACGTAGCAGGTTCAACGTGAGCTATCCAGACCGACGGCCGGGCAATTGAGCCCATGGAGTCCTCGAAGTTCGAGTCGTTCTCCGCCGACTGCGGGCATCGCTTAAATACGCTCAAAGGGTCAGAATATCGTCTGAGCTACCGGAAGGAGGAATAGGATGGACGCCGGGGTCACCACGTTCCTGGTATTCGCATTAGTCGCCGCGATTTTCGGCGTGGGGTCGATCACGGCGAACCACCTACTGAGCGCGCGGGGTCGTAAGTCGTACCTGCAACTGACGACCTATGAGTGCGGGGAGGAGGCCGAGGGAGAGGCGCAGATCGATTTCCCCACGCAGCACTATACGTTCGCGATCGTGTTTGTCGCCGTCGATGTGATCGGATTCATCCTCGCCCTCTGGGGTCTCACCTTCCGCGGCATCAACAGCAGTTGGTACCCGGTCTTCATCGCCTTCGCGTTCGCGGCGCTCGTCATCGCGGGAATCTACTACGCGCTGTCCGGGGAAAAGCGGTGGGTGGTATGAGCAGCAGCAACCCAGCTCCTTCCCCTGCCTCCAAGTTAGCGACTCCTCCCGCCCCTTCGGACGAACTTCCCATGGCGAGTGCGCCCGCCGTTCCTTTCGTGGAGATCGAAACGCTCCGCGCCCGAGAGTTCGTCCCGGCGGCGAAGGAAGCCTTGACCTCCTTGCTGGCCGAGCAAGCCCATGACAAGGTCGTACGGCCGGTATTCAATTGGGCCGGGCGGAATTCCCTCTTCCCCTTGCACTGGGGACTCGCGTGCTGCGCGATCGAATTCGCCTCGGCGTTCGGGGCGCGATGGGACGCAGAGCGGTTCGGGGTGGTGCCCCGCTCCTCGCCGCGACAGTGCGACCTGCTCATCGTTAACGGCACCGTGACGTGGAAGGTCGCCCACAAGCTGATCACGCTGTACGAACAGATGCCGGAGCCGAAGTGGGCCATCGCGATGGGGAACTGCGCGACCGGCGGCGGACCGTTCCGCACCGCCTATTCGGTGGTTCCGGGCGTAGACAAACTGATTCCCGTCGACGTTTACATTGCGGGTTGCCCGCCCCGTCCGGAGGCAATGCTGGACGGGATCTTGGTGCTCGAAGAACTCATCCGCGAACGGAAGGAGTAACCCCTCCGCGCTGAACCGAAGACACCAGGAAGCGAGAGATGCAGCCAGACGACGTGGCGGGACGGTTGACTCCCATCGTGGGAGACCGCCTCCTCGGGGTCGAGCCGTTCGAAGGATTTGTTGGGCGCGTTCGATTTCGCAGGGAAGGTGCGCTCGACGTGTTCCGCGCCTTACGCGATCAGCTCGGCTTCCGCCATTTGTCGATGGTCGGTGGAATCGACTGGGTCGACCACCGCGAGGCGTTCTACGTTCTGTGGTCCGACGTGGAAAAGCAATACCTGCTTCTCTCCTCTGATCTCCCGGCCGACAACCCCCACATCGAAAGCGCGACGCCGGTCTGGCCGTCCGCCAATTGGCATGAGCGGGAGGCCTGGGAAATGGTCGACATCACCTTCGACCATCACCCCGACCTCCGCCATTTACTGATGCCGGATGGATACCAATTCCATCCGCTGCTTCGGTCGTTTAAACTTCACGAGCCCGAGGAGTTGGAGGTCAAGACGCGCCATGTCTGAAATGTGGATCAATATGGGGCCTCAGCACCCCATGACCCATGGTCTCTGGAACCTTCGGGTCAAGATCGATGGCGAGATCATTCTCGACGTGGACCCGGAAATGGGCTACTTGCATCGCGGGATCGAAAAGATCAGCGAGGACCGCCATTATAACGAGGTCATCACGCTGATGGACCGTTGCTGCTACGTTGCCGGCATGGCCTGGGAGCATCTCTATATTCTGGCGGCCGAAAAGTCGCTCCATATCGATCCGCCGGAACGGGCCGAGTTCATTCGGACGATGTCCGATGAATTCCAACGCATCGCGTCGCATCTGATGTGGTACGCGGCGTTCGTGCAGGACCTGGGGCTGATGAGCCCGTTCCTCTATGGGATGCGAGACCGCGACTTGGTTCTCGACCTATTCCAGAGCTACACCGGCGGTCGATTGACCTACGAATACATGCGCGTGGGCGGCGTTCGCAACGACCTCCCCAACGGATTCATCGACCAGGCGCGGAAGGTTCTCGACTGGTTGGACGACCGGTTCGTCGAATACGACCGCCTGTGCATGGGATCGACGATCTTTCGCCGGCGGTGCGATGGTCTCGGTGTGCTCAAGGCCAATGACTGTGTCGCGCACGGAGTCACCGGACCGATGCTCCGCTCGGCCGGCGTCGCCCGTGACCTGCGCCGCGATCGGCCGTATTCCGCCTACGGGCAGGTTAATTTCGAAGTCGCCCAGGCCGATAGCGCGGATGTGACGGGCCGCTACCTTGTCCGGATGGAGGAACTTCGACAGTCCGTCAACATCATTCGCCAGATCCTAACTTGGCTCGAGAAACATCCCGGTCCCGTACTGGCGTCTCCGTTGCCCCGCTGGCTCGGTGCCCCCTACGCCCCCGTCGGTAAGGAGGGCTACCTGCTCAAGAGGAATTACCCCAAGGGCATCGGTTTTTCGTCGGTCGAAGAGCCGCATGGGGAAGCGCAGGCGTACGTGGTCAACGAAGGGGCGGAACATCCGTATCGCGTGAAATTCCGGTCCCCCGTCTTTGCGAACTTGAGCGCCTCCAAGCAGTATATGATCGGCTATCGCGTCGCGGACATTCCGCCGATCATGGGCAGCGTGGACGTCTGCGTCGGGGAGTCCGACCGCTAGGGAGGGAGCCGGCGCGATGACCTCTGATTCGTTGTTTTCGGTGGCGTTCTTCCTCTCGAACACCCTCTTCCATGCCCTCGGCTCCGTGCTCCCGGCCCCACTCAGCGACTGGATCACGAACAGCGGTTTGATTCTCACGATCGCGGTCCTGATCTTTGCCGCGATCCTGCTCGCCGCCAGCATGCTCAACACGATCCTGCTCATCTGGTGGGAACGCAAGCTCTTGGGCCGCTTCATGGACCGGCGGGGCGCGATGCATGTCGGCTACGCCGGCCTGTTGCAGAATTTTGCGGACGGGCTCAAGTTGTTCCATAAGCAGACGTTCAAGCCGCGCGAGGCCGACGCTCTCGGTTTCTTCTCGGGACCCACGGCCTACATGGTCACGTCGCTCGTGATCTTTGGCGTCCTCCCGATTTCGACCGGATGGAACAGTGGGGCGCTCCCGCTGAGCTTGCTCCTCGCGTTGGCGATCTTCTCGTTCGCTCCCCTCTTCATTTTCATCAGTGCGTGGTCGAGCAACAACAAGTACTCGCTCATGGGCGGCATGCGCTCGGCGGCGCAGATGATCGCCTACGAGGTGCCGCTGCTTCTGGCCGTCGTCGCCGTGATCGTGCTTGCCGGGAGCTTCGATCTGAACACGATCGTGCTCGAACAACAGAATTACTGGTTCTGGGGACCCCTCTTCATCGCCCTGATCGTCTTCGTCGCCGGAATGCTCGCCGAGATGGAACGCATTCCCTTCGACCTACCGGAGGCCGAAGCTGAGCTTGTCGAGGGCTGGAACACCGAGTACGGGGGCATGCTCTTCGCGTTCTTCATGCTCGCGGATTACCTCCGCGCCCTCGTCGGGAGCATCCTCGTCGTCCTGTTGTTTCTCGGCGGATGGACGCTCCCGTCGTACGTCCCGAGCGCGCTCACCAACTTTCCCCTCGCGGGCATCTTCTGGTTCATGATCAAAACCTACGCCGTGTTTGGCGTCTTCGTCTGGATCCGGGCCTCGTTGCCGCGCGTGCGCACCGACCAGCTCTTGCGCGTGGGGTGGAACCGAATGATCCCACTGGCCCTCCTCAGCGTCGTTCTCGCGGCCGTCGTAGTCCTCGTGAAATGCCTACCCGTATTCGGTTGCGTCCCGAGCATTGGTGGCTAAAGGAACGGAGCACATGGCAACCAACAGCACCCAGAAAACGGCGAGCGACGACAACCCGATCCTCTACGTTGTCAAACCGCTGGCCACCGCCGCCCGGCAGTTTGCGAAGAGCCTCATCCGCCCGTCGACGATCGTCTATCCGTTCGAGCGGCTCGAAGATCCGAAATTCCGGGACGAATTGCGCGTTGCCTCGGGGAAGCCGTTCGGCGTCGGGCAGGTGTGGGACAATTATCGCGGGGTGCACGCCCTGAACATCAACACCTGCATCTCGTGCAACCTCTGTGCCTTCAGTTGTCCGGACATTTGCATCGAGATGGTCTCGGTCCCGGGCGGCGACCCCAAGCACCCGAAAAAGTGCCCGCAGATCGACTACGGAAAATGCAGCTACTGCGGGTTCTGCTCCGACGCGTGCCCCGAGGGCTGCCTCACGATGACCACGAAGTACGAACTCTCCGTGACGCGGCGCTCGGAGATGGTCTACACGCCGCAAAAGATGTTCGAGATCTTCGAGCGCAAGCTGCCCATGAACCCGATCCGCTTGGAGCGTCCGGCCAACGAGGACGCCATCCTGCTCGACCCCCCCCTCTGCATCGGCTGCAACGCGTGCTCGCGGGACTGCCCGACACAGTGCATCACGATGCTCGACATCCCGAAGCCGGAGCCGAAGCCCGGTGAAAAGCAAACGAAGCGAATCTGGAAGGAGCCGGTCATCAACGACTCCGACTGCGTCCGATGCGGTACGTGCATTTCGGTCTGCCCCAAGGAGTGTCTCTTCTGGGGGACTCACTCGTGAACCTGGAGCTGGTGGCATTCGCCGCGCTCGGCGTCGTCGCCGTCGTCACGGCCATCTTGGCGCTGCTCGTCCGCGAGCTTGTGCACACCATCCTCTGGGTCGCGCTCTTCTTCATCGATCTCTCGGCGATCTACTTCCTCCTCGAGGCGCCTTTCCTCGGAGTACTCCAACTTGGCGTCTACGCGGGCGCCGTCACGATTCTCCTTCTCTTCGGGGTGATGGTCACGCGTAAACGGATCTTCTCCCGCGATGCGGCGACGGGCATCGGCCCGATCCCCGTCGCGCTCGCCGTGCTCGTGGTCATCATGGTCGGCTCGGTACTGAGCGAGCTTCCGCAATCCTCGACGTCGATCCAGACCTACGACCCCACCCTTCTCTCCGCCAACCTGTTCAATGCGAATGGCGCGTGGCTCATCCTGCTGGGCCTGGTCATGCTCGCGGCCTTGAGCGGCGCGCTGTACCTTGTTCGGGAGGGCCGCGAATGACGACCCTTCCGTTGGCGGGATTTCTGGCGCTTTCCGCGTCCTTGCTCGGCGTGGGAATCTTCGGGATCCTGACGCGCCGGAACTTCATTCTTCTCCTGATCGCCATCGAGATCGGCATGAATGCCACGATCCTCAATTTCGTGTACTTTGCGGCTTTTCTCCCCGCGCCGTCCGGCTTGAACGGTCAATCGATCGCCGTAGTACTGATCGGCCTCGCCGCCACCGAGGTTGCCGTAGGTCTCGCGATCGTGCTCGCCCTCAACCGGCTCCGCGGTTCGATCAACGTCGGCGAAGCGACGCAACTCAAACTATAGGAGGGATCGAACAACGAACGGGTCGCTCGATTGGGTATTCGGAGGCGCTTTCCTCGTCCCGCTCCTCCCGGCCCTCGCCTTCGTCCTCATCGGACTGCTCGGCACCAAGATGCGCCGCCTCGAGTGGGGCGGATGGATCGCCGTGGGCGCGTCCGGCGTTTCGATGGTCATCGGCGTGCTCGTCGCGGTCGCCGAGATCCTGAGTCCCGGCCATTACTTCCAACAAAGCTACACGTGGATCCACCTCGCCGGGTCTCCCGGCACGTTCCCGAACGGATTCTCCCTCGTGATGGGGATCCTAGTCGACCCGGTCTCGGCCCTGATGCTCATCGTCGTGACGGTGGTCGGATTCCTCGTCATGCTGTATTCGATCGGCTACATGCATCACGAGGAGGGTCTCCCCCGCTACTACGCGGAGCTCTCGCTGTTCCTCGCAGCTATGACCGGACTGGTCCTGGCGGATAACCTCCTCCAGTTCTTTGTCTTTTGGGAGTTGGTCGGCGTCTGCTCGTACTTCCTCATTGGATTCTACTATTCCCGGCCCAGCGCGGCAAGTGCGGCCAAGGAGGCGTTCCTCGTCACGCGGATCGGCGATGTGTTGTTTCTGCTCGGGATTTTCATCTACTTCCAGGTCTACGCCCTCTCCGGCCCGAATGGCGGTTGGGCCGCGAATGGATTTATTTTCGTGAGTGGGGGGCAATCCTTCCTCGTCGGCGCCACCAGCACAGCCCCACTCATCACGCTCGCCGGCCTGATGATCCTCGCCGGCGCTGCCGGTAAGTCCGCCCAGTTCCCCCTCGATGTTTGGCTGCCCGACGCCATGGAAGGGCCGACCACCGTTTCGGCGCTCATTCACGCGGCGACGATGGTGGCGGCGGGCGTCTACCTGCTGGCCGTCACGTCGCTCTTCATCGGTTTCACGTCGATCGATTCGCTCGCGATCGTCGCGATCGGCGGTTTCACCACGTTCTACGCCGCCTCGATGGCGGTCGTGCATCCCGACATCAAGCGGGTCATCGCGTACTCGACGATCTCCCAACTCGGCTACATGGTGATGGCCGTCGGCGCCGGCTTTGCGATGGTCGGGATGTTCCATCTCTTCACCCATGCGTTCTTCAAGGCTCTTCTTTTCCTCTCCGCGGGCGCCGTCATTCACGCCATCGGCACGCAGGACCTGTTCAAGATGGGCGGGCTCCGCAAGCCGATGAAATTCACCGCGGCCGCGTTTGCGATCGGTGGCTTGGCGCTCGCCGGGATCCCTCCGTTCGCCGGGTTCTGGAGCAAAGATGACGTGCTGGCTTCGGTCTATCTCCAGCTCGGGAGCCACCCCCTCTACTGGCCATTCTTCCTCCTCGCTTTCGCGTCCGTTTTTCTCACGGCGTACTACATTTTCCGGGTATGGTTCCTGACGTTCAGCGGGGATTCCCCGCGGGATCCAACTCTTCCGGAGGCTCACGAGGCGCCCTGGGCGATGCGGATCCCCATGCTCATCCTCTCGGCACTCGCCGTCGTAGCGGGTCTCTTGATCTTCTCTCCTGGATTCGCATCGCTCCTCACGGGGGCCGGTATTCCTCCGGGATACGGTACAACGGAGATCCTGCTCTCCGTAGGATCAGTCGTGCTCGGACTCGCGGGTATACTCACGGCGTTCGTGCTCTGGGGCAATGGACGGGTCTACGTGCTACCCGAGGGTTCGCCTGCGCAGTCGATTCGGCGGTTGCTCCTCAATCGGTATTACGTGAAGGACGCGTACGACGCGATCGGTGAGAAGGGGGTCTACGCCCTCGCGCGACTCGCCGATTTCGTGGACCGCTACGTAATCGACGGCACCATTCGCGGGTTCGAACGGATGTTCGCGGCTCTCTCGCGGCAGGCGAGGACACTGCAGAGTGGAGTTGTCTCGGACTACGCCGCCTATGTCGTCACGGGCCTCGTCGCCTTCGTCCTGATCCTGCTTTACGTCGCGCCCTGGCTCGTATCGAAAATTGGGGGCGGCTGACGTGTTCCCGATCCTCTCGTTCACGCTGGCTACCCTGGTCCTGGGGACGGTCCTGACCTTCGCCTCGGGGCGATCGGCCCGGTACGTGGCGCTCGGCACCTCGATCCTCTTCCTGATCGAGATCGCCGCAATGTTCCTCGGATTCGGCTCCTGGGCCGGGCGGAGTGCGACGGGAGTTCCGCTCTACAATTACACGGAATCGTACGCATGGATCTCGCTCTACTGGCTCCACATCAACTACACTGTCGGGATCGACGGGATCAGTCTCATCCTGATCCTGCTCACGGGATTCCTTCAGATCGCCACCGTAGTCTACAGCTGGAACGAGTCCAAGCGGCCGAGTGCCTGGTTCGGACTTGTTCTCCTGACATGTCTCGGCTCATTCGGGGTGTTCATCGCCCTCGATATTCTCCTCTTTTTCCTCTTTTGGGAAGCGGTCCTCGTCCCGATGTTCTTCATCATCGGCTATTGGGGCGGGCCGAACCGGCGCTACGCGGCGATCAAGTTCTTCATTTACACCCACGTTGCGAGCATCGTCATGCTCACCGGGCTGCTCGTCTTGGCGTTCTATTCGGGCGCCTCGTCCTTCGACTTTGGGAGTATCTTCTCGGCCGCACAAGGGCTCTCGGCCGTCGTCCAATCGTTCATATTCCTCGCCCTCTTCTTCGGCTTTGGCGTCAAGTTCCCGATCGTCCCCTTCCACACGTGGCTGCCGGATGCCCACGTGGAAGCGCCGACCGGCGGATCCGTTCTTCTTGCGGGCCTCCTCCTCAAGCTCGGGGGCTACGGGCTGATCCGGTGGGCGGTGGAGGTCCTTCCGCAGGGCATGTCCCATTTGACGCCGCTCCTCTACGTCGTTGCGTTTGCCTCGATCATCTGGGGTTCGCTCGTCTCGCTCGCGCAGCGGGACCTGAAGCGAATGGTCGCGTACTCCTCGATCAATCACATGGGGATCGTGCTGCTCGCGATCGCCGTCTACTCGTCGCTCGGCCTGCTCGCGGCCGTCCTTCTGATGTTTGCCCACGGAGTCGTGAGCGCGCTTCTTTTCATGGCCTCGGGGAGCGTCCATCACACCTTCGGGACCCGCGATATCCCCACGCTCGGCGGCATCACGCCGGCGAGCCCTACCTTAGCTACGATGATCATGATCGGGTCACTCGCGTCCTTAGGGCTTCCCGCGCTGGTGAGTTTCCCAGCAGAGTTCTCCGCTTTCCTCGCCACCTGGGATGCGATCGGCTACTGGGTCCTATTGCCCCTCATCATTCTGGTGGTAACGGCGGCGTTTTACATCTGGATGATGCAGCGGACGCTCTTCGGTCCGCCGAAGGGATTCTCCGAACGGGTCCATGACCTCCCGTGGTACGAGATCGCCGGCATGGCGATCCTCGTGGCTCTGATCGTGCTTTACGGGATCTTACCTGGGCTCTTGGTGAACGTGATCTCGAACTCTCCGGTGTACGGGTTCCCATGAGGCGGAGGCCATGAATCTCGCCTCGTTCGCCCTTCCATGGCTGCCCGAGCTCATCCTCCTCGCGGCCGCGCTTCTCGTCTTTCTCCTCGAGGTCGTCGGGGTCCGGCGGCTCGAAGTGCTCGGCGGGGTCGCGGTCGTGGGTACACTGGCTGCGTTACTGTTGGTCGTGGCGGACCTACGCTTTTCGCCGCTCTCCGGGATGGCGACGATCCCCGCGTCGCAGATCGATCCTCTCCATCCTTCACTGACTGCCCTCTTTACGTTCAGCTCGTTGGGTCTGATCTTCCAAGGGATCTTTCTCGTCAGCGCCTTACTCGTAGCACTCGCGTCGCTCTCGCGCCCCTCGCGCGACCCCGGAGCGGCGACGTTCTTCGGGCTTCTTTTGATCGCGACCCTTGGAATGCTCTTGGTCGCGGTGGCAGCCGACCTGATCTTTCTGCTGATCGCGATCGAGATCACGGGGATCTCCACGTATCTGATGGTCGGCTACCTGCGGAAGGATCCGCGTGGCATGGAAGCCGCGATGAAGTTCTACATTATCGGCGCGCTCTCGACGGTGCTCTCGTTCTACGGAGCGTCACTGATCTTCGGAGCCTATGGAACGACGAATCTCTTCGCGATCCGAGCCGAAGGCGGCTCCGTCGGCTTGCCGAACCTCGTACTCGTCGGCTATGGGTTTCTGATCGCCGGCTTGGCGTTCAAGGTAACGGCCGTTCCCTTCCACGCATGGGCGGTCGATGTCTACGACGGCGCGCCGAATGATGTCTCGGCGTTCCTCGCCGGTGGGACAAAGAAAATCGGCCTTTTCGCCTTCTTCCTCGTCTTCTTGGGTCCGGTCCTCTTTGTAAGCTCCGCGACAAGTCCGATCGGAAATGGGTCGACCCCCACGGACCTCGGGCCGATACTACAGATCACGCTCGGCGCGATGGCCGTGCTGACGATGACCGTGGGGAATGTCTTGGCCTTGATGCAGCGCTCGATGAAGCGAATGCTCGCCTATTCGTCGATCTCGCAAGCAGGCTACATGCTGATCGGGATCACGATCGGAACCGCCCCGGCGATCACGGGTGCTACCCTCCAGATCTTCGCCCATGTCTTCATGAAAGCCGGCGCGTTTCTCGTCGTGGCGGCGGCGGCATCGCTCGGCGTCGGCCCCCTCATCGAAGACTGGAAGGGATTCGGGGTTCGACGACCGTTGCTGGGTACGTCGTTCGCGCTGATGCTACTCTCGCTCGCCGGCGTTCCCCTCACGATCGGCTTCGTGTCGAAATTCATTCTCTTCTCGTCCGCGATCCAGGCGCAAGGGTTCTTCGTCTATCTTGCGATCGCGGGGCTGCTCAATAGCGCCCTATCCGTCTTCTACTACGCACGCGTCCTCAAGGTGATGTACATGGACCAACCCGACCGTGCCATCGCGGGTTCTCCGCATACCGCAGGTATTCAGGGCGCGTCCGGTGCCGATCCTTTACCGCTCGGAGGAATCGGGTACGGTCGCGCGATGGCGATCGGCCTCGCGACCTTTGCGATCGTGGCGCTGGGCATTTACCCGCAGCCGGTCCTTGCCGCGATCTCTTCCGCCGCACAGCATTTCGTGGCGGTCGGGGCGTGAAGGGCCGTGGAGCATTTCGACGTCGTGGTCGTGGGAGCCGGCCCGGGCGGGAGCTTGGCGGCGAAATTTGCCGCGCGGAACGGCGCTAAGACGCTCCTCGTCGATCAGCGCCCAGAACTGGGCCATCCCGTACAGTGTGGGGAGTTCCTCCCCACACCGACCGAACTCAAGGATCTGTTCGATTGCCCCGAGGTTATCGATGATTCGTTCGATATACCGAGCGAAACGATCCTGCGCGCGACGCACTGGATGGTCTGCGTTTCGCCCTACGGGCGTCGCTATCGGTTCCCGCTGGACGGTTACTCGGTATCTCGCCGAGCGTTCGATAAGGCCCTCGCGTATCAAGCGGAAGGCGCGGGCGCAGAGCTGCGATTTCCGTGCGGCGTAACGCGTGTGCAGGACTCGGAGATCTCCTTCTCCGGCGGCACGACGGTCCGCGCGGAGGTGATCATCGGCGCGGACGGTCCGATCTCGACCGTCGCGCGAGGAACGGGGTTCGCGATTCCTCGTGAGATGTTTCGGATGATCACGGCGACCGTAGAGGGCCACTTCGCGGACGAGATCGCCCTCTACTTCGGGCGGGTGGCTCCGGGCGGCTACGCGTGGGTCATTCCGAAGGAGAGCGACGCCAACGTGGGGTTAGGGGTCGCGCGGCTCCCCCGCGGCCAAACGCTAAGTCGACTGCTCGAGCACTTCCGCCAGCGTTTCGGGTTGAACGAACCATTCGACCTCACGCGCTGGTGGGTTCCGATCGGGCCACCCCCGGCGAGCGCGGTGCGGGGTCGCGCCCTGTTCGTCGGCGACGCGGCCAATCTGGTGATGGCGACCAACGGTGGGGGTATCCCGACCGCCATGATCTCCGGACGAGATGCGGGGGTCGTCGCAGCCAAGAGTGTTCGGGAGGGAACGAGCCTTGCGGAATACGACACACTCCTCCGCGCCCATCTGGCGGGGCCGCTCGCGAATGCGCATCGGATAAAGCTCTTGGGGGACACGATTGTCCACTACAATCCGTTACTCGCGCTAGGCATGCGCTATATCGGGGCTTCCGGTCTCGACACGATGATGCGCCTGCGTCGACCGACTCGGCTCGGGAGCGCCGCGTGACGTCCCCGGTCCCCGCCGAGCCAGCCGAGCCTCCTCTTGAAGTTCTCGTTACGGAAACGCTGGGGGTCGAGGCGCTCGAGCATATCTCCGAACTTCTTCCGGCGCTGGTCCACGACCTTTCCGATATCGATTGGCGACTTCACCAAGTGCTCCGATCCACCTATCCGCAGCTGACCGAATCAGCTACCTACGCGTGCAGCACCGGTGGCAAGCGAGTCCGTCCCCTCCTCATGGCAGTACTGTACCGGGCCCTCGGTCACGAGGAAACGCGCCCGATCCACTCCTTGGCCGCCGCATTCCAGTTGATCCATACCGCCACGCTCGTCCACGATGACGTGATCGACCACGCCGAGCTACGTCGAGGACGTCCCTCGATGCCCCGTGCGTTCGGCGTTCCGATGGCTATTGTCTCCGGGGACTTCCTATTCGTCCGGGCTTTCGAACTTGCAGCGGAGTATCCAAAGACCGTGATCTTGCGATGCGGCGAGGCATGCGCGGACCTCGTCGAAGGGGAAGTCTTGCAGGAATCGAGTCGGTTCGACCTGACCTCAGGACGGGAACACTATTTCCGGGTCGTGGAGCGCAAGACGGCCGCGATCGTCGCGGCTGCGCTCGCTTCAGTGGCCGAGATCTCCGGTGCCCCCTCGGATGTCATTGACGCCTGTGCGACGTACGGACGCGCCCTGGGGATTGCGTTCCAGATCCGCGACGACCTGCTCGATGTCTTCGGCGATGCAGATCTGTTAGGGAAGCCGCTCTACACGGACCTTCGTGAGGGGAATCCCACGCTCGTCTCTCTCGAGGCTTATCAGCGACTGGGGTCGAGCCAGAAGGAAGAATTTGACCGGCTGTTCCGGCTCCGCCGCAAACACGCCAAGGATCTCCTGCGCTTGCATGAATTGACCGAGTCAACGGGAGCCGCTACGGTAGTGGCGGAAGAAGCTTCGCGGTGGGCGGAGCGCGCTGTCCAGGCCCTCGAGCCGATCCGACCCTCGCCGTATCACACGCTACTCGACCGACTGGCGCGCGGCGCCGCCGCCCGTCGATTCTGAGCAGACCCGTCGAACGAAAGCTACTTGTCCCGTACGACGGCTCGATGTATCCCCGGAACATCGAACGATGGCCCCCGCGAGCTCCACGGCTACCGCGTCTGCGGACCCCTCGACGGCAGTCGAGATCGACCACCTGCCTCCGCGCTGGGAGCCCGAGCCGATCCGACCGCGCCTCCCGATTGGCATCGGGATTCTCAGCATCCTGATCGCCATCGCCGGGGTGCTCCTTATCCTCGCGGGCCTCCTCTTTCTCATGTCGGAGAGTTTTCCGGCGCTCGTCCCCGTTTCGCTCAACATCGTGCACTCCATAACGACCCTCGGGGCGCTCATACTCTCGGCGCTGGGCATCACGCTCCTGGTCGTCGCCACGGCGCTCTGGCGCCAGGAGACGTGGGCGCTCTGGACATTGATCGTGTTGGTCTTCCTCTCGGAGGCGTACCTGTTCTTCATCGGATCGATCTCGGTCTTGTTCGTCTTGTTCCTCGTGCTGTTCGTCTACCTTTTGGCCGTGCGACGGTACTTCTACTGATGCGCCTCACCCTAGGCCAGCTGACGCCGGTTCCGCATCAGGTCGCCGCGAACATCGACCGCATAGAGCGGTCCATCACCGCCGCCCCCGCCGACCTCGCCATCTTTCCCGAACTGTTTCTAAGCGGGTACCGGGTGGGTGACCAAATCCACGCGCTCGCGTTGTTCGAGTCCTCTTCGGAATGGCGGCGACTGGTCGAGCTTGCGAGTCGTTCCCGAACGGCGATCTTGGTTGGCGCCCCTCGCCGGCGACCCACCCGGGCGGGCGAGGTCGAAAACGTAGCCCTTCTCTTTTTACCTTCCGGGTCGGTCTTCGCGCAAGTCAAGCGCTACCTGCCTACGTACGGACCATTCGAGGAAGGCAGCTTCTTCACGCCGACGGATCGCAGCACCCCGCTTCCTTTGGGAGCCCACCGACTCGGCGTCGAGATTTGCTACGACGCTTTCTTTCCGGAAGTCACACGCGGACTCTCACTCGCCGGGGCTGACCTGTTGATCAACGTCTCGGCTTCCCCCGTAACTTCACGGCGATTGTTCGAGAAAGTCTTGCCCGCGCGGGCGGTCGAGAACGCGACCCCGATGATCTACGTCAATCGCGTGGGCGTCGAGGACGGCGTAGTGTTTGGAGGCGGCACGAACGCGTGGGACGCGCGGGGGGAGCCCATCGCGATGGAAGCGATCCCGTTCGAGGGAGCCTCGCCCGAGCAACGGCTGTTCCGGGTGGAGATCGATCTCGTCGATGCGGCGCATTGGAGGCCGTTCCGGCCGGTGCTGCGCGACGTCGATGCACGACCCCCGACGTCCGCGCCGCCGTAGTTCACCCACCATTCTAACGTCGGGCTTATAGACCTGCCTTCAAGCTGGGAAGCCCGTGCCGCCGTCTCGAACGATCGCGGAACGCCTCGCCTCCCAGCAGCGTGAGATTTCCGTCGCGGAATTCTTCGAGCGGAATCGCCAGATCTTGGGCTTCGACAATCCGCAGCGAGCGCTCTTGACGACCGTCAAGGAAGCCGTGGATAACGCCATGGATGCTGCCGCTGACGCACAGTTCCTTCCCGACATTCAGGTCGAGATCACGAAGGAAGGCAATGACCGCCTTCGCGTCGCCGTCGAGGATAACGGACCTGGAATCCTCCGGCGCGAGATTCCCAATGTGTTCGGTCGACTTCTCTACGGATCCCGTTTCCACGCGAATCGTCAGTCACGAGGGCAGCAAGGGATCGGGATTTCGGCGGCCATCCTCTACGCCGCCCTCACGACCGCGCGTCCGGCTCGAATCACCTCCAAAGTCGAGGAAGAAGAAGCCGCGCACGTGCTGGAGTTGCTGATCGACACCCAGAAGAATCTTCCTCGTATCGTGTCGGAAGATGTGGCCCTTTGGGACCGACCGCATGGAACGCGGATCGAGCTCCTGATCCGAGCGAAGTACGTGCGCGGACGCCAAGCCCCATTTGAGTACCTACGGGGTACGGCGATCGTCAATCCCCACGCGCAAATAGTACTCGTGGAGCCCGACGGAACTCGCGTCACGTGGAATCGAGCGACAACCGAACTCCCGGCGGTTCCCAAGGAAACTCCTCCTCACCCCTATGGGCTGGAGTTGGGAGAGCTCGGATACCTTCTGAAGAACTCGAAGCGGGGCACCTGTGCGGAAATGCTCACGAAGGACCTCGCTGGGGTTGGGCCCCGGGCGCTCCGCGAGGTGCTCACTAGTTCGGGCATCTCGGGTCGGGCCGCGCCGGGTTCGATCCTAGGAGAAATGCAGGAGCGACTTCTAGCCGCCTTGCATGCTGCTCCCCTCGTCGCGCCAAGTGTCGACTCCTTGTCTCCGATCGGGCCGCTCTTGATCAAACGGGGGCTTCGCAATGTTCTCGGCGATGTACGGCCGGAGTTCTTTGCACCGCCCGTCAGCCGGGCTCCGAAGATCCGTGGGGGGTTTCCGTTTCTCGTCGAGGTCGGCCTCGTGTACGGGGGCGGACTGCCGGGCGACCAACCTATCCAGCTGCTTCGTTTCGCCAACCGCGTTCCCCTGCTATTCCAACAAGGGGCGTGTGCGATCACGAACGCGGTCCAGAACATGGACTGGCGACGCTACGGCCTCGACCAGAAAGGCGGCAGTGGCCTCCCGAGTGGGCCGTGTCTTCTGCTCGTTCACATCGCCTCCACGAAAATCCCCTTCACCAGCGAAGCCAAGGAGGCCGTCGCAGAGGACCCCGAGATCGACAAGGAATTGTTGCTCGGACTCCAGGCCGCCGCCCGGCACTTGCGCACCCATCTCTCCCGTAAGACTCGTCGAGAGTTTGCCACGGAGAAATTTGCGATCATCCTCAAGATCCTTCCGAAATTGGCCGAGAAGACCAGCCACTTGGTGGGAAAGCCAGTCCCGGACCTCACGCCGGTCATCACGCGGATCATGGATGTTGTGAATCTAGAGACGTCAACTCCGGAAATCACGGGAGGAATCCGGTTCGATACGGAAATCACGAACTACACGCCGCGCGCGCGCGTATTGGAGCTTTTCGCGGAAGTACCTCCCGAAGTTTTCTCTATCGCGCGATGGGAACCCGAGCCCGCAGGAACAGACCCCGAGCTCGGAAGGGCCTGGTGGACGCTCCCCAAGCTGGCCCCAAGCGATCGTACTCGAGTCGCGCTCACGTTTCCGGCTCGGACGGAGGTGGAGGAGAACGACCTTTCGTGGTACGTGGCGGGCGTCGATGAGGGACACTTGCTCGGCGGAGAGCCACTCCCCGGGGATTGGGACGTGCGGCTCCCGCGTGCGGTGATAGAGGCGGCCCAAGCCGGAGGCGAAACCCTTCCTGCGCCGGATGGGGAGGAGGTGGACTACGATGCCGCGGAAAGCAGCGCCGAAGTCGAAGAAGACGAGTGAGGAAGACGACCGGGCGATCCGCTCGGACGCGTTACAGCCGACCCAGGCACTCGCCGCCCAAATCTACCAGCAGCTCGCGGATGGAGAAATTCCCCGGATGCGCCTTCCGCTTCGTACGAAACAGAATATCCAGTTCCAGATGCGCGAGGGTGTGTGGCGACTCGGACGAGCGCTCGGAACTCGAAGCGCGCGGAAACTCGATGGAGCCTTGATGCTGCTGCGCACGTTCTATCTCGTAGATTTCATCAACGAGATGGCCCGCGACCACAAGACGTCGACGTTGCGGGAGCTGTACTATATCTCGGAAGGATGGGAGGAGTCGAAGTTCCACAGCGAGGATGAATCGAATCTACTCATCGAGGATCTGGAAGTCTTGTGCGAGCGCCTTCGGGAAGATTTCCGACTTCATCCCGAGGAGAATGGCGCCTCGGTGCTCGGCGACCTGACCATCCGGGAGACGAACCGCAAGGGGGCGGTCAAGAAGATTAACTGCAAGGACGACGTCGGCGATGGAGGCTACGCGCTGCCGTTCAACGTCGAGAAGGAAAAGATCCGATTCTTATCGACGAATGCCAAGTTCGTGATCGCGATCGAATGCGGAGGAATGGTAGATCGACTGGCCGAGAATAATTTCGATGAGGATTACCACGCGATTTTACTTCACTTGAAGGGACAACCGGCTCGATCGACCCGTCGCTTCCTCAAACGAATGAACGAAGAGCTGCATCTCCCCGTCGTCGTCTTCACGGATGGCGATCCCTGGTCGTTTCGTATCTTCGCCTCCGTCGCCTACGGAGCGATCAAGACGGCGCACATCTCGCACTACCTCGCCACGCCCGCCGCTGAGTTCCTCGGGGTCACCGCGTCCGATATCGAGAATTACGCGCTCCCGCACGACAAGCTGTCCGAGCAGGACGTGCGCGCCCTCCAAGCCGAACTGACCGACCCGCGCTTTGCAACCGCGGACTGGCGTTCCGAGATCGAGCTGATGTTGCGAAATGGCAAGAAGGCGGAGCAGCAGTCGCTGGCCAAGTACGGACTCAACTACGTGACGGAGCACTATTTGCCGGAGAAACTGACGGCGATGGGCGTGCTCTGACTTGGAGTCGCGTCACTGGACGCCGAGCGACGCGAGGCCGCCGGATTCGAGCAGCTGAGAGGCCAGCTCCTCGGGGACGTACGCGAACCCTCCGTCCGCCAGCTTGGCGCGGCGCCAGGTGATCCCTTGTTCTTTGAACTCAGCCTTTTCCGCCGCCGCCTCGATCGCCGCTTCGGTCGAGCGAGCGCCCGGCGTTTTTCCGTCACGCCCCAAGACCAAAAGGTCGGCCGCCAAATCGAAGAGGACCCACTCGCGCGGCACGACGACGCGTAGGCGAACGAGCTTCGGGCGCAACTTGCTCTCGCTTTCGGTCTCGGTCCGCAGGAAGATCGCAAATTCCTCCTCGGCGAGGGAGGCCAAACGATCGAAGGCGAAGTTCTTGCCGTGGAATTCGAGAATATTCACCTCGAGGTCGGCCGTGTCCAGCACAATCGAGCCGAGTGGCGGCTCCTACATAAGGGCCGGGGCGCCCGCGGCGGGCGAGGCACGAGTTTCACCTCGGACAGACGGGGCGTCCCTCGGGCACCTTAATAAGCGGACGAAAGTAACCCGCGCCGCTCTGGACGAGAACTGAATGAAACGTAGCTCGCGCGTTTGGAAGAAACGCGGCCACATGCGGTGGAAATGGCGCAAGAAGCGGATGCGCCGACGCATGCGGGCGCAAAAGATGCGGAAACAGTAAGTAGGGGACCTGAGAGGTTCGGGTCCCCAAAACCCGTTCCTGGCGAATCGGAGAACTCGTTCGAGACGCCTTACCACGTCAGTCGGTCGAGCTTGCGGGCTTCCTTGGTCCGCTTTTTCCATTCTTTGTAATGGTCTCGACATAACGGCGCTCGTCGGCCCCTTTCGGGGAGCGAGGTGAACACTTTTCGAGCTTCCGCCAACGAAAGGTGGCGGACCGATTCGCCCCCGCAGCCGGGAACGGCGCACATCTCGCCTGCTTCCTCGACCGATGCCGGGCGTCCATCCCCAGGGGTCATCGGCGATTCGATACCTTCCAACGCTGCGCTACGAGGTCGGGGATCTCGTAGGGAAATCGTGCCACGACGGCGCCGGCTGCCTGCAAAGCTTTGAGCTTGCTCTCCGCGGTTCCCTTGCCTCGTGCGATGATCGCACCCGCATGGCCCATTCGCTTTCCTGGGGGAGCCGAGCGGCCGGCGACGTAGGCGACGACCGGCTTGGTGAAGTGATCTCGGATGTACTCGGCGGCGTCCTCCTCGGCTGTTCCGCCGATCTCGCCGACGAGCACGAGGAGGTCGGTCTCCGGGTCCTTCTCGAAGAACGGGAGCGCGTCCACAAAAGAAGTTCCGACGACGGGATCCCCTCCCAGTCCGATACAGGTGCTCTGGCCGAGTCCGTGTTCCTTGATCCCGTTCACGATCTCATAGGTCAAGGTCCCGCTGCGCGAAATCACCCCGATCCGTCCGGGTTGGAACACGACATTTGGAATAATCCCGACCTTGGCTTTCCCAGGCGCGGCGATGCCGGGGCAGTTTGGGCCAATGATCCGAGCGCCTTCGGCGCGGGCGTAGTGGTACATCACAAGCATATCGTGGAACGGAATGTGCTCCGTGACGATGACGGCCAGTCGGAGGCCGGCGTCTACCGACTCGATGAGTGCGTCCTTTGTGTAAGGTGCGGGGACGAAAATGCAAGCCGCGTTCGCCTCGGTTCGGTCGACCGCCTCGCGGACCGTATCGAACACCGGAACGTCTTCGACCGTGGAACCCCCCTTTCCGGGAGTGACGCCGGCGACGACCTTGGTGCCGAAGGCCCGCATCTGTCGCGTGTGGACCGTCCCCTGGTGACCGGTGATCCCTTGGACTACGACGCGGGTCGATTCGTCGACGAGAACGCTCATGACGAAACTCCCGGGTGGGCGAGCGCGACCACGGCCTGGGCGGACTCTTTCAGATTGGAGAGGGAGGTTATTCCTGCTTCCTTGAGGATTGCGCGGCCCTCGTTCTCGTTGTTACCGCGAATTCGAGCGACGAGTGGGAATCGCTCGGCGGGGACAACTTGCTTCATCGCCTCGACTAAGCCCCGCGCGACCGTATCGCAGCGGGTGACCCCGCCGAAGATGTTGAGGAAGACGACCTTCGGCTTTGCTTTGGCCATGAGGAGAAACGCCTCGGTGACCTTCGCCGGGTCGTCGGTCCCTCCGAGGTCGAGGAAAACGCCGGGGTCACCGCCGAACTCCTTGAGCACGTCCAACGTGGCCATGGTCAATCCCGCGCCATTCGCGATGACGCCAATGTTCCCATCCAATTGGACAAAGGCAATCTCTTTCTCGCGCGCGATCTCTTCGAGCGGAGTTCGATCATCGAGTATTGTCGCGTAGTCGGGGTGGCGGAATCCGGCATCGTCCTCGATAATTACTTTCGCGTCGAGGGCGACCAAGCCATCACCTACAATGGCGAGCGGATTGATCTCGACCAGTTCGGCATCTTCCTTCTCGAAGATCTGCCACAGAGCGTCGAGGAGGGGATTCAACGCTTTGGCTGGACCACCGGAGAGGCCGAGCGATTGGCCCGCCCGTCTCTTCTCGTAAGTGACCAACCCCGTGAACGGGTGGATCGACTGTCGGACCAACTGGTCGTCCGGGACGGATTCGATCTCCACTCCTCCTTGGGCGCTCGTCAGAAGGACCGGCAGTCGGAGGCTCCGATCGAGAGTTAGCGAAACATAGAGCTCTCGTCCGATCGAGAGCTTCTCTTCGATCAGAACCTCTTTGACTTTCTCGCCCTTGAATTCAAGTCCGAGGATTCCGGCCGCCGCCAGACTGACTTCCTCGGCGGTGTTCCCGAAACGGACGAACCCGCCCTTCCCCCGGCCTCCGGCCAGGACTTGAGCCTTGATGACGGCGGGGAGCGGTACGCGCCCGGCTCGGATGACTTCCGCAGCTTCCTGGGGGGTTCGGGCTACCTGCCCCCGAGGAAGCGGAATGGCGTACCGGCGCAGAATCTCTTTGCCTCGCCATTCGGCCAGTTTCACCATGCGAAACCTCGGCCGCGCAGGTGCCGCGGCTATTAAGACCGACGGGCCCGGCGCCGTCCACCCCGCGCCGCACGGCGTCGCAGCGACCCGTGACGCGATCCTTGCGAGTCAGCCGTTCTCGCCGAAGCGGACACGGATGCCACCGCCGTCGTTGATGGGATGTCGGCGATTTCGCGCCCAAGGTCGTCCCAAATCTTCCCGGCAACTTCTGCCTTGGGCCCTTGAATCCAGTGGCCACCCCCGGATCGCTTGAGCACGTAGGCGTTGACATTGAGATTTCCGAGCGTCTTCGCGTCATTGGCAATCACCCAGTCGAGGTGCGCCTCCTCCAACATCGCACGACCCTCCCGCTCGAGTGCGGCGGGGGCGGTGTCCGCTTCAAGCTTGAATCCCACCAATCGTACCGGCGGGGGAGCTAATCGCCGGAGTTCGGGGAGTACCTTCGGCGCACGATCCAGCTTCAACGAGAGCGTCGGATGTTCTCGGGAAGATATTTTCCCGGGGAGGCTGGAGACTGAAAAGTCAGACAATGCCGCCGGTACGATCACGGCTCGGGCGGCCGAGAGCTCCAAGGCATGCGATCGAGCCAACTCGATCAGGTCGGTGACTCCTCGCCAAGACTGTCGAGACAAGAAGGTGGGAACGGGCACTTGCAACGCGCCCGCCCAAAACTGAACATCGGCGCCCCGATAGTGCGCTTGGGTGGCAAGCGCGACGGCGAACGTCCCGCTGCTCTCATTCGTGATCGATCGGACCTCATCTATCGACTCCCGTGAGGCACCTCCGATAACGATCACGCTTCCACCGACCCAAGGTCCGCGTGCGAGTCGATGGAGTACGGCCGCCGCAACCTCTTCGGGCGTCGCGAGCTTCTCCTCTCCTTCCGCGGCTTGGGAGGCAATAACTCCGACACCCCAGCCGCGTAGGCGGTCGAGACTTTCCTGAACCGCCGGGTTGCGTCCCATGTGCGCGTGCATCGCCGGAGCGATCAGGATCGGTACGCCCCCGCCCAGGGCCACGGAGGCGAACGAAGTCACGGGAGTGTCATCGATACCGTGGGCGATCTTGGAGATCGTGTTGGCGGTGGCGGGAGCGATGAGGAATAGGTCGGCCCGATCTTCCCCCGGGCCAAGGAACGAAACATGTTCCACCGCGCCGGAGAGCTGGGTCACGGGAGGATGACCCGTTGCGAACGCGACCGCCTCCGGGGTAATGATACGAGTCGCCTCGGCGCTCATGACAGCTTGAACATCCGCACCGTGTCGGATTAGCTCTCGAATGATTCGAACGACTTCGACTGCAGCGATGGACCCAGATATTCCGAGAATTATCCGGCGCTTGCTCAACAGCTGCGAAGTTCGACCTCGGATCGCTCGGCTCGGATGCATCGTATTCCTCGCTCGTGCTAAGGGCCGGACGGAGTTACCCAAGGCAACTCGTGAGTCCTGATAGGTCGAGGTAAAGGGCGAGGCGGCTCTTAAGAGGGGGCTGGGCTCCCCCGGCCGATGAAGCCGCGCGCCCGCAAGCCCTCTCACTCCTCGTCACCACCTCCGGAACCCGCTCCTCCGGACGCTCCCTTGGAAGGCCTCGAACTCCCGATCGTCTCCTCTGCCGCCTCCCAGTTCTCCGAAATCTCCCGGCTCCCGACCCTCCCGCGCGAAGTTGTTCCTACTCACGTTGAACGCGGAGTCGTCGTCTTCGACATGGATGGCACGATTCTCGACGATATCTCCCTCATCAGCCATGTGGCCGCGGATGTCATGCATACCGCCTTTGGAACTCCGATCGAAGAGGGTCGCATTCACTACCTCGCCACGACCGGCATGCCATTCGAAGCTCAACTGTCCCAGCTCTACGGAAATGCCCCGGCAACGCTCCGAGCCGCCACAGCCCGGACGTTCCACGGCCGCAAGGTAACGGAAGCGTATGCCCATGCGGGCCCGTTCCCCGAGGTGCCCAAGCTATTGAAACGGCTCTCACAAGAACACTGGACCCTCGTGATCTCGACGGGAGCGGAAACCGAGATGGCGGATTTGCTGCTCGAACGCGAGGGATTGCGATTCTGGTTCGAGGATGTCTTGGGCTCGGCGCAAGGCACGAAGCGGGAACATCTCCAGGAGTACCGACGGCGGTATCCGGGCGCACGGATCTTTTTGATCGGGGACTCCCGATTCGATATGGAAGCTGCCGCTTCGGTGGAAGGGGTCACTCCCATCGGGCGCGCATCGTCGCTTCACGGTTGGGGACTAACCCCCGAAGATCTTCGAAGCTGGGGAGCCGCGTGGGCGGACTACTCGTTGTCGGCGCTCCCCGAAAAACTCGCCGAACTTGAGCGCGGTCCATCGAAGGCGTCGAACCGTAAGAAATCGTCCCGCAGGGGCGCGAAGAAGCCGGGGCGGCGGCGGTAGGGCCGGGACCGAGAGTTCCCAGAGGTGGGGTGGTTCCCGCCTCTCTTTGAACCCGGGTCGAGGGATCCACAGTCCCCCAGGATAGGCCAAGCTACCCCATCCCGGCCGCGGCGTTTGGAGTCCGGGCCGAGATGAAAAACCTTGCCCTCGGATTTCCGACCTTTCCTACGACGGATGGGCCACGACAGTTGCGTATTCGGGCGCGACTGTTCGTCGAGATTCCCGATTTGGGCAAGGGGAGGCTTCCTTGCTCCGGGGCTAGACACTAACTCGCTCGGATCGAATGTCATTCGGAGAGCTAGAATGCGACATGCCGTCG
Source organism: Thermoplasmata archaeon (assembly GCA_049584655.1). GTDB lineage: Archaea > Thermoplasmatota > Thermoplasmata > Lutacidiplasmatales > UBA184 > Lutacidiplasma. The sequence goes on along the minus strand of JBAUYF010000007.1, from coordinate 48,840 downwards.
GGGCCGAGCGTGAACGGTTTATATCCTCCCGAGCCGGAGGCGCACGCGGTAGCTGAGGAGGGACTGTGACGTACCGCTCGGACCGCCCGCTTGGATTGCTGTTTGGCTTGCTGGGGGCTGCCTTACTGGTCTTAGACGGCATCTTTGACTTCTTCAAGGGCGCCTTTTTCCTCGCGACTCATCGAGCGGGGGCGTCGTTCTCGTCCCTGGATCAGTCGATCGTTTTCATTGTCGTCGGGCTTATCGCCGGATTTTTTGCGATTCTCGGAAGGTCACGATGGGGCGACGAGAGTTTGGCGGCCGGGATCATCCTCGTGGTAATGGCGGTCGTCGGATGGCTCGCGTTAGGTTTTGCGTCCGGCGTTCTTGCGATCCTGGCCTCCCTCTGCCTCTTGATCAGCGGGATCTTGTTTCTCGTCGCGAAGCGGTAGCGTTCCGGAGTTCAATCGTCGTCCGCGGATAGTATCCGGGCACACGAGATGCACGGAATTGGTCGCGGCGCGAAATCGTAGGACGTGTGCGGGACCTTGATAACGGCTGGATTGGCATCGGAACCCAAGGCAAGCCCGGATTTCTTTACGGCGACCACCCGAATAATCTCGGGTTCGACCATGCAACGAGAACAAAGGTCGAATTCCCTCTCTGGATCTCGAGTGGGCGAGGCGGGAGCCAACGTGTAGTGCGGCAGAAATCCTCCGGCTTCGGGATAGGAAGTAGTTCCGCATAAGCCCAGCCCCGTTCGGCGGTAGACCGTCCCCTTACGAGTCGAAGTCGACCAGGGCCACCCTGCCTCGCCACAGCGGCGATACATTGAATTGGCCCTCCTCGAATTATTCCAGATTGCGCCGATGGCTCCCCACAGCATGTATGCCCCCGATTGGGACGAAGACGCCCTGACGCCTGCGTCCTCCCCGGACCCGCCCGCCCCCCGCGTTACCGGTCGGCCCCTTCCCGATGTACATGGTCGACCGGATCCAGCAGAACGGCGCGCCCCGAATGATTTCTTCCGCCGCATCGGGGGCTGCTTCCCGCTGCTCTTCCCATCCTGGATCCTGCTGGTCGGAGCCCTTCTCACCTGGTCGCTCGAGCCGACGGTGGGTGCCGGCGGTTTCCATCTGTGGATCTTGTTCTTGGTGCTCGGAATCGTGGCCGGTGTTGGCGGAGTCATTTCCTATTTCGCCGAGGAGGATGAACCGGAGGAAACTCCAACGGCCCCGCCAAGAAAATCGACCTCCGCGGGATCCCTACGGACACTTCCGTCACCCCCTCCCCGTACTCCGGCGGTGATTTCTTCGAAGTCTCGAAGGTTGGACCCGGGGGGCGTACGGGGGGTCTCCGTGAAGGCGGCATCCGTGGCCGGCCCGGCGACTTCGTTCTTGCCTCCTCCGCCGCCTCCTCCCCCTCCGGCCCGGGCGGCCATTCCCCTCACTCCGCTCGCTTCGGAAGGTGAAAGCGATGTGGCGGTCCATGAGCTCGATCTGTTGAAGCACGACCTGGATGGTCTTCGTCGGAGTTCGCCGTCAAAATCGTGATTCCGCGCTCATGCGAGCTCGGAAAATCCGAATCGGCTGCAACCCGGCCGGTTCCCTTAAGAACGGGCGCGACGGTGGGCCGCCCCGATGGAACTCACTGCCTTCGCTGCCGCCGACCTCAACACCGTTCGTTGGGTCCGATCGACGGAAGACCGGCACGAGTACGCGTTAAAGGCCGGCGACGCGACCGTCGCGGTCATGAGTTGGGAAAAGCACATTGGGTCGCTCGCGCATGTGGCGACCGTCGGGGACGAGTGGACGCTCAAGCGCTCCGGCTTTCTCAACCCACATCTCACCGCGCGTCGACCGGGGCAGAACGTCGACCTCGCCCGGATGACCGTCCATTCGCGGTCTCATCTCTTAGAAATCCGGGGGGGCGCATCCTACTCCTTTCGACGCGCGGGCCTCTTGGTGCCGGCGTGGAATCTTTGCGACTCGAAAGAGACGAAGTTACTCGAGATCGAGCCGGTTCGTCAATCCGGTCGGCTCGTGGGGGCCCTCGTGTCGATTGACCCGCTCGGTCGAACCCATCCGGAACTCCCGCTACTGCTCGCCATGAGCTGGTATTTCGTCGTGCTCGCGTGGATCGAAGACGAAGCCGCATCGCTCGGGGCGGCGGTCGTCGACGCGACCTCATAATCGCAGGGCGACGGCTTACGTGAGCCGTGGCTCGGCGCGGTCGCGTGCCGCGGCATAGCATTTCGAGCACAAAGAGTGGAGTTTGGGCCATCCTTCCGGGGGCAGGACGGTGACGCGCGTGATTACCGACTTACACTCATCACAGACGATCTTGCCGTCCTGAATCATCGCCGTTCCCTCCCCTCGGCGCCGGGCAAAGTCGTCGAACCTCCGTGATCGGACGGCATTACGCCCCTACGGTCGATTCTCGGGCTCTTAGGTCTTGCGTCGGTTTGAGAGATCGGAGTTTCAAGACGGGAAGCCCAAAGCGCGGAGGACGCCCGTGTACATCGCTTCGTAACGCCGACCGCCATCGCCGTGCACGCCGTCGAACTCTTGATGGTCGACGGTGACTCCCTGCCGTTTCGCCCGCGCTGCGAATACCCGGGCCCCGAGATCGAGAAAATACTAGTCTCGCGTACCGCCGTCTACGTACACGTAGCGTAACTTGCGCAGCGCCTCTCGGTACCGATCCGTCTCGATCATCCGGGCCGGATCCCAGGCCAGCCATCGCGCCCAAACCGGAAGGTCGAGCTCCCCCGAGTCGAGATCAAACGGAAGGTCGAAACGCCCCGGCTCAGCCTCGACCGGCGAGTAGCAGGAAGCGTAGGCCACCTGCTCGAGCGTGATTGCGAGTGGGTTTCTTGGTCCGAAGTCACTGATGGGTTGTTCAAAGATTCGGGCGAGGAACTTATCCGGTCCCCCCGACCGTCGGATCTCGCGCGCGTCAATGGGAAACTCGGGCAAGTAACCGTACTCGAAGTAGCAATCTCCGGCATTCGACGCCACGGCAGGAAATAGGTCGGGGTGGCGAAGGCCCATCACCAAGGCGCCGTATCCTCCGCTGGAAGTTCCGAGGACGCCCATTGGTCCGGTGTGATATTTTTCGCGGACCCACGGAAGGATCTCTTGGACGAGGTAATCCTCGTATTGTCCGGTCGCCGTCGAATTCAGATACTGACTGCCTCCGAGTGTCGTCAAACAGTCCGGGGCGACCAAGACCGATTCCGCCAACCGGCCGGCGCGGATCAAGCGGTCTAAAAGGACGACACGCGTCTCGTTTAACCATCGGGACCGTTCGAAATGCATCCATCCCGCCCCTGTGTAACCGGAGAGAAGGACCAGAAGCGGACGGCCCTCGGTCTTTCCGGACGGAGGGATATAGACCGGAAGTTCGCGATCTGCCGGATCCCCAAGCGGGTTGTCTTGCAAGACTCGGCTGGGAAAGGGATGACGTTCGATCCGCCCCGATAACGGACGCGGAAACATTCGCTCGGTCTTACGCTCGATCGGAACGGGCCAAGTCATCTCGGATTCCCTCGGTGGGATGCAATTCAAAGAGGCTCAAGTACCTGCTGATTCTCGAGCCCCCGCTCCGCTCCCCTGTGGCTTCCACATCGGCCAGGGCTGCGAGCGTCGTCGTCCCGCGTCCAGGTCGAGCTTATGGAGACGTTCGCGATAACTCGCTGTGGAACGACTGAGCGCGGCGGACTTTGACGGCCAGCGCCTTCGACGGGAGGGCAGTTGGGGAGTTTGCTTCTCAGCGGATTGGTGTCCGTTCTGTCGAGCGTTTTTGAGGCCTTTCGCGGCTCTCGAACACTCACAGGATTTCCAATCGGCTATCGGCGATTTGACCGATACGGACTCGCCGCTCTGGGAGCTTTTTTCGATCGATGTGGTTCCGACGATGGTCGCTTTCCGAAACGGGGAGCCGATTCGTAGGTGGGACGGCGTGTTGGGGAGCGGACTGCGCTCGGAGGACGTGGAGGCCCTTCGCGCGTTGTTTGCCGGCCCGGTCAACCCGGAGCAAAGTGGGAAGGGGACACGCTAGGTCCTCCTCATTCGACCTCGCTGACCGTTGAGGAATTCCCTTCGCCCTGCAGAAGCTCCAGCGACTGTTCCGCAAACAGATCGAGCAAGGGAGAACCATCCGGGTGACTCGCTCGGACCAGGAACGTCGCTACCTTCGAGATTTCTCCGACCTTCCGTACGGCGCCGTATCGAGGCGATCGCACTCGGGGATCGGACTCCGGTTCCACCCCCGCGGTTTGGCCAACGGCTGAGTAGAGCAGGAACAAATGGCCCCAATGCTCCGCCCCTCCTCCGGCAACACGTCGAAGTACCGCTCGCTTCCATCCGACCATCCCCAGTTGATGAGATAGGCTGGGCAATTCCCACCATGGACCGAGGTAGACTCCGTCGAACGCCGGCAGGTGCGAGATGCGCTCGAGGGCAAGGTCTAGCCGCTCTCGCAGGCGGAGCGCATCGGGATTGGGGATGGCTGATTCGGACGACATCGGGACTAGGTGATTGGCTCGGGGGATTAGAGCGCACGTTGCAGGAGCGTTTTTAGGCGTCGCGGGTCTCGGACCGAAGTGCCAGCGCCGGCCCCTCAGTCCGACGTACTTCGAGATCGACCCGTTGCCGTCATCACCGGGGGTGGTACCGGACTCGGGTTGGCGATCGGCGCTTCGCTGATCCAGGACGGCTACGATCTCGTCATTGCCAGCCGATCCGCGAAGCATCTTGATGTCGGCGCGCGACAGCTACGCTCTGCGGGGGCGCGCGTACTCGAGGTCCCGACCGACGTCCGAATTGCCGAGCAAGTGGAGTCGATGGTCCGCTCTACCCAACAGGAGTACGGCCGTCTGGATCTACTGATCAACAACGCCGCCGGAAATTTTGTGGCCCCAGCAGAATCGATCACGCCCAATGGCTGGCGGGCCGTCGTAGGGATCGTGCTGGACGGAACCTTCCTGTGCTCCCGGGCCGCATTTCCGCTCTTGAAAACATCGCCTAGCGCCTCGATCGTGAATATCGTCGCTTCGTATGCTTGGATGGCCGGACCCGGGACGGCTCACTCGGCCGCCGCGAAGGCGGGAGTTCTCGCGCTCACGCGCACATTAGCCGTCGAGTGGGCCCGATACGGAATTCGGGTCAATGCGGTGGCGCCGGGTCCGATTCGAACGGCGGGAACGGACCAGCAACTTTGGACCTCGGAGTCGACGGTTCGATCGGTCGAAGCGGGAATCCCCTTGGGCCGTTTCGGAACTCCCAATGAAGTAGCCGAGGCGGTCCGCTTTCTCGTGAGTCCCAAAGCGAGTTACATTACCGGCCAAGTACTCGCCGTCGACGGAGGCCAGTGGTTGGGCAAGGGAGTCATGCCTCTGCTCGATGAGTTTCGAATGTCGAAGCCAGAATCCAGGAATTAGCCCCCCTCGATCGACGCGCGTGTTCTGTTGTTGTTACGAGACGGGAACCGTCCTCTCGAGACAGAACGCCTGAACCACCCCGAGAAAGAGGTCGGGGTTGGTCAGGTGCGGCAAGTGACCGGTATTCGGTAGTGTTTGACGGGTCACGTTCGGAAACAGCGCGGCCAAGCGGTTCGAAATCTCCTGCTGCCAAGCGACCGAGTTCGCTCCCGTCGTTAGTAACGCGGGCATGAGAAATTCGCTGAGCGCGACCGGATCGGCGCTGGTCGCACCCGGATCCTCGAATTCTTCGAGCCAGCTCGGAGCGTTCGCGGTGAAAGTCGACTTGAGCTCCGGCCTGAGGCGCTCCCAGCTGCCGACTGGGCCCCCGAACGTCTCCCAGAAATCCCGCGCCCCCTCTTCGATCTGACCACGGCGAATTTGGTCGGCGATTCGTTCGAAATCCACGCGAAGGGCGGCTATTTGGGCTGCCCAACCCGGATCGTTCCGGATGAGGTCATACACGGGAGGTTCGTGGACGAGTAGACTTCGGAATAATTCGGGCCGACGTTCCGCGAGTCGCAGCACGACCGAACCGCCCATGGAGCTACCAAGCACATGCGCGGGATACAATCCGGTACTTTCGAGCAAAGCCGCAAGATCAAGCGCATCATCGACGATCGTGCCCCGCACGCTGGTAGGCCCGCTCTGACTATGCCCCCGTCGATCGTAGAGCAATAACTGAAATGACTCCGAGAGCCGGGGGGCGACTAGGTTCCAGGTCGTGTGGTCGACCCAGGAACCATGGACCAGTACGATCGGGTCGCCTACGTCGCCCCGGACCTCGTAGTACAGACGTGCTCCATGGACATCGACAAACGGCATAGCGCTGGAACGTGAACTCCCCGCCTCCTCGGGGTGGGACCGCAGTGTTACTTGAGTCTAGGCGGATGTCTCGCGGACCGTACTCCGATGGAGCGGGCGGTCGTTCACAATCCGAGGAGGGCGTTATTGCGCGGGCAACTTCGTTTCAGCGGTCCGGCGCGCCTCGGCCCACTCGGACAGCAGCTTCAGAGTGAGGAGCCGCTCATCGTTCGTAGCCGCATGCGCCTGCCAGCCGAATCGATTGCTCGACTTGAACTCGAACTGGGCACGGTAACGTCGGCGGGCGTCGACCCGAAGGCACTCAATGCCGTGGTATCGTGCCTCGCCCATTGTGGAGCGGAGGATCAAAGGCAAGCCAGACAACTGAAAGGCGACGGTTTTCCGATGAATCGACTCCCCACACCCGGGGCAGATAATCCCCTCCGCGGGGATCGGGGCGCGCGTCGCTTGGAACTCCATCGTCCCACAAAATCAAAAACTTTCACCAAGATAGACCTAGCTCTCCAATGGCGACGATGTCGAGGCTGCCGGAGACCTGGTTGACAAGAAACGGTTCTAGTCGTCTGAGATGGGCCAAAACCTCCCATAAGCTCGATTCCCCACTCACCCCGGAGTTTGCGAATTGAACTGTATGCCCTACACATCTCCCAGGCGGCGTCCGGCGAACTCCACGGATCTCTCGTGAATCCAATTTGGGCGCCAGGCCTAAGGCGGAAACCTTGAATTGAGCGAGTCGTTCGAGCCTCCATGCCGCTGCGATACACCGGAATCCGAGTGACGAACCTGGCGCGATCGCTCCGATTCTACACGAGAGGACTTCGACTGCGGGAGGTGACTCGAGGCGACTTGAGAAAGTGGGGCGCTGGAATCTGGGTACTGTTAGAGGATCCCAAGTCGCACCAACGGCTGGAACTCAACTGGTACCCGAGCAAGTCGAAATTCGCCGCCCCGTACGCTGCAGGGGAGGGACTCGATCACATTGGATTCCTCCTCGGAAGTGTTTCGGCCGCCCGATTGGAGGCGGAATATCACCGTCTTCTTGGTCACGGGGCGCGTCCTACTGAGGTCGACCTCAAAGTGAGCCAGGGATGGGTGGCGGACGTCAAAGATCCCGACGGAAATTGGATCGAGCTCTTCCGATGGCCCACGGCCGCTGAGAAGCGTAAGGAGCGAGCCGCCAAGGCCCGTCTGAAGAGAAAGAGGACTCCGAAAGGACGCTCCTAAGCCGGTTTCAGTAGTTCCCCCGGTGTAATCGGGGGAAAGGGTTCGACGGTGCCCTAGGGGCAGGTTCGGTGTCAGACCCCGATGCGGAGGAACTCCGCAAGCCGAGTCCGGAGTGACCGGGACTCGCCGGATTCCCGTGCGGGCACCGTCGTTCGGTTGGTTCGTGCCTGCGCGACGAGCCACAAGGACTCCTCGCGCGGGGTCTCCAGGTTATGGTACTCCTGAAGACCGCGGAAGCGAGCGTCCGCATGGGCTCGCCGGATGGCTACGTTCTGCAGGGCTATCTGCATCTGCAGCATTGTCTCCCTCCGTGTCCATGGTTTGCCTCGATTGTTCAGCTCCGAAGGGGTATTTAGCGAAGACGCTGACTGGGAAAGTGGAATCCGGATTGGCTCAATTAACCCCGAGCCACGGCACAACATGACAAGTATCAATCCTCAAATGTAGCGCTGTGAGCTACACGATTAATTTTCCGTCAGTTGGCGCGACCTTTACTAGGAATTTGGTCGAATCGGTCGACGGCGCGGCGTCTCGGTTCATCCGCCATTCGATCGTCGAGGTCCGGTAAGTTTACCGCAACTCTCTTGCTGGGGTTATACCACGATTTGACCAGCTCTGCGCCTTGAGAAGTCTCGAGAGCAAGTTAAATGAAAGGGAAAGGGGTCGGCGAACTCCCATGATTCCTGCGGACGATCAAGAACGCGCCTTCCAACGGTACGAATCGTTGGTCGGGTCGATCGAGTCCCGCGTGGCGGCATTGGCCATCCGTCCCACCATTGGCGAGGAGCCGCTCCACGTGTTGCACCGGGACCTGCGTCGCCTGTCAGTCTTGTTCCGCCCCTGGCGTGCCTCAATTTCGCCGGAATCGCGAAAGCTCGCGAAGGAGGTCCAGGCGCGGGTGAACACGTTTGCTCGACTGTGCGGGCAAGTGCGTGATCGGGATGTCGGTCTTTCGGTTCTGCCGTCAGCCCCTCGAAATTCGCGATCGATCGGCCCCGAGGGCATTCAGAACGCGCGCGGGCGACTTAGGAAGGAGGCTCGCGCCGGTCGACGCAAGCTGGCCAAGTTCGCGCAAGCGCTGACGGACGATCAGACGTTCGCCGCGTTGCGGGGTCTGGTCCGCGAAGCACACGAAGCCTCGGACCCGCGGTCCTGGATGCTGCAAACAGAGGCCGAGTTCCTCCGACGCGTGGACGAGGTCTCCCGATCGCTCGACCGAGCCGTCGCCCGCGTATCGACCCCTCGATTGCATGACTTGCGCAAGGAGCTCCGCGAAATGCGGCTCTTCCGCGAAGCCCTCGCTACATCTCGTCCCGTAGACGCGCAGGAGCAGCTCGTCCGACTGCAGCGGGACTTGGGGAAGCTCCACGACCTGGATCAGGTGATCCAATGGATTCGACCCGAACGGGACGCGCCTGACGTCGCCGCCTGGACGGCCGCAGTACGCGCGCAGCGGCGTCGGCAGCGTCGGCGAATTCGCGATCGGCTCGGTCGGCCCATCATCTCGGACCAGATCGAATCGCTGCGGACGTCGCATTTCACGCTATAGGTCGAGACCCCGGCCTCTCGCCGACGAAGCTCTTTGCCAAATACTCCAGATTTCCTATTGCGGTCGTGCCTGCCTCATCTTCCGCCCAAGCCCACCGCGGGCCGGAGGGGTTTTCAAAGGATGACCTGATCCTCGAAATGTATCGGCAGCACACCTTGCTCTATGTGATGGCCGCCCGTCTGCGAGAATCGGCCGAGGTGCTTCAACGCTCGAAGCGCATGGACCTCAAGCGGATCGAGCGCTTGCTCGACGTACATCATCGCTACTTGATCGAAACCCACCTCGTAAACGACCGCATGGTGCAGGATGCGCTGGCCCAGCTCGGCCGAGTGGAGCTGGAAGCGTTTCTCGAACGCTGCTCTAAGGAGCAGCGGAAGCCCGAGGAGTTCGAGCGTCAGATCCGACAGTTGATGAAGGAAGGAAAACCGCCCGCCGGCCCGGACGCCCTCAAGATGGCCGACCTGGTTCGGAAGGAAGCCGATCGCATCGAGGAGGACCACGGACGAGAGGACGAGGTCTATCGGACGCTCGACACCGTCCTCACACCCGCCGCGCGCAAAGACCTCCTCCAACGCATACGGCAAGTAGACGCACCGCGAATCGGCGCGGAAATCGCCCTCATCTCTTGGGGTTCCCAGATCCACGCATCGGCCGACTGAGCCGGCCCGATATTTTTCCCCGGCGAGCTCCGCAGTCCGGAACCTTAGAGCCGCAGTGCGGCCCCTCGCCTCGAAGCGAGGGCTCAAAAAGGGGACGATTCGGTGTTTCACGGGGCGTCTGGACCCGGATCGGTCTTCGAGCCGACGAGAACAAGGAATCCAACGATGTTATTCGACCCGACCTACCTAGACAACAATCTCTGGGTTCTCATCGCGGCGCTCCTGGTCTTCTGCATGACCCTTGCGGTCGGCTTCCTCGAGGTCGGTGAGCTAGGGGAATCCTTGGACCGAAGTCTGCTCAAAACTCTGCTGATGAGCGGGCTCGCCCTCGTCGTCATGGCGATCGTGGGGTTCAACCTCGGGTTCGCCCCCACCCTGTCGGGGCTCATCGGAAACCCTGTGTACAGTCCCGGGCTCCTCCTGGGAGGATTCTCTCCGAACTACTCGAACGCTTTCGATACGCCTTGGTGGTCGATGCAGCCGGCCTACTTCGGCACCGGGCTGGCGATGGGGACCTACTTCCTCTTCGAAACGGCATTCGCATCCGTAACTCTGGCGCTCGTAGGCGTCGTCGTGTTGCGTAAGGTCAAGCTGACCTCGTTCGCGATCTACTCGGTGGTCTACTTTGGGATCATTTGGACGATCCCCGCGGCCTGGATCTGGAATCCGACGGGATGGCTCGCCAAAATCGGTATGGTTGATTTTGCGGGTGGCCTCGTCGTTCATGGGGCCGCCGGCGCCGCTGGCCTGGGCATCCTCGCCCAAGTCTGGCGAGAAGAGAGAGCTCGAGGCTATACTACCTCCCCGCAAACGCCATTGTCTATCCGTCCGGGGTGGCTCGCCCTATCGATCCTTCTTCTCTGGGTTGGATGGTTTGGCTTCAATCCGGGGAGCGTCCTACAGTTCAATTCGGAAGCGATCGTAGTCGTTCTGACGACCTTCATCGCAGCGGCCGCCGGGATGGTATCTGTATTGGCGGTCCAGTTCTTCCGCCGGGGCGGCTCAGCGGACCTCCCCTGGGCCGTCAATGGAACTCTTATGGGGCTCATCGTCATCACCCCACTTGCGGGCTTCGTATCGCCCGCGAGCGCCCTGATACTGGGATTGGTGTGCGGCCCGATCTTTGTTTACGCGGAGGTCCTGGTCTCACGAGTCCGATGGTTTTCAGACCCCGTCGGCCTGATTCCGGGTCACTTGGTCGGTGGACTGTTCGGCATTCTCATGATTCCCCTGTTCGCGCAGCATGCTTTCGCCCAAGGGTCGGGGTTCCCGAACCTACCAAATGGCCTCTTCTTCGGGGGTGGGATTTCAGCCGTTCAGCAGATGGGGGTAGAGCTTCTCGGGATCGTTACGGTGATGGCGACCATTTTCGTCCTTTCGTATGTTACCTCCGCTGCGATCGCGGCCGCATCCGGAGGTATCACGACCCCGGCGGAGGCCCAGAAAGTCAGATCTGACTCTCCGTCGCGCGCCCATGACGTATAACCTATACAATCCCTCCGAACAGACGGTTTGGAAGCCGAACCTCTGACATAATCGCCTAAGAGAAGGCCGGATTACCCGCTCGGCGGCAAGATTTTCGAAATATACACCAAAACGAGGGTTCATATGCCCCCTCGGGTTCCCAACGATTCGAGAGGTTAAGACTCAATGACGGCAGAACCCACCACGGCGGTCTACGAGACCCGGCCCTCCCGACCTTTGGGCGTGGCAATCCTCGCCGTGTTGATCGGGATCTATGGGTTCGTCGTGTTCCTGCTGGGCCTCTTCCTGGCCGTGGGTTCCTCGATTGGGGTCAAGTACGGAGGAGGGAACCTGTTCGGGCATTTCGGGTTCTCGGGGGTCATTGGCGGGCTGATCGTGCTCATCGTGGGCCTGATTATTCTCGGCCTCGCGGTGGGTCTCTGGCATCTGCGTCTATGGGCCCTGGTCCTTACGCTCATCTTCCTGATCTTTGAGATGGTGTCCTACGGATTGGCCGGAGCGTTCATCACATTCGGATTCATCGTGGCGTTGATCCTGGCGATTTACCTGATCGCGGTTTCGCGCCACTTCCGCTAGATTACCGGGAAACTCCCGCGCGGCCGAGCTGGGCGGTGGTAACCGCCCGCGGATCCACCGGGCCCGGGATCCTCTACTTTTCGGACAAGACCGCCAACCGTAGCTCGCGGCGGTTGACGCGATGGGCTATTTCGACTGGTGGTCCAGGAATCGTGATCCGGGAGGAATTTGTGCCCCGCGAGTAGCGCTTCGTGCGGGGTTGCGCTGCGCATAGGCAGCTACGCTTTTCAACTCCCGGGACCCAACCCCCGCGACTGGGCTACTATGTCACCGAGCGTTCAAGCGATAGATCTGACCAAGCGGTTCGGCGCGTTCACGGCGCTAGACCATCTCAATCTGAAGGTCGAAGGAGCCCGATGTATGGGATTCCTAGGGCCGAACGGGGCGGGAAAGACCACCACCCTCAAGATGTTCACGGACCTGATTTTTCCGACCGAAGGGGAGGCCTTCATCAACGGTGTATCCGTCCAAGCGGATCGTCGACGGGCCCTCGCGTCCTGCGGCGACTTGGTGGAAACCCCCGAGATCTACCCGTCGCTCTCCCCCCGGGAGGCTCTCGAGATGAGCGGCGCCCTGCGCGGGATGCGGCCGGAGGAGATCCGCTCTCGGACGGCTATCGTCTTGGAGGAAGTGAAGATGTCAGAATGGGCCACCCACAAAGTGGGCCGCTTCTCCAAGGGCATGAAACAGCGCGTCAACATCGCCGCGGCGCTCCTTTCGGACCCCGAGGTCGTAATCCTCGATGAGCCGAGCACTGGGCTCGACCCTCGGGGAATGGCGGAGGTCCGCGACATCGTTCGTGGTCTCAAGAAGGGTCATCGTCTGATCTTCATGAGCAGTCATATCCTCAGCGAAGTTGTCGACGTCTGTGACGACGTAGCGCTCATCGACCATGGGAAGTTACTCTTCGCCGACTCCCTGGAGAACGTCACGCGACGTCTAGGCGGCGGGGTCCAATCGGTCGAGGCCGAGTTCGCTGCCCCCATAGACGACGCGGTCCTAAACGGCACGATCGCCGGGCTGCCAGAGGTGGCCGGCGTCACGCGCGTCGCTTCTCAACGGATCTCGTTGCAAGTCAAAGGGGGACGGGCCGAGCAGAGCGTACTGCTCGAAAAGATCGCAGCGCTCCATCTCGGGCTTCTCAGTTTCCGCGAATCGCGATCGGCGCTGGAGGAGGTCTACTTGCGTGAGATCTCGGTGGGGGACGCATGAGCACTCCGTCGGCTACGGCGATCGCCAACGCGCCTCGAGGGGACGGGGCGATCGGTTCAGTTCCCGACACGCTGACGCAGGCCCTGATCCTCTCTCGGTACCAACTCAGGGACTATCTCCGATCCCGTCGGTTCGTGCTGATGATGGCAATCGTGGCGGCGATCGGTGCCATCATTTCGTTCGTACTGGCGTACTTCCATGGCTCCTCCACGGTGTCGGGGTTGACCGCGAGTTCCGATGCCTTCTATGGGTCGTTCTGGGGCGGCGGGGTGACGGTCGTGATCATCTTCGCCGGGATCATCTTCGGCGGGGACGCGATCGCAGGGGAGTTCCAGAACAAGACCGGATACTTCCTGATGGGCCTCCCGATCCGTCGCGACAGCGTCTATGTGGGCAAGTTCCTCGCGGCTCTGATCGCCTCCCTGGTTGCCGTGGTAGTCTATCTCGCGATCCTCCTCGCGAACGGAGCCGTCTACCTCGGGGTGAATGCGTTTCCCGTAGCGCTCTTCGAATCCTTCGCCATCGCGGTGCTCTACCTGCTCGCCCTGCTCGGCGCTGTCTTTCTCTTTAGTTCCATGTTCAAGAACAGCCTCTACGCCGTCCTCGTCGTCGCCGTCTTGTTCTTGTTCGGATTCTCGATCATCGAAGAACTAATCACCGTGCTCGTGAAGATCGAACCGTGGTTCATCATCACGTATGCCCAGCAGGTGATCACGTATCCCTTCCTTTCCACCCTACCGGCGCACGTGTCGACCTCCACCATGACCGGCCCGCGGGGCCGAACGACGACCGTCACGACGTACGCGCCCACCTACCTAGAGGGGCTAATCATCATGGCGGGGTACTTCGTGCTCACGGCGCTGGCGGGTCTCTATTTCTTCGCTCGGGAAGAATTCACTTAGACCGAACCACCCGGTCGGCAGACAGGTCCCGCTCCGAGCGTCCTGCTCCTTCAGCACGGGTCAATCGACCAAGAATCCCGCAACGACCCTTCGCGAATTCCAGAGAAGCCCTACTCGCGCCGCGGCCGCCGACGGCGAGGCGCCTCCGCATCGTCCGACGAATCGTTCCGTCGGCCCCTTCGCTCGTAGGATGGAGGTCGCCCCGAGCCGCGGGAGAAGTTCCGACCCCCGGAATATCCGGAGGGACGGCTGCGTCCGAATGACGGGCGCTCGCGGCGATCGTTGCGCGGGCCCCCTGAGTCACGGCGTGCGGGGAGCGTAAACCGGTTCCCGCACTGGGTGCATTCTCCCGTCAACAGCCCGTCTTCACCCGTGGTGAAAGTCAGCGGGGCGCCGCATTGCCGGCAGGGACGACTGGCCGAAGGCGCTCGACGATCCCCGTCATCGCGCCAACCCCGATCGGATCGGGGCTCGCGCGCAGGTGGTCGACTTCCGTCCGATAGAACGAACATACGCGTCGAGTCGCAGTCGGAGCAGACCGACTCAATCGAACGCGAGGAGGTCACCCTCAACGCGGTCGGGGCGCCGCAATCTGGGCAGGTCGGCCCTTGCGGAGCCGCTGGCCCCTCGGCGCCGACCTCCGCCCGAGACCGGGCATCCGGTGCGGGCTTGACGTCGAGGTGACCCCCCACAATCGTGAATTCGTGATGGCAGGACCCGCAGGTGCCGGAGAGGAGGCGTGCCGGCTCGGAGACGTACTCCACCTGGGCACCGCAATCGGGACATGAGGCCGGCATTGAACTTCCATAGGTAGGAGCCACCGACCCTCATTACATCCGCCTGGGCAGGAGCTCGATCCCGTTATCGGCGGTGGGTTCGCCAAACGGGAGCACTCAGCTCTCGACGCCCTCGACTCGCTTTCACTCGGAGGCGGCGCTAGGTGCCGTGAGTGGTAGGGAGGTGCTGGCCGCGGCCGGCGTCGTATGCTTCAACGCCGACTGAGACAAGAACAGGAGTTGGAAGAAGAGAACGAAGAAGGCAGCCGATGCCCACGCGAGGGATCCGAATGGAGAATCAGCAGTCAGCCCGGCAATGGTCGCGCCCCCCGCGACGGTCACCAGCCCCGCAATCGACCCAGTCACGATCCTGGAGTAGCGGACAGTGGGTTGGGTCGTGGCGCGGTACGATCGAAGTACGAGAAGGGCCACCATCACTACCACTAGGAGGAGGGCCAGCGGTCCCCAGAACGGGCTCCAAAGCACCCAGGGGCCTACGATCGTTACGGAGCTCAGACCAAGCAACGCCTCCTTTTCGTTCCGAGCGAGGGGGAGCCAGAGGACGAGCCAGGTCAGATTTGCGAGCATCGCCCAGAAGAACCACAACGAGTTGACGGACGCCGTGAATCCCGAGATCAGGGTCGGAGTGGATCCCGCCAAGAGAGCGCCGGGACCTCCCACGGCTCCGACGAACGATGTTCCCATGAATAGTTCATTCCCGATCACCAAGAGGGACAACGTTGCCGCCCAACCCCAGCTCCCGGAAGGCACCATCCTTTCTTCTGCGCGAAGGAAGATGGCGACGAACCAGACGCCAACCGCCACCATCATGGAATTCATACCGAGGAAGACCGCGAGCCAAGCTCCGAAGCTGGGTACCACGACGGCCCACATCACCGCAAGCCAGACGCAAAGGGACGAACCGAGCAGCCCCGCTACGAGGATCGCCCGGCCCAAATTGGGGGTCCCCCCCCGACGGGGGAAGAACTGTACAAAGATGTAGGAGTTCCCGCCGGCCATTAGCCCGGCGAGAATCGCGAGCGCGACGACTACTTCCACATTGAACATGCCGCGACGTTCGCTCCACTGCGGGGCCGGTTGAGCCCCCCGGTGGCGGTCGCATCCACTTGGCTTATGAAGCGGGTTACGTACGAACTCCGGCTCGGTCGTAAACGGTCGTCGAACTCCGAGCCCTGACTTTCTAGGATACGTGGGTCGCCCTACCTAAGTTACCGGGCGTGCCTCCGGATGGGTATCATTTCGTCCGGTCCGTTGGGTAGATAATCTCCCGGCGATTCCCGATTGCCACCGAGTTGGGCTCTCTGACTCTCCCGCGCCCTGGTCCGGGGAGCTCCCTCCAGCATGACAATATGATCGCAAGCCACCTGATCTTGAAGGAAGACCAACGAGGAGTTCGGCGCCTCGGGACCGGGGCCGGTCTGGGATTGGCAGCAGCGATCGCATTGTTCGTTCTCCCGGTAACGTTCCTCTGGCTTAGCACGTACGAGCCGGGTGGATTCTTCACCTACGGCAACTCGCTCATCGATGTCGTCAGTATCGCCCTGCTCGCCGGAGCTCTGCTTTTCCTCGTATCCCTCTTCGAGTATCGACGGGCCTTTTCGGCCCTCCGAAAGGTGTCGGGGGGATTTCGCGTTGCCTCGATACTCTGTTTGATCGGATCCATCGGGTTCCTCCTCATCGTCATTGTCGCCGCCATCGTGCTCGGCTCGGCGAATAGCATGGTTTCGTGCCTACGAGGTCAACCGGGGCACATCTACTCCTGTCTCAAATCTACGCAGCCCATCGGCGCCTCGATCGCACTCATTGGTTTCTGGTTGGGTTGGATAGGCGCCGTGGGTATTGTGGCGGGTTTGATTCTGAGCGCCGCCCGATACGGTCAACCGGCTCTTTCTGGCGGGGGCGCGCTCTATGCGATCCTACTTTTGGTTCTGGTCGGACCCTTCATTTTCCTTTTTACCCCCTTCGAGGGAGCGCAATACTTGCTGCTCGCGGCGCCGGTCCTCGCGTTGTTGGCGCCCGCCTTCGTATTGGCAGGAACTGTTCGCGTCACCCGAACGTTCGGAACCTAAACCGCATCCCCATCCCGAGTCAGCCGACCGATGCGGGAATTCTCCCGGTGAAATAATCTCGCCGACGACGGAGGAGACCATTGCAGACGAGTTACTTCCTGCTGCTCGGGCTCGCCCTCGGCTTTTCCCTGACGATCCCGCCGGGTCCCATGAATGCCTTCATCTCGAGCCAGGCCGTTCGGTCCTTACGCAACGGCGTGGTAGCGGGAGCGGGTGCCATGAGCGCCGACGCCGTACTCGGAGCTGTCGTCTTTCTGCTCCGATCCTCCGTCAGCCTGACGGCCGAGATTCGGGTCGTCTACCTGTCGGGAGCCTGCGTCATGACGCTGTACGCCATCCTGCTGCTCCGATCGAGGCGGGGTCCCGCCGGAGCCACCCCGTCGAGCATCCGAGTTTACGCGCAAGCGTTGTTACTGGGCATCGGAAATCCGTTTCAAATTCTTTGGTGGCTCACCGCTGGGCTCGCCTTCGCTTTTCTGGGAGGGTTGGTCCTGTTCGTAGGTCTCTTCTCTGCCATCGCAGTCTGGATCGTCGTCTTCCCGACGGCGGTCCATCGGGGGGTGCAGTCGCGCCCACAGCTCGAATCGACCGTCGTGGTTGTCGCGACAGGTTTCCTTCTGGCGTTCGCGGCGTACTTCCTGTATTTGGCTCTCTGAACGGACTCGCCCGGCCACGTAGGCTAGGGGACTCCGCTCCGTTCGGCTTAGGATAAGTGTGCGTGTGGAATCCGAGCATTACCGCTGTGACCACTGAACCGCGCCCTGACACTCCCGTCTTTCGAGTCGGCGGACGCGTCGCTACCGCGGGATCCTACCGAACCTCGGAATTCCCAGACCTCGCCGACACCGTGGCTTGGTGGACCGCCGCCACGCTCCTCGCCGTTCTGACCGCCGTAGCCGGCCTGATGACCTTCCTCGGATTCGGCACCTTTCTTGCGGTGCTGGGCGTCATCTTCTTTCTCGCCGCCGCCGTCGCCGTAGGAGCGGGTCGATTCGAACTCTCAACCGCACTCGCAGGCGCAGGCTTCCTCTGGACAACCGCCGGCATTGGCGTCTCGATCGGCACCCTGGCCCACGAAATTTGGGTACCGGTAGGACTCCTAGGAGTCGGCGTCTCCATCGCCGTCCTAGGCGTTTACCGTGCAAGCTTGGTCGCGCGCCATTGAGACTGCTCGGCAAATGCCGGCGATTCGCGCGTGGGCCGGCGACATCCTCGCGGTGTACTTCCTCTCCGAGAGCACGAATCCGCATCTAATTCGTCGACTGAAGCCAGTGAGGATCGCCGAGCTCGTACCGTGCCCAAATGAGCTAAAGACCTCCGGAGGTACCGGGGAGGGAACGACGAGATCCGCCCGGTGTAGGATCGGTGAGAATGCTCAGAATTTGTATCAGTTCGCAAACGCCGCCGATCCAACCAATCGGTGGGCGCTCGCCGCCACGTCGGGGGCCCTGGAAGGTCGGGCGCGACTACATTCCGAACGTGGGCGGGGTGGTTCCAATGATGCGATCCTTATTGCGGACTGGCTTAGGCCACTGGATTGCACCCAATCCTCGGTGGGTCGTGCAGCAAGGGCCGGACCTTCCGACGGAGTTCACGATCGACGAAGGATACACCGTTGAAACCGTTCCGCTCGAAGCCGATCTCCGCGAGCGCTACAATTCGTTCAAGGAAGCCGTCTGGCGTTCCTTTCATGGTCCCCGGGGACTCGAACCGTTCCGCCCCGAAGAGTACCAGGCTTTCGTGGAGTACAACCACCGTACCGCGCAGCACTTGCTCCATCACATGAACGACTACGACCTGTTCTATGTGAACGACTTTCAGCAGATCCTCGTCGGCGGCATGATCGGGTCGGCCTCACCCGCGCTCATGCGTTGGCACATTCCCCTCGAATTTCGGGGTTATCCGGAGCCCGTGCGTCGATTCTTCCTTCGGTCGATGGAGGGATTTGACGCCATCGTCGTGAGCACCCGCGCGGGCCTCGAGGAATTGATCCGGCACGGATTCCATGGACGAGCGTTCCAAGTCTATCCGTATATTGATCCGAACGAGAATCGCCCCGCTTCCGACCGGGCGATCGCGGAGTTTCGAGCACGGAGCGGGGTCGGGCACGCTCCGTACACGCTATGCGTCGGCCGCATGGATCCCGTGAAACGCCACGACTTGGTCATCGCCGCCTTCGCCCAACTTCGGGATCGATTTCCGGACCATCGCTTGGTACTCGTAGGGGGGGAGAGTTTCTCCTCGCGGCAAGCATCGAAGATCAACGAGCCGACGAAGTCAGACGCCTGGCTGCAACGCTTGCGCGTGCAGATTCGAGATCTCAAGCTCGAGAAATCGGTGATCCTCACGGGGAACGTTTCGAATGAGGACCTCCGGGCGGCCTACGAGGGGGCAAGTCTCTTCGTCCATCCGGCCCCGTGGGAAGGATTCGGTCTCGTGGTCATTGAGGCATGGATGCATCGACTCCCGGTCGTCGTCAGCCAAGGGGCCGGGGTGGCGGAACTCGTCAATGACGACTTCAACGGATACGCCGTGCGACCGGGCTCCGTACGCGCGCTCGTGACGAGCATGGCGACGCTCCTCAGCCAGCCGGAGCGCGCCCGACGTATGGGAGAGGCCGGCTACCATACGGCCCGCATCTGCCACGTCAAACGTGCGGCCCCGCGCCTACGCGAGATCTTCGCTCGTGCGGTGGAGTCCTACGACCGAGTTAGTTCCGGTCGCGATAGTCCGGGAGCTCGGTGGTAGCCTCGCCTACGAAATCCGGGGATTCCGCACGAAAGGAAGGTCGAGATTAGCGCAGGACGCCGAAACGATCGAGTTTCGTCACGATAGCCGCTACCTCTGCTTCGACATCCACACGGAGATCATATTTCCGGAAATAGCGGTCGAACGTCTTGAATCCGCTTCGCAGCGCGTCTCCGGCCTCCGTCAACCGGATCCACGGGGACGTACCGACTCGATCCACCCGTACGCATTGGCCCAGATCGATGAACCAGGGGAGCCCGTCGTGAACGAGGATGTTGAAGGGACTCAGATCGGAGTGGACCACGCCCGCGTCGGCGAGCTTGCGCGTACTGGCCAATAACTCGGCGAGAAACTCCTCCGGAGCCTCGAGGGCGACGTCGTTGAGCCGGGGAGCGGGCCCCTCGACCGACCCAAGATACTGCATCGAGAACATGTTCTCCACGCGACGACCGGGGCGGGGCACGCGGGCGCCTCCGGTCCACGCCTGCGTCAAGAGCGCCAACTCTTCCAACGCGAGACGGCCCATCGATTCCTGCTTGATCGGTCGACCCCCTCGGTGGCTCGACTGGTAGAAGCGATACGCCTTGACGGCGATCAAATGCGGCCCGTTCAGACATGCGAAGACGCCAGCTTCCTTTCCAGAACCGATCTGCTGCACCACCGAAGTGGCCAGTCCCGTATCGAGTATCGACTCGACGACCTCCGAGTAGCGCTGTTCATGCAGGGTCGCGTTTCCGGATCGAACTTTCCAGTGTACACTCGCGTCAAGGTACGCGTCGTTCGGCACGTTGTGTTTTGTGTGGTGGTTCCTCGGATTGTTCGGCTCGAGGGCGAGCCGGAACCGACGCGAGTAACGGGTTACTCAGTCGGTTTCCGGAGTATCAAATGAATCACAGCGCGCCGTCATCTCCAGAAACCTCCTGGCCCGTGGCCAGTTTTCACAATTCACCGGGAGTATGAATACTCTGGGGTCGTGGTCTTCGGATCGGGGCTAGCTTAGGGATTTCTTCGACGCGACGGGGCCGAAGAATTCAACCCAGTTACCGTCAGGGTCGCGTGTGTACACGAGATTCTCATGCGTTTCCTGGACTACGGCCACGATTGGAAAGTGCCATCGTCGCAATTGGCGGGTCCAGGCTTCGACATCGGATACACGGAAGCCGAAATGGTCGAATTCCGTTCCCTTGCGAATCGCTTCGTAAAATCGACTCCCGCGAGGATAGAAGTTCAATTCAAGTCGGCTCACGGTGCCGGGGAATCGAAGATGGACCCAGACTCCTCCATGCTCCATCTTCCCCCGGCGGTAAATACGGAAGCCCAACTTGCGGTAAAAGCGCACGGCCTTCGCGAGATTGCGAACGCGAATGCCACTATACACGAACTCGATTTTCGGACGTGCCATCGGGGCGAGTGGACCTGGGGACCATTCTTAACGTCTTTTCCACGACTGTTCCGCGCAAACCGAGCTAGAGGCATTGGTCTATGCCCGTCGTTGGGTCCGAGAGTACCGCGGTCCGAAGATTTCACTGCCCCGTGGTTGTACGACACCGGCGGATCAGACCGACCGATCTGAGGAATCGGGGATGAATCGACCCTCTCGCGTGGGCTTGGTCGTCTTCCTCCCCCTATCGCTACTGATCTCGATCGTCTTCTTGGTCCATTACACGACCGTCGCCTTTTTGCTACAGTCCATCTGGTTCTACCTATTCTTGATCGTGATCGTGGCGATTCTCCTGGTTACCGCGCTCGCCTCCACCCGATCGAGTTAGTTCACCGCGCAAGTTATTCCCGCAGCCGGTGGAGCGAGCGCGCGCCCCTTCGCGACTCCGCCGTGCGTTTTTTTACCCCGAACAGAAGAAGAACACGGGAGTCATGCCCGTGAAGACTAAGCCCACCGGAACCGTCGATTGGGTGGGGCCGGAGCCGCTCGCGGGTCGGTCGGGGCTAGTGACGGGTGGGGCGACGGGGATTGGTCGAGCGATTGTCTTGCGATTGGCCGCCCTCGGGGCGAACGTTGGGATCAATTATTGGCACCATCGGGAAGAAGCGGAATCCGTCGTTCGAATGATCGAAGCGCAAGGTCGCAAGGCGATGCTGCTTCCGGGGGATATGGGCGAGGAAGCTAGTGTACGCGAGTCGGTGGCGCTTGCGAAATCGAGCCTCGGTACGATCGATTTCCTCGTGAACAATGCGGGTGGAAGTGGCGGAGCGAGTTCCGACGAGCCCATCGACGTTGCGAATTACGACGACTGGGGCCGACTTCTTCGCTCCAATCTGGGATCGGCATTCCTGTGCACGCGGTATGTTGCCCCCATCATGCAGGGACAGAAATCTGGGCGCATCGTGAATATCTCGTCGATCTGTGGACTGACGGGAGATTGCGGACCCGCGTATTGCGCCGCCAAGGCCGGCATACTCGGACTCACCCGTCACTCGGCCGTCGCCCTGGCTCCGTATATTCAAGTGAACGCCGTCCTCCCAGGATTCGTAGACTCGACCCCACACGATCCTCGAAAGGTCGGACGCATCACACCGGGCCGAAAGATGGGACATCCGGAAGAAATCGCCGACATGGTCGCGTATCTCATCGCCGCCCCGCAGCGCTTTCTCACCGGATCTTGCATCGTGATGGATGGAGCGGTTACGAACGGGGTCATTGGGCGCATGATGGACTGGTCGTCCGCCGCCAGTCTCGACGCTCGATGATTTCCGAGCGACCGAGGGGCGCAGACTCAACTGCCCCAGCCACTTCACGGTGAAGCCGCGGAACGACGAAAGTCGGACTCCATACGCTTCTTGACGTCCCGATATTGCTCATCCAGGGATTGGATCATCGAGCGTCGCCCGCCCAGCAGGTAGACGATCTGAAACAGGGACGTACGGGCGGTTACCGTGGTGCCCAGCCGATGAAGGGTTCCCGAATCAGATTCCTCTAGTTTTTCCTCGACGAAACTGTGTCCTTGCAGCTTACCATGCGCATCGTACTGTTCGATCGTGCGGGTCCACGTCAGGGGGCCAGTCAACCGGACCGTGAACCGAGAGACCGGTTTCCACCCCAGGCGCTCGACCATCCGCGCCTCCTCGTGCACCCGAACCCGGAGGGGACCAGTTTGGCTCATCAACCGGTAGAGTCCCTTCCCTTCTTCAAAATCGGTCAACCAGTGGAACGCGAACGTGGGGGGTACTCCGTACCGGAACTCAGAGTAGAACGCCTTGAGCTCGCGCACGGCTTGGCTGGCCCCGTAGTGGAAATCCTCTGGCCGAAGAACCTTTCTTCCCATTCCCGCCCCTAAGATGGTCGCGGACCGAGTCGTCCCCGATTGGTTCCTTTGCCTCCTTTGGATAGCTGGGAAGTCGCGATGCGGCCATCGTACCACGGTCCCACCCCGCGGAGCCCCGCGTTTTCCCCCGACCAATCGCTCAGTCGCAGCGGGGCTTGCCGGGACTGATGAAGTGCGGGTCAGCGCGTCCTTTTAACGGCAATGTTCTCTGCGCGCTCAGATGGGGATTCCTAAGCCGATCGTGGATGAGCTCCTACGGGAGAATGCCGACCATGAATGTCCCGATGCCCCGGAAATCTGTGTCCGGCTGGCGGCCGTCGCCGACCTCCCGACGCGTTTCGGGGAGTACCAAGTTGCCGCGTTCTGGAACAGCTTCGACAAGAAAGAACACGCCGCCTTCATTCACGGCAATGTAATCGATCAGGAATCGGTGCCGGTCCGCCTCCATTCCGAGTGCCTGACCGGGGACGCAATCGGTTCGCTGCGGTGTGACTGTCGCGACCAGCTGATCGAATCGCTTGAGAAGATCGGGAGGATGGAGAATGGGATCGTGCTCTATCTCCGCCAGGAAGGACGTGGCATCGGCTTCATCAACAAGATCAAAGCGTACCAGCTACAGGACTTCGGCTTCGATACCGTCCAAGCGAACGAGATCTTGGGATTCCGGCCGGATGAGCGGGATTACGGGATTGCCGCCCATATGCTCGCAACGTTGCGAGTGCGCTCGATCAAGATCTTGACGAACAATCCGAACAAGGTCCTCGACCTGCAGCGCCACGGCGTTCAGATCACGGGCCGCATCCCTGTGATCGTACCCCCGAATACCTACGACGGACCCTACCTCGAGACGAAGCGTCGAAAGCTCGGTCACTTGCTCGACGTAGAGCAGGACGACGACCTCGCCGGCGAGGCCCCGCCGTAGGGAAATCGAGTTCGACCCGAGGGCTGTGCTTTCCTCTCGCACCCTTTCAGCCGGGTTGCACGGCCCCTTTTGACCGGACACGAAGGAAGGCCAGATCTTCGTTGTCGAGTTGATCGAGCACTTTGCGGATGAGGGATTTTTGGGGGACAAAAAAAGGAACGACGTTGATCTTGAGCTCGCCGCGAGTCCGCACGCGCGTGCCCCCGGACACCACCTCGTAGGAGTTTTCTACGTAATTCCCAGAGGTCCACGGCCCTTCGCCGTCCACAATTTCCCATCGATACAAGTCGGGAGGACGTACCGTCACCTTCCACCGGGACTTCAGTACCTTTCCGCGAACGTCCGTCCAGCGGTCCACCAGCACGTCCGAACTGGATCGACTGATCGTTTTCTGGCCCTTGAGCAGCGGGTGGATTCGCCCAATGACCGAATCGTCCAAGTGAGCGTCGAGCAACTTCCAGATAGCATCTCGTGCTACCGGAAACACGCCCTCCTCCTGGATTTCCACCGGCAAGCGCCCTCCGGGCGACGAACGCGGAGCCGATTAAAGCCCTCACCCCCCCGATGCCGATGGCACTCGCCAGCGAGTTTGCCTTGTTCGGATGCAATTTTTGGCGGTGTTGTGGGCTCCGATCCTAGTGAAACGTGGGAGCGAATCAACCCCCGGACGAAACGATTAATGCCCTCGGAAACCCCTCTATTTTGAGAGGAATGCGGCCCGCATTCCCACGTATGAATACAGATTCAGAAGCCGACCGGATCCGTCGTGATCGGGAGGGCCGCCGCGCAGAAGAACGCGCGAAGATCGAGGAGAGGCGCCGCGATCGCCGCGCTAGCGTCGAGCGGCTTCGGACCTTTGACGTCCGACCGTCGGACCCGCGGGATGCGTCGGAGCCTATTGGCTATTCCCCGAAATTTTTGATCATTCCCGCGCGAAACACGATCGACCTTCCTGATGGATCGATGAACTCGCTACCGCCTCTCGATTCCCACCAAGAAACCGAGCGAATGATCGGTCGGGCCATTCAGTCGCGACACTTACGGGATTTTGTGTCGATGGATCCGACAGAAAAGTTCGACATTCAAGCATTGAACGCGTTCCACTTCTTGGAACTAGTCGCGGAAGCTGGAGGGGACCCGTCTGTACTGGAGCGTTTGGCCCATCGGGCTCAGATTTTATTAAGCCGCGTCAAGCAGGAAGTGGACGATCCACTTAGTGCGGGCGGTTTCCTCCGGGACCAGGTGCTCGATTGGTATCGGCATAGCGTCGACACACCGGACTGGTCGGAACGAACGCCCGATCGATGGGCTGGTATCTTTGCCGATTCGAGAGTGAACGGCGGGAATCTTCACCCTTGGCTCAACATGCGATTGTGGTCGTTACGGAACGAAGCACTCAGGGCCGGACGTTGGAGGGGCCGCTTGCGGCACACCCTCGTGCGCGACCGGGCTATCGAGAGTTCGATTGCTCGCACGGGAGTTCAGCGTATCCAGGCGGAGACTTCGCAGGCAATCTTGGACGACTTAGCCACCCACCCGAGGACGATGGGGAGCTCCCTGCCGCTAGTGCGCTTGAGCGAGCTGGCCGTTCGTCGAGAAGTTCAGACCGTTAATGAAGCGCTCGCCCTCCTGTTCGGTTCGCCAGTCATCGGACCATTTGTCGTGCTCCATCCGAATCGATATCCCGATTGCGAAGAGCTGCTGATTCGACCGCCCATTCCGGGAGCCACGGGCGCCGCTCTGGCGTATGCGCTCGTCAGTGGGCATTCTGGGGTCCGTGGAGTTGGTTCCGCTTCTCAACGGAGCGCCCTCTCCACCCATCGCAGCGGTCGAGGCGAGATTGAGGAAGCCGAGGAGTCGAATGAAGAGGATATCGATGGGACCTCGGTCTGGGAAGCGGACTCCATCGGAACCGACGAGTGGGCGCGACTGCTTGCGACGCGGCGCCGAGAGAAGCGCCGCCTAGAGCCTCCACCGAAGGACTATCGACAGCGGGCCGCCTACCCGGCTCTCCGACAGGCGCTGTTGGAAGATGCGGACTTCCGAAAGTCGTTCTTGGCTGTCAAGTGGAGAGGACGGCCCGCTGGCCTCCCGTTACTCTCCACCCTGTTACAGAAAGGAGTGCTCGCCCCCGAGGTCGTCACCGACTTCGAGTACCTGGAGGCGGAACTCGGTGAGCTCGTGAAGGGCGACTCGAATTGGGTGCCCCCCGATCTTCGATGGACCCTTCCGGGCTGGATCGTCACTCGAGAAGGGGAACGGTCATCGGGGTATCGTTACCGCGCGGAAGGCATTGGCACGACAGCGAGCGAGCCCTGATTAGGACGGAATTCGTTGCGCCACGCGCCCCAGGTGTTCGATCAATCCTCGATACTCTTCGAACGGATACTCTGGTTCCCAACCGCCAAAATCCCCGCGCCGTCGACGGAGAATTTCGAGCGACCCGTTCGCGGACTCCCTGGTCAAAAGTCCGCTAAAGAACCAAACCGGCGAATCGACGCGCAGAGTGGCAGTCTTTTGGCGCTGAACGAAGCCGGCGGTTTCGGGAAGATATCTCTGCAAGAGTCGTAACCCCACGGCGGAACGCCCCTCCGACCCCCATTCCGCGGGAGGCCCGGAAGGGGCTTCCAATGCTCGGAGCACTTCGGAGGCGATCTGGTCAAACTTCGTCACGACAAATATAGGGAACATCCGACGATTGCGCCGACGCGGTTCGGCGGAGAGAAACCGTCCGAGCAATTCGAGCGTCTTCGCGAGCAGTTGGTCGTACCGTCGAATCGGAAGTCCGGCGATGGCCGACGGGTCTTGGGGGAGCCACGTGGCGTCGATCAGTGGAAGAAGAACGGGGCTCCGAAGCAGGCGCCGAGTCGGTTCGTCCAGCACCGCATCATGATCCCTCAGGTCCGCGATCTCGTCGGTGGGAATTCCCCCGACTTGCACGCGAACGGGGGCAAATTCGGCTTCCTCCGAACCGCCTGAGTGTCCGATCTTTCCCAGCGCGCCTCGCCGAAACCCAAACACGAACGAAAGGGGGTGTTCTTCCCAATCGATGTCGGCGTTGGGAAACTTACCCGTCCCCAGCTCGACGTAAATCCCCTCCAGTCGACGAAGCGATTCCCGATCGGCGTGGAATCGAAATTCGTCGGCGTCTTCCGTGCCGAGTCGAACTTGCGCGGTGTAGAGCAAGCCTACGAAGGTCGTGAGACCCGATCCGCGATCACCGAGGACGAGCGCCGAGCCCACCGAAGTCCCCCGGGGCAGCCGAAGACCGCCGGCCCGTGGCAGACGGGGGCCGGCGGTTACTCTGCGAAAGCCTCCGCGATGCGCGAGTAGATCGGCGTCCGGCCGCGTATCGCAGGGAGAGCCGCTCGGTCAATACTGGCATCCAAGAGCGTCCACGTGCCGTCGGCTCGGACCCCGCGCGAAGAGATCGCGAGCCGGAAGTGATTCATGGCACTCAGCGTGGGCGCATCGCTGATCGCGGGGAAGAACGGAATCTCGCCGCCCGCATGTAGCAATTCGACCAACTTGTACAGCAGCTCGTTGCGGTAGCCGTTAGTACTCCCCCGACAGAGGATGAGGGTTCGACCCTGCCCGTCGCCGAGGAAGCGACTGGCCAGGGTATCGACCGCGGCTTTGGTGATCAACCTCCGAATGCCTACCCCCGGGAGCTCTTCCGGTGGCGGAGGCGGTCGCAACGGAATCGTCAGTGCCTCGATCTTGCCAGCCGCCTTGGGCACGTGATGGTCGAATTCGACGACGGCCGCTTCGGCATCTGCAAAGGTCAGCTGCCCCGTTCGGAGAACGTTAGCCGGTAGCACGACCGTGTGGTTCGCGATGGTCGGTCGGTTGTATTCATCCGCCATCCCGCGCCCGAGGACGGACAACAGCACTTCATCATTCGCGGGGGCTGGATGTATCATCCGGGCATCGATGAGCGTCCCTCCGTTCGCTGTCTTCTCCACGCGGACGGGCGTGAAGTGGCCCCCCAGATATCGGGTATAGAGGGGGCCGTTGAGCCCAAGCGACTCCGCCTTCATCCCGTAGCCCCGCTCAGGGCTTGCGCCGTAGATCCAGTGTTGTGCCTGGATCGAATTCTCATTCGCCATTGTCGTCGGCTCTCCTCTCCGATCCCCCTCTACGCCGTCGCGGCCGCCGGGGGCGCTTGCAGGGTGGCTTGCTCCACGATCTCGTCCGGCACTTTGTTCGCGACGTCGCGGAAGTGCTCGATGAAGGCGACGTAGTCGTCGTACGAGAAGTCTGGATCCGCCCCGCCATCGGCGGAGAAGCCCTTACGAACGATCCGGGGTGCCCCGACCGGCTGCATGCCCGCTTCCGCCGTTTCCGTCCGGACCCAGCTGAAGAAGTAGGCGGCTTGGTCGAAATTGACGCCCGCCACCTTTCCTCCGCGGATCTGCGAAAGCGTCTGCGGCATGAAGACCCTTAGCAGCGCCTCCGCGTACTCCTTCCGCTTCCGCTTCTGATCGCCCTGGGGTACTCCGCGGTGCAGGCCCAACTTGACGAGTACCTCGTCGCGAATGCTGTCGAATTTCGACAACACGATCGCGGGGTAGATCACGGGGTTGCCCACGCTAAGGCCCTGGGCTTTCATTCGGTTGAATTCTTGTCGTTTGTACGTCTGCAGGGACACGAGCAGCGAGGCGACTTCGCTGTCGTACTTCAGCATCTGGCGGAAGACCGGCGAATCGATCTCCGTGGTCATCTTGCTGCAGTCCACCAGAATGACGACGACGTGGCTCTTCAGCAGTTGCTGAATGATGGGGCTGGCCGCAACGCCGGTTTCGATGAACTCCTGGACGTCTTCCCCGGAGACATCGTAAGCGGCGAACTGGAGCTTGGCGAATGGATTCACCCAGTTCTTGTCCTTCAAGGCGGCAGGTAAACGGCCGGAAAGCGGCTTTCGGTATCCAAAGACGAATCCGATCTCCGTCATCTCATCTTTGAGCGTAGCGCCGGGGAATCGGGCGTCTTTCATCCCCTCGTAAACTTGGCTCATCAGTCGCAACGATTGAAGCGGAGCGTGAAACCGGAAGGAATCCAGTACACGCGTTCCGTACTTCACCTGGGCCGCGTAGAGCAGTCCCAGAAACGTTGTCTTTCCGCAAGCTCGATCTCCCAAAATTGCTGCCGGACACATGGTTCTCAACCTCGTTCAGAATCCGACGGAGAGTGTCCTCGGCCCTCACCGGTCCCGCCGGTGCCTCGCGAGGAGGCCCGGGGGGCCTGGAGGGGGGGGTCATCCCCTATCGAATCGTGAGTAGGATCGCGCGACGGGTCGACGGTCAGCTCTTCGGGTCCGACGACCGTACCAAGGGGATAATCGAAAACGGGGACGGCTCCGGCGTCGAGGGGGGCGCCCGCGCTCTCGCGAGCCATGCGAACGATTTCCGCCCCCATGATTCCAAGGCTTCGTTCGACCCGCGCCAGTCGGAAGTCGACGCCGGCCAGCCATGCACGGCCGTCTCCCGACGTGGCATGCGCCTCGTGAATCAGCGAAGCCTTCGTTTCGATCGCCGGGGTAGCTAAGTCCGCATCGGCGCGGACTTGTCGCAGTTCGCGGACGGCCAGCGATTGCACCCAGAGCCCATTTGCAATTAGATCCGGACCGAGGGCCGCCTGGAGCTCGTCCGCCACCCGTTCCAGATCGATCGGACCCTCGGTCGAACGAAGTCGGAACAGCACTGTGGGCGCGATTCCTTCGACTGTGTGACGCACCAGGGCACGGATCTCCTCAGGAGTCTTTCCCAAGAGGTGCTCCGCGGCGGTCAACAGCGCCTGCGGCTCTGAGGGAACTTTCACGTCCAAGCCCACGCGAGCTTCCCAACCGGTTCCCGGTTTGTCGGAGCCCATACCCGTAGCCCGGACGTGGACGTCCACGCTGACCAGATCGAGAGAAAGATAGCCGATCCCTTTGGTCCAAGGTCCGACAAATTTTCCACCCCCTACGACGATCCGAGGAGGCTGAATTGACACGGTTTCGGGATCACCCCGACGGAAGCTGCGGACGCGTTCGGCGCGTGCGCCATACAGAACCATGGCTTGGTTCGGCGGAACGGCCACATAGAATCGCGAGTAGACGCTCCACGCAACAAACCCGGCGGCGGCGAGGACGCCCCCGCCCACCGCTGCTGGAAGAATCAGGTCTTCAACGCCCACGGTCCGCCTTGCCTGACCCCGGAAGGAGCCCGACGCGTGGCATCCGCGACGTGCCCCTGGCGCCAGCCGACGACCCGGACGAGGCTAGCCGACAAAAGGACGGAGGCAAAACGTCTCGAATTCGGAGGAGCAACCCGGACGCGCGACCCTTCCCGAGAAGGCGTGGTCATCAGTGTTTCCCTCCTAAAGTTCGATCCCCGCGGGCAGCGAGGACTCCGTTAGGGCGAATACGTACGAATGTGGATAAATACCTGAGTGAAAAATTCGATTTGTCCTGCGAAAAAACGCACTTTGAGAAACGGAGCGGCAGCTCGCGAGCCGCTCGAACGGCCTTCCACCGAGGAGAGACAAATCTGCATCTCGAAATCCATTACGCGTGGCCTGAGGGCGCTCGACCGCTGCGGGAGTATCACTTGGATTTCGGGAACGATACTCGAACGTGGGTCCAGTGCAATGAACGGGGCCGGCCAAGGAGACCGGAGTGGCTGGGACACGTCTTCAGGGTGCGCTTCGGATCTGGCTAACTTGGGTGGTTTGCCGTATAGCTCGAGTCCGAATTCGATGCGGACGATTTTTGCTTATAGGGGGCTGAGATTCTACAGGCCCCGTGACCGAGGGAGCCCCCGCGACCGGATTCGACCTATCCTTGGGGTTCAAGTCTCGCGTGGCACTGAATAATGGCGTCCGGATGCCCGTGCTCGGACTCGGATTGTTTCAAGCTCCTGTCGGGTCCATCACCGAAACGGCCGTACGTACGGCGCTCGATATCGGATATCGGCTCTTCGATACCGCCGCGATGTACGGAAATGAGGCCGAAGTCGGGGACGCCATTCGAAAATCCGGAATCCCCCGCGAGGAGATCTTCGTCACGACCAAGTTGTGGAACAACGATCAAGGATTCGAGACGGCACTCAAGGCCTTTGAGCGGAGCCATGCGGCCCTCAACCTCGGCCCGCTAGATCTCTACTTGATTCACTGGCCGGTATCGGGGAAACGACGTGATAGCTGGCGTGCGCTGACGGCGATTCTCAAGGACGGCAAGTCACGGAGCATCGGCGTGAGTAATTTCACCATCCCGCACCTTCACGAGCTTCTGCAAGAGACGGACGTCGTGCCGGCCGTGAATCAGGTCGAATTCAGTCCCTTTCTGTACCAAAAGGGCCTGTTACAATTTTGCCGCGAAAGCGGCATTCAGCTGGAAGCGTATGCTCCTCTTACTCGAGGACGACGGTTCTCCGATCCCACGCTCACCCGGATCGCCCAATCTCTTCACAGGACGCCGGCCCAGGTCATGATTCGCTGGGGACTTCAGCACAGCATTATCGAAATCCCGAAGTCCGTGCGCCGCGAGCGACTCGTCGAGAATGCGGGGGCGTTGGGGTTCGAGATCAGCGCGACCGACATGACCGCGCTTGACTCACTGAATGACGACTTCCGTACGTCGTGGAATCCGAACACAATTCCGTAGCGTACCCGCTCTGGTGACTCCGCCCTACGGCGTCGCATCGATGGAGTATTCGAGTTCGTACGAATGAAGCCCCTCGACGACGGTGATCGTCATGCGGCCCGTCAGGCCCACGAGCTGATCGGTGCTCGAATCCGGCACTACTCGAATCGTTTGGACGGAAGCCCCATGGGACATCACGGCTTCGTGTTGGAGTGCGAACGAGCCCCGCCGACCTTGAAGAATGCCGGCCACCCGTTCGATGGCCACGTAGCCCGCCGAGCCCTCGACGCTCGTTACCGCACTGAGCATTTGTCCCCGACTGGTGCCTTCCAAATCGCCCCGAAACTGCTTGTCTATGGAGAACCGACCGAGCGTGGTGCCGTCGGTCTTGTCTTCCGGTCCTTCCGGGGTCAGAGTCACGTCGAAGGATCCCCGGGCCCGAGTCGACATCGACCTCCCTATATTCGATAGAATCCCAAGGAGCTAATGATTTGGGTTCGCACCCCAAATATCCACGCAACCGGGCCCAGCGGAATCAGCTTCCCTCGAGTTGGCGCACCGCGTTTGTACTTCTAGAAAGGTGGTCGAACGAGTTGCGCTGAGGTTATCAACGGGTTCTCGGATGGCGAGTCGATGATTCGACTCGAGCCGATGAGTCCCGAACAGCTCGAGGAGTGGTTGCCTGGCTCGATTCAACGGTACGCCGACGGGCACGTCCAAAATGGCGGATGGGACCCTGCCGACGCACTTGAGAATTCGAAGAATGAACACACCAAATTGTTGCCGAACGGTGTCGATACGCCGGACCACTACCTCCGAATCCTTCTCGATGCAAGTTCCGGGAGTAGAGTTGGAGAAGTATGGTACATGCTACAGCATGACGGGAAACTGACCCGGATTTGGATCTATTGGATTGGAATCGATGAAAAGTTTCGCCGACACGGCTACGCGGAAGCTACTCTCCACCGATTGGATGAGGAAGCGCAACGGCTCGGCGCCGACCGCGTGGCATTGCACGTCTTTGGCGACAATAACGCCGCGCGATCGTTGTACTCCAAACTGGGTTACGAGACCACGAATGTCGTCATGACGAAGAAACTCCCGTCGTAGACCCGAAAGTTTCAGCTCGTAGGATAATGCGACTTCGGACCGGTTTCGCTTGGAATTTTGGGTCCCGATCGTGCAAGCAGCCCCTGAGGTGTCTTGGATGAGGTAGCTCAAGGATGTCGGACCCAAGATCCCTGAGTGGCTGCCCGGTGACCGATAATCTCGGGAGCACCTGAGTTGACGCAATCACTCTGTACGCTCTCCAAAGTTCCCAAGGTCCCCCCGACTCCTGTCGCGACTCCGCCGATCTTGAAGCGGGGATTTGTTCACCCCCTGATTCAAGTTGGCACTCCGCATGAATACCTGGATTGGGTAGCGAAGGCACGGGCCTATCTCCGCGAGTTCGGGAAAGACCCAACTTCCCTCGAGCGAGTCGATGCGACATTCAATTACTCCCGCAATCGGATCCTTCTGTTCAACCTTCCGGATGAACATCGGGAGCTTACAGTGGCCGAGACACTTTCGCACGAGATCCTGCACTCCCTATTCGAGCAGATGGACGAGCGGTGGGCAGCTCGGACACTGGATCAGGTGGCAACCCCTGTCGGAGATCCGAACCGGGTCGGTGGAATCTAGTGCGGCATCTGTCGCGTTGCCTGCGCGTCCGGTCTGGGGGGTACGGGTGTGACAAATCACCCCCTTCGCACCGCGTGCCACCCGTCGCGAGACGGGTTGGGTTATAGCAGGCGTCCTGGCGGTGAGTCGACTCCAGCCACCTACCGGCGTGAACGTAGAAGCGTCCATCTTTCCCGATTTCGCCGACCGCATTCCGTAAGTATGGTCTTCGATTCGGAAATTGAGGTGAGCAATGGGATCTGATACGCTGAACGACGCAGTGAATGACACCAAGCAGGCGGCCAAACAATTGGCCACGGCCGCGGCAAAGCTCTCGAAGCGCCTGATCGATAAGGCCGAAGTCGCCGCCAGAAATCCCGCTGGATCCGCCAAAAAGGTCGCAAATCGAGTAGCGAAGGAACTGGATGCCGCCTCCCGCGAAATCGACCGGATCCTGAAGGACCTCTAGTTCATCGAGCCACGGTTCCGTCGATTGCGGCGTGCCACCTAAGCCCCGTCGCTGTGTAGACCTGAGTTACTGCGGGATTGTCGACGCAGCGATTTTGGCAACCTTGATACGGGTAGTACCCTGGAGCCCGATATCGGGTCCCCGACAAAATCGACGCGGCGGGATGATGAGCCACGGCTGTTGAGGAGCGATACGGAACCCAATCGATCCCAGAAGTCTAGAAATACGCCTACCGCTGGGTAACTATCGTGCAATCACTCCGATGCCCGAATTGCGGCGCGCCGGTCAACCCCGACGCGCGATTCTGCGCGTACTGCGGATCGGCGATCAACGCTCCAGCTACTCCGCTTCCATCCACCCCATCGCCACAGGCGTGGACGCTCCCTCCGCCTCCTACTAGCTCATTCGGCCCTCCCCCGGGAATCCCGCCTCCGCCTCGGAAGTCGAGAGCCCCTCTCGTTGTCGGGGTTGTTGTGGCCATCGTAGTGGTGATCGTGATCGCCATCATCGCCTACGAACTTCTTGCTCCGCCGGCGCCGCCGGTGCAGATCGGGGACATCAATATTTGGGCACCGGATAATGTGTGTGGGCTGAACGCTAATCCGATCTATTATCAAGGATACAACAGCTCGACGCACGCGAATGTGACGCTGGACCTTGGAGTACCGAACTACAATTCAACGAGCTGTACTGTGGCGAGCGTGGTTACCAATTCGACCGGATTCGCCCTCAGCGGAGTCCAAGTACCGTTGATGGTTCCCGGGGGCGGGACGGGGTCACTCAATCTGACCATCATGTCGCCAGGCTCTCCGTTTTCGGGGAATCTTAACCTCGTGTTCGGCTGACAATTCCCCGCGGGTGCGAACTCCGAGGTCTGAGTCCCATTCGAATCTTGCTTTGGCTCACGATTTATCCACGAATCGTTCTCATCCGCGCTACTGGCGCGACCACTGATAGTGCATGAACTCCCGATCGAGCTTCCAGCCCAGCGACTCATACAGCGTCTGTGCAGGATTGTTGGACGCGGTTTCGAGCAGGATCGCCGTCGCGCCAGTGTCAAGGGCAAGTTTCTGAGCACGCTTCAATAAGAGTCGTCCAACGCCCTTACGACGGGCCATTGGGACAACGAAGAGATCATTGAGAATCCAAGTGGGCTCGAGCGTGATCGAAGAGAAGCTCGGGTACAGTTGCATGAATCCGACAGGACGGTTGGAGGTTCGAGCTACGAAGATGACCGACTCTCGGGTTCTAAGCCTGGTCGCGAGGAAGTTCTGCGCCTTCTTCAGCGCCGAAGGCTGCCGATAGAATTGGCGGTACGCGTCGAAGAGGGGAGCGATTGTCCGCGCCTCGTCGTAGTGGGCGCGATCGATTCGAACCTCCGCCGCCCCAAAAAGTTCGGATTGCGCGTGGGCCCGGGGTTTGCGGGGACGGACCCTTCGCGCTCTGGAAGGCAGCCTTCGCCGATTCGTCGGCCGCGACCCCGTTCTGGGCACGGCTAGCCCTCCTTTACAAATAGGTTGAGCTGGTCAATGCAGAAAGCTGCGTCGCCGATCCTCGGCCTCGCTCGGCTCTTTCGGATGAGTGTCCCTATCCACCGGGCCACGACCTCGGCACGGCGTCGGCTCTCAGGAGAACCAGACAGAGCGCAATAGAAGGACCCTGAGGGATTGCCCTCCAGCATCAAGCTGCCTTCTTGGACTTCTTCCCTGGCAGGCTCTTCGTCCACTTCACGGCCCGTTCGACCCACTTCTTACCTTCGCGGCGGTCCGCCAACAACGAAGCCGGTAGAACGAGATAGCCCCCCATGATCCGACCTGGCATAGGTTCAAAGGGCCGCACTCCGGGAACGGCAGCGGCTATGGACTGGTCCTCAGCGGATAGGCGGAGAAGCACGTCTGGTCCGTAAGTTCCGATACATAGTTGGCCATCGACGAACGCAGCGGGGTTACCGAACATCTTCTTCACGACGAATCGAGGGTCGTTCTTGACGAGCGAAAGGAATAACTCGGTCGAATCGGCAGTCGATTTTGTTATCGTCGGCCTCATGAGCGTCCAATAGGCTGCGAGAGTATGGAGTTACCGCCGAGATCAAATGTCGACAACTGTGGGTCGTGAATCGTACTTCGGTCCTCCGTTACTCGCGCGTGCTCGCGGCGACTATTATAGCTCCCGCCCCGTGCAGATCCTGTGCACGTCATCGGCGGGCCAGCTCTCGCGCTGCCGCGACCCCGTCGAGTCGTTCTGGCACTCCTGGAGAGCCGACAGGAATCTCCGACTTCCATGTCGTTCCATTTTTCCACTCAAGGTACGGGGTTTCAATATCTCTCGAACCAGGCGGTACGACTGGTGCTCCCTGGTGTCGAGGATCCGTGGGGGGCCGCTAGAACCTTCTCGCTGTCCTCGAGCCCATCGGAAGTCGACCGGATTGCCATCACGTGTCGAATCTCCGACACGCCGTTTAAGATGGCATTGTCCCGTCTAAAACCCGGCGATCCGGTCGAGGTTTACGGCCCGATCGGCGCGTTCCTGTTTGACCGGAGTCGTTCCAGTATTTTTATCGCAGGGGGGATTGGGATTACTCCGTTTCGCGGCATGCTGCGGTATGCGGCGGATCTGAAGATTCCTTCGGAGCGACGCTTGATCTATTCGGCGCGGGCAGCGGACGAGCTCCTCTTTCGTCGCGAGCTCGACGAGCTGGCCCGCATCTCCCCCCTGCAAGTCCACTATACCGTAACCCGTCCGAATGATTCCAATGTCGAGTGGACCGGCCGCGTGGGGCGTATCGACGACGACTGGATTCGGCAAATTTCCGGGTCCCTCGTCAAACCAAAATATTACCTCGCCGGCCTACCGGCGATGGTCGAGAACATTCTCGGGACTTTGCGAGGCCCCTTGGGTATTCCGGAGGAGGATGTCGAATACGAAGTGTTTCGTGGATTCTGACCCCTTCGGTTCTCGGAGTCCGAGTCGCCTGGACCGTACTGGTAAGAGTAGGAAGGTGGTAGAGGCCGACTGAGGGTGAGCTAAACCGCGCCGGGCTACGATGAAGGTCCTCGGACTGAATTGGGTTGGCACTCGGACGGCGGCGTTCCACGAGACAGTCGGCTTCTTTCATACGGTTCTCGAGCTTCCGATCGGAGTCGAACGGCCACACTTTGTTCGGCTAGACCTTCCGGACGCGGCGTGCGTCGAGGTTTTCGATTCCGCGGGGGATCAGTACTCACACTTCACTACCGGGCCGGTTCCCGGATTCCTAGTCGAAGACTTCGATTCCGCTCGGGGGGAACTCGCGGGGGGCGGCTGCGAGCTTATCGGCCCTGAGGGAGGGGAGCGGGGAGTCTATCGTTGGCAGCACTTCCGCGGGCCGGACGGGAACATATACGAGATATCGGACTTTCCAGATCGTCCCGCTTCAAAAGCCCCGTTTGGGACGTTGCAGCTGACGAGTCTGGTCTGGGCTGGGATATCCACGCCAGCGTATGCGGCGTGCACGCGCTTTCTTCGCGAGGTATTGGGGTTGAGCGTCGTCGAGGAAACGAAGGACCTGATCGAATGCCGTTTCCCCGACGGGGGTGAGGTGGAAGTGTTTCGACGGGAAGGAGGGATGGATCACCCTCACTTTCGGACGGGTCCCATGGTAGGGTTTGGAGTCAGCGACATCGACCTCGCACTTCGAGGTCTAGCGGAGAAGGAAGTCCCGTTAGTCGAAGTTCGACGTCGCGATTGGGGCGGCTGGGCGCACTTCCGTGCCCCCGACGGTTGCATCTATGAGGTAAAGGGCCCGCCCGGCAGCCCTTTTGCGTGACTCGCCGGGCTTTCCTATCCGACCAGCTTCGGGCAGGAATCGAACCTCAAGGAACGGGGACGGTCAGCCGCTGGCAACGCGGACAAAGCACGGTCGGCGCGTGGCCCTTCCAACCGCAAGAAGTGCAAAGGCGACTCCACTTCGTCGGAGCTTCAGGAGTCTCCTTTGAGCCGCGCTCGTCTCGGGGATAAGGAGCGTGACGAATCATGGATGCCGTCCACCAGAGAATCGCGATCTCGACCACGATTCCCGCGACGATGAGGCTCGCACCGGCTACCATCCATAGTGCGTCACCACGCGCATAGCCGGCGAGCAGGAGAAAAGCACCGGCGAGGAGTAGCACGTGATAGGTCAGCAGGGGTCCCACCACCTCTCCAACTCTGATGGTGGGGGCGGTTTCAGTAGAAACCGTGTATCCTGGTACGTCTTTCATGATCACCGTTCCCGATTTCTGCCCCGGTCTTTGGGCGTTCAGCTTGCTGCTGGCAACCGAAATGGCCGGAGTTCAAAACAAAGTTTCGACACAGGGGGTTTTTCCCTTTGCCCCTGAGTGACTTTGTTCCCGTAAGGTCGCTACCCCCGCGCCCACTCAGCATTACGCATAGCGGTGCGACTCTTCGTTTCGGCATTCACCGGAATCTGCGAACTTCCATTCCGGTCGTCTTAAAATCGACAATTGAGGTAGTTTGAGTGTTGCCCCTCCGGCAATCGCCGAATTCGAATGCCGAAACGGGACAAAGCTTCATCCCCGATCGCTGGAATCAGACGGCGGGTTGACAAGAGGGGGGAACAACATGGCAGAAGAGTGCGCAGATTGCGGAGCTTCGTTTGGCTCGCCCGCTGAGCTCGTTGCCCACATGAATAAAGCTCACGCCGGTGGAGACGCGAAGGCCAGCATGGAGATGAATCCCGAATCCCACATCCCCGGTCTCGAATGCGCCGCGTGTGGGGCCCGATTTGCGACGCGTGAGGCCCTCGCGAGTCACAATCTCCGACCCCATACGATCGCCAAACGCGTAAAGTCGAGGTCGGCCTCGCTCACCTAGTTCCTCGGCCTCCAGTGTTCCCGGTCCGCCGGGCCCGTCGAGTGATCTACGAATCCGGCTTTCGTTCACCGGACACGCCCGTTTACTCCGCGTTGCCCCGGACGGTCGCGTTGTTCAGCTCGCGGGCCGATAGTCGTATCCCACGCCCCGGAATGGTGATGTCGTGGTCGCCAGATCCAATAGACTCGCGCGCCTCAAACTTCCGATTTCCACACCCCGACTGATCCTCCGGCTACCGGCGGATTCTGATGAGCCGGATTTGAAGCGAGCCTTTCGGGATCCCATGACGGCGCGCGCGGTCGGCGCGCGGCTGCATTCTCGAAGCGAAATGAAGAACCCATCGCTCATGATCGCCCGGACGCTACGAGAATTCCGAAACGGCGAGCACCTTTCGCTCTCCATTCTTCTTCGAGATGACGATCGTTGTGTCGGGCGGGTCGGTCTACGCGGAATGGATTGGATCTGGCGAAAGGTGGAAAGTCTCTCTTACTGGATCGACCCAAAATTCTGGAATCACGGCCTCGCGACGGAGGCTTCGTGGTTCCTGTGCCGACGTGCCTTTGCTCAGCTCGGAATCCGCCGCATCAGCTCGCAAGCATTGGAGCGCAATGTAGCATCGCGGGCGGTGCTCACGAAACTCGGCTTCCATGAGGAGGGCCGCGAACGTCAGGCGGTTTGCGTTCGCGGAAAGTGCATGGACATGATCCTGTATGGGCTCTTGCACGGGGAGCTGCGTCCTCCGGCGTGGGAAAAGGCCGCATCGATTTCTCGAGCTCGAACGCGGCAGTAGAGACCGAACCTCCGACGACCGCCTGGTCGGACGACGATCTAGTCTTCCAGGACGATAGTGCTTCCCCCCACTTCCATCTGGACCGGTTTCTGCACCATCCCGACCGCGGTCATCGCTGCTTGGACGTCGCGCTGAGCGGACTTGGGCACGACGAAGAAGAGGAACCCCCCTCCCCCGGCTCCGAGGAGCTTCCCTCCGAGCGCACCGCACTTCCGAGCCTGCTCATACGCGCGATCGATCTCAGGATTCGTGATCGCGTCCGACAGTCGTCGCTTCAGCTGCCAGTTCTCATCCATCAGCCGGCCGATCTCCTCGAAGTCCAATCGCTCGATCGCCTTCGCCGTGGCGTAGGCGAGGTCGCGCATGCGAGTGTACTCTTCCAAGTGATCCGAGATCCCCGCGATCTGATTCAGGTGAACATCTTGGGACCGGCGCTCGACGCCGGTAAAGAACAACATCAAATGCTCGTTCAGGTCGCGCAATCCTTCGTGATCAATACTGAGACTGTGGACGGAGACCATGCCATCCTTCGCGACTTCGATCAGATTGAGCCCGCCATACGCGGCCGTAAACTGGTCCTGGATCCCGCCGGGTTCACGTAGGATCTCGCGCTCGATCTTCACCGCCTCGGTCGCGAGTTGTCGCGGGCCGACCTTGTCCCCCTTCCAACGGTGGAGGGCGTGAAGCAC
This sequence comes from Thermoplasmata archaeon, assembly GCA_049584655.1. Classification (GTDB taxonomy): domain Archaea; phylum Thermoplasmatota; class Thermoplasmata; order Lutacidiplasmatales; family UBA184; genus Lutacidiplasma. The sequence continues at coordinate 9,045 of JBAUYF010000007.1, read as the reverse complement.
TCCGACGGCGCAGCTGCTGCTGGAACCGATGCCGGTTCCCAAAGACGGCATTTGGGTGGCAGTGATCACTTGGACCCCGCTTGGGATTTGCAGGAGCCGCATCGCTTCTCGGATCGAACCATGAGCGATCGCATCGACGCTCTGCTTCGCATCCTCGGTAATGCGGTAACTCACGCGTATCTCGTTTGGACGGAAATTCTCCGCCACCATCACATAGATCCCTTTGTTCATGGCTCCCGCGACGCACGCGCCGGGGCCGTGTTGCGCGTAGAATTGGGAAAGGTCGGTCCCGCCTCCCGAGAAGGTCAGCCGGAAGGGGGTCCGAGACACGATCATTCCGTTTCTCATAGATCCTCTCGAAAGCCAGCCCGCGTTCTCATCGATCCCGCTTCGGGCGCCATGCAATGAGGCGGTGATTAGCTCTCGCACTTCCGACCCATCGTCTTGGGGCCAATCCCACGGATAATGCTGTTCGAACCACTCGAAAGGGACGATGGAAAACGAGGAAACGAAGACACGCGACTACCCCGCTTAGGAAACTTCAAGAGTCGGGCGGACCCTTCGCGACGCTGACGGAAACTGGGCTGCCCATGAAGACGCGAACTTTGGGTTCGAAGGGTCCGCGTGTATCCGCGATCGGACTCGGCTGCATGGGAATGAGCCAGAGCTATGGGAAAGCAGACGAAGCGGAGTCGATTGCGACGATCCATCGCGCACTCGAGCTGGGCGTGACTCTGTTCGATACGGCCGATATCTACGGGCCGCACACGAATGAAGAGTTGGTGGGCCGAGCGCTCCGTGGGCACCGAGACGAAGTGTTTCTCGCCACCAAGTTCGGCTTCGTCGATGACCCGGTCAGCCGTGACCGACGGGTTGATGGGAGCCCTGATTACGTGCGGGCCGCGTGTGACGCGAGCTTGCGTCGCCTCGGGGTCAAGTCGATCGATCTCTACTACTTGCACCGATTAGATCCCCGGACTGCGATCGAAGAGACGGTCCGCGCGATGGCAAAGCTCGTGGCGGAGGGAAAGGTTCGCTACCTTGGTCTGTCGGAAGTCAGCCCGGCCACCCTTCGAAGGGCGTGTGCGATCCATCCCATTACCGCGGTTCAGAGCGAGTATTCGGTCTGGACTCGCGACCCAGAGGATGGGATTCTCGAGGCGTGTGCGGAACTCGGAGTCGGATTCGTTCCGTTCAGCCCTTTGGGCCGGGGGTTCCTTTCGGGGAGCGTGAAAGACCTCGCCCGTCTAGGAGACGACGACTTTCGCAAGACTGGGCCGCGCTTCCAGCCGGAGAACTTCCGGAAGAATCTCACCCTGTTGTCGAAATTTGAAGAGATCGCGGCCACCAAGCATTGCACCGCATCTCAACTGGCCCTGGCCTGGGTATTGTCACGCGGCGAACATATCGTTCCGATCCCGGGAACGAAGCGGCGTCAATACCTCGAAGAAAATGCCCAGGCCGTAGAGATCCCGCTGTCGATGCAGGAGCTTGCCATGATCGAACACGCCGTTCCCCGCCACGCGGTCGCGGGTGCCCGATACAGCGAGTCCGCGATGGCGATGGTCGATCACTAGCCCCCGCGTACACGGAAGGAGAGTGGTGCGACAACGCTCCAAGCCCAAATCACGAAAGGCGTTTGGCGCATTGTGTATCAAATAGGACGTGAACGCTCTTTCTGATACTCGTTGGGAGCGGGGGATTGAACTCGCTTGCCCGAATCGATTGGGCCCCGCCCGCCCCTGTTGAACCAAGCAGGCCGATGGTCCCGGTTTCTAGGGCTACTCCGTAATCGCCCGGTTCTCTGCCTATTTTTGATGACCCCCGGCTTCCCCGAGTACCTCTCCGGATCGAGCTCATTCACTGCGATCGTCCTGAACCCGCCGTTCTTCTTTCTTCAGCTCGCAATCAACGCGGCGATGTACCTACCAGGAGCGCTGCTCGTGCGAGAGGCCGCACTCCGTTGGAACAAGGGTTGGCCGACGGTGTTCGTGCTCGGAGCCGCCTACGCGATCATGGAGGAAGGCATTGCCGACCAGACGATCCTAAATCCGCACATGACGCCGATCGGATCCGCCGGATTCTACGGTCACTTCCTCGGAGTCAATTGGTTGTGGCTACCGGACGTGCTGCTCATCCACATTCTCTTCAGCATTGCGATTCCCATCACCTTACTTGGCTACGCGCTCCCCGAGTATCGGGGAAAGTCCCTCCTCTCCAATCGCGGTATCGGCGCGACCCTCGTCATAATCTCCATCGATACCGCCGTCCTGACGGTACTCGTTTCGGTGACGACGCGTTACTGGTATGGCGTTCCCCTATTGTTGGCCTGCTTGCTAGCGATTCTCGCTCTAAGCGGACTCGGATACGTTCTTCCGAAATTCCTCTTCACCACGCGTACCAGCGGGCCGGATCGGACACCCCTGGCCTTCTTCTTCGTCGGATTTGTCATCTATCCGCTAATGCTAGTGGTAGACGCGGTCGGAGCCAGTCGCGGTGTGCTCCCCGGCCTGGTATTCCTCGGCGTGATCGCGGTTCCTGTCGTGCTCTTTGCATGGTTTGTCCGCCACATTGGTTCGCAGGAGAATGCCCGGCACTTCGTCGCCTTCGCTGGCGGGTCGCTCGTCGTGATAATGGCCATCGGTGTAGCGACCGAGATCTATTTTCCCATCGTGCTCGTCGCGGACTTCGCCACCTGGTACTTCTTTCGATGGCTCTATCGCACCGCCGGCGATCGAAGCAGCGACTTTGAGCACAAGAATACTGCTACCCCAAGCGCAGCTGCTTAGTTGGCGAGCGCCCATTGCCAGGGCGAGTTGAGGCACTTCCGAAATTCCATCGCCCCTTCCGTCCTAGGGGCTAGCGCTTGGCGACGCGACGCCGGGGGCCCACTCGAAACCCGAAGAGTCCGAGCCCCTGGCGACCAACTGGCGTCGCGGAGCGCTGGCGGGCCCATCGGCGCAGGGCCGCACACAATTCTCCTCCAGGACCATGATCGGCAATGGCGACTCCCCCTCGTCGCATCCGTCGATCGACGGCTTGAAACTCGGGCCAATCCCGGACATCGTTGTGAGGCACGTCGTAAAGAAACAGATCGACTCGAGGGAGTTCGTCCGCAAGTAGAGGGATCACGTTCCGTTTGTCGCCAAGTCGGAGGTCCCAGCGCCCTCGCAATCGAAATGGGACTGCCCAGCCAGAGGATCGTCCGGTCGGAATCGACCAGGACGCTAGCGAAGGACCTCCACTCCGCTTGACCTCGGGTTTCGGAAGGTCAATGGAATGGAGGGTGCCCCGCTCGTTCCGTTCGAGCGCCTTGAGAATGTAGGCCGAGGAGATTCCGGAGGAAACGCCGACTTCCACCACGTGAAGCGGGCGGATTAGGCGGACCACGCCGTAGATTTCGAACGGAGCATCGATTTCCACGTAGTGATGCCGGCCTTCGGCCTGATGTTCGTGCTCGAGATGACGGAAGAGCGTTCGCTCCTGGGCCGCTTCCCCGACAGCACCGGCGGCCCGGTCGAGCGAAACGGCCGCCAACCCCGCGACCCAACGCGGGTCGGGGTCCGACTCGAATTGCATCAGTCTCGACCATTCCGCCCGGTCGATGCCCCCTGCTTCTCCTCCAGGATTTCCCATTGGGCGATCCACTCGCGCGCGTGCTCGACTTGAGGGCGTACCGACTGGACTCGAGCATACGCCTGGTCAAGCGGAAGGCGGTCCACCCGATGCAGATACCACGCCGCGGCGAGAGGCGACCGTCGGACCCCATGGCCGCAAAAGACCAATACCGGCTCGTTGCCCTCGTGAGCCGTCCGCATGAGTTCCACGATCCGGTCAAGGTTTGTGAGGATAGGGGCTTCACGAGTCTCGTCATAGATAGGAAGTCCTTTGTCGGCCGGCGCGTCGGGAGGCATTTCATCTAGGACGCAGTAGCGCTTTCCGACGAAATGCTCTGCATCCTTCCAACCCCCGACGAAGATCCCGGGGGCGAATTCGGAGGGTTGCGTTCGGGGGCTGCTCGACTTTCGCTTCTTCGGCGATTTGCGTTCGCTCATGGTCCCTGCAACGCCATCAGCCTATATCTAACGAAGGAGAACTGGAACACAATTGGTGATACTTATTCCGTTCCACCCGTCGCCCCGCGACTTGATTAGGCGCGATCATTCGACCTGACCATGCGGCGCGCTGCCCGCGTCACGCTCAGTCCGGAAGAGAAGATACTTCTGGAGCGCAAGTCGAATGCTCGAGGATCCGCCCGATCTTTGGGCGTACGGGCCCGCATTATTTTGCGGGCCGCCGAGGGACACTCGAATCTGAACATCGCGCACGAACTTGGCATCAGTCGGCTTACGGTCGCCCGATGGCGTCGCCGCTTTAGGGTGTCTCGCCTGCGAGGTTTGGAGGAACCAGCCCCTCGACATCCTCGAATCGGTGGACTATCCAGCGACAAGATTCGGGCGATCCTCCGGGCCACGACGGGCCGCCCACCACTTGGGGGCCGCCCGTGGTCGTCGCGGTCCCTCGCGAAAGCCTACGGTGTCAGCCATGCCACCATTCATCGCCTCTGGCGGGCCCATGGGCTTCGCCCGGTCCGATACGAAGCGAGGCCCCTCCGACCCGATCCCCGCGAGCCCCTCGTCCCCGTTGACATATTGGGCCTCTCATTCCGTCCGGAAGGCTACGCCGTTGCCTTTGCACTGGGTCCGCCAAACCATGACCGAGCGAGGTATCTGGAAGGTCCCGGAAGACTCCCCAACACGAACTCGCCCCAAATCGGACGGACGGTCGGCTGGAACGTTTGATCAATCTCGTTCCACCCCTCACCCCCTCGGATTCCGTGGGTGGCTCGCGGAAAGGTAGTCCCTTGTTGAATTTCCTCGAGACGATCGACCGGAGAGCGCCCTACGGCATGGAGATAGCCGTCGCGACGACCGGAATTCCGAACCCGCTTTCTGCGACGTGGACCCAGTGGAGTCTCCGACACCCCCGAGTGCACGTTGACCCAATTCCGAATAGCAACGACTGGCGAAGACGGGTCACGGCAGACCTTCGGACCTTGGGACGCAGCTCATCCGAAACGAAGCGACTCGGCGGGGCGGCGGAATTAGTACGATCGCTGGATCGATTCCTCTCCGCCTATAGCTCCGCGGCCGATGCTTTCGAGTGGATCGCCAAGAGTCAGGAAATAGCGTCGGGCCGGGGCGCCCGGCGATTACGTTACGATCTTTCGGTGACAGGGCACGTCGGATTCAAATCCCCCACGGCAGCTCCCCCGGTCATGCCCCTCGTTCCCCCGACCGATGCGCGAGGCCGAGCGATGGCACGCGCAGTCCTACGCGACTACCTTCGCGTCCGATCGGGAGAAAGGGTGACGATTGAAACGTGGTCTTCCACCCTGATTTACGCCAACGACTTCGTCCTCGAGTCGCTCCGAATCGGAGCGGTTCCCCTCGTGCTGTATCTGGATGAGCCTACCTATTGGGCCGCGACGACGGAAGTGCCCCCCGCGCAACTGGCGAAGTTGGGCGATCATCGCCGCGCCGCTTTGCAACGAACCGATGCGCTTGTCAGTTTCTTCGGACCGAGCGATCGCGAACGATTTCACGCGCTGCCCCGCACCGTCGCTCTCAAGTTAGGCGATTATCGTGATGCCTCGTATCACGCGGTCGAGAAGCGGGGTGCGCGGGCGGTCGAGATGGCAATCGGGCGCGCGTCGGCCGCCTCGGCGCGGATGTACGGTGTGAACTACGACGTGTGGCTCAACGAGCTGATCGAAGCGACGCTGGTCGATCCGCAGACGTTACGGACCAAGGGCCGTCGCTTGGCCAGACGATTGGCCACGGGACGCGAGCTGGTAATCACCCACCCGAATGGCACCGACTTGCGGCTTCGATTGCGCGGTTGCCTGCCGGAGGTTGCCGACGGGATTGCATCGCCAGCTCGTCCGGGGCACGCCTTGGATCTGACTACCATACCTGCGGGAGTAGTGAGCGTAGCGGTCGACGAGCGATTCGGGGAGGGACGGTTCCGATCGAACGTCGCAAATTCGGTAGGAGTGTCGAGCTCGGTCGGGGAGCTCGTAGGAGGGTGCTGGACGCTTCGAAAGGGTCGGATTCAACGCTGGAGCTATGACGAGGGAAAGGAACTGTTCGACCAAAGCTACGCGCGCGCCGGATCTGGCCGCGGACAACCAGGATCCATTTCTATCGGACTGAATCCGCACATCTCCGTCTCTCCGCTGCTTAAGGATCAAGAACGGGGAGTAGTGACGTTTCAGATCGGGAGAAATGACCACCTGGGAGGTTCGAACCACGCAACGTGGTGGGCCTGGCTCCTCCTCTCGGGAGCGACGGTTTCGGTGGACGGTACCGAGATTCTCACGGGAGGGCGGTTGGTTTGAAGCCCCAAACGCAACGGCCGAGGAAGGGGCCACCGAAGAATGTCCCCCCTTGGAAGCCCGGGTTCCAAAAGCCACTCCGACGTCAAGTCGCCTTGGTTGCGGGCGGAACGCGGGGGGCCGGTCGAGCGATTGCGGTGTCCCTTGGAGCAGCCGGGGCGACCGTCTACGTTACGGGGCGGAGTTCGAAAGGCCACTCCGCGACTCCGGGTCGGCCCGAAACGATCGAGGAAACGGTGGAGCTCATCGAAAGTGTGGGGGGTCGAGGTATTGCCATTCGAGTCGACCACACGGTGGAGCCGGATGTGCGGCGTCTGTTCGAGCGAGTGCGCCGCGAGCAGCGCGGTCGACTCGACATTCTCGTCAACGACATTTGGGGCGGCGAGGAACTAACCGAATGGGGGAAGCCGCCCTGGAAAATGTCGGTCGCGAAGGGCCTTGAAATGCTCGAACGGGCCGTTCATACACATCTGATCACGAGTCGGTACGGGATTCCCCTTATGGTGCGGGGCCGCCGCGGGCTCGTTGTCGAGATTACCGATGGAGACCACGATCGGTACCGTGGAAGTTTTTACTACGATCTCGTAAAGTCGACCGTTATCCGGATTGCACGCAATCTCGCGGAAGAGTTCGAGGAAGCACACCTTCGCGGGCTGACCGCCCTGGCCGTCACGCCGGGTTTCTTGCGATCGGAATACATGCTCGACCAATTCGGTGTGACAGAAGCGAATTGGCGGGACGCGAGCTCGAAAGCTCCGCATTTCCACGCGTCGGAGTCGCCCTATTACATCGGGCGGGCGATCGTCGCACTGGCGGCCGATCCTCACGTGTATCGGAAGGCCGGCAACGTGCTCGGAACGTGGGACCTAGCACGAGAATACCACTTTACCGATGTCGATGGCTCCCGACCCGACTGGGGAAAAATCTTCTACGAGGAGATTCTGCCGGGCGGCTAGATAGAGGCATCAGACACAATCGGGCCCCTGGTTTTGACAGATATGTGACAGTCGCCGACGCCCGCGCATCATTCTCGGGGGGGGTCGGACGTTATGACACGGCTCGGCGTGGGCTCCCCCTCCGTAGCGAGTAGGTGACGACATCAGTATGACGAGGACTCCCCGAAAGCGCCCAACGCCTGCGAGCAAGAAACGGCACCATAAGACGCGCCAACGTCGGATCGCGGCTCGCCGACGCCAAGTGCGTCTCGGCGGCAATCGGTCGAGGCGTTGAACCGCGGGAGGCCACGCGTGCACCCCGCCGGGACGTGGGCGGGGTAAACACACTCGGAGAGAAGCGCGGCGGAAGATCCCGGAACTTGGATGAGTTGCCCGGGTCCACAAGATCCGAAGATCGATGTAAGCGTCCGTCCTAAGTCAAAACATGTCCCCGCGGTGATTCGAGAATTTTGGACTTTCGATCGTAGATACTATTTCGTTTGGCTCGTGAGCCTCCCCTCGGAGCCGCTTGGCCATCAAGGTGCGATGAGTCGTCGGGTAGAGGGAGAATCCTCGTTCTCGAAGCTGGTTCGCGGCGTCGGTCACGAACGTCGTCGTCTCGAACAGCAGCCACTTGTTCAGCGCAGAGATTTCGAGTGCGCGAATCATCGCCTCGATATGGCTTGGATCGACCACGATCACTTCATTGGCGGTAACACTCCACATGTCGGAGACCGCGAGGTTAGCATACCCCACTTCGCGTGACCGGTAGAGGAGGATTCGATAATTCTCGGGGCGCCTCCACTCGAGTACAAAACGCGCGCGGAACCATCTCGGAAACCGAGTCACGAAACCCAATCGATGGGAGGCAGCGCGTCGGACGAGGCGGTCAAGCCGGCTCGTGTCACGAATCGTGGCCGGTCGCCATTCGTAGCCGGTCGGAAGCCTCGCCCGCGATTTTCGAGCGGGCTGCTTCAAAGCCGCGGGCGGGGAGTAGACGTCTCGGTAACCCAGTCGCTCGTACAACCGGTGGGCACCCCAGGATCGATGCGTCCAAAGGAAGGCCCACTCGACGCCCCGAGCGACTTCGCGCCGGTGAACTTCTTCCATCAAGGCGGCAGCCCATCCCTGCCGCTGAGCCGTCGGGCGAGTCGCTACGTTGTCGATTCCCGCGACCGGAATGGAACCGTCGGCAGTCGTGAACGTAAGCCACAGCACGCCGACATGCGATTGGATTTCCCCGGATTCGATCGCGTAGACGGCGTGGTAATCGGCGTGCGGAATGCCTAACTTTCGACTCCTCTGGACGAATTCGTATCCCCATGCAGGATCGCCATCGAGCACACCCACGACCGGAAGCTGCAGCCGCAGCGATGAGGGGAGAGCGTTTAGATCCAGAATTTTCAAGTTCGCTTCCGCCGCGACGCGGCTCGAGGCATGTAATAGACGTACATTCGGTCCCCGTCTGTCTCGGTCCGGGCGCCGGTCGATCGGTAGAGCCCCACGGCGGCTCGATTGGACGGCGATGTGAAGACGAACGCTTCCTCGAAGTGGTTGGACCGGCAGTAACGCAGAAGCCACTCTATCAGCGATCGGGCGATCCCACGGCGTCGGTAGCGGGATGCGACTTCGATCTCGTACAGAAACATCTGGCGACGACTAGTATGGATCTGTCGAAGCTCCGTTCCTCGTAGGAACCCCACCGCTTTTCTC
>JBAUYF010000006.1:0-27005 GCA_049584655.1 Thermoplasmata archaeon | reverse complement strand
GCTAACGCCACGAGGGGTCCCGCGTACGCTCGCCACCGAACACCGGGAGCTCGAGTCGGCGGGCTCGGCTCAGTCCGCGCTCCCGAGAGGCGAGGCCACACCCGATGTAACAGCCACCAAGCGACGACGGGCAACAGAAACAGTCCGGTCCATTCCATGACTCGGAGGACCAAGAACGAAAACTCGGTTGCGAGAAAGGGAATCGAAGCAATGGTCACGACCAAGGCCAGTACTACGTTGACACTCGCGTAATCCCAACCCCTCGATCGACCGTACGCGCGGAGTCCCAGAATGGAAATCACGATGATCAGTAGAAATGCACCGTAGATCCAAGCCTGCTGATAGAGAGGAAACGACTGGCCAATGCCGGCCCCGCCCGGCGTCACGGCCCCAGGCGTCGCCGCGACGAATCCGGCGAAGGCGGGCTTGATCTGGGCGACTTGTTCCAGGAACGACGGCAACGAGACGAAGTACGTATAGAGAACGAAGAAGGCGGAATACGCCACGAAGAGCGGGGCGGCCCTTTTCCAGCGCATGGGTCCCTTGCGGGCAACCAGAGCGGCCACGAGGAGAAATCCCCCTAACCAGGCCAGCAGGACGTACGAGGTGAGGTGATGACTGACGACGATAAACGCCGAACACAGAACGAATGCGATCACTATCCCGCTGGGCGGGATCGCAGGATCTAACACGATGAATGCCAAGAGGAGGAAGGCCAACGCCAGAAAGGGGATCGCAAACTCCTGTTGAACAGAGAGGTTGAAAAGAACCGAAGGAGTGCCCATCGCCAGAATCAGACCAAGCATTCCGACCCGAGAACCGAACAATCGCTTTCCCAACCCATAGATGGCCGGGGGCAGAATGAGGAGCCGAAGGATCGGGATCGACCACTGGATGGTCGTGATGACGGGCACCCCAGTCACCGAGGCGAACTCGGCGTCGAACACCCCGCTGCCCGGATAGAACGAGTAGGTGTACGCCTGCCCCGTGACCCCAACCCCGGGGGCCCAATGTCCGGATTGCAAGAGCACGCTCGCAAATTGAAAGTTGTAAACGACGTCGCGATCATAGGGCAACCCGAACGGGCTGAAGAGCGGGTACAAGAGGAAGATGAGTGCGATGGAAGGGAGGAGGAATGCTATTGAGACGCGCTGGAAGACGGCGAGCACCAACGGACTCACCACCAGCATGAGGCTCCCGACCCAGAGATCCCGAGTCGGGAGATCGAATACAGTCGGTCCGGCTCCTAAGTACTTCGTCGCGTAGATCAGGAAGGCGACGCCGAGGAATCCCACGAGACACAGATAGAGGGCGATCAGAACCCTCGCTGGTCGACCCGCGGCCAAGCTCGAATTTGCGAGATAGGGTGCCTCAGGGGCTGGAGAACGCTCCGAGACCCCTCCAGTTTGAGCCGAAATTGTTCCTGAGGGCGCGGGCCCTGACTCGTCGCTCACGCCAGATTGGGTTGCGGGAGGGGTCATTTAGGAGGTCTCCAAGTCTCTTGGAAAAGTCGACCGAGCCTTATACTAATGTTCTTCCGTCTCGAGCGTCTCGCCTCGCCCTCGCTGCCGCGAAGCGACAAGAGCTGATTATCTTCAACAGTCGCGTAATCCAATCGGGCGACGGAAGTGTCTGAGATTTGGGGCACACGGAATGGCGAGCTCACTTACCGCTCGGGGAAGAGGTTTGGAATTCCGTTTTGATCTTTATGTTGAGACCAGTGTCGCATCAGGTGCGACCGCATAGTCCCCACAGTTCTTCCTCAGGAAGTAAGATGAGGCGTCGAATCTTATCACCGGCGCGCTGAATTGGAGCTTGCTGAGCCTATCGAGGGAAATGGAGACGCTTAAGGTCTGCTTGCTAGCACCAGATTTTCTTCCCGTGTGGGGGGGCGCGGGGACCTATGCCGTAGAGCTCAGCCGCGAACTTTCTCGGCTCGTCGACCTGACGGTGGTCACCCTCGAGCGTGGGAATGGCGCCGCTTCGGTGACTCGGGATCAGATGGAAGAGATACTCGAGCACCGTGCGCGGGTCGTGCTCATCTCTCAAGCCCGGGATACCTTCCAGTACAATGCGGGCTTCCAGCTGGCGGTCCTTCGACGTCTCCCTCGACTTGTCAAGCAAGAGAAGATCGACATAGTGCATTCCCAGCACGCCCACATGCCAGACCTACTCTACGGACGACTCTATCGCTCGCCCATCACCGTGAGGACCGTCCACAGCACAATAGCAACTCAGTGGGATGGGATTTGTCTCGCCCAAAGGTTCGGGGGAGAGCTCCAAGAATCGGAGCGTTGGCAGGTCGCACTCGAGCCGCTACTTCGCATGACCGAACGAGTAGTGCTCACCCAACCGGGCGCGATCCTAACCGTTTCCGAGTGGATGAGGAACCACCTGCTGCGCCGCAAGATACCGAAGCGGCGCATCCAAGTTGTTTACAATGGAGTCCGGGTCGACCGGTTCCGACCAGATGCCCCCGGGAAGCGATCGCTGGGGGGGGCGCCAAACGCACCGGTAGTCCTGTTTTCGGGCCGCCCGACGCTGCTCAAGGGGGCAGGCGTTCTAATCGAGGCGATGCCGCTCGTGTGGAAGGAGTTCCCACAAACGTACTTCGCGTTCGCTGGCGGTTCCCCCGACGAAGTCAAGGCGCATTTCGAAGGGCGAAATGTTCCGTTGGATAGAATCGGATTGCTAGGCCGACTTGCGTATGATGAACTGCCCGGTGTCTACGCTTCAGCCGATATCGCGGTGGCTCCCACGTTTGCGGATAACGTTCCATTCTGGATCCTCGAAGCGATGGCCTCGGGAGTCCCCACCGTCGCTTCGCGAGTCGGGGGGATTCCGGAAATTCTCAAGGACGGCGAGACCGGACTACTCGTACCACCCGGCTCTGCGCGTGCCTTGGCCGATGCGCTAATCGCGCTCTTGCGCGACCCCGACCGTCGGAAGGCGATCGGTCACGCCGCACGCAGCAGGGTAGAAGAGCGATTTGCGTGGACTCAAGCTGCCCAAGAAACGATGCAATCGTATCGGACCAATCTGCAGTCAGCCGGGTAGCGACTCAATGGGCGGGCCACTTTAGAGAAGTCGCTTTCGGACCTGCGGCTGTTACCTCCCATTTCGGAAGTGTGTCGAAAGAAGCTTGAGCACTTCTTATGCGTCCCCGCCTGCTCAGCTCTCAGAAATCGATGTCGTCCGATCTTCGAAATCCCCGATCGCAACGGAACTCGTTCTTTGGTACGTACGACATACGAGGGCGCTTCCCGAGTGAGCTTGGACCGACGGAGGTCGAACATCTTGCGGCCGCGTTTGCGCAAATAGGGAAAGGGCCGGTTCTCGTTGGCCGAGACGTACGCACGGAATCTAAAAAATTGGAATCGCTCCTCGTCTCGGGCCTTGCCTCCCGGGGACGTCGGGTCATGCGGCTCGGCATTCAAGCCACCCCCGCTATCGGATTCGCCGCCGCCCATTTCCGCCGAGCCGCCCTCGCGCTCACCCCTTCGCACAACGCGGTGGGTTACGTCGGCATCAAAGCGTTTGGACCCGAAGGAAAGCTTTTCGCTCGAGAGTGGGCATTGGTGCGCCGTTTGTACCTTCGATCGATCGAGGGAGGTAACCAGGCTCGTCGAAGGTCGGAGCACCCAAGAGGGCCTCAGAGTCGCGTCGTCAAGAAGAATAATTGGACCGAAGCGTATCTCGACCACCTAACACGAGGCCGCCGGAGTTCGCATTCGATCGTAATCGACTCGAGGGGCGGATCGACTGCGCGGATTGCCCCGCTCGCGCTTCGACGGATCGGGGCTCGGATTACGTCGCTCCACCCGCGTTTCTCCGCAACGTTCTTTGGCCTCTCACCGGAACCGACACCGGCCAATGTCGGTAAACTTAGCAAGTTGGTACGGAACAAAGGAGCCGACTTCGGGGTGACCTTTGATGGGGATGGTGACCGTGTTGCCTTTGTCGATCGACGCGGCCGGTCGGTAGAACCTGAAGTGATCGCGATATTTCTCCAGGGGCAACTGGTCAAGTCCGACAAGCCACTCGTCGCATCGGTCGACGCGTCGTCCCGGTGCGAAGGCAAAGTACGCATCGTTCGTTCGCGTGTCGGCAGCCGCTACGTCCTGTCGGCGATGCGAAAATCGCGCGCAATTGTCGGATTCGAAAGTTCCGGGCACTACTACCTTCCTGAATGGGATCCAAATTCTGATGGCATCTTGATCGCATGCGTCGTCGCCGATCTTCTCTCGAGAACGGGCCGAAAACTCGACGAGCTCGTCGATGAGTTCGGACCGATCTTCCGGAAAACACGCGGAATAGCATTCCGATCCCAAGAGGAAGCCATGCGATGTTATGACGCGCTGCGCCGACGCATGGCGCAGCGAGGAGTGAAACCGGGCATTGACGGAATTTCCCTCCGGACCGCCTCCGGAGCCGTACACTGGCGAGTTTCAAACACCCAACCCACGATCCGTTTTACCCTCGAAGCAACGAGCAAAGGCGGGCTGAAGAAGCTGGAACAGTTTTCGAAGGAGCTGCTGCTCCAGCCATCACTTCGCCCGCGGGGAGAGTAGGCGGTCTCAATTGTGCGGGCGACGACTTTGGTAATGTCTAGTATAAGCTAGCTCCAACGAATCCGGCGCCCATCGCTACCTGCTTTAAGGTGAAGTATATCTCAATTTTAATGTGCGGGGTGACCGGGTACCTCGGACCGCGGGCGGCAGCGCCCGTCCTCCTAGATAGCCTGCGGCGTCTCGAATACCGGGGCTACGATTCTTGCGGTCTCGCTATCCTAAGCCACAGGGGTGTGGCGCTTCGTCGGACTCTCGAGCCCATTGAGAAATTCAAAACCCACATTCTCGCGGAAAACTTGCCGGGCACCGTCGGTATCGCCCACACGCGCTGGGCCACGCATGGGAAGGCCGACGTGCTCAACGCCCATCCCCACACCTCCTGCGACGGGACGATCCTGTCCGTTCACAACGGCGTGCTTCAAAATGCGGACGAGCTACGCGAGAATTTGATTCGGCAGGGCCATCACTTCACGTCCGACACCGACTCGGAAACCATTCCCCACCTCGTCGAGCAGTCGTTGCGCGGCGGGATGAGTTTGGACATGGCGTTCGATTCTCTGGCACGACAACTCGTCGGAAGCTACGCAATCTTGTTGGTCCGAGCGGGGACCGACGGGATCTACGCCATTCGCCGAGACTCACCTCTCGTGATCGGCGTGGGAGACCACGAATATTTCCCCGGTTCGGATATTCCAAGCTTCCTCCCGCTAACTTCACAAGTCGTATACATTTCACAGGACGAACCGCTGTTTATCAGCCGGACCGGGATCTATCGGCTCGCGAAAGATCCGGCGCAGGTCGATCGTGAGCCGCTCGACCGCTCCCCCGTCATTCTGGACCAGAGTGTGGGGAGCGTCTCCAAGGGCCCGTTCGAGCACTTCATGCTCAAAGAGATCGTGGAGCAGGCTCAGGCGCTTGAACGTCTGATCGAGGTTCCGCCTGAAGTCCTGGGACGGGCGGCCGAACTCCTCCGGAGCGCATCGATGGTGAAGCTCGTGGGGGCCGGAACCAGTTACCACGCATCCCTCTTTGGTCAGCACGTCTTTGGCCTCGGATCGGGTCTGGATGCTGAGGCGTGCGTTTCGAGCGAGTTCGAGTTCAGGGCCACTCTCCTCCGTCCGGGTGCTGTCATCATCGCACTCTCGCAATCCGGAGAGACGGCGGATACTCTACAAGCTGTCCAGGCGGCACGAGCCCGCGGCGCCAAAGTCATTGCAATCACGAATAGCGAGGTCTCGTCACTCACGCAATTGGCGGATCTCGTGATCCCACTTCGATCCGGACCCGAATTCGCCGTCGCCGCCACGAAATCGTACACTTCGCAACTTGCGGTCCTACTGCTCCTCGATCAGAGCATGACGCCTACCTCTGCGATTGATGTGCGGAGCCTCTGGCAGGCGCGCGACTCCCTCCTTAACTTGACCTCCATCGCCGTGCGATCCCACATCGCCGAACTTGCGCACGAGCTCTCCGTACGACCCCATGTGTTCCTCATGGGGCGTGGCCCCCACTACGTTACTGCCCTCGAAGCGGCTCTCAAGCTGAAAGAAGTCGCGGGAATGCGTGCCGAAGCGTTCCACGGCGGGGAGATGAAACATGGACCGCTGGCCCTGATTGACCACGGAACCCCCGTCGTTCTATTCTACGACAGCCTCGAAGCAAAGCGGGCGGAGATCACGGCATCCGAATTGATCGCTCGGGGTGCCCTCATATTCACGGTGGGTGAACATCGACTTCGGAACTCCCATCTGCATGTTCGGGTCGAAGATAGCGGAAGGGCTACTGCGATCCCGCAGATTTTACCTCTCCAGCTCCTCGCGTACGAAATCGCAAAGCTCCGGGGTCAGGATCCGGATCATCCGCGCAACTTAGCAAAGTCCGTCACGGTGATATGAGTGGCGTCGGCCAGAGCTCGGCGTGCAAAGGGACGTGCTAAGCAGCCACATACGAACTCGATTCAGGTCCGGCCGGCACGCGCATCGGACCTCCGGGCCATTGCACAGATTGGTAGCGCCTCGTTCTCGGGTCTCCGACCTCTTGCCGCCGGCCGCCGTTGGGTCCGGGCCTGCTGGGCCGCGCGACCCCGCATGCGGTACTGGACCGCGTCGCGGGGGGGGCGAATCGTCGGCTACATACTATGGATGGAGAAAGGCGGCTTCCGACCGCAAGCGGTCATTGAGCTCGAGCAGATCGCAGTAGCAACGGAGCTCCGGGGACAAGGAATTGGGGGGGTTCTCGTTCAGCAATCGCTCCAGCAACTGAGCGCGGAGATGTCCGCTTCCGGACGACGGGTCAAAGTTATCGAGGTCACGACCGGCTCCGAGCAGGGCGCGATCGACTTCTATCGACGGGTACTAGGCGCTGAGATCGTGGCCACGATTCCCGACGTCTTTCGGGGGGATGAATATTTACTAATCGCTCGCCCTCTATCTTTGAAGCGCGGATGACCCACCCAACCCCCTCGGCCCCGGCAGAACGGGCATCAGTCGGACGCGGACCCCCAGATGCCGTCGTACTCGCGGCCGGTCACGGCGTGCGGCTCCGCCCTCTCACCGACTCGCTCCCGAAGGTCCTCGTTCCTATTGATGGGCGGCCCTTGCTTGCGTTCCACCTCGAGGCTCTCCACGCCGTCGGAATTCGGCGTGTCGTACTCGTGGTGGGATACCGTGGCGAGCAAGTGCGCGCCTTGGTCGGAGATGGAACGTCCTTCGGCCTTGAAGTGCAATACGTGGAACAGCGGCCGCCGCGGGGCACCGGGGATGCCGTTCGCGTCGCCCGCCCCCATCTTCGATCCGATCCCCTCCTGGTGATCTACGGGGACGTTTATGTGCCGGCCGAAGGCGAACTGCTTCGCCGAATTCTCACTGACACCCAGCCGAAGATCGTCGCCGCCCACGTGGCGAATGGGGGGACACTTGGTCGCCTCACCGCAGTTGACCAGGACGGACGCGAGGTACTAGCGGGACTCCTCGAGAAGGATGGTCAGCCAACCCCCGGGCTAGTCAACGCCGGGGTCTATCTGCTACCCCATCGCATTCTCGACGTCGTCGACCGACTCCCGCTCTCGCCCAGGGGTGAGATAGAACTCCCGGACGGCGTCTTATTCCTCGCGACCCATGACGTTCCTATCGAAGTCGTGCGCGTGGAGCATTGGTTCGACATCGCCGATCATGAGAATCTGGCCGCCGCGGAGAAGCTAGCTCGTTCTGGACGGACGCCAAGTGCGGTTCCCGGGCCAACAGATCGAGCCCATTCGGATTCCCGGCAATAATCAGCTTTCGTCGCAAGGACGTGGACACGTATTGCCCTCACGCGCTGGATACACGACTGCGACTTCAGGGCTCGATCGCCGGATATCGTATGCATACGTGAACGGGGTTCTCATCGGACCGGCTCGTTGGCGAGTCTTCATGAGGCGGAGCCGCTCTCTCCTCGAAGGGCGACGCAGTGCGAGTCCTATTTGTGGGCGCGCACATTGCCAAAGGGGGAGGGCAGGCGCTTCAGACCCTGCAACTTTTTCGCGAGTTGCAGCATTCTGTAGATGGAACGCTGATCTGCCTCGACACCCCCGGGATTCACCGAGTCGAGACTGACGACCCCAACATTCATACGGTTGGGAAGTTGGTAATGCCCCAGGGAATCTTCGACCTCGCGCGGAGTCTTCGAGCGGCCCGGGGAAGCTACGACCTGGTACAGCTGCTCGATGCCTACTACGCCCTTCCGGCGAGCTATCTGGCCCGGTCGTTTCCCCGGGCGATCTTGCTCGGGATTGATCCAATCATCGAAGTCGGCGATATGTACGGACCGGGACTGCGGTGGTCGGCGGCACTGGGTCTACCCGTTCTTCTGCGCGACACGCATGTCATCGTAAACGCCCATTCGCTGACCGAGGCTTATCGGCGCTACCATCCGACGGTCATTGAGAACGGAGTGGATCTGGCCCGGTTCGATCGATTGCCGGAGCGGACCGCCGCGCGCGCCGAGCTAGGGCTTCCGATAAACGGCCCCGTTCTGTTACTCGTGTGCAAGGTTGTCCCGGTCAAGCGCGTCGAGTGGTTTCTGGAAGTCGTGCGGCGCATTCCTGAAGCGCACGGAGTGGTTGTCGGCGGCTACGACGAGGAGCGCTGGGCCTCCGCGTATTTCCACCAACTTCAAGTCGATTCCCGAGATATCCGGGATCGGGTCACTTTCGTAGGAGAAGTACGATTCGAGCAGGTGACCCGCTACCTTGCGGCCGCGGATGTGTTCGTCTTCCCCTCCCGCTTTGAGGGAAGGCCGAACGCCATTGATGAAGCAATGGCGGCAAAACTACCGGTGGTTGCGTCGGACATTCCCGCGCATCGGGAGATGATCGTTTCCGGCCGTAACGGCTACTTGGCCCCGGATGTCGAGGGATTAACGGAGGCGACCCGAAAGCTCCTCGGCGATGCTTCGCTTCGACGTCAGATCGGTGAGGCCGGGGCCCAATACATTCGAGAGAATTTCTCAGTCGCGCGAGAGGCCGAGAAATTCCTCGCCCTCTATCGTCGCATCCTCGGCGGAGAGCTGCCGGGAAGCGGGCCGGAATCTGCTCCGTAGCCCGAAATCCCATCGTGCCATGGGCGCTGACACGGTGAGCGGTCTGCAGGAAGATTGCATGGAGACTTTTTGGCGACTGATGGCGTACGACGCCGTTAGGCGAACGCGTCGAGGGACGTCGTTTGGATCCAGTCCGCAAGTTGGACTCGGGGAACGTAACCGAGTTGTCGCGCCTTCGTAATGTCCGCGATGCCGTGCCGAATATCGCCCAGACGGGGTGGGCCGTGAAGTATGGGGAGATCGGATCCGAATCGCTTGCGGACGAGCTGGGCGAGATCCTGGATCGATGTGACGGTCCCCGTGCCGCAGTTGTAGGCCTCTCCCGTGCCTTTGTGGCTTGCTAAAATCTCGAGCAATTGAATGACATCCGAAACGTGCACGAAGTCACGCGTTTGACCGCCGTCTCCGTCGATCGTCAGGGGTTGGTGGCTGCGCGCGTTCCGAATGAAAATCGCGATCACGCCGGTGTACGGATTATCCGGCTTGAGGTCCTCCGAGTACACGTTGAACGGACGAACAATCGAAACGTCCAACCCGTACAGATGGTGAAACATGCGCGCAAACTCTTCGCCGTTCGTCTTCGTGAGACCATACGGACTCGTGGGGTTCTGAGGGTGCGATTCTGGGATGGGCAACGTGCGTGGTTCGCCATACACCGCGGCGCTAGAAATGAAGATGATGCGGGCACTCCCTTGTCTGGCCGCTTCCAACACATTGACAGTTCCCACGATGTTATCACGGACATACTTCGGCGGATTCTCCACGCTTTCTGGAACGGAAATTGACGCCGCCAAGTGAATAATAACGTCAAATTCCTTGAGTGTAGCGATGGCTTGGGGGGCGGCTACGTCGAGAATGATTGACTGGGGCGCCGGCCGGTTGTCGAACCCCCGCGCCTCGTGAGAGGCAGCCAGACGCGCGAGCAAGCGGGCCCCAATCTGACCCGATGAGCCTGTTACCGCGATACGCATGGCGAATGCCGACTTCGACAGGGGATAAAAGCAGTGTGAAATGGAAGCCAGCCTTCAGACGTCATCGATACCCCCGTCCGAGCGCCCGGAGAGTTTCAGCGGTTCTCGTGATTGCATCGGTTCAGTTGGGGACTTTGGCGGGCTTTGATTTTGTTTCCTCGCGATTTTATCCGAGATCACTCACCAGTCGCTTGACTTTCGACCGAATCTGGTCCCGCGCTCTAATTCGTTCAACGTCATTTTGCGGATCTTTGACATCGGTCCAGAAGGTTACTTTCCTCGACCGCGCGAGGTATTTTGGCAGCATCGCCCGTATCTGGCCCGGCGTCATGATCACAATCACCCGGTCGGCCTCGTCGACCATCCTACGGCGAAGTTGCTTCCGGCGGAGTCGATCCGTTCGAATCCCGATCCGTTCCATTTTTTCGGCCACTTGCCAAGGGATCGGGAAACCGACTTTTTTGCGGAATGCGGTGCGAAGTCCCGCGCTTTCCGCCACATGTTTTGACGAAAAAACTTCCAAGAAAGCTTGAGCCATCTGGCTACGGGCGGCGTTACTTTTGCAAATGAAGAGAATCTTCATGCCGGTTTCATCCCCTTTGCTTCGGAAGGCCTATCCGGGGCTCCGAGCATGCGTTCTGGCACGAACGATCGGTGCCGCGTGTTCGTCTGGGCTGGGGGTTGGCTCCCATAAGGTGCTACTTTCCGTAGTTCAGACGTTCGAATGACGAGTCTTTATGGCTGGATCGGCGGGGCGACACGCCCCTTCCTTGGGCTTGCGTTCACGTAATACCACTGCAGCCAACCGGCGAGGCAGAGAAATATGAGCGACGGTCCCCGCGAAAGTGTCTCCCGTGCGCCAACGCTTCGCTGTACTTTCAATATCGGCGAAGCCTTTGAACGATTACCGCAGAGCAGATGACCTGAGGACAGCGGCGTTCCCGCCGCAACTCTTTTTCGCGACTCGCTGAGATCGATTCCTAGAAACGATTCGATAGAGATCAATGTCTCCGTCGGACTACTTACAAGATCTTCATAGCGGATCAGCAAGTACCTTTTTCGATTTAGCTTTCCTAGGAGTGATGAGTGCAAATTCGCGTACATCCAGTAAATTGTGGAAAAGAGCGCCGCCACCGGACGAGGCCATCGCGGGGGTGCTGAAACGAACCGGTCTGGAGAGTAATGGGTCGTCATCGATGACAAGACACTCCTTCCATCCCGAACTAGATGAATGAATCGAACGTCGAAATTTTGCGGAGGGAGTAGCGAGTAAAGCCAGCCTCGCCCCGGATTCTTGGTCGAGTCAACGATTACATTTGCGGAGGCATTCTTCGCAACGGAACGAACCAACGATCCCAGGAGGTTCAAATGATTCTCAAAGGCGCGAGATTTGAAAAGTCGGGCGACGACCGCGGTCGGAACGGAAAGCGCGAGCGTTTCGAATCTGCGCAGGTCTGCTTCGAACTCACTCATATCGTGATTCGAGGCTAGGTCCGACCAAACGGCGGACCAAAGAGGGCACTGAGTTACGAGGAGGCCACAGGAGCAGTAAGGCACCGCGCTCGATTGGTTAGCTGTTTTAGCCCCATCGAACGCCCAAAAAATATGACCCAGTTCGCCAGTCGAAACCGCTGAAGTTGCGGTTCCAATCGCTGCGTCGAGAATAGTAGATCCGCTCCGGGCAGCTCCGAGAATATAGACGATCTTGAGTCTCAGCGGCTCAGTGTTGCTCATTTCGGATTATACAGTCGATTATCTGGCCCCTTGAATGTTTTGCACTCAAGTCGAGTTGAAAACACCGATGGTCGACCCGCCGAATCGGATCCGAACTCGCAATGAGAAACCTGACTGTTCATCGCGTCCGGAAATTTCAGTTCTTGAAACCCAATCCCCTTCGTTGAATCGCATACTCGGCTGCCAGCTCCAGGAGAAGGTGAGACGAGATGATCGTCGCCTGTTACGAGGGTCTCATGTCCAGATATGGGGGGGTCTGCCCCAACTCGACTCCTGTCTTGGGAAGCTTGACGAACCTTATCGGACCAGGTGTCTAGAGTCCCCCCCGCCTAGGCGACTAAATCGTAGAAACCCATCGATCCTGCCGCTCGCGCCTCGCCTCCCCTCATTCGGGGCTAGCTGCCGCTCACCTCTCCTCGGTCGATTCGGCGCTTCTACCGTCGCGCCCGGCGGAAACCGTCCCCTCGCGCTCGCCACGCGATCCCGCAGCATCGTTCGAGGGGCGGGAAGGGGGAGCAGGGGGAGGGGCGAAGCCCCGCTGCTCCGAGGGGTTCGCGGAAAGGCCCCGCCGATGAAGTTTGCACGGCCAATCCAGTGGGTCTCAGCTTGAGTGCGATTCTATTCGTCCTCGATTTCATCATGATTATTATGGCTTTCGCGCTAATGGTCCAGGCGCTCGTTGAGCCTGGGACCTAGGTGCGTAAATTTTGCTTCGCTTGCGGTGCCCCTAAGGCGACAGGGGCGGCCTGCTGTAATCGGTGCGGGAAGTAGCTGGGCTGAGCCCGATAGCTTGGCTCTACAGCCGACTTTGATGAGGGGTGATGAATAAGTCCCCGAGCAACTGACTGACTCGGTAAAGAACGAACTTGCCGCAAAAGTGTATGGCGGATTACTCGCGGTGAAATTGAAGGACCCGCTCGAAGCTTCGGATTCGTAGATTACATTGGAGTTAGAATCCCCGATCTCAAACGTTAAGGAGCCATCGTCTGAAGTCATCCAGTGGCCCGTAACTTGAGCGCCCGTCGGAGGTGAGAGTGTCGCACCTGCCGCGCCCATGGACGACGTGAAATGTTCCGAGAAGATATGCGGGATGGGAATGATTGCAAGAGCAACCCGCGCGATTATCATTACCACGACCACGATAACGACGTTGCGAGCGGTGCGAGAGGACCTCGATTGAACGGGGCTCGCTGGGGGGCGTGCTTGCAACTACCGCCTTTCCGCACTTCGTACAAAACTGAGCGCCCGCTTGGTTCCACGTTCCGCACTTTTAACAGACGACTCTCGCCACGATCTAACTCACCCAACGCCCCGTCTAGTCTAACTTCGCTCGAAGTTGAAAGAGACCTCTTGCGTGGGGGAGGCGGAGGAGTCGGGAATTGCGGGAGAAGAGGTATCCAGAAAGGTTTCGGCTTTGGCTAAAGAGCGTTTTGGTAGCGATTTCTTCGGCGAAAAAATGAATACGACCAAGCAGGACTATACCGCCTCGCACTTGGCGGTTTGTAGAGGAAAACATAGAAATTCCTCGGCGAGCAACGCACTTGGTCGTTCACTCGAGCGGGGTTCAAACGGTCGGGTGCCGAGTGCGGCTCACTTCGTGCGGTTCGGGGAGAGCAGGGGTTGCTACATTTAACTTAGTTCGGAAGCGGTGTCAAAGAGCCATCGCGCGTCTCTTAGGAACTGCGAACGACCTGATCGAATACGCACGTCGCTTCGGCGTAAGCCATCGCAATCGAGGAGAGGAAGAATCGAGCATGATCGACTCCCGCCAGGACGGACTCAAGGAGATTGGCTTCGGCGTTCGAAAGTAGCCTGGTGAGTTGCGCTCCATCAGGATTCGGTCGAAAGCCCATACAGAGTCCGTTGCCCATTTGGGTGGAGGTCAAGAATCTCCGATCTTACCCGATCCCCATCGCGTCGGATGAACACGGGCGTGGGGGTAGCCGTGCGACCTCAAGAACCGAGCTGCGGGCAAGCTCGGGGCTCGTCGTGTTAGCGTTCGGCCGCAAAACCGAAAATACTTTTGGAAGGTTGAGCTCGAGCGCGCCGCGGGAACAGTCCGGGCTGGCACGGCGGCCTCCACCCGACATCAATTTGAGGTGACAGGGTATCCCACCTCCACGGATGGAAGAGACTCCACGAATCAGTGTGATTGTCACCGCTCATAACCGGAGAAACTATCTCCGAATGGCGGTCGACTCCGTCCTGAACCAAACGTTCCCTCGAGATCGTTTCGAGACGATCGTTTTCAAGAATTTCGCCGACACGGAGATGGACGCGTACCTCAGCGCCCATTCCGTCAGAAGTGTCACGTCGAACGCGGATTCGCGAGTTCGAACGCTGGGATCCGTCCTGCGCGAGGCGACAGGGGAAATTCTCTGTTTCATCGACGATGACGATCTCTTTGCACCCAACAAGCTGGAAGTCGTGGACCGAGTCTTCGGCGAGAATCCATCCCTCGGTTACTTTCACAATGACTTCGTAGTGATCGATGACGACGGAAAACCGTTTGTTCGGGCTCCCTTCCTTCACGTTCCCCAACGGATCTACCTCCGGGCCGGTGACAATCGGAGCAGACCACTTCCCCCGAACACGCTGGCGTATGGAATCAATTGCAGTTCGATCAGCGTCCGACGCACTTGGCTCCCTTCGTTCGCCTCGCTGTACGAGGCGCCGGAGGCAGAGTGGGCCGATCTGCTGATCTTGTGCAGCGCCCTAGTTTCGGGCTACGACGTGTTGGTGGATCCCGCCAAACTCACGTATTATCGGTACCACGATAGCTGGACGAACATAGCTCAATATGCACTCGACTCGGTCCAACGGATCGCCTCGCTCGACGACCAAAACATCGCCGTGCTCAAGCTCGTGGAGCGTTTTTCGTCTCACACTCCGATCGAGACTTTCGTGCGCCAGGACCTTGCGTACCTTCGTTTTCATAGAAGCCTGTTCAGCGACGCCAGTGATTGGAAACCCCGGACGCTGGACTTTGTGCGGTTTGTGCAAGCCGGGCTTCATCAGCGGAACTATGCTCCTTTTTATCTGATTCCCCTTCATCTATTGTCGAAGATTTCTCCAATCGAGGCCCGGAAGACCTACTTTCGATTGGCCGCACGATATCGACGATTCTCGTTCCGGAGATCCGCCGCTTCGTAGGTCGAATGAAAATTCGCGGAGAGGTTCGACGGACCCCGGTCAGAACGGATGGGGCGAGGTGCCGCGACTCAGTGCGTCGCGGGTTCGAGTACGCGAGGTCCCGACGGATCCTCTGGCTCGGAAAGCCGGGCTCGATACTTTGCCCCGGGCGGCGTATCTTTTACGACCAACGCCCCGGCACCCACCACCGTGTCGGCTCCGATTCTAATGTTATTCCCGATCGTGCTGTTGACGCCGAAAACGCAGTTCGGCCCGACCTCGACCGATCCCGAAACGACGACATGCGACGAAATGAAGCAGTTGTCCCCAATCCGCGTATGGTGGCCGACGTGGTTTCCGCTCCACGCCATCACGTTGTTCCCGATCGTCACGAAGGGTTGCAGGACATTGTTTTCCAAAATGAAACAGTTCTCGCCAATCGAGACGTTCCTCCACACAAACGCTCGTGAGCTCACATACGTCGCCAACGAGTATCCTTTGGCTTTCGCCTGTTGGAAAATCCGGGTTCGTACGCGATTATTTTGCACATATCCGACCGCTACGAAAAACGCGGCGGAATCGGGCGAGTAGGTCGACTCCACGGCCTCGAAGGGAACGATCGGGAGGTCGAACATCCGGGTCGCTTGCAAAACCGCTCGTTCGACGGCGAAGCCAACGACCTCATACCCGGAATCGTGGGTGAAATATTCGTAGGCGACCTGAGCGACCGCTCCGTTTCCATAGATTACGAGCGGCTTCCTGGGCCGCTCTCGGTCGGGCATTATTCCTAGTCCAATGCGAGCGATGGATTGACATCACTTAAAGACAGTATGTACCGGGCGCCCGCTGCCGGCCGATCGCGGGGCGGCGGGAAAGACCGTCGGGGCGAGCCAAAGTGCCTTGTAGCTTCAACTCGTGTGCTCTTGGGGATGGGCTAGCCTACGGGAAGCCACGGTTCGGCCTCCGGACCAATCTATGTAACGAAACCGAACCTGCCGCCGCTCCCCGAATATCAAACCCTCCTTAGGAAAATCTGGGCCAATCGAATACTAACCAACAATGGCCCGATGGCTCAAGCCCTGGAACTCCGCCTGAAGAGCTACCTTCCGGCCCGTGATGTGATCGCCGTCGCAAACGGGACGCTGGGTCTCCAACTCGCGTTGCGAGCCATGGGCCGCTCTAAAGGGGCGGTGGTCACCACTCCTTTCACCTTCGCCGCGACTACGACGGCGCTCGTATGGGAGGGTTACATCCCCCGGTTTGCCGACATCGAACGCGAGACGTTCAACCTGAGTGTGGACTCGGTGGTCAATCGGTGGGATCATGACGTTGTGGGAGTTCTTCCGGTTCACGTGTTTGGCAACCCTGCGGGCGCTCGCGAGACCGCGGCGGTCGCGAAAGAGAACGATCGCTGGGCACTCTTCGACGCGGCGTCCTGCTTCGGCGTGAGGATCACTGGGGGATCGCTCTTCGACTTGGGGGATGCCTCGGTTCTGAGCTTTCACGCCACCAAGAACTTCCATACTCTTGAAGGGGGAGCCGTTTGCACACAGGGCCGGACCATTGCCCGCCAGATTCAGCGGTTAGGCAATTTTGGGCTGAGCGGGCCGGAAAAAGTTCCGAATCCCGGCATTAATGCGAAGATGAATGAGATGGAGGCCGCGATGGGTCTCGCAAACCTGCGCTATATCGATCGATGGATCCGGGACCGTCGCGAACGATCCAAGATCTATCGAGATCTGTTGACGCCGCTGGCGCTAATTGGATTCCAGCAGGTTGAAGCCCTCCGGTACAACTTCAATTATCAGCCTATCCTCTTACCCACCCGCCGGGTCCGAGACCGGGTGGTGCACCGACTCCAACAGAGCGGAATCTGGCCTCGAAAGTACTTTTATCCACTCACCAGCCATTTTGCGTTTCTTCCCAAGTCGCTCCGTCGAAATTGTCCGGTAGCGGAGGATATCGCCAAACGAATCTTGTGCCTGCCTATGTACTCCGACCTCCCCTTGAGTCAGATCGATCGGATCGTCAGCTGCGTGCGAGAAGGGATTCGCTCGGGGGCGGGATAGCCCGCTGATGCCGAAGAACCGTCCGTCCGCGCGCCCCTCCCCTCGTGCGCACCCGTGCGCATGGGGTCCTCGGGCCTTTTCGGGGACGCAAGTGCCTTGGCGTGGCCCTCTCAGGGTTCTCAGGTGAGTGCGAAGGGGCGGTTTCGCCCGAGCGCGAGCCGCGGGTCGGCGGGTTTCTACTGGTTTCTCGGGGTGAACGGGGGGAGTCTTAACACCTAATCGGACCGGGCATTCTGCAAATTGACGTGGCTCTCACGTTGTGATTCGCGCGCAAGGGGGCGCTGGGCAAGTGAAGATTCCGGTCCGTTGCCATCTCAGAATCGAAACCTCTATCAGGCCATCTATTGTGGTCGTCCGAGGATTGGATCCTTTGCAGGCCATCTGCCCAGAGGATGTCCAGAGCGCTGACCTGATGGGGGGTCGGCTCGGAATCGTAAATATGAATCGGCAACGGATAGTTAGTCGCTCCCTTCCAACGGCACTTGCTCAAGGCCTGAGAGCCTTTGCTTTCCGGAATCCAATCCAGCGCCATGGGGCGAAGCGGAAATGAAAAGAACCGTACTTATCACGGGCGCGGGTGGACCCGCGGCGGTTTGCCTCATCAAGAGCCTTAAGCGAAGATACAGGGTCGTCGCGACCGACATCAATTCGCTGGCGCCCGGGCTTTATCTTGCGGACCACGGTTTCGTGATCCCAAGACCGAACGCTCCCGGCTTCGTAGCGGAATTGCTTCGAGTCGCGAGGCGGGAGAAGGCGTCGATAATCCTACCCACCCTGGACGAGGAGCTGATCGTACTTGCGAGGAATCGCGAAAAATTTGAGAGATCCGGAATCACTCTCCTGCTGGCCAGCGAAGATCCTATTCGAGTGGCGACGAACAAGCGCCTCACGTATGAGTTCTTTCGGGACCAACCCTTCTGCCCGAGGATCTTCGACACGACGACGGTCGAATTTCCTGCGGTCGTGAAGCCGGTCAACTCTCGCGGGGGACGAGGATTTTACGTTTGCGAGAACTCACAGGAACTTCAAGTGGCGCTCGGACGGAACCGTCGCGCTTTTGGGGAGTCGGTGATCATGGAGTACCTAATCGGCAGTGAATATTCCGTCTACGGTATTTCGGGCCGAGACGGAAAGCCAATAGTGACCGTTCCCGTGCGGCGAATCTTGGCCGTCAGTGAGTCGAAGCGCGCTCAAGTTGAGGTCGTGAGGAGCGTTCAGCGCGTCGCAGGCGAAATCGCGTCGAGACTCAAGCTCACCGGACCATGGAACATCCAGCTAATGAAATCAAAGAAGCGGATCACGCTCATCGAAGTAAACGCTCGATTCGCGGGCACCGTTTCGCTGGTCATCGCCGCGGGGGTCAATCTGCCCGATTTGGCAATGAAGGTCTTCCTCGACCGCAAGATATCCAAGGAGGAGCTCAAATTCTGCAACCATCTCGTCATGACCCGGTACAACGAGGAGATCTACCTTCAGCCGAAGCAGCTGATACCGAAAGACCGCTGAGCCGGCTGACTCGATGTTGGCCGTCTATGGTGACTCCGGGCAGCGTACGAGCGACATTACCTCAAAGGAAAGCCAACTGACGTATGTCGTCTGCGAGTCGCTTCCGGTAGAGTTTTCGGACCGAAGCAGGATTGCTACCACGGCCCGCATCCGTCCCGTTCCGGTATCTCTGAGGGGAGCAACAGTGGCAAACAATCGACCCTCACTAGGGCTCGGATGCGACGTGGCGACCCGAGATAGTTCAACGAACGGAGCGATGCAAAGCGAACGCCTCGAACGCCCCACCCTTCCGCCGAAGTCGAAGGGCGAAATATCGGGCCTGACCTTCGACGAGCGAGGCGTCCAGGTAAGGCCGATCGGCCTGCGACTTGAACAGCGCCAAGGCCGCTAGCTTCACCGAAAGGGTGGACCCAACGTCGTAGAAAACATTCGGATGGAAGCCGACGGTGGACGGTGTCTCGTAAAGAAGAATCTCCTCGGCATCCGTCGCCGCCGCCACGGCAATCCGGTAGGAGGCAGTGTGGTCCTGATGCATGTCCTCTCCAAAAGGCGCGAAGAGTCGTTTCGCGTGGAGGCGCGTCAGCAGAGCCCGGAGTTCTCCGACGGTGGTCGCGTTCTGGACCAATGTCCCGTCGGGGTGATGCAGGAACTCGACTTTCGCATTGATCAACTTCGCACTTGCCAGCGCCTCTTGCTCCCGGTCCTCGGCGGCGCCCCGGACTTCGCCCGAGGTCATCACCACGATCACGACAGGTTCGCTCGCGGAAAGTCGCGCCAACGTACCAAAACAACCAATCTCGACGTCGTCAGGATGCGGGCTTACGGCTAAGATGACCATCGGACCCCCGACCCAATCCACTCGAGGTCATCAGGCTTGACCGTCCTTTGGCGCGCGTTTGGATTCATTGGAACCCCCCCGTAGTCGACTAGTGAGGCGGCGGAGATACCGGTTGGGAGGCATCCGTACCGGATTCGGGGCTGGGCGGAAGGCGAGACAATTTGGCTCGGTCGTGACGTCGCTTCACGAGGACTATCACGGCAACGAGCACGATGAGCACCCCAACTCCGATACCCGCATATTCCACGATCGGCAGACCTGCCTTTCCCAAGGAACTCGGAGGCAGCCCGAACGCATATTCCTCGCCGTTCGCGCACCCCTCGTACACTTTGTTGTACGCGATTGCTGAGGGCGCTAAGAATTCGGTCGAACACGGGAACGACTGTAGCACCGCGCCCGTCGTCGCGTTGAGCACTAGGAAGTGATCGCCTCCGGTGACAAACACCAACCCGTTCGCATAGGAAGGAGCCGAGCCGAAACTCTGACCCGGCAACGGTCGCTGCCATACGACTGCCCCGGTGGAAGCGTTCAGTCCCCAGGCGGCCCCCGGTGAACTAACGCCCTCATAATCATCCTGGACTGAAGCAACGTAGACCATCCCCTGACCAAATGCCCCGGAACCTACAGAATATCCTGTGTAGGGCGTTGCGACTTCGTCCCTCCAAAGCGCACCCGCCGCAAGATCGGAGGCGTTCAAGACGTAGAAGTAGCCATTCTTGTCGAGCGCACCGACGAGCGGCGTCCCCGAGGAACTTTGGAAGAGAGTGGGGGTCGATCCAAAATCACCGTCGACGATCTGCTGGTCAGCGGGGATCGTCCAATTGGAAACCACTTTCGTGATGTTGCTCGCATTCACGGCGATGATCGCGTCGGCCCAGGGTTCGGGGGGAGTGGGCCCGAGGGCCGACCAATTGCTGCCCGTAGCAAAGTAGATCGTGTTCGTCTTCGCGTCGAGGGTGGGCGATCCCCAGACGCTAGATCCCACAACACCCGGCGCGGTCGTGTTGAGGAAATTTTGGACCGAATGGGTGGTAAGATTTACCTGCAGGAGTCCCCCCGGAATGAGAGGGGTGTCGCAAAGACTGGAAACGCCAACATACGCGTAGCCATCGTAGATGAGGGGACTCGCCCAGTTGTAGTACCCGTCCGCGATGTTACCGACAAATAGTTTCCACTCTACCTCGCCGGTCGTGGCATTGAGAACATACCAATAGCCATCGCCGCCGCCGACATAGAGCGTATCGTTTAACACGGTGGCCGTGGAAGCGACGCCTTGAGGACCGAAATCCTGGCCCGCGCAAACGCTCGTCATGTCGTCGACCCCGAGGAACGTCCCCCACAGGTAGGATCCCGTCGAGGCGTTGAGGGCAGTTTCGAATCCGTTCCAGGAGCCGAAATAGACTACGTTGTCAACGATGGTGGATGAAGACGAAATGAGATTCGAGCCGTTGCTGGAAAGCAAGGGTGCCTGATACGACCAGAGTGTTGTAAGGTTCTTCGCGTCGCTGGACGAGAGACCGGTAGCAGCCGAGTTGGAGGACGTCCGGGCGGGGTTGCCGAGGAAAGTGGGCCAAGTCCCCCCGGTGGGGGTGGAATCGGATGTCGCAAGTGGAATCCCTGTTCGACTGATCAGCGGGATCACGCGCGGCTCAGCTAGGACGAGCGCGGAAAAGGTGGAAAGGAACACAAGAACCGCCACTCCAGCAGCCACTACGACGGCGTCGTGGACCGTAAAATGAAACCCCGATCGACGTTGAAAATTCAAGGATCCTCCTTCTGTAGGGGCGTAGGGGGCGTCGCGAAGCGGATTTGTGGGGAAGAGATAAATGTTGATCGGCACGCGCGATTCTCGGCTTGTCGCAATTTTCGCAACACCCAACTTTTCAGAGCTGAGACTCAGGGCTTAAACCCGGTCTATGGAGGAGCTGTCGGCCCCCATGTAGACGGAACTCTTCTCCGTGAAAACCCGGACGATATGGTTCCCCTCGAATGCGTGTGAGAGGAGGGGAAGTATTCGGCACCGAGCTCAAGTAGTGGCATACATGGGAAATTCGGGCGCTTTACAGGCAGCACTCGAATTCTCCACGAGCGACGGCGGGCGTACTATTTGCCTCCCGCCTGCGTCGCCTAAACATGACGGCTCAGGAGATTGTTCGAGCCCCTTTATTGGGGGAGGTACTCGGTTCCGGCGATAATGACTTCGTGATACACGAGAACAAAGACGTAGGAATTCCTCCGGGGACATTTGCACGGGGAATCCCGCTTCATCTCCATCGCACCGAGGACGAGGCCTGGTACATCCTCGACGGAGTGCTGCGTTTCCAGTTCGGCACGCGTGAATTCGAAGCCGGCCCTGGCAGCGGAGTACTCCTTCCCCACGGAACCCCCCACACGTTCTGGAATCCGGGGCCGGCGCCGGCTCGCTATCTTCTGATCGTTAGGCCCCAGACCCAAGGACTTCTCGAAGCCCTCCACGGACCGGAACGCCCGGACCCCCGTGCCTTGCACACGATCTACGACACCTTCGAGGCGGAACTTTTGGAGTAACGATACAAACGCAAGCCGTTCGTGCGTTCGCGCCCATCCGAGGCGCGAACTTGGACTGACGGGCCGGTACGATCCGGTGCAGTCTTAGCTCGAGGCATGTTCAGCCGCGACTTCAACTAATCCGGCCCATCACTTCCGCAATGCGCTTGTTGACGTCGAGGGTGATCGCATCCCGTTCTTCGGGGCGCCGGAGCATCAGCGTGACGGTCAAGTCGGTCGATCCGGCCGTGCGCGTTCGCGTCGTCAGTACCGGTGGAAACCGGGGATCTAACCGATGCTTCAGCTTGGTGAGATTCTTCAGTAGAGCGCTCTCGAATGCCGGAAGGTCCACGTTTCCCGATAGAGTGATCGGAATCGTCACCTCCTTCCAGGCTTGCGGCGAAATATTCACTACGACTTGCTTCATGAATTCGGCATTCGGCACCGAGATCAGTTGCTCGTCGTCGGTGAGGAGGACCGTCGTCATGGCGTTGATTTCGATCACTTTACCGGTGAACCCGAGGATGCGGATGGAGTCCCCGAGCTTGAAGGGAGTATAGATTCCCGAGAAGTACCGCGCGGCATAATTCTCGAGCGGCTCGCGGAGCGCTACGACGGCGGCGACCCCCAGAAGCCCGATGAGGAGGAGCAGAATATCGGGACTCAATCCGACCTCTTGAACGGCGAGTGTTCCCCCGATAAGCCAGACGGCGACCGCACCCAACCGTCGGACCGCTCCGGTCACCTGGGGAGTGCTTTCCCCCATAGAGTGGCCAATGATCCAACTGACGAGCATAGCGAGCAGCCACGTCAGAACTAGGGTGACGGCGACCGTCAAGTATGGTAGCAACTGCGCGAAGAGCGTCGTCATCTAACCTTCGACAACCGCGGCAAGAATCTCCTTCTCAGTCTTAACCGCCGCGTCGATCGAGCATTTTCGTGCCGTCACTCGCCCGCGACGAACCAACTCCGCTCGCAGCTGACCAGCACGTGGCGATAGCAACTGCTCCATCTTCGCCGCGAGCTGTCCGGGGCGGTCTGGATGGAACAGCAGCGCGTTCTCCCCGTCTTGGACCAGTTCGGCAATTCCAGCTCCCGAGCTAACGATCGCCGGTCGCTTGTGGAGCCAGCTCTCGACGGTGACCAGTCCGAATCCCTCCCGATTCGACGGAAGAATCGTGAAGGTCGCACGTTCGTAAAAGCAATCGAGCTCGTATTGTCCCACGTGCCCAGAGAATACCACTCGACTGCCGAGTCCTGTACTTTGTACTTGCTCCTCGAGTCGGCCCCGCCAAGTTTCCGATTTCGCCAAGCCGAGGCCGCTTTGCGAACTAGAAAAGCTTCCGTTTCCGACCAACGCGAGCTTGAGGTCAGGATGACGTTCGGCGATTTGAGCGAAGGCGGCGATCGCTCGATCCTGAGATTTGGTAGGGTCCATTCGACCGACTACTAGTGCGACCTCATCCTCCGGCACAATCCCGAACTTCGCGCACGTGGCCGCGACTTCGGCCGCCGGAGGCTTCGAGTAATCGTTCGGGTCCACGTAGGGATACTCGCGCATGATCTTGCCGTGGTGCCCGAAGGCTTTCAGCGATTTTGCGTACCGTCGCGCGCTCACAATCACCACGTCATAGCTGTCGAGGTACGTTGACAGCATGGAGTGCCAACTTGCCGGAATCGCGTCTTCCTGAAACGGAATATGCCAGCGGAAGATCTTCGGCTTGAGGGTTCCGAGCATATGGCCCACGGGTAGCTGTTGAAAGTCGTGAATGTAGAAGACGTCGAAGTCCTCCCGCCGGTCTAGCTCACGGATGAGCTCGGCCGTGATCCGATTGTAATAGGTGTACTCAGAGAAGGCTTCCGTCCAGAACAGATTGTCGTGCGGCTCGCCCTCCTCGACCTCATGCGCTCGCTCCCAGATCGCTTCCTTGACTCGGGCATAGCTCGCCATCCGGGTGGCATCGACACGAACATTATGCAAGGTCATCCCGGGAAGTTCGACGGTTTCTGGTGCCGTCGGATTAAGGGCGACCCAATGGACTTTTTTCAGCACCCCTTCGGCCACCAATCGCCGCACGAGGGGCAGCACCATGCGAGTCACTCCGCCAGGCGAGTATCGATAGTCGACGCCCTCGCTCAGTCCCTCAAGCTCGCCTTTCTCACCGGATGGGGCTGACGGCGTCGCCGTTTGCTCGGGGTGCAGGAACTGGAGTAGGGGCGTCTGTGTATTGATGCAGATGCTCAGAGGATCCACAGTTCAACCCAAAGGTCTCAGGCTTGGTAGCCCTAAAAGTATGAATGGAACCGCCGGCAAGCGACCCGCTCGTTTGAAAACGAGCACTCTTCTCCGTCTGGGTCGGCGTCGCACCGAATCCCGAAGGACGGCTTCAGCGATTTGTACTGCGTTTTCGGCGAGGAGACTGCTGCAAATCGAGCTTGCCGGCCGCGGTAGTATTTAGCGGGCTGCAAGCTGGCCCTCGCTGAAGAGTAGATTCGAACGAGAAGATTTTGGAGAGCCTTGCGCGGGCATTCGTCGATAAAGGATAAATGGAGTGCGTACCAAAATCGCATTTCTATTTGTATGACCGCTCGGCAATTGGAGCTTGGTTTCCTAAGCGGGGGACCTGATTCCAAATGTCGAACAGCGATCTAGAGCCGTCCAGTTCGTCTCGCTGGATGAGCCGCAGGGGATTATCCACGCCAACCGCCGCCGTGATCATGATCATCGTGATCGTGGTCGTGGGTGGACTCGGATATGTCGGGTTGAATGCGACCAATCACAGTGGGACGGCGACCACTACCAAGTGTTCCCCGCCTACGGCGTCGCAATGTGTGGCGAGCGCGCCGACACATGACGTGACCTTATTCGTGCCGTATACGCCTGGTTTTAGTCAGAATCTTTTGCAAATTGCCCAAGGACAGAGCATTCCGGCTACCGTTGGAGTGACGGGGTCGGAGAAAGTCAATAGCTACTCCGTGAACTGGGGAGACGGAACGACCACGACGAGCGCGAACCCCACTACGTCGTACGCGTACACTGGGATAGGGACTTACATCATCAGCGCCTCGGCCGCCGTCGGCGCCGTGACGCACGACGGACCTAGCCAACTCTATCCAGTTCAAATCATACCCTCCATCGCCAACATCAATCTCGGCTACTATCCGACCATCGCCGCGACCCTGTCGAACGGCAGCACGAGCCCTAGCTACCAATACGGCTGGCTCGCCGGCTCGGGATCGGTCACGGTATCCGCGACGATAACCGCCCCACCGCCCAATCCGGCCTACTCGACGGGCACGCTTAGCCTGACGAGCTCCGGCGGGACTCAGTCTGGACTGGCCGTGAATGCCACGAGCGCTTCGGCGACGTATGCGTTCACCGGTACAACTGGCGTTTCCGTCAACACGATCACGCTGGTCGTGCCGATCGATGGACCGACGTCAGGACTCTTCGGGAACTACACGTGGACCGTTGTCGTGACGTCCGCGGGCCTCGCGCCTGGGTGCGCTCGCTGCGTTGCGCCGACCGCGACCAGCCCCCACCCCGGCACGATTGATAACTACGAAGTGGCGCCCGGCGGCGCGGCCAGCCTCGATCCGTCGGTTGACTACGAGACCAGCGGATTCGAAGTGATTTCGAACGTCTACCAAACGTTGATCACCTACAACGGCAGCGTCACGGGGCCGAGCTATGCCGACTATCAACCGGAAGCCGCTACCTGCGTCCCCGGGAGCCCCCAGTGCGCGGCGCTCTACGGCGGGGCCACTCTTCAGAGCGGGAACTACTACACGTTCGTCATCAACCCGACCACGCACTTCTATGACCCGACGACGGGCAAAAGCTGGCCAGTCTACCCGTCGGACGTTGTGTTCAGCCTGTCTCGTACCATGGGCTTCTCGCTCTTGCCCGGCTTCGGATCGAACCCCGGATGGATCGAGACTCAAGCCCTACTTCCCGCCGGCAACGGAGTTTGGGATGGGGGGATCCACGGGACGTTCAACAACACCCCGGGACCCATCCTGAGTTCGATGTTCGTCAACGATACGGCGGCCGCACTGGGAGCTGCCGCATGTCCGGCGATCGCGCTCTCGAGTGATGACGGATGCGTCACGTTCAACGCGACGGGCGGCGGCCACGCCTGGCCGTTCTTCCTGGAGTTGATCGTGGACGATGAAGGTTCCGGCATCGAGCCGTGCAGCTGGTTCACCTCGCAGGGCGCAGGTGTCCCGGGCTTCACCCCGACGCATGGAGCCGACTCGCCGTGCCTACTGCCGGGTGGAGCGACCAGCACGTCGCAAGCGTCGTTCCAGACTTTCTTGGCGAACGCCTTTGCGGACCCGACCCAGTGGGATGCGTTCGAGGAAGCCGCGGAGAACTCGCCCGGCGTCAACCCGAACGTTCAGTGGAACGCGGTGGGCTCCGGCCCGTACTACCTGGTTCCGAACAGCGCGAACCCCGCAGTCGGCTACACGCTGAAGGCGAACCCCGCCTACGGCGCTCCCACCTGCGCGGGACAGCCCGGTTGCCAGCCGCTACCGGGTCACTATGCCGCAACGGTTAACACGTTCTGGGAGGGAAGTGACCAGATCGGATACGAGCAGTACATCGCCGGATACTCGGACATCTCCGAATTCCAAACCCCCGACACGGGGAACTTCCTCAATCTCGTCAACCAGGGGAAGATCGGACTCACGACGTCCCCCACGCTGGACATCGGCTTCTTCCCGTTCACCTTCGAGTTTAGTACGTCGGCCTCGACCGACCTCGGAGTGACAGTGAACGTGCCGCAGAACTTCTTCTCGAACGAAGGAGTGCGTAACTTCCTGGCGACCGCGTATCCGTACACGACCATCGAGAACACCATCAACACGGTGGACGGAGTTGAGTACTTCTTCAATTATGGAGGAGCGATCCCGCAGTTCATGGCCAACTACTACCCACAGAACATCACATGGCCCGACAGCAACCCGGTCGCCGGCTCGACCACTCCGGGAAGCGCCGCGTGGTGGTGGACGCAGTTGACCACGCCGGGTACCCTCTGGTATGACCCAACCGTGGCCGCGTGTACCTCGGCGTCGC
>JBAUYF010000005.1:0-77690 GCA_049584655.1 Thermoplasmata archaeon | reverse complement strand
GAGCTCTACGGGGAGGGTGGGAGTGGGAAGACTCTCTTCTGCCTTCAGGTTGCGACTCGGGTCGCTCTTTCGGACCGGTGGGTCTTCTACATCGATACCGAAGGTGTCTCGGTCGATCGACTGGCGGCTATTTCCGGGGGCGAACTCGATCGCGTTCTGCATCGCATGCTCCTCTCCACCCCGAAAAATCTCGACGAGCAGAGCCGAGCCGTAACGACAGCATGCGATCTGGCTCGGGACGGCAAACGGACGGTAGGACTCATCGTCTTGGATTCGGCGACTTTCTACTATCGGCTCCAGCTTTCCCAGTCTGACGAGGATGAAGCACGACTCGCTTTGAGTCGTGAGCTCGGGGATCTCGTCGCTACCGCACTATCTACGGGCATCCCGGTGTTATTCACGAACCAGGTATGGCGCAACATCCGGGACGGAACGCTCGAGCCGCTCGGGGGCTCGTTCGTCAACCACGTCGCGAAAACGATCCTCCGTTTTGAACGACGCCCGGGTAATCATCGTCGAGTAGTTCTGACGAAGCACCGGGCGCGTCCAGAAGGTTCGGCTGAGTTCACGATCACCTCCCACGGCCTCGAGTAAGCTGGCCGGTTTGGCCTCGGATTAGGGATTTCCAAGACATCCGGATCAGAGTCGCGGTGCGGCGCCGGTCGCGCTACCCAATCCCCTTTAAACTCGAAGGCATCTCGCTCGGTAATGGCCGATTCTTGGCAAGTCTCAGACGTTGCCACGCCCATCGGAACGTTTCGGGTCGTGTACATGGGGAAGGCCGTTCGGGTCGTCGATCTGATCGAGCCGGGCCTCTCTCAAACGGGCGTACCCCTCGGCACTCAACTTCGGAAGGGGCCGTTTCCCGAGGGAAGTCCCCCCCGACAAGTCTCAGATTATTTTCGAGGGCGTAGATCCGCCTTCGAGGTCGCGATCGACCCCGAGAGCGCTTCGGCATTCGACCGATCCGTGTGGAATGCACTGCTCAAGGTCCCTGCTGGCCGAACGATCACCTACGGCCAGCTCGCCCGACAGGCCGGCTATGCGGGAGCCGCTCGGGCGGTAGGTGGTGCAATGGCTCGCAATCCGATCCCAGTGATCATACCCTGCCATCGAGTCGTTGGGAAGGGTGGCTCGCTCCAGGGATTCGGTATGGGGCTCTGGCGGAAACGGTGGCTCCTCGACCATGAAGGGGCGTGGCCACTTCGTTCCCGATCGGCAGAGGGGCCTCGGGACAAATCCCAACGGACGCTCGACACGTATCCGGGAGCGAAACCGGAGCGAATGCGGCGTACCGCTCGTTAACCTACTACAATTGGTAGTAGATTCTGCCCCATCGGGCGGTACCGTCCGAGATCGAAGAGTGCACCGCTCTCCTATCGGAGGAGAAGACCTACTACCCG
This sequence comes from Thermoplasmata archaeon, assembly GCA_049584655.1. Lineage (GTDB taxonomy): Archaea > Thermoplasmatota > Thermoplasmata > Lutacidiplasmatales > UBA184 > Lutacidiplasma. The sequence continues at coordinate 76,287 of JBAUYF010000005.1, read as the reverse complement.
GCGTAGTAGCTTGCGTCGTACGGTTCGGGTTTCAGGCCCCGCCGTTGGCGGACCTCGGCGACGACCTTGGGCTGCATCTCCCGAGGGATCGGCTCGAATCCCATCGATTCGGTCGCCCACAACACCTTCCCCGCGGTCGCGCTCCGGATATCCGAGGCGAACCCGAACAGCTCCGCGACCGGAACTTTGGCGACGATCGTCTGAAGGTCGCCGACATTCGTCATGTCGAGGATCTCGCCGCGTCGACGTTGAAGTTCCCGGGTGGCCCCCGAGAGGACCTCTTGGGGTACGTTGACCGTGACCTTCTGGAACGGTTCTAGGAGAATTCGCTCCCCCAACACCATCGCACCGTACATGCCGGAGCGGGCCGCGGGGATCGTCTGCGCCGGCCCCCGATGGATCGAATCTTCGTGCAGCTTGGCATCAACCAAACGAACCTTGAGCCCGTAGACCTTCTCATTGGCGAGCGGGCCGCGATTCATCGCTTCCTTGAACGCGTCGACGATCAGATCCATCGTTTCGTTGAGATACTGGATCCCCTTCGTTACGTCGAGGAGCATGTTCGTCCCCTCGACCGCGACGAGGCCGCGCCCTTCTTCCCGCGTAATCCCCATCTCGCTCATCTTGGTCACGAGGGTCTTGAGATCCTTGAATGACTTCCCCTGCGGGATCTCGCCCTCTTTGATCGCTTGGACGATCCGCTCGGGCAATGGTTCGACCTCGAAGTAGAATCGATTATGCTTGTTGGGGGATTTTCCCTCGAACGGCCCCCCCGGACCTCGGTCGGTCTCCCGATAGACTACGATCGGCGTGGAGGCTTGGATCTCCACCTTGTAATCATTCACGATCCGGAACTGCGTGATCTCGAGGTGCAGCTCGCCCATTCCCGAGAGCAAGTGCTCTCCCGTCTCTTGGTTGATTTCGACCCGGAGGCTGGCGTCTTCCTTCCCCACCTTCCGCATGACCTCGATGAGCTTCGGTAGATCGCCCATGTGCTTGGGTTCGATCGCGACGGTGACGACCGGTTCCGATACGTGACGGATCTCTTCGAACGGAGTCATTTCGGGAACATTCGACATCGTCGTCCCGGCGAAGGCGTCCGTCAGGCCGATCACGGCGGCGATATTTCCGGCGGTGACCTCTTCGACCATCAACCGCTCGGGTCCCATGAACAACGAAACGTGCTGAACGCGATTCTTGAGCTTGGTGCCCGCCACCGTGAGCTCCATTCCTTTTACCAGGCGCCCGGCAAAGAGCCGCCCCGTCGCGATCTCCCCCGCGTTCGGATCCATCGTGATGTCCGTGACCATGAACGCCGTGGGGCCGGACGAATCGGTCGCCACCATCGCTGTACCGACGGTGGAGGTTGGCTCGCCCTTCCAGATGTTCGGAATTCGATATTTCTGAGCGACGGCCGGGCTGGGCAAATGCCGAACCACCATGTCGAAGATCACATCATTGATCTTGGCCCGTTGGGCGATCTCTTTGGAGCGTCCCGTGGATACGAAATCGAAGATGTCGGGGAACTTGACCCCGGTCTTTTGCATGTACGGAACGCTGATCGCCCAGTTCTCGTAGCCCGAGCCGAATGCGACGGATCCATCGCGCGGGTCGACCGACCATTCGTCGACGAACTCTTCCGGGGCCATCTTTCGGATCAGTTCATTGACTTCCGTGATGATCGTAGTGAAGCGCCGTTGCATCGAATCGGCGGTGAGTTTGAGTTCTTTGATGGCACGATCGACTTTGTTGATGAAAAGGACCGGCTTCACCTTCTCGCGGAGCGCTTGACGGAGCACGGTTTCGGTCTGGGCCATCACTCCTTCCACGGCACAGACAACCACAACCGCCCCGTCTACCGCGCGCATCGCGCGCGTGACGTCGCCTCCGAAGTCGACGTGGCCGGGAGTGTCGATGAGATTGATCAGATATTGCCGGTTGTCGAACTCGTGAACGATGGTGACGTCGGCGTTGTTGATCGTCAGTAGTCGCGCCTGTTCCTGCTCGTCGAAGTTCAGGTACAACTGCTTACCCGCGAGCTCATTCGAGATCATACCGGCGGCGGCGAGCAAGTTGTCGGATAGCGTCGTCTTCCCGTGATGGATGTGAGCGACGATCCCGATGTTCCGGATCTGATCGAGATTGTGCATCATTTCGGGAATGGCCTTCGCCAATTCCGCTCGAATATGCGTCATCGCAAGTCCTCCCCGTCGCTCAGCGCGCCGACTGGGCGACGCGCTCGACCTCTTCCTTTCGTCCGACCGCGAAGCTCGTCAGATCTCCCTTCGCTGCGAGGGCGATCTCGTTCGCGAGACAGGAGTAAATGGGCTTCGTGGACTTGTGCGACGCTTGAATGGCCCCTTGGGCGATGTTGCGGATCGCGACGGCAACCCGCCTCGCCGGCGAGGAATCTACCGCTCGGGGAACCGAGATACCGCCGAACTGGAGACGCGTGACCTCCTCGCGTGGCGCGGCATTCTCTACGGCATTCACGAGCAATTGAAGGGGGTTCTGTTTTTCCTTCTGAGCGAGCTCATCGAACGCTTTCCGTACTGTGTTGAGTGCTTTCGACTTCTTCCCGGTGAACTTGCCCCCCTTCATGAGCAGGTTCGCGAGCCTCTCGACAAGATGCATGTGCGTCTTCATGAATGGGCGACCTGAGAGCCGACCTTCAGTGTGGGGCGCGTAAATCGGATGCAGGTACAGATAGGGGAGCAGTCCCGGGTCATGCACCTCAACGCCCTCGAACGGATATTTCCCAAAGAGCGGCGGTAGCGGGAATGGCGGAGGCGGGGGTGGCTGCGTTCGTACGACCGTCGGTCCAGCTCCTTCTTGCGCCGGCTCGGGTGGCCGAAGAGCTTCGGGATTAGCGCTCATCGCTGCGGCTTCTCCTTACGACCCCGTACGAGCTCGTCGAGCGAGGTTCCGTTGACCTGGATGACCTTGTACCGAACCCCCGGAATGTCGCCGTAGGAACGGCCCATTCGGCCCCCGATTCCCTCAACGAGTACTTCGTCGTGTTCGTCGATGAAATTGATAGCGCCGTCACCGACGGCGAACGCGGTAATTTGGCGTCCATTCTTGATCAACTGTACCTTGACACACTTGCGAATGGCGGAGTTGGGCTGTTTGGCCTCCACCCCAACCTTTTCAATCACGATGCCCCGCCCTTGCGGTGCTCCTTCAAGCGGGTCTGAGCGTTCTTTGAGATGCAGCGTACGTCGCTTGTAGTACCGGTCGGACCAGCGTCGCCGCTGCCGGAGGCTTTGCAGCTTGCCCGCAGTGTTAATTCCGGACGGCGGTGGCATCGACTACTCTCGAGGGTTCCGAGCCACAGGGTGCCCTTATTTAACATCCTTGCCGAGAAATTTCTCATCACGAAGGCTCATCCATCCAGAGGGCGTGAAGCGGGCTGTGCGTCCCGCCCATGAACTCCCCTTTACGGTGCAGGGCCCCGTCGCAACCGCTGGGATGATGCTCGGGCCGGAGTGGGAGCGCCTCAATGACGAAATCCGTTCTTGCACGCGATGTCCGTTGCATCAGCACCGCACGCAAGTGGTGATCTATCGAGGAGGACCGACTCCCGTTGTCGTTTTCATGGGCGAAGCCCCGGGGGCGACGGAAGATCGTATCGGTCTCCCGTTCGTCGGCGCATCGGGCCGACGACTCGATATTGCGATTGATCTGCTTCACCTCGGGCCGAATGATTTCGGAGTGCTCAATCTGGTCAAGTGTCGTCCTCCAGGAAATCGTTTCGTCGAAGCGACGGCCCAAGCATGCCGTCCCTACCTCGAGCGGCAGCTCGCACTTCTCAGCCCGCGCCTGATTGTGACATTGGGTGCCCACGCATTGCACGCACTCGACCCGAGCGCGCCGGCGATATCGGTTGCCGCCGGACAACTACGCAGCTGTAATGGGTGGAGGTTGTTCCCCCTGGTCCATCCCGCCGCTGGACTGCGCTCGCGTCGGATGAAAGAGCGCTGGGAGGGGGATGTTGCGAAGTTGGCCGCTCTCCTTCCACGATGGTCAAACCAAACCCTATAACCCGGATTCGGGTTCGTAATTCGTGCGTTCTTTCGACCTCTTCCTTTTGGGAGGATCCTATCAAGCCGTCGACGACGGCGTGGTCGTCGAGCTCTACGGCAAGACTCCCACGGGGGACGCCGTCGTCGCGCGGTACTACGGATTTCGACCCTATTTCGAACTAACCGCTCCCACGGAAGAGACGAGGACGCGGCTGAAGGCGGACCCACAAGTCGTCGGAATCGAAGACGTAACTCGGTGGGTCTCCGGAGCGGACGTGCCCACAATCCGCGTGACGATTCATTCACCCTGGCTCGTGCCTGAATATCGAGAGCGTTACCGAAAGCAGGGGCAGGAGGCGAGCATCCTTGCGTGCGATATCCCCTTCGTACATCGTTTCTTGTACGACAAATCGCTCGGTCTCGCGGTCCGCTTCGAGGCTGAAGACGAACCGCCCGAGATCCGACAGCGGTACACGGTCTCGACCGTCGTGCGGATTGACCACGAAGGGGGGCGCGACGTCCGGCCCATCGAACCGTTTCGGCCCCCACTTCGGACTTTGGCCTTTGACATCGAGAACGCGATTCGAGAACGAACAATCTTCACGGTCTGCGGGGTGGTGGAGGGAGGCCTCGCGCCGCGGCGCACATTCCGCCTCTCGAACCCGTCGGAGAAGGAGATTCTCGTTCAGTTTGCGCAGATCGTCACCGACGAGGACCCGGACGTCATCACCGGTTACAACATCGGCGGCTACGACATTCCGCTGCTCGTTGAACGTGCGAAGGAACTACAGCTCCCCGAATTGGCTCTCGGTCGAGACCGTACCCCGGTGCGCGAAATGGGGGAGCGCCTGTGGCGCGCGTCCGGGCGAATCGTGGCGGATGCGTGGTGGGCCGCCCGCCGGGACCTCCGGCCTAAGCAAGAGACGTTGCAGTTCGTAGCGCGCACGCTTCTCGGAGATACGAAGCTGGACGTCGACCGCCGCAACATTTCCGTCGAATGGGCACGCGATCCCGAGCGCGTGATGGAATATTGCGAGAAAGACGCGGACCTGGCCCTGCGGATCCTTCAGCGACTCCGGACGGTCGAAAAAGCGGCCGATCTCGCGACGGTCGCCCATCTCCCTTTAGAGGAAGGACTGAACGGGCGAACTTCCCAATTCATTGACGCCTTGCTGATCCCGCGTGCCGACCTCAGTCAAGTCGGAGTTCCGCCGAGCAATCGGGCCCGACGCGACAATCCGATCGAAGGCGGGTACGTACACACGATCAAAGCCGGACTCTACCGATGGATCGTAGTGCTCGACTTCAAGTCGATGTACCCGTCGATCATCATCTCGAAGAACCTCTGCTTCACCACCCTCTCGCCGCAGGGTACGACGATCAGTCCCTCGGGGGCCCGATTCCTCGCGCCCGAAGTCCGTCGCGGGTTGATCCCGGCGATCCTCACGGACCTTCTGGCCGATCGGGACCGGTTCCGAGGGTTGGGCCGCACGGCCGAGACCCCGGAGCTGCAACAGTACTACGATGGATTGCAAAACGCCGTCAAGATCCTGATGAATTCGTTCTACGGGGTTCTTGCCTCGAGCTTCTACCGATTCACGAACAAGGACATCGGCTCCGCCATCACGTCCTTCGCCCGCGAAGCGATCACCTCCATCATCTCGGCGCTCGAGAAGGACGGGTTTGAGGTCGTGTATTCAGATACGGACAGTGTCTTCGTACGATCGCCGGTCGAATCCCTCGCGGGAGCTCGAGAGTTCGGGGAATCGATCGCGAAGCGATTCACGGTTGCCGGCGTCACCTTCGAGTTCCAATCGGTCTACGAATCGCTCTTCTCACATGGGGCGAAGAAGCGCTACGTGGGCCGGGCCGTGTGGCCTCGCGAGGAACTGGTCATCCGTGGGTACGAAACCCGCCGAACGGATGCCTTCGATTTCCAATCGGACGCGCTGCTCGAAATTTTTGAACTCGTACTCAAAGGTGATACCGAGGCGGCCGTCCGGCGGTCCCGCGAACTCGTCCAGGAATGCCGGCAGAAGGTCGTCCCCGTTGCCAAGCTCGTGATCTCCCGCTCCGTCCGGGCGGAGGAGCAGTACAACGAATCGACTCGCGATGCGTTACCTTTCCTTCGAGTGTACCGGAAGTTGAAGGAAGAGGGCTACGACGTAATTCCGGGGATGCGCGTCGCGTGGGTCGTGACGGATTCCCGCAAGAGTCCCCAGGAGGTCGAGCCCTGGATCGAAGGTCGCTCGTTTCAGAAAGAGCCCGATTGGGGTTACTACGCCGACCGGGTCGCCCAAACGTTAGCTCGAGTGACGGAGGTCTTTGACTGGGATGCCGCTGCGCTGCTGCGCGGAAGTCATCAGAAGCGGTTCGAGTCCAGCGAGACGCCTCCGCGACCTCCCACGGACCAAGAGGTCGCGACGCTCGACTCCTCCGTCGCGGCGGTGGCTGACCCTCCGAAGCGGCGGCGGACGACTCGATCACTGACGGAATTCGGATAGCCCGAAGACACAATCTTTAGACGAGTTCCATCACTCCACGGGTGCCTCGTAGTTTGGGGTCCATGGAGGATGCTCCCCTTGGATCGCAAGAATTCCTCCGACGACCGCGATCGGTACGCCCGCCGCCGACGCCAAAGTCGGGGTGATTCCCAAGAAGGCGGCCGAAAGCCCGAGCGTGAAAACCGGAATCGAGGCCATCAGCAGGGCGGAGAGAACCAGTCCCCCTAGCTCAATCGCTCGAAAGTACAGGAAGGGGGCGAGGAAGAAGCTGGTGACGCCGAGTACGATAGTCCAGACGACGGAAGTGGGATCTCCGAGATTCAAGCTCATTACGCCTCCGGGGAATAACGGGCTGAGCGCGAAGATCGCGACGGCGCCCCCGATCGTGGCGTGGGCCACGATCGCGGACGAAGGTATCTCGCGCGCTGTCCGCGCAACCGCGAGAAAGTAGAAGGCAACGGTCAGCGGGACGATCGGCGCTACGAGGATGGCGACCCCTCGCAGCGGGGCGACCACTCCCCCGCCGACGATCGTGAGCGTAGCCCCCGCAAGGCTCAGAGTCATGCCCAATGGGAGTGTCCAGGACCGGAGGCGTGCCCCACCCTCGCGGAAGAGAACAAAGATCAGCAGCGGTGTGAGCACGACATCCGCGATGAGCGACAGGAGCGAAGTATCGACGGCGCCAGTCTCGTAGGTGGCGACGAGGATCGAAACTTGCATTCCGACGATCAGGCCGATCCGCAGATAGGCGGCGGGACTCCGAAAGAGCGCGAAGAAGGCGCGCAGGTGGCCCTGGACCGTAGTCAGGCCTAGGTAGGCAAGTCCACCCGCCAGAAACGGAAAGGCCACGAGACAGGCCGGCCCTGCTCCGAGCGCGCCCCGCAAGACGATGATGTAGTAGGTCGCCCAGATGAACGCCGCACCGAGCGCGAGGATCGCCGCCGCGATCGGACCCGATCGAATCCTCGCCACACGCGGCGGACCAAGCCTTCTCGCATAACGGTTTGCGGCTCAAGCGCGACGCGCGCGCCGAGAGAATCAGTAACTCGAGAACTCGAGACCTGCCTGCGGAAGGACTACCCCGGTGCCGCGTTCGACCTTTCCAATGACTCGGGCATCCGCGAACCCTACGCGCGACAACCGGCGACGTACTTCGGTGACACCGCGGGCGTCCAGAACGATCACGAACCCGATCCCGACGTTGAAGGTTTGATAGAGTTCTTCGGCTTCGATCGCGCCGAGGGATTGGATCCACGCGAACAACCCCTCTGGACTCGGCCATCCGTCCAGTCGGAATTTCACTCGCGAATTGAGGCGAATGAGATTGCGGACCCCGCCCCCGGAGATATGCGCGAGTCCGTGGATCGCCGAGAGCCCCGCTACCGCTTCGGTCGCCGGGGTGTAGATACGTGAGGGTTGCACGAGTTCCTCGCCGAGCGATGTCGCTCCGCCCGTACGTGCGAGCGAGAGATCGGCGTGGGTCTCCTCCAAGAGGCGACGGACCAAAGTCCAGCCGTTCGCGTGGAACCCATCGGAGCGCAATCCAAGCAGAACGTCACCAGGACGAATTCGTACGCCGGTGATAGGCTTTCGGCCGCGGGGAAAAAACCCGATCGCGGTGCCTCCGAGATCGACCCCGTGCACGATATCGGGGACGACTGCCGTTTCGCCACCCAACAAAGAACAGCGGGCCCGGCGAAGTCCTCGAGCCAATCCTCGGCCGACCGCCTCGAAGATCGCCGCGTCCGGCTCGTCGCACAGAATCACATCCACGAGCCCGCACGGCCGAGCGCCGACGGCGGCAAGGTCGTTCACGTTGACGGCTACGATGTCCTCGCCGACCGGTTCCCAGCGGCCAGTAGATCGGGCGAGTAACACCTTCGTTCCAACCGTGTCGGTCGTGACCGCGATGATCTCGCGGCCGATCCGAATCAATCCCGCGTAGTGACCGGGGAGGTCAACCGGGCGCCCGTGAGCGGGAGGAGAACGATACCGAGATTGCTTGAGGAGCGCGGTCAGAGCCGTTCGGACCGCATCCCGATTCACCCCGGCCGCCGCGTACGTCCATTTCTCCGCTAGCCGGGGCTCCATCCACCTGCTACGCAGGTTGGAATCCAGAAAAGGATGTTGTTGAACGCGGAGACATCGTCCGCCGCAAATTCGTACGAGGGAGTCGAGTTCTTTACGTTCCAAGAGGTCGGGGCTCCAATGACCCCGCCTCCGGTCAAGCGAAGTCGGGAGCGGGATGACCGTTCTCTGGCCGGCGCAACGAGTTGGGTGCTGGCGGGTCGAGCGTGGATCCGAAGCCGGCTTCAGCCGATCGAGATCGGCATCGATGACATCGGGCGAATCGTCCGAATCGGAAAGTCGATACCGGGGATCGAACGCCACGACGTGGGCGATGCGATCATTCTCCCCTCTGCCACGGACCTCCACGTGCACTTCCGAGAGCCGGGGCCTCCGGGAGCGGAGGAGAACCTCGCCACAGGAACGCAGCAGGCGGCGCTCGGCGGAGTCGGGCTCGTAGCCGACATGCCAAATAATGTTCCGCCGATTACCACGGTCGATCGAGTCGACGACAAGATCGATCGCGCCCGGGGGCGGTTGGCCGTCGACCTCTTGGTCTACGCTCTTGCAAGGGAGAGTCGCAATATCGCGGCCATGGCAAGCGTTGCGGGGGCGTTCAAGCTCTTTCTCGCCCCAACGTTTGAGTCGGAGGACGCGCCTACTCCTGAAGTCGTTCGTTCCATCTTGGAGGCCGTCAGCACGTCCGGCCTTCCGCTCTCGGTCCACGCCGAGGACCCCCGGAAGTTTCGGCCCTTGGAATCGATCCGGGGCCTTGAGGATTGGGATCATCACCGCCCCGTCGCGGCCGAAATGGGAGGGGTCTCCGAACTGCTACCCCCTCCGGAGTCCTTGCGACTGCACGTTGCGCATGTGACCGCGGCAGGAGTCGCGCAAATGGTCGCGACGAGCGCTAATTCTTTCGAGGTCACGCCGCATCACCTGCTTCTTTCGAACCGCTCGGAGCCGGATACGCATCAGAAGGTCAATCCGCCGCTCCGCTCCGAGCGGGAGCGCGCAGAACTGTGGGAGTGGTTCCGCTCCGGAAGAATTCCGTGTGTCGCGAGCGATCACGCTCCCCACCCTGAGTCGCTCAAGGAACTGGCATTCGCTCGCGCGCCCAGCGGGATGCCGGGAGTCGAGACGATGCTGCCGCTCCTCTTGGCTAAAGTTCGTTCTTCCGACCTGGATTTCGCAACACTCCTCCGTGCCGCCTGTGAACGCCCCGCTCGCTGGCTTGGCATGCCCCAGGGCCGGCTCGCCGTCGGACACCGGGCGAATCTCTTAGTCGTCGACTTTCGGGCGCGAGTGTCGATCGCGGCGCGGCATTTGCATGCCCCCTGCGGATGGACCGCGTTCGAGGGCTGGGAGGCCATCTTTCCGGTCGAGCACTACCTGGATGGACGCCGAATTGTCGCCTTGGGGGAGTTTCAGGGCACGGCGACAGGGCACGTGGTCCGGCCGGAATACGCCCCGGGGATGTCGCCATCGATTCCAATCACACCTGTCGCGAGTGGCCGGCGGTGAGTCGGGCGATTTAGGGCTTCGGCGGTTGAGGGGCGGAATCTCCCGCAGGGCGCACACGTCGGGGGGGCCATCCCGGGGTCAGCACGTTCTTCCATCGAAGGAGGAGGTACGCTCCGATGAGCACGAGGAAAACCACCACGAGAATATCGAGATACTCGAAGTAGCCCGCGATCGCATCCCAACGGGACCTCAAGATCAGCCCCACGTAGAGGAAGCCCAGGGTGAATGGTATCGACCCCAGAAGCGTATAGACGCCAAATCGGACGGGATCCATTCGGGCCGTCCCCGCGGGATAGGAAATGTAGCTGCGAAGGATCGGAATGACCCGCGCGATCCCCACGACTTCCTGCCCCCGGCCGGCGAACCATTTCTCCATTCGATGCAGATGCTTCTCGTCGAGCCGCAAGGCCCCCATACGCGGCGAGATGATCCAATGACGCCCCCAGCGGCCGATCCCGTAGGCAACGAACGAGCCGAGGGCGGCCCCCACCAGGGCGGCAGACAGCGCTGCCACAAACGAAAAAGTTCCCGAAGCGACCAGAAACCCGGCAAACGTCAGGATGATCTCCCCAGGGAGGGGTGGGATCCCAATACTATCAATGGCCATCAGCGCGATCAAGCCCGTGAGCCCGATGGCGACCATCACGGTCGTGATGAGCCAAACGGCGCTGCCGATAATGGAGAAGGTCATCGCGGGGTAAATCCGGGGAGCGGGAGAGGTCCCCCCTCACGAAGTAGGCTTTTCCTGGTAGATGAGTCGGAAGGGTTGCGACAAGTGTAGGTTCGTTCGCGTCGGTATTCCTTCGAACTCCAAGGGCGTGGAACACCCCCCGCACGATACCGCCGGACGCTGACGCCCGATGGCGATCGATAGCGTGATCCCGATCTCGATCTCCTGCACCGGCCGTTCGGCCCGCTGAATGGCGCTGGCCAGTTCTGCCAGCAGATCCTGTTCGTTCGGTGCGGGGGTACTGAGGGCCATCAGTACGAAGAGCGGTCGAGAGTTCTTAAACGGTGCCCTAAGCCAGAATCCTTCCCCAGGATTGGAAAGGCCTAATCCTCGGCAGTCCCCGCTTCGGAGGTCCCTTCGGTGGAGTCGCCGTTGGGCTTCTTGGGGGATTGACCCTTCTTCAGGATCTCTCCGCTGATCTTCTCGAGCTCAGCCATCAGGGAATCGATGTCGCCTCCGCCCGCTGCAGAACCCTCGGCGTATCCTGCCGCCGCGCCGCCCGCGGCTCCCGCCCCAACAACCGCCGCGGTGGCGGGTACCGTCCCGACATCTGAAGCCGTCTCAACGTACGCCGGACTCGCACCGCCAGCGGCGCCCACTCCGGCCGTTCCCGTGGAGGGCGGCGACCCAGGCGCTCCGGGCGCCCCTCCAGTGCTACCGGCCCCGCCCGGGACCCAGGGCTGGGTCGAGGTAGGCGGGTTTCGGCGGCGTCGGCTGATCAGGAGCAACGCGAGAATAATCGCAGCGATGATAATTGCGAGGCCGACGAAGAGCCAAGTCCATGGGAACGCACTGCCGCTGCCACTGGTGCAATTTCCGTACGGACAGCTGGATTGAGCCGCTACGGAACCGAAGTTGGGCGTTAACGCGGCCGCAAGAACAACGACCAGCATGGCCGATCCCAGGATGATTGGGACCAGCGGGTGACCCTTCTTTTGAACTGCCATCCGTCGAACCGCCCCAGGCTACGGCTTACAGACAGGTGGCGCTCTATGTAAAGCTGACGAATTTACCGTATCAGTCGATTGGTTCTCGGTAGCGCTCACCTAGCTACCCTCGACCCAGCCATGGGCCTCAAGCGTCGAAGCTGCGGACCGGCGTCGATTCCCCAACGATTTTGAGAAAGAAGCCACTAGTCCTCGATCGTGCCGCTACCGCTGGTCGGGATCTTTCTAGCTTTGCTCTTCCTATACATGGTGTACTCTGAGTGGCGAAGGCTGGACTCTCGCTACCCGATCGTTGCCGCCTTGGTCTTGCTCGTCGTTACCGCGGTCGTAGACGCCGGGGGAAACCTGAACGCTGCCAATACCCTGGCGGAATTCGTTTTCTTCTTACTTGCGGCGGGCGTCATCCTGCTCTTGGTTGACCACGCGCGGGAAGCGCGCCGGCGGCCCGAACCCCTCGGGCGCCGCGGTCGCTCAGTTCGTTCCGACACGCCAGCGTCCGATCCGACGGAGCAAACGGAGCGGGCGACCGATCATACCCTCGATCGCTTCGAGCAGTAGTCGATCACCTCGGTCGATGCTGCCCGTCAAGAGTACGACCAGTACGAAAAAGCCGGCACACGCAATGCCGATGCCGGGAAGCAACCAAAGCGCGATGCCCGGGGGCACGACGAAAAAGAAGACAAGTCCCAAGGGGATCGAAGCGCCGACCAGCGGAATGAGAAAGTGCGGGCGGAAGGGGTGCACGTCCTGAAGAATCGCGAGCTCTATCATTGACAGCAGGGGCCAGAGGGCATTCGAGACGCTCCAGGAGATTGCCGCGCCGACCATCCCGTAGTGCGGGATGAGGAGTAACCCAAGTCCAATGTCACAGCCGGCCGAGATAGCGGTATTGTAGGTGAGCAGTCGGGCCTGGGCGAACGCGATCTGGGCGGAATTCGAGGGACCGGCAAGCGTGGCGATGAAGGCGCCGACTACGACGATCTGAAGCGGAAGGGTGACGCTCGCGTACTTCGTGCCGTAAACGAAGTTCAAGGACGGCCCCGGAAGAAAGACAAAAAGCATGAACAAGGGGAGGGACGCCAAAATCATCCATTTCGTCGCTGTAGAATAGATCGTCCGGACCGACCCGGGATCTCGCTCTCGGAGGAACTTGGCCGCGACGGGCAGGAAGATGTACCCCAGCGAACTGATCCCGATCTGCAGCAGCCGGGCCAGCGTGAGGGAGGCCGTATACGTTCCGACGTCGACGTTGTGGTACACTCCGAGGATCAGGGTGTCCGCTGAACCGGTCAGGTAGCCGAGCACCCCGGCGGCGAACAGTGGCACCGCGAACGTGAGCAGTTTGGGGAGGACCTTGGTGTCGACCAGCCCCCGGGCCAGATGGCGCGTGAGCCGGCGGCTCGCGTAGGCGGTCGCGGCGAGGAGGGCGCCGATACTCGCAGCTACGTACGCTAGGAGGGCATCGTTGTAGGACAGAAGGCGAGGGGGAACGGTAAGCAGAGCGACCAGGAAAACGATGAACAACGTGGGGTTCAGTATCAGGTTGAAGATGGCGTTTGGCCGGACGTCCTCGAATCCCTGAAAGATTGCGAGCACGATTCCGGAGAGTATCGTGAATCCGACCGAGACCGCGAAGAATTGGATCGCGATGCCCAATAGTGAGGATCCCAACGCCTGGCCGATCGAGGGTCCAAGGAGAAAAAGGGCCCCGCTCACCACAACGGACGAAATGATAGTGACGAGGAGCGCGACTCGGATGATCCCACGTCGCTCGTTGTCCGACGAGGAATACGGAAGGCTCCGCGCAACGGCCGAAGGCAGCCCGAGGCTTCCGAACGAGATGAGCAGTCCGGCCATCGTAAGGCCGAGAGAAAAGGCGCTCCACTGGAGCGGAGAGAGGGAGCGGACGAGAATAACTCGCGAGATGAAGTTCTCACCAATGTAACAGAGGGTGGCGAGCAGCGTCAGCAGAGTGCCGCGGGTCACGGCGCTCAATCCGTCGCGAACGCCGACGCCTTGGGCCAAGAGGTTTGCTCCGGGCGCGAACAGACTGCGCCATACCAAATACGTAGCGCATCGGGGGAACGAGGTTCTTTAGAAGGAACTGACCCTACCTGCGCCCGTGAGCTTCCCCGGGCCCGAGGGCGCCGTCTGGGGACTCGCGCTGGGGCTCCTGGCGCTCGCCGTCTTGGCCATTGGCGAAGCGGTTCGCAGTATCCTCGCCCCGCGGGTCGTCTTGCTCCAAACCCCGGAGCCGTTCGAGCGCCTCCTCGTGGATCTCTACATTGGGGGCGGGTCCTTCTTCCTCTTGGCCGAGATTCCCGGCGGGTTCTTCACCCCCGGTGCGGTTCAGGTTCTGTTAGTCCTGGGTGGGGTGGCGACCCTTTTCCTCGCCGTGCGGCACCGGCGAAATGCGGACGATGGAGGCGTCGCGATCGAACGGTGGTTTCGACTTCTGCTTCGCCCGAGTCGCGCGCTCGTTCTCGTCGCCGTACTGGGGTTGTATGTGCTGGAGTTGTCGGCGGCCAGCGCTGCCGCGACGGGCAACACGTTCGACTCTAGCCTTCTCGCGACCTACACGGCCCTTCTGTTGCACCAACATGGCATCCCGCTCTCTTTTGCGCCGGTGATCTCCCAAGGTCTTCTCTATCCCCAGGGCACGACCGTTTGGTTAGGGGTAGCGCAGGTCCTTTTCCCGTTGGAACCCGCCCGAACCCCGCTGCTCGTCACGCCCCTTTTCCTGGCGTTGAGTCCGATTGGTGCCTTTGTGGTCGGGGTTCGGTATTTTGGGAGCGAACGGGCCGGGGCGGCTTTCGGACTCACGTTCGCGCTGGTCGGTTCGTGGTCGCGCGTGATGACCGCAGGCAGCAACGATTTCGTCCTGGCGTTCCCCCTCGTCTTGGTCCTCGTCGCGTGGAGCCGAGAGTGGTGGCGCCTCCCCGGAATATCGTGGAGCAATGCGCTCGCCTTTGGGGCGCTGTTGGGTTACTCCGCGGCCTTGAATCCAGTTGGCGCGCAGTGGCTTATCCCGACTCTACTTATCGGGGGTCTTCTCGGGGTACCGGCGTGGGCGGGGAGCGCGCGACGCTGGTTCTCGCGGTGGTTTGTGGCGCTGGGCGCCGCGCTCGTGGCGCTCGCTCCGACGGTGTATGTATTCGTGCAAGGTGTTTCGAGTCCGAATTTTCAAACCGGATCCGCGGCTCCACCGGCGGGTAGCCCAACGGGAATCTCGACACCCCATTTCATCGGGGCGATCGACCCGTATCTGTTTCGCCCGACGGACGTCTGGCTTTCCCCTCTCCCCGGACTTCGATTCGAACTCGCGGTATTGTTGAGTATCGGGATCGGAGTTCTTCTGCTCGTTCCGAGACGGGCCCCCAGCGGCCATCTCCTCGACCCGTTCCGACGATTCATGACCGCGGGATTCGTCTCCGCCGTACTGTTGATCGGAGTTCTGTGGGCCGCCTCCGCACGCGTTCCCGGCACGCAGGCATTTTCGGCAGTAACGAACGGAGACGAGCTGTCGATCTGGCTGTTTACGCTCTACACGATGATCGCGACGTTGCCCCTAGTCTTTCTCTTCGAGTGGCTCGCCTATCGACCTCCCTTGGCTCCCGAGGCTTCTCGGTCTCCTCCGAGTCGGGCTCCGATCCGAGGTCGGCGCCGCTCACGGATGCGCGTGTTGCCAGTGCTATTGATCGCCCTGCTTCTGGTCCCAGGAGTCGCCTTGACCGCGACGGAATTGTCCCCGGTCCTCGAAAACTACTATCACTCCTTTGGGAACGTGACGCCGGCCGATTTCGCGCTCCTCCACTTCGCGTCGTCGCTACCGGGCGGCTCGCGTGTACTCGTGGCGGCCGGGAGCGCCGCCGAATTCTTTCCGGCTTACAACCCGAGGTTGGTCATCTTGTATCCGCTCGCTCCCGGTTTCCCTTGGGTCAATTCCACGTATCGACAGGTTACCCAACAACTGGTAAATGGCACGCTTAATGCGACGGGATTGCACGACCTTTCGATCCTTTCCGTCGACTACATCGCGGTGACGCAGGCCAACTCGATCCTCTTCCCCGCGTTCTCCCCCGCTCCGCTCCTCGCCGACCGTGCGGCCTTTCTGCCCGTCTTCGAAGAGGGAGACGCCTATCTTTTTCAGTGGGTCGGCGGGTAATCGACGCGGACGCGATGGCTAGAGGGTGGCGCTAAACGAACTCGTCGAGCACCGATTCATGGCCCCGGATCCCGGCCGGTTGGAGGGCTAACGGTCCCGCGCTGAGGACCTCTTCGAGATCTTCGTAGGTGGGCCGATCGGCCTTGTAGAACAGTCCGATCGGAATCTTCTCACCCCACTCCAACGCGCGTTCCCATGCCTGGACGATGTTCGAGGGGTCGTGTCCCGCGCTTTCGAGCTTGTAGACTCGTTGCCGGAAAAAGTCGAATGTATTGATCTTGTTGTACGTGACACACGGGGAGAGCCCGTCGACGAGCGCGAAGCCCTTGTGCTGGATCGCGCCCACGACCAGGTCCGTGAACTGTTTGACCTCCCCGGAAAAGGCGCGCGCGACGTAGGTGGCCCCACTGGCCAATGCGAGTGCGATCGGGTCGATCGGATTCTCGATCACCCCGAAGGGAGTGGATTTGGTCTTCTGGCCCATCATGGAGGTGGGAGAGGCCTGCCCCGTGGTGAGCCCGTAGATCTGGTTGTTCATCGTGACATAGGTCAGGTCCACGTTTCGTCTCATGGCGTGTACGAAATGGCCCGCGCCGATCCCGTAGCCATCTCCATCTCCTCCGGTCGCGATGACCGTGAGGGAGTGGTTCGCCCATCGGATCCCCTCGGCAACAGGGAGTGCCCGTCCGTGAATCCCGTGGAATCCGTAGCTCGATAGGAAATGCGGTAGATTCGAGGAACAACCGATCCCGGAAACGATTACGACGTTGTGGCTCGGGATCTTCAATCGCTTGACCGCTGTTTCGATCGCTGCGATGACGCCGAAATCCCCGCACCCGGGGCACCAGGTGGGTTTCGTATCCGACTTCCCCACCATCGGGAGGGCCATCCCCGAGGTACCGGCCGCGATCGCGTCACTACTGCCCGCCATTCTTCAACACCTCCAGCGCGCGGTTCACGATCTCGTGGGGATAGAAAGGCTCGCCGTCGTACTTCAAGAGGCGGTTCGTAAGGTCGAACCCGGTTTCGGCGCGGATCAAATGTCCGAGCTGACCCGAGTAGTTGGCCTCAACCAGAAGTGTACGCCGGCTCTTCCCCAACAGCGCCAGCAGTTGCGCCTTATGAATGGGATAAACCGTCGGAAGTCGCAGAAGATTGGTCCGATGTCCCTGTTCATTGAGGAGCGGTATCGCGTCTCGAATGGCTCCGATCGTTGATCCCCACGCGACGAAGGTCAGGTCCGCATCAGCAGCACCCTCCAGCGTCGGCGGATCGGTGGCGCCGACCAGCCCGTCGAGCTTGCGCATGCGCTTTTCCATCATCTTCCGTCGCTCGGCGACCCAGATCGGAATGCCGGCCTTCACGTCGCCGATGAGATGTCCCTTCTCATCGTGCTCGTCCGACCCAGCCACGTGCTGCAGACCGGGCTGTCCCGGGAGCGCGCGAGGGGAAACCCCCGTCGTGGTGTAGAGATAGCGTCGGTACTCGCCCCCGTTCGGTTCGACGGTGAAAAGAGAGGGGACGGAGACGTCCAACGGCAGCTCCTCGCGATCTACGGTCGCATAGTTTTCGGACAGATGCAGATCGGCGGCCAAGAGAATCGGGGTCTGCCACTCCTCGGCCAGCTGGAACGCTTTCACGGCGGCCGCGTACGCGTCGACCGGGTGCGACGGGGCGAGGATCGCCCGCGGGAATTCGCTCTGCCCGGCACCGATCATGAGGTTCAGGTCGCCCTGCTCCGTCTTAGTGGGAAGTCCTGTCGACGGACCCGCGCGCTGCGACTCGACCACGACGAGCGGTACCTCCACCATTCCGGCCATCCCGAGCGCCTCGACCATCAGCGAAAATCCGCCTCCGCTCGTAGCCGTCATCGACCGTACACCCCCGAACGAAGCCCCGATCGCCATGTTGATCGCTGCCAGCTCGTCTTCGGCCTGCTTGACGACGATCCCCAATTCGTGTGAGTGGGCGGCCATCCAATGCATAATCGACGAAGCAGGAGTCATCGGATATTGCGACAAGAACTTGCATCCGGCCGCGGCGGCACCGAGCGCGATCGCCTGATTACCCGTCATCAGGAGCTTAGCCGCCCCGTTCTTGGATAGTGCGTGCTCGCTCGCCGATGCATGCTCTTGCGCAAATTGGTATCCCGCCGCGCTCGCCCCGAGGTTCCAGTTCACAACATCGCCGGCTTTGCGGCCAAACGAGTCGGTCAGAACCGAACTGAGGAGATCGAGGGGTATGCCGGATAGGTACGAGATCGCGCCAAGTCCCGCGGCGTTTTGGAGGATCGACTGTGAGGTGTACTTTCGAGCGATTTCGAGCGTCGGGACGGGAAGCAGTCGAGTACCAGTAGGAATTTTAGCGGGGTCCAGTGTAAATTTCTCGGGATCGTAGACGATGGTTCCCCCGGCAGCTAACTCCGGGGCATGGACTTCCACCGTCTGGCGGTCGAGAGCGTAGAGGATGTCACATCGATCACCTTGCGAGTAGACCCGCTGGGGCGAGGCGCGCACTTGGAACCAAACGTGACCCCCTCGAATGACCGATTGGTAGGCATTGATTCCGAAAATGTGATGGCCCATCCGTGAGAACGACCGAGCGACGATTTCGCCAATCGATTGGATCCCGTCACCAGCGGCACCGCCGGCACGGACCGAAATCTCCGCCATCGTTCGTTTTAGCGGCCGTTCATATTAAGCGGTTGTGCCGTCTCGACAGATCCTCGGGGTATTGGAACCGCGGATGAGGCGCCGGGAAGGTCGGGAAAAGGGGCGATGGCGACCATAAACATCCTCCTCTTTGCCACCGCACGCGAAGTAGTCGGCAAGTCAAGCGTGCGCCGGTCGGTTCCAAGTCGCGGGTTGTCTCTCGCCGAGCTGCTCGAGTGGCTCCGGACGGAGTATCCCCGACTCGGCCCCATCTTGAAGATCAGCCGGTACGTCCAAAACGGGGCGTACGTCACTCAAACCCATGTTCGGATTCGGCCAGGAGACGAAATTGCGATTCATCCTCCCTATAGCGGGGGCTGACCCGTGTCCATTCGTCTCACGATACGATCTCTTCGGGTCGACGCGGCAATCCGCGAGCTAGAGTCTCCCCACGCCGGAGGAGTGACGGTATTTCTGGGCCGTGTCCGCCCTGATCGCTCTCCCGCCGGAAAGGTAGCTGCCCTCTTCTATGAAGCCCACCGGAGTCTCGCACTCCAATCGATGCGTGCCCTCGCTCGGATGGCGGTGGGCCGGTTCAAGCTGCGACGCGTCGTTCTTTGGCATCGACTTGGAACCGTTGCCGTGGGAGAGGTCTCCGTCATCGTGGGCGTCGCGGCACCGCACCGCGCGGACGCGTTCGCCGCCGCGCGTTTCCTGATCGACCGCGTGAAGACTGAGTCGCCGATTTGGAAGACGGACCGAGTACGACGCGCGCGTCGACCGCGCAAACGCCGCGGCCCTCGGGGAGAACGAGGAGCGGATTGATGTCGAGTTCGAGTATCCGCGGGTTCTGGACGGCAAGTTGGGAAACCCGTTCAATCACCTCATAGAGAGCGGGGAGGTCGCCCGGCGGGTCACCCCGTACGCCCTGGAGTAGGGGGAACGCCCTGACGGAGGCCACCATGCGCTCGGCAGAAAGGGGTCGTAATGGGGCGAGGCGGAAGGTGACGTCACGCAGTACTTCGACATAGATGCCCCCCAACCCGAAAACCACAATCGGTCCAAAATTCGCGTCTCGCTGCAGACCGACGATGACCTCCTTGCCCCCGGCGACCATTTGCTCGACCTCGTAGCCATCGATACGAGCCCGCGGCGCGTGCCGGGCGAGATCCTGTTGCATCGCGGCCCACGCGACGCTCAACTGGCTCGGATCCTGGAGTCCGAGGGCGACACCGCCCACGTCCGTTTTGTGGGAAATGTCCCGCGAGGCTACCTTCAGCGCCACGGGAAATCTGATGCGCTGCGCTGCTTCCGTCGCCTCTCCCAGCTCGTGAACCAGGGACGCCTGCGGGATCGGGATTCCATAAGCCGCGAGAAGTGATCGGGCGAGGAATTCTGGGAGCACCGTCGTCCCTGTCGCAGGGACGGAAGCAAGGATCCTGCGGAGGGCTGCCCGATCGACGGGGAACCGGCGGAGCTCGGTCCGCGGCCGAGTCTCCCAAGCCCGGTACCGAGCCAAGCTCGCGAGTCCGCTGATCGCCTCTTCGGGAAATGTGAAGGTGGGAACTCCCTTCGACTCCAAGAACGTCACTTCTCGAGAGAGATCGGTCAAACCAAAGAGGCAGGCGATCACCGGTTTCGCACTCTGTCGGCTTCCCTCCAAGATCGCTTCGGCCACCGCTGACCCGGTCAAGGTACCGGTTGGAGTGGCGATCACCAGCGCACTATCCGCTTCCGGACCTTTCAGGAGCCTTCGCAAAGCCCGCCGGTATTGCACGGCCCCTGAATCCGCGGTCATATCAACGGGATTGCCGACCGATGCCGAGGGGGAGAGGAAAGTTCGAAGCTCGGTTTGGACGTCGGGCGCAGGGAGAGGAAGTTCGAGGCCGTGTCGCTGCGCGGCGTCTGCGGCAAGGATTCCGGGTCCGCCGGAATTGGTCAGGATCGTGAGCCGCGGGCCGGTCAAGTGGAGTCCGGAGGAGAATATCTTCGCCATTCGAAACAGATCGCCGATCGAGTCGGCCCGTAACACTCCCGATTGCTCGAAAAGGGCGTCGTAGAGCTGGTCCTGACCGGACCGCGCGAGCGACCCCGTATGACTCAGCGCCGCTCGCTCGCCAGCCGGGGTCCGTCCGCTTTTGATCACCAGGATGGGTTTACGCTCCGTCACCTTCCGAGCGGCTTCGAGAAATCTCCTACCGTTTGAGAGGCTCTCGACGTACAGGAGGATGACCTTCGTGGCTCGGTCGCGTCCCAATGAGTACAGTAGGTCGTTCTCGTCGACCCCGGCGCGGTTCCCGACCGAAACAAAGCGAGAGAATCCGATCCGCTCGGCAATCCCATATTGCAATATGCCGGCGCACAACGCACCGCTCTGCGATACGAACGCGATGTTGCCACGCGGGGGAAGTTGCTCGGAGAAGGTCGCGTTCAAATTAGTCTTCGGATCGGTGTTGATAACGCCGAAGCAGTTCGGTCCGACCAGCGACATCCGATGCGCCGCGGCGATCGCACTCAGGTCATTTTCGAGCGCGATGCCACGGCCCCCGACCTCGCGAAATCCCGCGGAAACGACGATGATCCCCTTCGTACCTCGTTCGCCAAGATCGCGGACGACCGAGTTGACCTTCGCGGCGGGAACGATGACCACGGCAAGGTCCGGTACTTCCGGTAGCTCGCGTACCGTGGAGTAGCACTGGACGCCGGACACGCTCTTCCACGATGGATTAACCGGGTACACCACCCCTTGGTACCCCGCCGTCAAGAGATTGCGGAACAGGCTCGCTCCGACCGTTCCGACCTTGTTGGACGCGCCGATCACGGCGATAGAATCCGGTGTGAACAGCTCTTCCAAGCCCGGGGATCGGCCGATGACCACGCGCGTTGACCCCTGTGGCCGCTCTGACGGGTCCGCTGTTATATAGACTGGACCCCGTTCGAACGGTCCATGTCGGCGGACCCAAACGCTCCGCCCGCCCAGCCGACGTCGACGCCCTCCATCCCCCCCACTCGTCGCGGGGGACCCGGGGGCATGCTCCAGCGCATGGACAAGGGATCGATTCGCCAGATTGTGGCGGTCGGCTCGGGAAAGGGGGGCGTAGGAAAATCTTCCACGACGGCTCTGCTCGCCTCCGAGCTTCAACGGCGTGGCCTAAAGGTCGGAATCCTGGATGCCGATATTACCGGACCTTCGGTGCCCAAGCTCTTGGGGTTGGCGGGACCGCTCGCCGACCGTGGTGAGGGCATCGAGCCTGCGCGCACGCGACTCGGGATCCCGGTCGTCTCCTCCCAATTCCTGGTCGAGGACGAGCAAACCCCCGTGATCTGGCGCGGTCCTCTCGTCACGCGCCTTATCCTGCAGTTCTTCGGCGGAGTGAACTGGGGTCCCCTCGATTTCCTGCTGATTGACATGCCCCCCGGGACCAGTGACGTTCCGCTTACGGTGTTTCAGACGATCCCGATCGACGGAATGGTTTTCGTGTTCACCCCGCAGGATCTCGCGGCGCTCATCGTGAAGAAGGCGATGAACATGGCTCGCGACCTGCATGTCCCGTTGCTGGGCGTGGTTGAGAATTTGGCATATCTCGACTGCCCACACTGTCACGAACGGATCGAGCTGTTCGGACCCAGCCGAGTCGCGGCGATCGCTGAGGAATACGGAATCCCATTGCTCGCGCGACTTCCCGTCGACCCGCGCATCTCAACGCTCGGAGACGCGGGTCGAGTCGACGATTACCAGAGCCCCGAGCTCACGGCACTCGCCGACACGCTGCTCGCGCAACTCGAGTCGCGCGCGAAGGATCAACTCACGGTACTTTAGTCGCCCGAAGTTCGCGGAACGGTACCGTCTCGACCGGGACTCCGCGACGACGGAGAGCATCAGCGAGGCCCACCACGTGAGCATCGCCGACGACCGCCGCGACGCGACCGTAGCCGCGACCGCGTAGTTCGGTCAAGCGGTCGGCCATGTGTTCGTTCCGGTCGTCGAGGAGCACGCGAGCGACGGTGGGGTAGAGTTGACGAACTTCCTCCATGTATTGGGTAGGGGCATCCGTGTACGTCTCCAGCTGTTGTTCGACTAATCGGGACGGGACGAAGAGTCCAATCACCGCGCCCGCTACAATGGAGACGCGTTCACGCAAGCTCATTGAGCGCACTAGACGCGCGAGCGTCTCTCGGATCGGATCGTCGATCAAGAAGAGGGGAAGGCTCCGTTCGCGCGCGATGTCCGCTGCCGTCTTCATCTCCGCGCCAGGTTCCCCCGCCCCGATCGAGGATCCCAGGCGCCGCTGCAGCAGCGCCCACAGCTTGAGGAAAAGCGGCCCCCCGGAGCTCCCGCCCCCCTCGGGATGCGGGGCAAGTAAGTGACTCGCGCGCTCGGCATCGAGTTCGATCGCGATGGCGTCCAAGGTTCGCTCACGGAAGAGGGCGCGAAGGGGTGCACTCAAATCGACAACATGGGCCGCGCCCACGACAAGAACCGGTGCCTGAGTCGTGCTCGCGTACACGCACCATAGACCCCTCGATGTGGTAAGGCGATTTGCCCTACCGATGACGCCGGCATCGCCGGCCAAGAAAGCCCTTATAGACGAGGACGGTCGCCGCCGCGATGCCGTGGACTCTCTTCGCCGTGCCCAGTACCAAAAAGGGACAATTGGACGAGATTCTGAGGGACGACCAATTATCTCGACAAAGCCAGAAGATTCGGGACGCCGCGACCGTCGGCGGAAAGTCCGGCGAATTGTACGTGTTGGTGGAGGGACTCCCCGACGCCATTCGTCGCGCGGAGGAACTCCTATCCCAGGTGGGTACGAAACTACCCGGCCCGGACGCGGAAGCCCTCTATCAAAAATTCAAAGCCGAGGAAGAGTCCGCCTCGGCGGGCATGGGTCTCTTCTTCACCGAAGAGTGAGTGTCGGGCTACGAATCGGGAAGCCCCTGAGAAACCTCGACGTCCTCGCCGGACGCGAATACTTGTTGGCAGGAACGGTAGAACGCTTCGAGGCCGGTCCCCTGCTTGCTCGAGGTAGGAATCAGCGTGGTTAGTGGGGACATCGCCTCGATGGCCCGGAATAACTCGGTCGAAAGTTGCACGTCGGGTGTCGGCGTCTCCGCCGTCACCGTGTCGTAAAGGCGGCCGGGTTCATCCCCCCACGAGCCGATCTCTTCCAGCTGGGCGGCACTCAGGATATCCGCCTTCGAAAGCAAGTTCAAGGTTGGGAGCCGGAACCGAAATTCGACTGTCGCCGAGAGCATGAGCAACGATACAAATCCGCCCGGCGTCCGGGCGAGCGCGGGGTCGAACAAAAAGGCGATGAGCGATCGGTCGCCGCTGAGGGCGTCAACGATCGCTTTGGAGGATTCGCGGAAGGCGAACAGCTCGATCTGGCCCGGCGTGTCGACTAGTACATAATCGCCCTTGAGTTCCTGGACCGCCGCTTTCACTTCGAAGATCTTCAACGCGGCCATATCCGCGGCCGCGACCTGGGCTCCATTCGGTCCCAAGCCGTATTCGTCCATTACTTCGGGGAGCCGGACCCATTCCCGAATGTCGACATCCGGCTCGTTCTCCGAATCTTCAGATCCCGGGTCCATGTTCACGATGATGGCGTCGTACCCGGCCGTCTTGAGCCAAGTTTGAAACGCACGCACGAAGGACGTCTTTCCGGCACCCGCCGTGCCGGTAAAATAGACGGTGGCGGGCTCCTCCATCTTACTGCTTCCCCGCGACCGTGGGTCGGTGCCGTCGGATCTCTTGAGCGAGCTGTGCGAGAAACCGTCCTTTGGTGATCCCACTCTTCTTTACGATCTTGACGCGCCCCGCGTACATGTAAAACTGGCGTGGATACTGCTTGTCCGCCTCGACTTCGGCTTTGAATCCTAATGCACGGGCCGCCTGCACGATCTCCTCCGCGGTCACGTCCGCGAGCGCCCCCACTGCCGGAATACGACGACCCAGGGCGCGCGGAAGGTCCTTGGACAAATAGGCTGGATACACGTAGAAATGGTCCGGCATCGGACGGACCACCGCGGCTCTAGCTCGCGCCCGACGCTTTGTCGACGCGCACGCCGTTTAGGATGCCGTCCTGGCCAGGGCGAGATCGGACTTTCACGAGTCCCAGCTCCGTCTCCAGTAGGGCACCGCGGGTGATGATGTTGCGTTGTACGTAGTTGGGGTTCGCGGGGTTCTCCCGGACGGTGATGATTCGGGTGGATTTCGAGGTCTTTGTGGCCGGATCGTACACATTGATCGTTTGAGCGGTGAGAATTCGAAGCTTGCGGTTCGCTCCGCGCACGCGGTACTTCTTGACGGTGCCCCCTCCCAGTGTGGCGTGTTGCAACTCACGGGCGATTTCGAACCGACGCTTCTTCCGAATCGGCCGAAGGCGCCCCCCGGTGCGTTTGCGTCGTGAACGGCCCTGCCAAATTCCCATGGAGTTCTCGTGTGGGTGCGTGCGAGCGGGGTACCGTATATGAGGTTTGTCAGAATCGACGCTCCGATGGAAGAGTTCGGGGGATGCGACGACGCTCAGCGGCGCTCGAGATACGGCGACTCTCTCGTGATTCGGCGATCCTACTCGGACCGGTCTTCTAAATGGGACGGAGACGTCGCCTCCGGCGGTGTCCAGTGGGCGAACGGTCGGACTCAGACCGCACGGACAGCTCCCGACTTGTACTGGGAGTTGACGAAGCCGGCAGAGGCTGCGTTCTCGGACCGCTGGTCGTGGGCGGCTTCGTGTTACGGGAAGATCGAATCCCCGAGCTGACCTACCTCGGCGTTCGCGATTCGAAGCTCCTCGCGCCGGCGAAGCGCGAGGCGGTCTACGCCGATCTGCTGCGGACGGGCGCGTGCCACTCGATTCCTCTGCAACCCCGCGAGATCGATCAGTGGGTGGCCCGCGGCAAGCTCAACGACCTCGAGGCAGAGGCCTTCGCTTTGATTGCGCGGCGTAGCCAGGCCGCCCTTGCGATTGTCGATTCATGCGATCCGGTACCGCGCCGTTTCGGCCGTCGCATTCGTCGCTTGGCCGGCGTTCCGATCCAAGTGATCTCCGCCCATCACGCCGATCGTGACTATCCCATCGTCGGCGCGGCGTCGATCATCGCCAAGGTCCGACGCGACCGTGCGCTTCGTGAGCTCGAGGCCGAGGTGGGGGGTCCGCTCGGAAGTGGATACCCCTCCGATCCGGCCACGGTCTCGTTTCTTCGCGAAACGCTCCGCAAAGCGGCACATCCTCCGTCCTGGGTTCGCTCATCGTGGGCGACCACGGAAAGGGTTATGGCGGAACGCTCGGCTCGCACGCTCGACGAGTTTGGACCATGATCGAGGAAACTCTGGCGTCGCTCGTCGAGCGATTTAACCGTCACGCCGAGAAGAATCCGGCGATGCGCGAAGAGTTGGACGGGATCGAGCGCACTATTGTCATTCGTTTGACCGACGAAGGTACCTACGCCGTCGACCTCCGAAAGGGACAGCTTACAAACTTACGCACGACGACGCCCGCGAAAGCCGACGTCACGATCACGACGGATACGCAGACGTTTCAAGGGTTGATCAAGAAGGATATCGGCCCCATGAAGGCCCTAGTGATGCGCAAGCTCTCGATCGACGGCTCGCTCGAGGACAAATTGCTCTTCCGCAAGCTACTCTGATAGGTCCATTCAGCGGAGCGGCATCTCGCTTACGGAAGGAAGACGCAGGCCGCGATGCATACACCGTAATGATCCATCGGGATCGACAATTCCTCCGCGACGTAACGGATGCGGCGCAGCTCGACGCCTCGAAAATGCGCAATCTCTTCCATCCGCCATTTGAGGAACTCTTTGAGAGATTTCTGGGTCCCGTGGAGATGCCCTTCTGCGACGTACCCGCCTTGGCCGTCCGCGCGAAACCCGTAAGCGATCCCCGCGCTGATCACTTCCCCTTCGCCGCCGCCGTGTCGGGCCAAGACGGCGTGGGTGATCGCTCCGCGCGCGATTCGCGTGCGGTCGACCTGACGAATCCCGATCGGCAACACGGACGAGACTGAGACGAGATTCTGTTCTCCAATGCCGGCTTGCAGCAACGCGAGGTCGAATGCGTTGAGCTCGCTGACTTGATTGATGCCCTTTCCACTGGTGACAAAGAACCGTGTCGGTACGGGCACGAGGGTCAGGTCGGGGGACGAACGAGCGGGCGCCACGAGCGCCGGGGACGCTCGCGAATGCATAAACCTTGGCCCAAATTTACACCATGATTGCGTGGCGGCGTCGCATCGACTCCTCGGTTTCGCCGCGGGCGCGTAAAAGTTCCGCAATGAGTGCGTCGGTGAGCCGCAGACTCGCCGATTCGAACAACGTGCCGAGCGGGGCGAGCCGTCGTTGCTCCGCATCGTCCGGAAAATCGAGGGAAAGGAGCACTGTCGCCGCGTGCGCAAGCTTGGACGTGGCGCGACCGGTCAACACGATCAGGTCGGCTCCTTCCCGGCGTACGATGTTGGCCGTAAGGACGCTGGAGTTGCTTTCGCCGCGTCCCGAGAGGATGAAGACGACGTCCCCGCGCCGAACGATCGGGGTCACACTCTCACCGATCACATAGGCGGTGAGACCGATCTGCACCAGCCGCATCGCGAACGCCCGCCCGATGATGCCAGATCGTCCGGCGCCGTAGACGAAGATCGCCGGAGCTCGCTGGAGTAGCTCGGCGGCCCGTCGCACGAGGGCCGGGTCGAGCCGGGCGAGGCCGGCGCTCACGCGTTCGCCGATGTACTGCTGGGCGAGTGCGAAAACGTTCGATTCATCGGTGGCGACTTCGACCATGCGTTCGGCCCCCGGGACGACGAGGCGAATTCCCCCGTGAGGATAGCTTGCGTGCCGGCGCGGCTCCGCGGGGTCGTACCTTCGCCGCGACCGCCACGGGCCGGGACGCCTTGATGATTTTGCCGACCCGACTTTCGGCGGACGGCTTGACCGCCCCCGGTGGTGGGACCGCGGGCGCCGGCGCGTGGCGTTTGGCCCAGCGACGCGTCAACGCGCGTTCATAGAGGAGCTTCATGTACATCGCATCGTGTTCCAAGAGGGGCGAACTCGAGATCACCGTCGCATCGTAATCCCGCTCGGCGAGAATTTCCGCGAGTGGGTCGAACCGCACTTGCCCCCGCTTGATCGGCGTCAATCTAAACTCGCCCGGGGCGTAGAACTCGACTCCGGAAAAATTGAGATAGAGGTGCCCGCCACTCGCCGCCACGAACTGTTCGATCACGGGAGCGAGTTGCTCCGCTTCCTCGAACGTAGTTCGTTCCCGGGCAGCTAGATGCGGAAGGTTGAGGACCGGCACGAGCCCTTTCACTCGATGGACGAGGTCGAGTACCTCTTCCCGCGATCCGAAGACGTCTGGATGTCCGCTGGGTTCGATCCCGAGCCGCACGCCGCCCCGACCGAACTTCGCGAGCCATTGGCTCAGGTCGGTCACGATCTCGGTGAGCTCCTGAATCGAGTCGGCTCGGTTCCCGGTTCCGTAGAAACCCAAGTGCGTCACGGTCAGCCGGGCGCCGAGCCCGTCCGCCAATACGGAGGCCCATTGGATCTGACGAGTCGAGCGCTCGCGCGCCTCCTGACTCCCGAAGAAATCGACGTAGTACGGCGCGTGCAGCGTCAGGTCCACGTCGAGCGCGCGAGCGAGCGCTTTCGTCTGCTCCAGGTCGGCTCGATCCTTCGCGAGACTCCAAGTGAGCGTCGTGAGCGAGTCGCGTCGTTTCAGTGGAGCGGTTAGGGCGGCGATCGATGGCGCATCAGCCGGTTCGTTGCCTGGACCGGCGTTGACGACGAGTTGGAGCGCCAGGTCGCGGGCCACCTTTCCGATCTCTTCGTCCAGGACGATGCGCGACAGGGGATTTACTTTGATGAATTGTACCTCCATCGCCGTGAGTCCGAGATGGTGGACGTCGGAGATGCCGTCGCGCAGGGTGCGTCCCTTGCAGGAAAGAGGAATCCCTGCTGGTCCGAACCGAATCACAAGTAACCTACCCTCAAAAATGGCAGGCCCCCCCCAGATTGCGGGTCTATATATCGGATGGCCGCGCGGGCCGCAACGGGACGAAACGACATCCCGGACCGGTTTCGACACGATCGATGGATCGGTCACGGGTCCAGCGAAGGAGCTCCTGCTCGAACGTTCTCCCCACCGGCGCAACGATCGCGCCGCGCTCGGCAAGCTGAGCCTTCCAAGCCGGTAGAATCTCCGGCACCGCGCACGAGGCGACGATCCGATCGTACGGCGCGAACTCGCTCCAACCCACCGCGCCGTCTCCCGAGCGAATGCGAATTCGGTTCTCGTAACCGAGGTCTTGTAGGCGAACGCGCGCCGCATTCGTGAGCGCGGGGTCGAGCTCCACGCCGAAAACTTTTCCGTCGACTCCCGTCAACTCGGCGAGAAGCCCGAGGAGGTATCCCGAACCGCTCCCGATCTCGAGCACGCGCAAGCCGGGCGCGAGCTCGGCCCATTCGAGTTGAAGTGCGACCATCGAGGGGGCAGAGAGAGTGGCATGACGGTCAAGTGGGACTGGTTCGTCGAGGTACGCCATGGACCGATAGGCCCTGGGTACGAACTGATCCCGTGGCACGCGTCGCATCGCTCGAGAGACGGAGGCCGGCAAAGGCCCCAAGCGATCGACCATTTGAGCGAGTTCGCTGGGGCGAGGGCCGTCCTTCATGACCCAGTGCGGCTGGCCCGTTTCTCCGCATGGAAACCGAACCCGAGCAGATAGAATTCCGACGAACGCTCCCGAGACGCCGGCGGCTTCGTTCGAATGACCCGGTCGAACCAGCCTTTCAGTTCGCCTTCCAGTTGCGGTATCAAGTCTCCGTCGAATACCTTCGCAACGAAGGTGCCCCCCTCACGTAGGACGGAACGGCCGAGCGCGAACGCCTCACGAACCAATGTCACGCTTCGAGCGTGGTCCGTCGAGTAGGCGCCGCTGATCGACGGGGACATGTCAGAGAGGACCACATCATAGGGAGCCGAGCCTAATCGCGGAACGAGCCGGGGGTCCCCGACCCGCCCGCGCACAACGGTCACGCCCGGGATAGCGTCGACCGGTCGCGGATCCACTGCAGTAATCGAACCCGACTTGCCGAGACATTCCCGCGCCACGATCGACCAGCCCCCCGGCGCCGCGCCGAGATCGAGGACGCGATCCCCGTGATGGAACAGCGGAAAACGCTCCGCCAAATACGCGAGCTTGAAGGCCGCGCGGGAACGCAGTCCCTGATGTTGTGCGGCGCGGTAAAACGGGTCGGCCCGGCGTTCGGCCACGAATCTTCGACCCATCGATCCCCACAGCGGGCGCGCGGGCTTAACGCAGGCGCTGACGGGCCCGGCACCCGGAGTGGGGCCGTCCGAATTTGAATCGGAGTCTCTTGCACCCCAAGCAAGAAGGATGGTCCAAGCTACCCCACGGCCCCATTGGGTGGCCGAGCCCGCCGACCGAGATGGGGGAGATAATGATTGCCCCGGCGCGGACCGGTCAGTGCCAGAGAAGCCAGGCGGCGGCCCCGACGACTCCGATTATCACGTTGTTGACGAGCGCGAGGATCGCAAATGTTCGGACATCCCTTACGCCCTCTTCGGGCGTCACGCTCGCCGAGGGCGTGGAACCGCCCGGGTAAGGGGTATAGGGGGAACGGTACGAAGTTACAGCGGCAGCCATTCGAATCACTCGGTTCGAAGTTTTCGAGGTTCTTTAATCCTGCGTTCGTGCCGATTACGCCGCGAACCACGGAAGGCGGGCCGCGGGTCCCGTCGGTTTGAGCACGAGGAGGTGCAAATTGGCGGATGGGTCCCCGGGCGCGTACGAATCGCGTTGGGCGAGTTGGTAGAGAATGAAGAGGGCGTCCTCGTCCGATGTGACGTTGAGCGATCGGTGCACGTCCAGACCAAATCGGAGCCGCAGCAGCTCAAGGATCTCTTCGAAATCGATTTGCGAGGAACCCTCGGTGGTTTGGGCCCGGCGAAACAGTCCGACGACGATTCCCGTCGCCAGACGAAGTACTTCTTTGGGGTTCGCGATTCGCGCGTGCCAATGCGCAACTCCTTCCGCGTCGGGAACCGGTGGAATCACCAAGATCGATAGCTCCGGGTCGACCGGACTCCCCGTCGAATGGGTCAATTGCTTCCACGCTTCTTCGGCCGCATTATCTGTTGCCACGACCACGATGGCCCGATGCGGACCGGAACGAGCCGCGCCCTCCGACCGAAGCCACTGATCGAGCGGCGGGGCGTGCGACGCCGCCGACTCGCCGGCGAGGAATACCGGAAAAGTCCGACGAGGAACACCGGCCTCCTGCACCCAGAACGCCGGCTCGATGCCCGATGCGCCCTCGGAGGGTTTCACCCGCGAATAGCCGAATCGCTTCAACGCGGTTTCGGCGAGTCGTGTACGGTCCGGCCCGGACCCGGCGGAAGCGGGCAGTGCGGTAGAGGTCATCATCGCACTAGGGACGCTTCCCCGCTTAAGCTCAACGACCGAAGTGGCGCCGCTCCGCGCAGCTCACCGACGGCGCCGACCGCTACAGGCCGGGATGCCATCCCACCGCGAGCAGTCCCCCGTTCGCGATGCAGGCCAGGAGGACGAGGAGCAGATACGGGCCCGAATAAATGAATCCCCGCCGAGCGACCCGGCGCGACGGATCGCGCCAAAGCGGGGCGGTGAGAACCACAAAGATGCCTCCGAGCACCAGAAGCACGACCAGGACCGGCCAGGTGACGGCACCGGTCCAACCGATCAACGCGGCAGCAGGGACGAGCAATGCCGCCGAGACAACGATGACCCTCCCTGAATATGCAAGGTCGTCCATCTTAGGGAGCATCGGAAGTCCCGCTTTCGCGTAATCATCTTTCAGGACGAATGCGAGGCTCCAAAAGTGGGGCGGCGTCCAGAGAAACACAAGAACGGCGAGGGCGATGACTCCCGGCGTCCAACCTCCCACGGCGGCCGCACTTCCGGCGAGGGCCGGCGCGCTCCCCGCGAATCCGCCGATCACGATGTTCCAGCTGGTCCGGCGTTTGAGCCACGCCGTGTAAACCACGACGTACGTAAGTCCCCCGAGAAAGATCGAGAACCCGGTGAGCGGATTCAGCCAATAGCTCGCTGCCCCGATTCCCGCCGCCGAGAGAACGAGTCCGCCGGCCGCGACCGCGGAACTCGGCACGATGCGCTCGCCGGGGAGCGGCCGGTGTCGCGTCCGACTCATTCGAGCGTCGACGTCCCGATCCAGGTAGTGATTCAACATCGCCGCACCGGCGGATGCGGCGGCTCCCGTAACCACGAGTATACCCAGACGGAGCGCGTCGATCGACCGAGGTGAAGCGAGCACAAAACCGGCGATCGCCACCATCACTATGAGCGCCGTGATGCCGGGTTTGGCGAGCGTGAGCACGTCGCGCCAGGCCGCTTTCGAGGCGACGGGAGGGACGGCGGCGAGCGGCGGAGTCGAGACGACATTCGCCATAGTTCCCTCGGGGAATCGGGCAGTCCGTAACGGGGTTTAGCTTCCGCGGGAGGCGCGGGCGGGTCCAGGGATCGGTTGCCCCGTCGGTTCGGGGGCGCGGTCGGCGATGGGTCGTTCCGTCGGAGGATCGGGGTCACGCGCCTCGGCGGCTCGGTACGCCCAGTCGGTCCAGCGTCGCGGAATCTCGCGCAAGTTCGCGAGGAGCGCTAAGATGAGCAACAGGCCGAATAGAATGGTCGCTAACCCGAAATGGGCCAGCACTAGCCAAACGACGAGGCCACTCTCGACGACCAGCCCCCCCAAGAGCGCCAGTGAAAGTACCAGTCCGAGTGCGATCAGGCTGCCGCGCAGCAATACCGGGCGTCCGCGCTCGTAGGCGACCCCGAGGAGGGCAAGGACCGTGATAGAGATCGAGAGGAAGAAGGCCGCGACGCGATGGCTCCACTCGATCGCGACGCCCCCGGTGAACGTGGGGAGAAGATTCCATCCCGGTTCACAGGTTGGCCAGTTCGGGCAGGCGAGACCGGAACCGCTCGCGATGACGTTGCCCCCGAGCAGGATCGTGATGTAGCAGAGGAGGCACGCTCCGAGCGCACTGTACCGAAATAGATCGTGACCTCGCATGCGCGCCTCGAATTCACGCCGATCCTTCGGATTGGGCGCTCACGGGGATCGGTACGGGGACCGGGCGCGGAACGGAGGAGGGAGCGGGACCCGTCATCGTGCTCGGGAGCGGCTCGCCCCAGGGATCGGGGCCTACCACGGGCTCGCCGCCGTAGTAGCTGTAGACCATGTTGAACGCGAACACCAGTTGCCCGATACCGAGGATGTAGGCCCCGAGACTGCTCAAAAAGTTCAACGCCTGGAAGTTGCCCGTCCACAAGTACGTGTACACACGTCGGGGCATTCCTTCCGCGCCGAGAATGAACATCGGGAAGAGGAGCAGATTGACCCCGACGTAGGTCATCAAGAAGTGAATGTGCCCCAGTCGCTGGTTGTACCAACGTTTCGTCAGGATCGGGAAATAGAAGTAGATCCCCGCGAAGATCGCCATTAGCGTTCCGCCGAGCAGAATATAGTGGAAGTGTGCGACCACGAAGTACGATCCGTGATACAGATAGTCGACCGGGATGGAGGCGAGCATTACCCCCGATAATCCTCCGATGACGAAACCGGTGATGAACGCCACCGAGAACCACATCGGGACGGCCATCCAGATGCGACCGCCCCACAACGTGGCGACCCAGTTGAACGTCTTGATTGCGGAGGGTACGGCGACCGCCATGGTGGAGAGCATGAAAACGAATCGGATGTTGGTGCTGATCCCCGTCGTGAACATGTGGTGCTCCCACACCGCGAAGGAGAGGATCGCGAACACTCCGAGCGAGACCGCCATCGCGCCGTAGCCGAAGATGTCCTTACGCGCGAGCTTCGGGATGACCGTCGAGATAATCCCGAATGCGGGAAGGACCATCACATACACTTCAGGATGAGCGAAGAACCAGAACAGGTTCTGATACAGTAGCGCACCGCCGAGGGGCGTGCCGTTGACAGCGGCGAGTATGTGCGTACCGAAGTTTCGATCGGAGAGGACGAAGGTCAGCGCGACCGAGAGCGAGGGCATCGCGAAAAGGAGTAGAATCGCGTTGATGAAGGTCGCCCAGACGAAGAGCGGCATGTTCCAGTAGTGGACGCCGGGCGCTCGGTGCTTGATGATGGTGACGAGGAAGTTCACTGACCCCAGAATCGTCGAGACCGTGAGGATGTGCAATCCCAGGATCCACAGGTCGATCCCGTACGGATTCGCTGCGTTCGGTTGGACCGAAAGAGGAACGTAGCCGGTCCATCCCGCATACGCGTTCGAAAGAATCAGAATGACCCCCGCCGGCGGGAGGAGCCAGAAGGCGATCGCGTTGATCCTCGGCAGCGCCATTTCTCGCGAGCCGATCATCGAGGGAACGAGATAATTGCCGAATCCGGCGAGGGTCGGCATGATGAACATGAAGATCATCAAAACCCCGTGCATCGTGAACAGGGTCGAGTAAACGTCCGGCGTGATCCCCAAAGTCGTCTGGGGATCGAGGCCCAATCCCTGGATGATCCCGAGATCGGTGCGGATGAGGATGGCATAGATCCCACCGATGAAGAAGAAGATCAGACCGAGGACGATGTACATCCAGCCGATCTTCTTGTGATCCGTCGTGAAGAGCCACTTTTTGATCGTCCGGACCGCCCAGGGTCCATGGTAGGTGAAGAGCCACAGGAAGAACCCGGCAATCACGACGATCAGGCCAATGATCGTGAACGGAACGGTTAGATCGGCCACCAAGTCCTCCTTACCACGTCCCGATAAGGCTCCCAAGTATGTACGCGATCGCGGCCGCCGCGATCACGAGGATCACCACCTTGACGAACGTCGCGGTACTTTGATCCGAGATGGGCTTCGGCTCCCCCGCCGCCACCTTGCGCCCGAGGGGCCACGACCGATACGTTCGGTCGACCACGTGAAAGATCACCGCGGACTGAATGAGCATCAGCGACAGCGCGAACCCGAACGATTGTTCGACACCCGGACCAATGAGGGGCCCTAGGCGAATGGAGTAGACGAGAAGAACGCCGATCCCGATCAACATCAGGACGATCACAGCGAAGTACAGGTTCAACGTCTCACGCCGCAGGATGACCAGGGGCGGAGATTCCGCTGATTCACTCAAAGAAGCGCACCTCCTTGTGAGGAGTGCCACGGAACCGGTCGACACGGTAGAGAACGCCGAGCATGAGCAACAGAGCGACCACGGAGACGACGGCCCCCACGCCAATCGTGGGTAGCGCGATCCACCACGGTCCTCCGAGCAGCCAGTTCGATGCGCCGTAGACGACGACCGCAGCCGCCACCGTTCCGATCACCAGCAAAACCGCGAGGACGCCCCAGAGCGCCCCGGTCCGAAATTGAGGTTCGGCCCCGACCTCACTCACCGCGCTTCGCCTCCGAACTGACGCTGGGGCGCTTCTGCGGGGCGAGGAAGGACGGCTTTCGATACAGTCCCTCCAATCGATCGGAACGGCCGGCCATCGCCAGCCGCCGCCGGTACGACACCTGGTACCGCCAGTAGAAGAGAAACGTGACGACCCCGGTGACCAGGAAGAGCGGACCTATCCGTTCGACGATCTCCGGCAGGGCGATCTGGATGCCCGGGGTCTCCCCACCCCAGACAGTCATGAGGATGAAGAATTCCAGTAAGGACGTCGCGATCCAAATGAAGAGGGGCCGGTCGCGGGGATGTGTGCGTGGGGAGCGGTCGAGGAACGGCAGGAATAGTACGTAGACGATGAGGACGGTCGTGATCCCGATGGCGAGAACAGGCGTGATGCCGATGAAGTCGAGGAACTTGAACAGCCAGAGGAAATACCAGTCCGGCTCCGTGACGACCCCTACGGCGGAGAGGTTGCCGACGTAGGTAGGAAGACTCCACGGCCAGAGCGCGGCGATCCCAAAGAGGATGCCGATGTAGAGGAGCGCCCACTTGGTGATGTAGAAGAAAATGTGGGGCATGAACGGGACGGCTTTCTTGTCCTCTTTCTCGTTGAAGCGTCGCCGCTGAAGCGGATCCGATGAGGCGGGTGGGGCGATTCCGTGGGACTCGAAGAGCGCGATATGCGCGTACAGCAGCGCGCCGAGGGCGAGCGGCAGCAATAGGACGTGGGCGGCGAACATCCGCGATAAAAGTCCTTGCGGTGTTCCATCCCCTAAGACAAAAGGACCGAGGAGCGGCCCGAACGTAGGTAGGCGCAGGGCCAACACGATTCCCACATTCGTAGCGTTCAGCGAAATCTGGGTATAGGGGAGCAAGTAGCCCGTGAATCCCATCCCGAGCGTGACGATCATTAGGAGGGTTCCGACCATCCAGGAGAACTCACGCGGACCCTTGTACACCCCCAAGTAGTAGCCCCGGAAGAAGTGCACGAACATCAGGAAAATCATCGCATACGAGCCGTACAGGTGGGTCGAGAGCAGCAGCGATCCCATCGGAACGGAATTGATGATGTAGTACGTACTGCACCACGCGGCCGGGGCAAACGAGGGAGCTCCGACCGCCTGCCCGCACGCGGAGAGCGTGGTTCCGGTGCTGGGCTGATAGTACAGGAGTAAGAGGAGTCCGCTCACGACCTGGTAGAAAAATGCGTTTGCGACAAACGCCCCGGTCCAGTACGACGGCTTGAACGTGAACGCGGGTTGCGGGCGCAGCGCCCACTTGCGCATGCCGGTCCGGTCCTCAACGAATCCCCAGATCCGATTGAGCGTCCGATTGAACCAATGTTCGAAAACCACGGCCCCCCCCTACACGATGTTGCAGGCAATGATCGGGACTTGCCGCTGCAACTGCGAAGTGGCACCGACGCCGTAGTCGCCTTGCAGCGTGTCCAAATGTCCGTTGACTGGCGGACCGGTCATCCCGATGGCGAAAATGTTGTCGTTGACCACTTCCAACGTGACTTGGGGAAGCGGCAGCACGGCCGGCCCCGTGAGGTTCGAGGCCCCGTTGGTTACGTCGTAGGTCGAGCCGTGACAGCTACAGTGAATGTAGAACTGCTTGCCGCCGGGTGTTTGTGGACATGTCCCGGGCGGGTAGTACGCAATCGCCGGGGCGGGACAACCCAGGTGTTGGCAAATTGCGCTGAACGCGACGATCGACTTTTGATCCCCAACTCCGCCCACGACATCGGTCGCCCCGATGCCGCCACTCGCAGGCGGGGCCACGTTGAGGAAAAAGTTCGGCTCGTTCAGGAGCGGGTAGAAGAAAGTGAAGACCTGGGTACTGTAGGAGTTGTACTCGGCCTGCGCTTTCGTCACCGTCATGTTGGACCCGTCCACGTCGAGCAACTGCACTTTCGGGTAGCTCGAAATGCCGATGGTCGGCGGCTGAACGTATTGGAGCGACGCGCCGACGAGCCCTCCGCCCGCCGCGCCGATGACGCCGGCCACCGCGAGCAATTTGATCAAGTTCCGTTTCGTTTCGTCCACATCTCCGCCCGCCGGAGAGTTCGGGGCGAGGCGACGCAACTGACCGAGGGGAAAGTCGAGCACCGGCTCACGGGCCGCCACAAACGGACAGCCCGTGGGGCATGCCACGTTCATTCGAGACTCCGGCCGCGCATGTCGGGGACGGTGTCATCCACGTCCGCCGGATCAGGAACCGTCGCTTCCCCGGGAAGTTCGGCCCGGTCGCTGCCATAGTACACGGCCCACGTGATTGCGATCCCAAGCAGGATGACGAGGATCTCGGTGATCGTGACGAGCTGGTCCGGCGTAAAGGTGCTCATCGCGCGCCCTCCGATTCCATCGGTAGCGCCGGAAGTGCGACCGACCATGTCCCGAACGAACTGCTGCCGGCCCAGGGATGTTGGATCTCCGGCGGGCGGACCGGCCCAGTGGGAGCAATGGAGACCGCCGCCGGTATACCGGAGCGCTGGGTGGCGGGTGGGTCTAGGCCCAAGAACGCGCTACGGATCGAAAGCGATTGCCCGGGAGCAGGGAGTGGTAGGTCGGCGGCTTTGGTGACCTCCGCTAGCAGCTCTTGCTTGAGTCTCATCGCGCGTCCATAGTACCGGCCCAACTGACGCACGAAAGCGCCGTTCTGTTGTCCGAACAAGAGGAGGGCTCCGACGGCGACGATGATCAGCCAATCGATGTCCGAAAGGAGCGCCATCGCTACATCACGCTCCCACGACCGCTTTCGGGGGCTGCCGCTGGTCCCGGCGGTTTTCCCAACGACCCGCAAACCAGGCTCCACCGAGATAGAGCCCGATCATCGGCGTCGCGATGATCAACATCGTGATTCCGGAATTGTCCGGAGTCACGACCATGCCGAACAGGAGGGACCCGATGACCGCCGCGCGCCAGTGTTTGCGCCACGCCGAGGCGCGCACGACGCCCAGCCGTGTCAGGGCGTAGACAAATACCGGCAACTCGAAGACGATCCCGAACGCAAACGAGTACAACAACGCGAACGTGACGAAGTTTTGGACCCCGAGCACGGGGGCCAGGCCCATCGCGGCTACGTACCGGAAGAGGAGCAAGAAAGTGAGGGGGGTCAGATAGAGGACGCCGAGCAACGTTCCGACCGCGAAGAGTAGCGTTGCGGGGTAACCGATCTGAGCGAGGAGCAGGCGCTCGTTGTTCCGCAGGGCCGGAACGAGGAATGCGCCGACCTCGTGAATGATCCAGGGCATGCCCAGTATGAGTGTGAGGAGAAGGCCGATCTCGATCTGCGCCATGACCGAGTCGCCGACCCCGACATTGAGAAGCGTCACGCCCGACGGAAGCATCCAGACCACCATGGCGCGGAAGACCTGGGCCGTCACGTTGTAGAACAGATTCGGCCACGGGTATCCCAGCGGAATCGACCACGTCCCGACGTGCCGCGCGATCGGGCGAATCTGAAAAGTGACGAGGAATCCAAAGAGGGGAGCGAGGACGAGGAGGATCCGGACCAGACGCCGGCGCGCCTCGGAAACGACGGCCAAGATGCGGTCGAGGTCGCCCATCAGTCACTCGATTGCCTCCGCTGAGATTTTCCGCCGAACCGATCGGACGGAGTCTCGGACCCGAAAGTCCGCTTGGTTGGGCCGGTCGGCATATCGTTCCGAAGGTTCACGAGCCTCCCTAGTGGCTCGGACCTGCCGGAGGAAGTGACGTCCCCGCGCCCACGGGGGGAATTGTCGTCGTCGACTCAGATTGCATCTCGCGCTCGACCTGCTGCTTGCCACGCTTGAACTCGCCCATCGATCGTCCCAGGGCGTTCGCGAGCTGCGGGATTTTGCTCGAGCCGTAGAACAAAATTCCCACGACCACCGCGATGATCAGCCAGTCGTCTATTGAGTCGAACATTGCTCCTCGCGTGCGAGCACCGGGACGCGAAGGATATGGCGTTCGTACGGGGTGATTCGACGGGTACGGACCGTTCGTATTTCGAGGGGATAAACCCCCGCACGCGCCTACGCGGCGCTCATCAACACGGTTTCGTTCCCGACGGCGACGGCTCGGTCGATCGCGACTTCGGAGAGGAGTGTCAGGCAGCCCGCTCCTCGTTGCAGCGCGAGCGTTGCGTGATAGAGCCCGTTCTTCCGGGCCGGCCCCTTAAGACGAACCGCAGCGACCGCCGCGGTCTCCACGAGTCGTGCGCTCTCCCCATAAACATCGCACGCCCCCTCGATCGATGGATGCATCAGCGCATCGACCACGGCCTTGAGGTGCGTTTTGATCTCGGGAAGTAGCTCTACCAGTCCGAGCTCAGCCCCATCGTAGCGCTTGGGATCGGCATTGAGCGTCACCGCGGTCTCCGACAAAAGCGCGCCCAGCTCTTCTAAGGCATGCACGACGACGCGCCATTCCAGGAGTTGGCGTGGGTCGGGGCTCCCGATGCGACGCGCGAGGGACCAGTCTCGGCTCGCGAGGAACAGTTGACGAACGAGCAGCGCGAGAACGCGATTCGATTCTTCATCGAGGGTCGGAAGTCGACGCGAGCGGCTGTGTCGCTGGAGCAACTCTTCCGTTTCTTCCAAGAACGCGACCAAGATCATTTTCATCCGCTGCACGAGCTGCGGCAAGCCGTACTTCGACGGATCGATGAAATTCTGAAGTACGATGCGATTCGGCTCCTGCGACACCACCGAGACTCCCAACAGTCCGCGCGCGGTCGCCAACAATTCCTCAATACGTTCCGGGCCTAGCGGAACGTCCGTGCGAATCTCGATGGCATCATGTCCGACGCGGTACGCACCGACGATCAGCCGCTCGATGACCCCCGGCGTGTCGAACGAGTGCGCGTGCACGAGATACGGCGTGCTGCCCACGATCGCTCCCGGAACCGGGGCCGGTTTCAGAAACAGCGTGCCGTCATCGTTCTGGTCGAAGACGATCAAATCCCCTGGTCGCAGGTTCATCGCTTCGGCCCACGGCTTCGGCAGGGTCACGGCGATCGATGAGTGTCCGGCTTTGAGTACGCGCCGTTCGCGGCTCGGTGTCGCCCACGCCATTTTTTTCCGCCGAACCTCTTACAAGGCTCGTAGGTTCAACATCTTCGGATAATTAGAGGTTGCGCCTCAGCGGGCGCGCGTCAGATCGTCCCGCTCACGTCTCGCCCGGTGGCTTCGGGGAGCTGGGCAGCGCCTCGGCCGATGGATCCGTCGGCTCGGGGTAGCCGAGACGTTCGGGTGGCATCTCGTGGACGGAGCCCTTGCGCTGCCCGATGACGAACCCCAGCACGATAGCGATGACCAACAACGCCGCGATCGTTCCGCTGATGATGAACACGGCGGCACCCGGCCCTGTCGGCGCGGTACTGACGCCCGGAGGGGGCTCCCCGGAGCCCATGAATCCCTCCATCCCAAGCTGGAAGTGGCCCGGCTCGAGGCACACATATTGGTAGATCCCCAACGGAGGGGCCTTGAAGTTCACCGTGACGGAAAAGCCGGCCGTTGCCGAGATGTTTACGTTCGCAAGCGGCGGATGCTCACTAACGAATGACTCGAGTTGAGTCGTTGTGTTCGTCGCGGGGTCGAACGCGAAGTTGGCGACGGAAAACAGCGTAAACGTGTGGGCGGTGGAACCCATTTGCATGATGGTGATCGAGACGTTCTCGCCCGGAGTCGGTGCTTCGAACGTGTTCGGCTGGAACTCGAATTCATCGGTCACACCGATCGTGAGACTCATCGAGGTGGCTGGATGCGGTGTGGCGGCGCGGGCTACCGGGGTAATGACCGACGCACCGGCCACAAAGAGCAGGACGAGAACCGCGATCACCGCAACACTAGCGGCGGTCCCTAGTTTCCCGATCCGGGTAAATCCCATCGTTTTTCACCGGCGAACGGACGATTCCGAGGGGGTCCACCACGGAACCCATTCAAAGCCATTCCGTACGTATTCCGAAGAGCCCCAGCGGCTTCGGTACTCGAGAATTTCTCGGGGGACGGCCTGAGGACGGTTCGTACGCGTAGAATATAGAGGTGGATTCCAGCTCCGAAGGCGTGTGGTTGCGAGGAGCCGCGCGCTTCGTCCTAGTCGGATTGAGTGGGGTTGTCGTGCTCGGCTTCGCCGGCTTGGCTGCGGCAGGGGAATCGAACTACGACCAGACGATGCCGCTCGTCTGGGCGCTGACCGCGATTTCGACCGCCGGGGCGGGGATCGTCTACGCCTACCTGGTCTACTCGGTGTGGAAGTTCCGCGACCCGAAAACCAAGGGGCGCCGGTATGGTTAACAAACTCGAGGTAATTTGGACGCTGGCGGTAGTCGGCCTGCTGGCCGGTGTCGCAGCCTACTCGACGATCCTTTTGTACAAATTCGATGCGCTTCCGTCGGATCCAACGGAATATGTGGATGTGACGGGCCACCAGTGGTATTGGCAATTCTATTACCCCGCCAATGGGACGAATGTGACATCGACCTACAACGTGGCGACAAACACCGTCAGCGGCGGAGCGTTATGGGCGCCTCCTGATTCCGTCGTGCAGATCAACGTGACCTCGGTGGACGTGATCCACTCCTTCAATATCCCCGGCCTTGGCGTGAAGATCGATGCGATTCCTGGGCGAATGAACTATTTCGCCTTCAACGTCCCGAGCGTGGCCCCGGGTACTCAGTATCTCATCCAGTGTACCGAGTTCTGCGGAACCTACCACGGTACGATGCGGTCGTTCTTGGAAGTGGACTGACCTGGAACTCGGTCGAATTCCGGCCGCGAAGAGGCTGCCTATTGGAAGCTGATCTATTGCACTTTGGGTCAGGTACCGGTTTTCATCCCGCGCGTCAGCAGGAGCTTTTCGTTTTGCGACCAAATGTCGGGTAGAGTCGATCGTGCAGTTGGAATCGTGAGGAATAACCCTGGGAATTCGCTTCAGCAGCGACGCCACGGCGACGTTGGGAGGGTTGCTCGCTCGCAACGATCAGTAATGGTGATCGGATTCGTGTGGTGCGGCCTTCGGGAATCGTCCGACCAGGGATGCGGCGATGACGAGCACCACTCCGATCCCGAGCAACACGCCGGTCCCGATGAGAAGGCCTCCCTGTACGATCGCCGTGCTCGGGGGAACCTGTGGCGCCGGCGGAGGTACGTTAACGTAGAGGAATCCGGTCATGCCGCCCTGAAAGTGTCCGGGAATCGTGCAAATATACTGGAAGACGCCCGCACTCGTGATCGTGAAATTCGCCCACGCGCTCTGACCCGCCGTCGAGGGGATCGGAACGCTGGCCAGGGGCGGATGCGTCTGGAAGTACGTCGTGAAGTTTCCGGGCGAGAGTGTGTAGTTCGACCACGGACCCAGCGTCCACGTGTGACTGAGCGCTCCCAGGTTCGTGATCTGCACGTTGAGGACCGCCGGAAAGTGCGAGATGTTCGCTTCGAGCACCGACGGGACGAACGTCAGCGAGTTCGTGGTGTTTTCCGAGAGGTAAAGTCCCGGTCCGCCACTGACGTTGATGAATCCCCACATCCCCGCCTGGAACTGATACGGAACGATCGACACGAATTCGAAGCTGTCGAGCCCGGATGAGGCATTGAAGGAGAGGTTGACCGACGTCTGGGTGCCCGGAGCCACGCTCACGTTCGCGAGCGAACCGTTCGTGGCGAAGAACGTGTCGAGCTGAGTCGGGTCCCACGATCGGTTCAAAATCACGTTGGGGACCTTCGAAACGGTGAACGAGTGGTCGTAGACACCCGTGTTGCGAAGCTCAATCGTGAGATTCGAGCTGACGTTGACCGACACGAATTGGGGCTGGAACTGGGGCCGATCCGTCAGATTCATCGATAGATTCGCGTGCGATGGGGCTGCCGTCTCGCGAACCGCGTGACCGATCAGCGGCGCCGGGTGCGCGTTGGAGTAGGCCAGCGCAAATGTTGGCATCCCGCCCATTCCTACGAGAAGTCCAACGGTGAGACAGACCAGACCAATTCTGCGAATCCGGGCCGCACGACGAGGGGCGCCGATCGACTCGTTCATGCGGGGCCAGCGAAGGACCTGGGAGCGCTTGATATCTCTATGGTACGAATCCTCCCCTCTAAGTAGGTGGCGTCAGGTCGGATACGATCGGCGCTGGCACGCTCGTTCGTCCGACGACCGCGACATAGTTCCGCTCGAGCGAGCGAATACCAGTGTCCACCAGCCAAATCCCGCCGGCGATCAACGCCCCCCACATTGGAAGGAAGAGTTCGGCCCACGCCCACGCGATCGGAGGAGCGGGATTGCTATTCACTTCCAAGGCCTGAACCGCCGCGGACATTCCGAGAAGGAACACGATCGATACTACGTAGAGCACCGTTCGGGAACCCTCCGGCCGGGGCGGCGAGAGATGGGCACCGCGTAGCAAGCGTACGGGCTCCGGAGTTTCCGTAGCCACGTGAGCGCCATACACGTCGGCTCCCTTCCGAGCCGCGATCAGTTGTCCCATTCGGATCGATCGTAGGACCACCAGGGTTGCGTAGAGGGCGAGCGTCCAAACCAAGAGGGATCCCACCCCGATCAGCAAATTCGCCGCGTTGGGATCGGAGATTTGCGCGGTGTTCCCGTTCGAATGAGCCGCACTGAAAATGTCGAAGAGTCCCAAGAAGACCGCAACGGCGCCCACGAGAATGCTCACGTACAGAAGCACGTGAACCCACGTTGGTGCCAAGGGGTAGAGACGCGGCACCGTCAGCCGAATGGTTGCCACCAACGTGCGTCGGCAGGTGAGGAAAGTGACGAGCGCGCCGATCGCGCCGCCGATAAGCAGCAGCAGGGGAAGCTGCGTGAATGGACCGCCGACCGGCAGTAGTGCCCCGGGACCGGCGAGGGCCAGCACGAGGCCGTCGATCGTGAGGATCGTGAAGGTGGCCAACAGGACGACGCCGATCCGATCTCCGATCGGCAGGGGCGGTGCCTTTTTCTCCGTCCCCAGCTCGCGCACGGTCTCCGAACAGACCGGGACGCGAAGGTTCAAGTCGAGCGGGTACGAATCCAACCCCACTAGGGGCTCTGCGCGTTACCGCGGATCTCATCCGTCTCGAACCGGCGAATGAGCTGAGTCGTGACCTCGATCAAGGGATGATGGGATGCCCGGTCGATCTCGATGTCGGATAGGGTGTTGAGGTGGTGCTCACGCGCAAGTCGCTCCAATCCCGTCTCGAGCCGCTCGAACTCTTCGGGGCGGTCGGACTTGAGGATGAACGCCTGCAGCTGAGTGAGCCCCATCTCACGAGCGGCGAGCGCCCGGTGGTGCCCGTCGACGAGGATCCACTTTTCGCCTTTCTGAACGACGAGAACGGGTTCGGC
Source organism: Thermoplasmata archaeon (assembly GCA_049584655.1). GTDB lineage: Archaea > Thermoplasmatota > Thermoplasmata > Lutacidiplasmatales > UBA184 > Lutacidiplasma. The sequence goes on along the minus strand of JBAUYF010000005.1, from coordinate 31,882 downwards.
GAACCCCCGTTCCAATTCATAGCGTCGGCCTTCGAGCTCGTCCTCGAACACCTTCCATTGGGTTGGGGTCAATTGGTCGATCGGGACACGCCCTCGGTGGAACGAAAATGGCAGCTGGTAGCGCTCGGCGAGGAGGTTGCGCAGCGTCTCCGCCTTCGCCGGTGAGGCTCGCTCGAAATGGGACCGAACGATGTCGAGATTCGAAATGACCCCACACAGCTTGCCGTTTTCGTCGACGATGGGGAGGTCCCGAAGCCCGAAGCGGAACATGATGCGCGCGACGTCGTCCAACGCCATTTCGGGCGTGGCCATGTACGTCCCCGGCCGAATGATCGATTCGAGGGTTCGGTCGCGATCTCCCGCATGCCGGAGAAGTTCCTTGGCGCTGACGAACCCAACCAACTTGCCGCTCTTGTCCGTGACGGGCAATCCATGGTGTCGACTGCGGCTTAGCCGGTCGATCGCCGTTCCAATGGTCGTCGTGGCATTCAGGTGCTCGACTTCGAGCACCATGTAGTCTCGGACCTTGACAATCATGCCGTTGGGGCCGGGACTTCGTCGCGCAAGTACGCTGTCAGGAGATGGCAGATCAAGAGGTGCACGTCTTCGATGTGCTGCATGCTGGTCGAAGGCACGACGATCGAGATGTCGGCGAGCTCCTTGAGCCGACCGCCGCCCATCCCGGTGAGCCCGATCGTCGTAAGTCCCAAAAGGTGCGCTGCTTCGACCGCGCGTAGAACGTTCGGAGAGTTCCCGCTCCCCGAGATTGCCACGGCGACATCGCCCCGCTGAGCGAGGCCCACGAGTTGCTCGGAGAAGACCCGTGAATACTCCATGTCATTTGCCCAGGCCGTCACACTTTCGACGTTATCGACGAGGGCCAGGCACCGGAAGCGACGCCGGTCGCCGTGCATCGTCCCTTTGCCGATGTCCACAACGAAGTGCGAGGCGGTGGAGGCGCTCCCGCCGTTCCCAAAGAAGAAGATCGTACGACCCGCCTTGCGGGCCTTGAGCAGGACCGCCACGATCTTGGTGATCCCGTCCGTCAAGTACCCGTCGAGGAGTGTGCTCTTCGTCTCCTCGATGTATTTCTTGACGTACGGTGCGATTCCGGTCACGTTCTCCCTTACCGCCCCACAAACAGGATCCGGGATCCTTCGGATTGGATCCGAACGGGTAGGCGCTCCATCGGAGACAAAGCGGCCGCTATTTGATGACTTCTCTCCGGGGGGTGTACAACGAGGAGGAATCCCCCGCCACCGGCGCCGGTGATCTTGCCACCCCACGCCCCCGCCTCTTTCAGTTTCGCGTAGTACGTGTCGATCGTAGAACTCGTAATTCCATCCGAAAGGCCTCGCTTAATCTGCCAACCTTCGTCCAGAACCTCGCCCAGCCGCGGCCAATTTTTACGCAATATGGCGTCCCGCGCCTCAGTTGCGAGTTCGCGAAGTCGGAGAAGCGACTCCCGGTTCGTGGGCGTGCGCGCGTCCATACCTTTCAACACGCCTTCCGCCTTCCGAGTTATTCCGGTGAAGAACAGCGAGAGATGCTCAGAGAGATCCGCACGGTCCACGGTCGAGAGCGGGATCGGATTCGACCGAACCGTATCATCTGGACGGAACTCGAGATACTGAACGCCGCCGAGGGCGGCGATGTATTGGTCTTGCTTCCCCAGGGTTCCTCCTAGTATCTCGATCTCGATGCGACACGCTTCTTCCGCGAGCTGATGTGGGTCTCGGAGCTCTCCCTTGTGGGCGTAGAGAGCGTTCAGTAATCCAACTGTCAAGGAGGAGGACGAACCTAGACCGGATCCTTCCGACGGGATGTCAGCGATCGTGTGGATCTCGAGCGCCTCGGTGACACCGGTCACCTTCATCGCTTCGCGGACGAGGCCGTGTTGCAAATGGTCGACGTTTTCGACGTTTTCGGTCCGGGTATAGGCCACGCGAATCGAGCGATCGAACTTGTCGTTGACGAGGACGTGTACGTAGCGGTCGATTGCCGCGCTGGTCACGGCGCCGCCACCGTAGGCTCGGTAGAAGGAAGGGAGATCGGTACTGCCCCCCGCGAAGCTGATCCGCAGGGGAGTTCGAGTGATGATCACGACCTCCCCACGCGCCGCGGTGGCTCTTAGAGATTATCCTCCGGGGGGTACTTCCGGACCACCGGATTCGTTCGGGACTGGGTTGGGGTGCGAGACTGACGCACGGGTCCAGCGCACCTTGCGTCCGTAGAACTCCCGCGAGGTCGCAGCCAACTCTCGAATCGGCTCCAATCCGGGCAACGATGCCGCGAATTGGGGCGCCCGCCGGTCGAGCACGATGCCAATACCGCGATCGTGCTCAGATCGAATCATCCGCCCAAAGGCCTGGAGAAGGGCCCGTTGGGCGGGTGCTTGGACACAATACTCCCAACCGCGACCGGTCTTGGCGTCGACGAAGCGTCGCAACGCCTCGCGCTTCGCGGTCGGCTTGGGATAGGGGATTCCCACGATGATTACGGCTTCAAGTTCTTCCCCCGGAAAGTCGACTCCTTCCGCGATTCGCCCTCCGGTGACCCCAATGAGAACTCCCTCAGGGGCCTCCTTCTTGAGCGCCTCGATCGAGCGCCACAGATCGCCCGTGGAAGTTCGGGGGCCCTCGATCACCGTCGCACTGGGAAGTGCCGACTCGAGACCTGCGTCGAGGACGCGTTTCATGAGGTCGAAGCTCGGGAAAAAAATCGCCGTATTGACGGGCAGCGCGGGCAAGATCTCCGCAAGCCGATCGGCGATATGGATCACCGTGCGCGGGTCCCATCGGATATCTTCGTAACGGGTCGTCGTCGTGGGATCGAACAGGAATCGACGATTCTCGGGGGGAAAGTGCGATGGGACCGACAAGAGCCGGGCGGATTCCCCGAGGCCGAGCGCGTCGCGATACTCCGTGAGGGGGGCGAGCGTTCCCGAGAGATGCACCGAGAGGTGGCAATCCCGAATCGGCGCCGCCGGCACCGATGCATCGAGCGCGTACGCTTCGAGCGCCCGGCGTGGGGCGCGGGAAGCGACTTTGACGTAGGTTCCCTCCTCGAGCTGTGGCCAGGAGAGCAACGTGAGTGCCACCGTGTGTACCCATGACCGGGGGAGATGTCGTTCCCGGCGGCGTTCTTCCCGGAGCGATTCGCCCCAAGTGGCCAGGGCGCCCAGCCACGTGTCCAGTCGGTGCGAGGTTCCCCCGAGGGCGGTCAGGAGCGCCTCCTCAAAGACGCCCCCCGGCAGGATCGCATCGTCGTCGATCGTTAGCTGGTTGATGAGCTCCTCGACCGCTGCCCCGACGATGTCGAGGAAGCGGCTCGCGCTCGGTCCGTCGGGGAGTTGGAAATCCCCCCGCTCCGCGATCTCGGTCCGGGCGCGTCGCACGGAGTCTTGGGGGAGTGCGACCGTTGAGAGGTCGCGCAAGTGATCCGGCAGGTTGTGGGCCTCATCGATAACAAGGTCGATTCGTTCCGGTCCGACCCCCATCCAACGATACAGCGAGTTTCGAATGTGCGGATGGAAAAAGAAGGCGTACGGAGCGATGACGAGCCGGGCTTTCGGGACGAGCAGTTTCGAGAGTTCGTAAGGGCACAGATTCTCGCTTTCGCAATATTCGTCGAATTCGCGGGGCGTTGGTAACTTGACACTGAATCGATCGACGAGCTCCCCCAGATCAGATTGGAGGACCCGCGCATAGTACGGACACCCGTCGATGTTCGCGAGATTGAGCCGGTCGCCCTCTTCCGGAGCCTCCGCGGGCGGTTCGGGCGGGAGACCTTCTTGGAACGATCGTTCAACGACTCGCTTTCGGTCTGCACAGAGCTTGCCGTGCTCCTCCGCCGTCGCCCCTTTGACCTCCGTATCCCCTTGTAATAGGAGACATCGGCGCTGACGACCTTGGAGCCCGACGGCGAGTATCGGTTGCTCGATCCGGTGGGCGATCGCCCGTGCCTCGGCTAGGACTTGGACCTCCTGGGAGTGCGTGCGCACCAAATAGAGAATCCGATGATCGGCGCGCTGGGCATGCTCGATCAGCGGGGCCAGGGTTGCGACCGTCTTCCCAGAGCCCGTGGCCGCATCCACGAGCAACGCTCCACCCTGATCGGCGAGGGCGGCGACCTCGCGAATAATGGCGTCCTGCCCGGGGCGCACCCGATACGGAAACAGGTACGGGGGTTCCTGGATGATCGATGCAGCGGGCGTAGGAGGCTCTCCGATTCCATAAGTTTAGGAGCGGGGTTTGAAGGTGTGCCTTCATTGGAACGCTGGCCCAGGGCCGATCGCGGTCGTTCTGGGCGTCAGCCGAACGAGTAGCGCACGCCGAACGGACCCCGCGGAAGGTTCCAGGTCACCGATCCCTGGTCGCAGGCGATGGCGCACGCCCCGCATTCCACACAGTCTTCGTAGCGAAAGACGAGACGCCCCTCAATTCTCTGATAGCATTGGGCCGGACAGACGAAGGTGCAGAATGAGTGGGGACATTTGGCGCAGATCGGGGGCTTGACGGTAATGTGCGCATGTTCGGCCGAGTCGGTATTGTAACGCAGGGTACCGAGTCGGCGCTTGATCTCCACGTAGCTCACGGCAACGTCCGGGGGGGATTCAGCAGGGGGAGTCACCGGATCGCTCACAAGGCGCCTCCCGTCTTCAGGGCGTCTCGAGCTAAGGTTGTCATACCGAGACGCGCCGCCTTCTGCACCTGGCGGATGGTCGACCGGACCGATCGCTTGCGCGCTCCCGTCTCGGTCATCATCTCGTGCAATAACCGATCGAGGAAGAATGGATACCGCGCCGCGAGGTCGGGATTCCAAGTGACCTGCTGGAGAACCGCACGTATACGCGCCGCTTCTTCCAGGAGACCGGCCTTTCGGAGTTCCGCTCGATACGCCCGCCTCACGGTGCGAGCAGTAGCTTGGCCAGTTGGGATATTCGCAAGCGCGATTCCCGCGGCCCACCCGGTTCGGAGCTCGATATCCAGCCGCATCGGTCGGATTCCATCAAAGTTCGGGAGCCCTAAGGCCTCCCCCGCATACAGGTGACCCGCGCTAGAAGACGGCTCCGGTCGCCCGACTCCGTTTGGGATTGAATAGAGGCGGGCCCCGAGCGAGGTCGCCTCGCGGAGGAGAGGAGCCACCGTAGGGTGCGACCGAAGGCTCCCGAGCGCGGTGGAGAGTATCGAGTCCGACCCCGCGGACCCTGATGCATGAAGGATAACTCCGAGGCTCATCTGCGCCCGTCGGGTTGTTAGGAATGCCCGGAGGGGCGGAAAGCCGCGGGCGAGCTCAGGCAAGAATTCGTACGAGATACCTTGTCGCGCGTCCAAACTAAAACGACGGTCAATCGCGGTGGACGATAGTTGAAAGAACTCCTCGATGACGCGATCGTCGCCTCCCGCTTCCCCGCGGGAGGCGCGGTGGCCCAGATCCGCCCGCCTTGTAAGGATAGTCGCAGTGGCTTCGACGATCGTGCCGCCCAAACGGACCCCGCCCATACTACCGGAAAATGCCGAGGGTAGGTTCTCCACCGCCGCATCCCGGCGGATTTCCACTCCGGCGGTTTCCGCAGCTTGGAGGAGCCACGATTGGATCTGGGACCTAGTTACTGCATACGCTGTCGAGGGGGACCCCTCCCCGATGGGGTCTCGGTAGTCAACCGAGGCCGACCCGCCGGGGCGCAAGACTACCCACCGAATCTCGGTCAAATGTCGTTCGCCGCTTGTTCTGAGGAACGCTGGCAGGGGCTCGACGTTCAGATGTCCACCGTAAAGGACCCCACTGCCAACCGCTTCGGATCCGGACTCGGACGCGGGCGACCCCAGCAAGAGGGTCCGCCGACCCGCCCTCCCCAAGGCGAGGGCCGCTGCCCCGCCCGCGAGGCCGGTTCCCACAACGACCGCATCGAACCGATCCACCTGCGCTTCCCCCTCGACTCGAACGCGGACGCCAGATGAACGGTGGGAGGCTACGATCGCGGGAACTTTGCCAGGATCTCCAGGTCAGCTCGGATCGCGAGTACGCTCTGTTGAAAGGCGTTCTGTTCCGCTAGGATCATGTCCACTTCGACCACGCGTTCGACTCCCGAACGGCCGATAACCGCGGGCACCCCGATGTAGATATCGTGTAGGTCGAACGGTCCGTCCAAGTACGCCGTTACGCCCAGCAGTCGGTGCTCGTCGTGGGCGATTGCGCGGACGATCTCGGCCTGGGATGCTGAGGGAGCGTAGTAAGCGCTACCGGACTTGAGAAGGTCGACTATCTCGCCCCCGCCCTTCTTCGTTCGTTCCACGATCGAATCGAGTTGAACCGAGCTGAGCAACCGGGAGAGGGGTACTCCCGAAACGCTTGTTCTCGAAAGTATCGGGACCATGGTGTCGCCATGCGTCCCGAGCACGAATCCCACGACATCGCGGGGAGCCACCTTGAGCTCCTGCGCCACGAACGTTCGAAATCGGGCCGTATCCAGCGTCCCGGATTCACCAAAGACCCGCGCCCCGGGGAACTCGCAAATCTCCCGGAACCAGTAGGTCATGACGTCGACCGGGTTCGTTACGACCTGGACGATCGCATGCGGGGCCTTCTCCTTGACCGCAAGGGCGTGGGTGCGGAGAATGCCCGCGTTCTTCTCTAGCAGCTCCGATCGGCTCATCCCCGGCTTTCGGGCGAGGCCAGCGGTCTCAACGACGATGTCCGCCCCTTGCAAGCTATCGAGGGAGGTCGATCCCGACACCTCTGTGGAGAACCCCAGGATCGGGGCCGACTGCTGGATATCGAGCGCCTTTCCCTGCGGCAAACCCTCCACGATATCGACCAGAACGACTTGCTTCGCGAGGTCCGCTTCCGCGAGCCGCTGGGCCAGCGTTCCGCCGACGTTTCCTGCGCCCAAGACGACTATTGTGGAAAGTTGTGCCATGTCGGGCCTCCGTAGCCATACCAGCAATCCGCCTTGTCTTAAACCTCCGCCCTGCCCAAGGCAGGTAGGACCCCCGGGAGCCTATCAGAACCTTGGGCGAAAGATTCATTCGGGGATATGCCGCTCCGCTGGTGCCTCAAATGGACGTGGATACGGTCCTCCTGAGCGTACAGGAGCGCGAAAAGTGGCGGCACCGCATGGAGCTGTTAGCGGGCTCGCTGTCGGACGTGCGGGCGCGCCGCCGGAAGCTGGAGCGCCAGCTCCGACGGGTTCGAAAGGAGCTGGCTCGCTTAGTCCAGGTATCCGACGTCATATTGCGGCACGGGACCACGATCACCGCCAATGAGAGGACACATGCGACGAGGAACTTCCAGTACGCTGGGCGATAGAGAGGCGTCCCTCTCGGTCACCGAGCGCCAGCTGGAGGCCGAAGTGGCCCGGCTCCTCCGGGACGAGCAGTACCTCGCGCTCCAGGTTCGTCAGGCCCGAGAGCAAGTTCGTTACTACGAGGGATTGCTCACCCTACTTCGACGCGACTGGGGGAAGATCCCACCCTTAGAGGACCTCGTCCGTAAGTTGAGCTGAGGCGTCGCGGTGCGACTCCTGGTGGTGGGCGCCGGGGCCATTGGCTCACTCTTTGGAGCAAAGCTACTGGAAGCGGGCCAGGAAGTGACCCTCGTCGCAAGGGGTGCCCATGGCGATGCCCTGCGGAAGGAGGGGCTCCGTATCGAGGGAGAAACTGTGAGGGTCTATCACCCAAGCGTCGTCGGGGAGATTCCACCGGCTACTCAAACGGATGGGGTCCTATTGTGTGTCAAGACGTTCGACCTGCTGTTGGCATCGGAGATGATCGGCCGGGCGGTTGTCCGGCCCGTGCCGACCCTGGCTCTCCAGAATGGTCTCAATATCGAGCCCATCGTGACGGAAGCACTTCGTATAGGTGGTTGGGAGCACCCGGAAAGCTGGGTTGTCCGGGCCGTCAATTCGGTCCCCTCAAGATGGGTCGCCCCGGGGCGAGTCCAGCAGACGGGTACGGGAGAGGTCTTGTTGCCGGCTCCCTCTCGGAGCGGCGCTGCGGCGCACTCCGAACTCTTCCGGAGCGCGCTCGAAGGCGCCGGGATACCCGTGCGACTCGTGGACTCCATCGATCGGGAAGTATGGAGAAAGGCGCTCCTCAACGCGGCGATCAATCCGCTGACCGCCGCGCACGGACTGACCAACGGTGAACTTCTAAACGAGCCATGGGCGGCTGAAGCACGGAGGTTGCTTCGCGAAGCTCAACTCGCGGCTCACTTCGCGGGATACGACTTCGTTGACGCGGAGGTCGACGCCGACTTGCAGCGCGTTTTACGGGCCACGGCAGCGAACCACTCGAGCATGGCGCAAGACTTGGAGCTTGGGCGGCCGACGGAGATCGATGCGATCTCGGGGGCCATCGTACGGACGGCGCTGGCACATCGAACACGACTTCCCGCCACCGAGCAAATGATTTCCCTCATCCTTCAGAAGACGGGCAAGTCCGCGGCCTCAAGCGCCTCTTAACCCGGGCTCCTATGCAACTTCATTTCGGAGACGGCCATCGAGCTCAGGCGCTTCAAGAGTCTCGGACTCCTGCGTCACAATGTTCTTAGTCGCCCGCACTTCGGGAGAGTGAATGCGCGAAAAGCGGGGGGTTCAATCCGCCCCGGTACGGGGACGGCGAGTCCTCGTTCGGGTCGACTTCAACGTTCCCCAGGACGCCCAAGGCCAAGTGGCCGACGACCACCGAATTCAGGAGGCCTTGCCAACCCTGAACCACCTTCGGGCGGCCGGCGCGCGGACGATCCTCATGTCCCATTTGGGCCGCCCAGACGGTCAACGCGACATGCGGTACACCCTGCGTCCGATTGTGCATCGGCTGTCGGCCATCTTGGGACAATCCGTCGCTATGGCCGAGGACGCGGTAGGCATGCGAACTCTGGAGATGGCGACGCGCCTCAAGAATGGGGAGTTTTTGATGCTCGAGAATCTTCGATTCCATGCCGGGGAAGAAGCCAACGACCCGGCCTTTGCTTCCCAACTCGCCCAGCTCGGGGAGCTTTTCGTTGAGGAAGCTTTCGGGACCCTGCACCGCGCCCACGCCTCGACGGTCGGCGTCCCGCGTCACCTTCCGTCGTTCGCGGGACTTCTTGTCCAGCGAGAGGTGCGGGAGCTATCGCGTCTTGTCGACGCGCCGGCGCATCCGTACGTGGTGCTCGTGGGTGGGGCGAAGGTCGCCGATAAACTTCCGTTGCTGACCAGTTTCTTGGGTCGAGCCGACGGCTTGCTGATCGGAGGCGCCCTAGCTTTCCCCTTCCTCCACGCGACCGGGGCGTCCCTCGGAGCCACGACCGTCGATCCTGATCTCAACCTGGCTGTTCAGGCCTTCCTCCAGAGGGCCAAAGCGAGCGGCACGCAGGTCCGCCTTCCGGAGGACGTTGTCGTGGAACGCCCCGGCAAATCCTCCCCCGAGATCACGGAGCTCGCCAACATCCCGAAGGATGGCCTCATTCGGGACATCGGGCCTGCCACGCGAGCCCGGTTCGCGACCGCGCTTCAAAGCGCGCAGCTCGTCTTCTGGAACGGACCGATGGGACTCGCCGAAGACCCGCGGTTTGCAGCAGGCACCCGCGAGGTACTGGCCGCACTCACCCTAGGGACGGGCTACCATGTCGCGGCGGGCGGCGATTCGGCTCGGATCGCGAGCGATCTCGGCGCTACGAACGCCTTCCAGTACGTTTCCACCGGCGGCGGTGCGGCGCTCGACTTCGTACGGGGCGCCGACTTGCCGGGGCTTTCGATCTTACCCGATGCGTGAGGCGACCGCCCCCGAGCGGCGGCGGCGCGGACGCGGCGTCCAAAGTCTCTGCGAGATATCGAAGATACGCCGGCTCGACCCGCGGGACATCGATCTCGATGATTTCGGGGACTTGATACGGATGAGTCTCTTTCAGGTACCGAAAGAGACCTCCGACGCGTTTGGGGACGGTTTTGAAGAGGACCACAACCTCCTGGCTTGTTTCCCGCGCATTGTGCCACCAAAAATGCGACTCGACCGGCCAGTGGCTCGCGCACGCCGCAAGACGGCGATTGAGGATTTCCTCGATCCGAGCTTCCGCAACGTCCCGATTCGGGAACGCCACGAGCACGAGTCGCATCGGCCCGGTCGCATCGACCGGATCGAGCGGGTAGGGCGTCACCCGACGGATCCTCCCACCTGGGGCACGTACCCGGAAAAATCGAGCGTGACCAAGCGGATCGTGGCGAGGTCAACAACAGCCGCGCGGGCCGGTACCGGCGAGATGTTCCGCATCCGTTGGTACTCGGTCTCGGCTTGCCAGGTCGATGCGTTCAGGAGGAGCACGCCCCGATACTGATCGACGCCGTACGTGTGGGCATGTCCCGTGACGAGGATATCCGGGGTGGGGTCGATTACGAGGCCATCGCGCGCATACGGCGCGAGCGGCGTGCGCCCGCCGTACATGGGGGCGAGGTGACGCATCGCGAGCATCCGTTTCATGACCTCGGTCGGACGGGCGTAGCTCGCTCCGGGGAGGGCCGGGATCAGGTCGTCAAAGCTCCGACCGTGATACGCCTCGACGACGACCCCGTTCAACGAAAAGCTCGATGGATTCGCGAGCGGCCGCACGTTGGCCGGCAAGTGCGCTCGCAGCGTCGGGGGCAGCGACGGCTGGGGCTCGGCCGGACATACCGCGTCGTGATTACCGGGCACGACCACAATGTTCAGGCGCTCGGGCAATTCCCGCAGGCGTCGACCCAGCTCCACATACTGTTCGTAGACGTCGGCGATGGCGAGATCGCGCTCTTGTTTAGGATAGATACCGATGCCGTCAACTAAATCCCCCGCGACGACGACGTGCTCAATCGATTGCGCAAGCTCCGGCTCGGGTCCCCGACCGTGCAGGAACGCCGCCAGCTGGGCCCACGACTCCCCCAGAAAGGACCGGCTACCGATGTGGAGGTCGGAGAGGAACAGGACCCGGCTCGGAACGGTCGAGCGTCCCATGCGCCGGCCGAGGGAAACCTCAGGTCGCTCCACGGAGAGGACGCGCGGGAGACGGCCGCGTTCGCGAGGTAACTGGAGATGGAGTCCGATGACCTCGTCTGGGAGGAACGTGGTTCGCGCGGCGGGCGAGTCTTTGGGGATCAGTACTTCGGTGGAACTAGTCTCGTCTTCGACCTGCAGAATGATGTGATGCTTCTCAGCCGTCTGTCGAATCTCGCGAATCATCGCGATGATCGACGCGCGACCCTCGACCGGTCGCAGCTCCTTGATCGGCCGAAGATTGGGAAGGTCTGACCGCCCCCGCAAGAGGCGTGACAGTTGGTGAAATCGAGAGTTGAAGAGCGCTCCATACGCTTCGAGCGGTCCGGGGTTCGAGGGAGATTCGGTGAATCCTTCGGAGATCAATTCGAAGGAGGGAGCGGGAGGTTCGATCGCGGAGGAAGGCCCCGCGGGGGGGTCGTCGTGGGAGCGGTTTCCGGATGGAAAGCGGATCCGGCGCGCGAGCACTCCTTCTACCATCTCGCGCGTGACAAGGAGCGCATCGGGTCGGGCCTGCTCGAGCAGCTGACGCGACAAGGCGAGGGGTTGCGTATCGTCGAGCAGGAGCTGGAGGGCTCCTGTCTCGAGAATCTTGTGATGGTCCTCGAAGTAGGCGACCAAGTGGTCACGCAACTCCCCGGACATTCGCTCCCCACCGAATCGCCTCGCCCGGCGCGACGCGCGCCCCCGCGGTGTCTCACCGGCCCGCGCCGACGAAGCGATGCCGGGAGCGGAGAGAGGGGAGAGTTATTTCAACCCTTGCGAAAAAAATGCGAGATGCAAAAAAAAAGCGTCCGAAAAGGGACGATCACTCTTCAGCGGTACGATTCCTTGGCGTAGGAGGCACCCTTCGGGTACTTTTCCTGGAGGTGCTCGATGAAATCCTCGGGCTTCCGGTCGATGTGGGCTGCGTACCATTTGACCACGACGTCGCGCAGCACCTGGTGGAACTCTTTGATACTGACCCGATCCTCTTCGGAGTCGTAGAGGACAGCTTGTCGCATCATCCGCATCCAACCCGAATAGCGGTGGTAGCTTTCCCCCTCGGTCCACTCGAAGATTCCACGTAGACGCCCCTTGCCGTCGGCCGTGCGATAGTACCAGATGCGGAGCGCAAACCCTCCCCATCCATGCTCGCGGTCAGCGAGCTCGATCGTCTTGACGCTGCCAAAATCGAAATTCTCTTTGAATCCCCACTTCGTCGGGTACTCGACAAACGTCGCGAAGAGCGTTTGCGAAGGATCAACGGTGACGTGGACCGAAATCTCCTCGAATTGATTGTGAATCTCCCAGAGGTCCTGCAAGATACGGCGATTCAATTCCGCCCGATGCGAGAGATCTTCCATCCCCTTCGCACCGGCCGCCTCCTGCGTACGAGCCAGATCGAGTTTGAGTGATGATACGAAGTCGTCTTCCGGCATCGGGGCCGGTGGGTTTGCTTCGGGTGTAGGAGAGGGAACCGGCTTAGCCGTCGCGCGTCGGGCCATGTATTAATTGACTCCGATGCGGCGTAGTGGGGTCGGCTATTAAGACTTTTGAGTTCGTAGAACGCGCCGTCGGGTTTCTCCAGGAGCAGGCGAAGATTTTCGACGGGAACGCCCTCGACGTGGCTTGAACGCCAGCTGAAGCGTGATCGAACTCGGAACTCGCACCGTCGGAGTATCGCCGTCCCACCGGGCTCGTGCCCAGCGGCGCAACTCGGTCATGATTTTTTCGTGTGCCCGAGCCGGAGTGAATCGGACGGCGGCGTAGACCCGGGCCTGAATGTCCTCCAACGCCTGCGCCACCGGTACATCGGTGACCCAAGTCCATTGGTGGGGGATGCGTCGGACGGTGCACCCCCGTTCGATCAGGTAACGAAAGACCGTCTCACGCCGCCGCGCCCCGAGTCGGGGACGGGAAAATCCGTAGCGCTGCGCGATTCTTTGATAGCGTCGGAACAAGAGAGGGATCTCGCGCCCGCGCCCAGTTCCCATACCCATAACCACTCCTCCAGGTCGCAGCGTCCGCAACGCCTCATCCACGGCCCGTCGCCAATTCGGGATCAGATGCAGAACGTGAATCCAGTAAACGAGGTCGAAGGAGTCCGACTGGAACGGTAGCGCGGTGGCATCCGCTAGTAGCGGCTGAACCCGCTTCGCGCGTTGGTGACTCCAGCGGTTCGTCAAGTGCTGGAGCATGCGAGGCGAAATGTCGATCCCTACCACCCGGTAGCCACGAGCCGCGAACGGAGTTGCAATCCGCCCCGTCCCCACTCCTATCTCAAGTGCGGCCGAATACCGGTCCGGAGGAAAGCGCTCGACGATGTAGGCCAGCGCTCCATCGAACGCCGCCGGATCGATCGTTCGTGTCTGGTCGAACGTGTCCGCGAGCGCATCGAAAGAATACGATCGCACGCATCAGTCAAAGCCTCGGGAAATTAAGGAAGGGAGCCTCTCTGCGTCGGCCGCGTCGTTCCGGCGGGGAGAACCGTGACCCGCAAAGACGGGCCGGCGCGACCCATCCCCGTCGGCTTCCCTCGAGAAAGCTACGGGCGCCTCCCTCCCGCTTAAATACGCTGCCCGGCTCTCTACGATTGGAAAGAACCCCGGAGACGGACCGAGGAGGACTCCTCGTGCCCGCACGTCTCACGGACTCACGACTCATGATCCAAGCCGGTCCTTGTCGTAGTTTCCGCGATCCTGTGCGTACGCGCGAGCGCTGACTCACGATTCGTTCCCCGGGAAGCGACCCGCTAGTGCGGGTCATCCACAGAAACGGAGGAACCTACCTACCATGAGCAACGACCCTAGCGCCGCAAAATACCAGATCAAAGCCCGAATCGCCGCCGAGGGCGTCATCGACAAACCCGATGTCGTCGGCGCCGTCTTCGGTCAGACCGAAGGGCTTCTCGGAGACGAACTCGACCTGCGCGACCTGCAGAAATCGGGCCGCATCGGCCGGATTGAAGTGGAGATCGACTCCCGTAAGGGGAAGAGCGAGGGCGAGATCTTGATCCCGTCGTCACTCGACCAGGTCGAAACCGCGATCCTCGCCAGCGGACTCGAGACCGTGGATCGCATTGGCCCGTGCCGCGCCAAGATCGAGATCATCTCGGTCGAAGACATTCGGATCTCGAAGCGATCTAAAGTCGTCGACCGGGCCAAGGAGATCCTGGCCAAGATGCAGGAAGAATCGAAAGGCGTCGGTATCGACCTCACGGAAGCGGTTCGCAAATCGTTCCAAGTTGAGGAGATCACGTCCTACGGTCCGGAGCATCTGCCGGCAGGCCCGAACATCGATCAGGCCGACGCCCTCATCGTGGTCGAGGGACGCTCGGACGTGCTGAACCTACTCCGCTGCGGGATTAAGAATGTCATTGCCGTCGAAGGCACGAGCGTTCCGCAGACCGTCAAGGACCTGTCGCGCGGTAAGACCGTCACCGTCTTCACCGACGGGGACCGAGCGGGAGAGCTGATCCTTCGCGAGATGCTCCAGACGATGGACATCGATTTTGTCGCGCGCGCCCCGCGGGGTAGCGAGGTTGAGGAACTGACCCAGAAGCAGCTGCTCAAGTGCCTGCGGAACAAGATTCCGATCAACCAGTACCTCGAGATGACCGGATTCGACTCGACCGGGTCAACCCGATCTCCGATGGAAGAGCGCGGGGATTCCGGCGGAACGCTGGGTGGGAATCGGCCAGACCGACGCGAAGAGCGAGGAGGTCCCCGACGCGACGAGCGCGCCCCGGCGCCTCCGCCTCCCGCGCCGGTCGCGCGCCCCCCGCCGCCTCCACCGCCGGCCGCGTCGCTTTCGCCCGAGCTCCAGCACTACTTTCAGCTGCTGGACGGAGTGGAACACGCCTCGCGTTTCCTGGTCCTCGGCGAAGGCGATGCCGTCGTCACCGAAGCGTCCGTGAAGGAAATGATCGATGCGCTCGGTGCGTTGACCGCCCCCGCGAAGACCGTCATCTTCGATGGTGTGATCAGTCAGCGGCTGCTGGATGTTGCGCAAGAGAAGGGGATCGCGACCGTCGTCGCGAGCCGACTAGGAGCGGTCGGAAAGATCCCCGACCAAATTCGGGTCTACACTCGCGCTGACCTGCAAGCGCCCAGCGTCGCTCGGTAGACCCTTTCCCCCCAATGGTCCCGCAACCGACCGGCGGGACCGCTTCCGGTCATCGTGCGCGGTACCTTATGGGCCGGCACGCCCTAGAAGCATAGCTACACGGAGCATGAGCGCTATGTCGGGGGCCGAAACGATCCGGCGGAGTCCGGTTTCACTCGATGAAGTTCGGACCACGGACGACATTCCGATCCCGACCGATCCACTCGCCCGCGTGATCGGACAAGAGAAGGCAGTCGAGCTCGCTCGCATCGCCGCGTTCCAGCGCCGTCACTTGTTGCTGGTCGGTCCGCCCGGCATCGGCAAATCGATGACCGCGCAAGCTCTCGCACTTCACCTGGACCGGCCCCGAACCGAGTTGCGGGTCGTACATAATCCGGAGAACCCCGAGCGGCCGTCGATCGAGATCGTGACCCGCGACGAAGTGCATCGCGAGCGCGAAGCCGCGCGCTCGGTCGAGGGGGAGCTCATCGCCCCGCAAGATGCCCCTGCGTCCGTGGCCGAGCGCCTGGGCTATCGATGCCCGCGCTGCAGCTTTTATTCGCTACCGTTGGAGCGATACTGTCCGAGTTGTGGAAATCTCAAGCAGCTCGTCCCCGGTATGACGGGAAGCGGGAACCCGTTCCGCGATCTCGTCGGCGGGATTTTGGAACTCACGGTCAGTCCGGGGGGGAATCCCCAGGAGTCCGTGCGGACGACCCGACTCCGGAACGGCGCCGAGGAGGTCGTGGCGTACGAGCGGGCCGGCGAACAGATCAAAGTTCTTGACCAGCGCGCCCTCGAACGGCGACGCACTCTCCAAAAGGAAAGCCCTCGGAAGGTGCTGGTTAAACTGGACCGGAACACCTTCCTCATGGCGACGGGCGCCAGCGAGACCGAATTGCTCGGCGACGTGCGCCACGACCCGTACGGGGGCCATCCGCAGCTGGGCACCCTGCCTTACGAACGTGTGATCCCGGGGGCGATCCACGAGGCGCACGAGGGAGTGCTCTTCGTCGATGAGCTCCCGCACTTGGGCCACTTGCAACGTCACATTCTGACCGCGATGCAAGAAAAGCGATTCCCGATTACCGGTCGCAATCCGCAATCGGGGGGTGCCGCGGTCCGGCTCGACGGCGTGCCGTGCGACTTCATTCTGGTCGCGGCGTCGAATATTCAGGACATCCACAAGATCCTCTCACCCCTGCGATCGCGGATCGCAGGGGGAGGCTACGAAGTCCTACTCGAGACCACGATGCCCGATACGGAGGCCAATCAGATGCGGCTTGCGCAATTCTGTGCGCAAGAGATCGCGGTCGACGGTCGGATCCGCCCGGCGACGCACGACGCGCTGCTCGAACTGCTTCGGGAGTCGCGACGGCGGGCGGAATTGATCGATGGACGGCGGAATGCGCTCAGTCTTCGACTCCGCGAACTCGGCGGACTGATTCGAACCGCCGGCGATCTCGCTGCGATCTCGGGAAGTCCGCTCTTGGAGCCCGCCCACTTCAAAGAGGCGCTCGCGCGTGCGCGTTCTATCGAAGAACAGATCCGCGCGACGTACGGATCACTCCAGGGCGGCATCCGCCAGGATGTGAGTGAGGCGCAACGGCAGTCGATGGGATACTACACTTGGAACGAGCATCCCGACCCGGGTTCATTTTCGGGCGGATATGGGTAGGGCATTCGTATCGGGCGAAGCGACACCCATATGAAGACGGCGCAGGGTGTGGCCCGCCGAGCGGGCGCGTAGTCTAGTGGTTATGACGTCACCCTGACACGGTGAAGGCCGCCAGTTCGAATCTGGCCGCGCCCACCTACTCCCAGTAATCTATTCCACTTCAGGCCCCTGCAACGAACGCCGGGAATCTGCGACCACGGATACCGGCCGGACCCTCCGTCGAGGCGGAAGTGGGACCTCGAAAGCGCCAAGCCCAGTCGCGCCTGAGCAGCGCCGAGACGTTTGATGAAGTTCCTCACGTACGATGAACTGTCGTCGTCAATGGAGTCGGGGCGGACCCTCCTTCATCTTGCCGCATTCGGGGGAGTGTTTCCCCGTCGGACGATCGAGCTGTGGCGCCGACGGGCGAAGACGCTCGCCGACTACGTCGGACTTTACGCGGTGGAAGGGGACGACCTTCTCGGCCAAGTTCTCGTACTTCGAATCCCGTACGTCTTCCGCGACGAGACGGGCGTGATTAGTGGCATAGCCGGCGTGGCGACCCGACCCGACCAGGGCCGAGCGGGGATCGCGCGGTCACTTCTCACCGAAGTGCATCGACGGGAGCGAGCAGCCGGCATCCGCTATTCGGCTCTGTGGACCAACCGGAGTTGGGGAGCTCACGCGCTGTACGAGGAGCTCGGATACCGCGACGTCTATTCCTCCCCTTGGGTCGTTCACGGGGGGAAGACCATTCGGGGCCCCGTGCCTCGTCGCCGCGGAGTCCGGCCGGCGCGACCTGCGGACCTCGCCACCGTTGATCGCCTTCATGACCAAGCGGCGGTCGGCCGCCTCGGCTTTTGTCGCAGGCCACCGGGGTTCTCCCATGTCGCTGCGCTTTCTGGATGGATCGACCCGGCGAAGAACCTCATCGTGGCCGAGGCGAATCGCAAATTGCTCGGCTACGCGCAAGTCGACCGCAACTCTCAGAGGGTAGTGTGTGGCGAATTGGTCGCTCCCTCGTCCGTCGTGCAGCGCACGCTCGTCGAGGAGGTGCGGCGGACCGCGAGCGGCCTGCCGTACGCGTTCCAGCATACGATAGTAACGGACGCACCCGAGCTCTTCCGCGATTTGGGATACTCGATCGTACCCCGCTCCTGGTATGTGTTGATGGGTAACGCGCTCGGGCGCGAATGGTCTCCGCAGGAGGCGATTCGGCAGTTTGCCACCGACGACCGGCGCTTCCTCTGCCTCGCGGGGGACCGATTCTAATCGCAAGTCGAGCGGCGAAATTCGGCGACCTCCCAGTTTCGATTGGTCGACTATCCCCAAATTGCGACCGTGGCTCGCAACTGCGCGACGGAGAAGGGAATTCCTGTCCCGGTATTGTAGAGGAGGACGGACTCTCCGGCGCGGATGGACCCGTTTCGCACCAATGTTCCAAGCGCCGCATACGGCGCGGCAGCTTCCGGGGATGCAGAGACACCGTGGCGGTGAGAAAGCTGCTCCATCGCATCGAGAAGTGAGGCGTCAGTGACGACCGCCCCATCGCCACGGCTTTCGCGTACGGATTCGAGGATTCGTTCGGAAGAGAAAGGGGCCGGGACCAACAATCCGGGAGCGATCGTGTGCGGCGATTCCCATGGAGTCACCGAGGGCGCCTGCTCGCGGAGTGCCCGCACGACGGGGGCGCAACCCTCGGGCTGAATGGCGTAGAGTCGCGGCATTCGATCGACCAACCCTACCGATCTCAGTTGATCGAAGGCCCGGTACATCCCGATCAGACCGGTTCCACCGCCCGTCGGATAGAGGATTGCGTCGGGCAAGCCAGTTTTCGAAGTCTGTTCAAAGATCTCGAATCCCATGGTTTTCTTCCCTTCCGCTCGGTACGGCTCGCGCAGCGTCGACATGTCGAAGGAGCCGCGCCTCGCTTCCGCCGCGCGTCCCGCTTGTCCAGCCTCTCGTATGGTCCCAGGAACCGTGATGACCTCGGCCCCATATCGACGACAAGATTCTTGGATCGACTCGGCGGTACGCTCCGGCAAATAGATTCGCACGCGACCTCCTGCCCGTGCCCCGTAAGCTGCGAGTGCGACTCCCGCATTCCCTGCGCTCGGGACGAAGAACTCGGAGACTCCCAGCTCCCGGGCTCGCGAGATCGCGACCGCCATGCCCCGCGATTTGAACGATCCGGTCGGTAGCAGCCCGTCGTCCTTGAGCATGATTTTTACCCCTGGTGCTTCGGGGACATCTGCGAGCGGAAGAATGGGCGAAAAACCTTCTCCCAACGTAACGATCGATTCGAGCGCCTGGACCGGAAGAAGTTCTCGATAGCGCCACAAGCTGGGTACGCGCTCGGCGACGGTACGCAACCAGTGAGAAGCGTCTAGTTGATCGAGATCATACTCCGCAAATAGCGCCTGACCGCAGGTCGGGCAGGTCCCCACCAGTTGATGAGGGTCGACTTGCGCGCAGCACCCTCGGCACTCTAAGGAGCGGAGGAGTGAGCCGGTGGACGTCACGGAGCCCCCGGGGCCACGCACGCCGATAAAGTTCGTGGCTACCGGCTGCCGAGATGGGGTCGGCGGCCGGATCCGGGTCGATCCGATTGGCCGCTGCGGTGGTCGCTACGTCCTCGACGAGGTGCCCGATTCCAATTCGAACGGCCGGAGCCTCGACGGGCCGAATCTCGACGGCCATCACCACGGGCGTTGTAGGACGGTGCTGGTGATCGTTCCGCGGGGGCATTGTAATCGAACCCGGGAATCCGAGCTCGGGGAATCTCGAATCCAAGCAATCGCTCGACGCGCTGGAAATCCGACTCTTCTTCCTGTCCGATCAATGTCAGGGCATCGCCCCGTCGTTGCGCTCGCGCGGTCCGACCGACGCGATGGATGTAGATTTCGGGCTCGTGAGGTACGTCGAAGTTCACGACGTGACTGACGCCCTCGACGTCGATGCCACGAGCCGCGATGTCCGTGGCGACGAGGACCCGATAATCTCCCCGACGAAACCCTTCGAGCGAGTGGAGCCGCTGGGCTTGGCTCCGATTGCCATGGATTACCGCCGTTCGAATACCCCACAGCGACAACTGCCGGGCGAGTCGGTCGGCCCGATGCTTTGTCCGCGTGAACACCAACACGCTCGTCATCAACTCATCCCGAAGTAATTCCTGCAAGAGTGCGGGCTTTCGAGCGGAGGGAACGGACAGGGCTAGGTGGGAGACGCCTACGGCGGCTACCGTCGTCGGTCCAACCTGTACCAGTCGAGGGTCCCGGAGGAAGTCATGCGACAGACGCACGACTTCGGGTGGCATTGTTGCGGAGAACAGCATGGTCTGACGGTCGCGCGGCAAGTCCCGCAAGATCCGTCGCACGTCGGGGAGGAACCCCATGTCGAGCATACGGTCGGCCTCATCGAGCACGAGGATCTTCACCGAACGAAAATCGACGTTCCCTCGTTGCATGTGATCGAGCAGCCTACCAGGAGTAGCGACGATGATCTCCGCTCCCCCGCGCAGGGCGCGCTCTTGATCTCGCATCCCGACCCCGCCATAGATGGCCGCGCCCCGCAGCCGGGTGTGCCGCCCGAGCTGCCGGAGGAACCCCTCCGCCTGTACGGCCAGCTCCCGGGTCGGGGTGAGGACGAGCGCATGAATTCGACCAGTGGGTTGATCGAGCGTGCGTTCGAGAATGGGAAGGAGGAACGCGGCCGTCTTACCAGTACCGGTTTGCGCCGTCGCCACCAGGTCATGCCCGAGCACGGCGGTGGGGATCGTACGACTCTGGATCGGAGTCGCAGATCGATATCCCATCTCCCGCACACCCTGCCGCAAGGACGGGTGCAAGGGCATTGTCTCGAAGTCGACGGTCGTCTCGTGGGCTGTAGCGTTCGCTGGTTCGGGGTCGCTCATGGTCTGTTCGGCGCCCCGATCCGCGTTGGCGATGGGGTTCCGTCTCGAGAGTTCGAGTCTTCTTGAGGTTAAGAGGACTCCCTCTCCTCGGCGCAGCTCGAATTCCGCCCCGAGTTGGGACTACCTGCAGTCGCTCCCTGCTGAGCGATCCTCGGAGCCTATCTCCCGTCATACAGCGACCGCCGGAAGCGGCCCACGGAAATTCCAACCTCGATTCAAGCCGTAGCTGACGACGGTCCCCAGGAGGAACGCAACGATCAGGGCCGTGACTTCCGATCGGCCGAGCGCCACCGACCCGAGGACGACCAGGAGCCCCAGCGCCAGCGCTATCGCTTGGATCGGGAGGTAGAGCGCCAGATGGAACCACGCCGGCCGTCTCGTCAGCCCTTCAAACGCCCAGCGACGATTCCAACCGAAGGTCCATACGGTCGTCACGAGAAAGGCGGCTAGGCCGGCCAGGAGCATCCCGGTGGATGAGTTCCCAGCCCACCGAAGTATCAGGGCCAAAACGCTCAGACTTACGAACACTCCGGAGAGACCTACAACTGCGAACTTCGGTAGCCGCAACAGCTCTTCGACCGAGACTCTTGTCCTCCGCAGGATACGCGCGAGCCACTCTCGGCCGGCAACCGTCCGCAACTCGTGGGCTGCCGCCCCGTAGAAGAGAGCAACGGTCCAGACGATCCAGAGCGAATAGTTGAGCAGGTACGTAGGCGCGCCGCCGGAGACGCAGACGGGCAGTCGGTCGGCGAGCACAGAGGGACAGAGAATGGTCGGTCCGCTCCATAGGACGAACGGTACGACGAACGCCAAACTCACCGCCGCGGTGATGAGGGTATTCTTCCAATCCCGGCGGAGAATGTAGTACGCGAGTACGATCGCGTTGGCGAACTGCTTGCAACCCAGGGCGAGGTACTCCGCCCACTTCTGCCGCTGCGTACCGAATCCGACGAAAGCGAGCGTCAGAAGCAGTAGCACGGGAAAGTCATTGTAGCCACTTGCCGCCATCAGCGCGAAGTATGGTTGCGCGAGCCATACGCCCAGGTCAAACCGATTCCGGACCACGAGGACCATCAAGGCCCACATCGTCAGGGCGAACCACTTGTAGTCGACCCCGGGAAATTGCAGGAACATCAACAATGGGAGGTACAGATAGACCGACTCGGAATGCAACGTCTGGCCGTATTGTTGGTAGTTGAAGATCAACGGGTACGTGTAGGGGTCGTGGTGCGCGAGAAGTACCGACACGAACCGCGGCGTTGTGTACGGCTCGTCCGTGAGGCCGTTGCCCGCACCGGTCAGGATGGAAACAATCGCGAACGCGATCCCGGCGCCTAGCAGGAAGTAGATGAAACTCGGACGGCGACGCACTCCCAGCTCTCGCACGGTAAGCGGGAACATCAGGGCGAAGCCGCCCAGCGCGATCTCGGCTGGACCATTGAATCGGCTGGGGTCGAGCCAGAGTGCGGTGATCACCGCAAACGCCGGAAGCGCCCCGGCGACCCACGCCCCGGCGTAGCGCAGGTACCGTCGGATGGGCGCCTCGGCCTCGAGGGGGGTCGAGCGATCATCCGTGCCCTCGACAACCATCCGGGAAGGACCACCGGCGCCGCCCAGCGCGGATGCCCATATTAGACCGTAGCCTACGGCGAATTCCACGTATCGGCGAGAGCGAAACTCACCCCGAGGTTACGATTGCTTCTTCAACGCCTGCACGAGCCGACCCACGACCTGCTGGGCATCGCCGTAGAGCATGCGGCAGTTGTCCTTGTAGAAGAGATCGTTTTCGATCCCCGCGAACCCCTTGCCCTGGCCGCGTTTCACGACGATCACATTCTTCGCTAGGTCGACGTCGAGGATCGGCATCCCCTGGAGCGCGCTGCCCACGCGCCGAGCCGCCGGGTTCACCACATCATTGGCACCGATCACCAAGACGACATCGGTCGTGGCGAATTCCGGATTGATCTCCTCGCGATCGAAGAGTTTGTCGTACGAGATGCCGGCCTCAGCCAACAGTACGTTCATGTGTCCTGGCATGCGCCCCGCGACCGGGTGTATTGCAAATTTGACGGGGACGCCCCGGGCCTCGAGTACATCGGTTAGCTCCTTGACCTTCTGCTGGGCCTGGGCCACCGCCATTCCGTAACCGGGGGCTATGATGACCTGGTTCGCGTACGCCATCAGGACAGCCGCGTCCTCGACTTCGATCGGTTTGAGCGCGCCGGCGACGGGGCCGCCTTCCTCCTCGGTGGCGCCGAAGGCTCCGAAGATGACGCTGCCCACCGAACGGTTCATCGCGCGGGCCATGAGGATCGTCAAGAGGGAACCCGCGGCGCCCACCAACGTACCCGCGATGACCATCGCGTAACCAGCATCTCCGAGCGGGCCGTTAACGAGGGCAAACCCGTCGAGGGCGACGGCGACCCCTGTCAGGGCATTGAACAGACTGATCACCACCGGCATATCGGCACCTCCAATTGGGAGTGTCAGCAACACCCCGAACAGCAGCATCAGCAAGAAGAAGGGGAGGAGCCAGAACGCGTGTGTTTGCGCGACGGCGAGGATTCCAAACGCCACTCCGACGATGGCGACCGCGATGTTCGTGGGTTGCTGCGCCGGATAGACAATGGGCTTGGAGCGAAGCCAGCCTTGCAACTTCAGAAACGCGATCAGGCTACCCGCAATCGAGACGGACCCAATGACCGCACCTGCGACGCTAAGCGAAGACGTCGTGGCATCGCCCAGGTTCCCCAGAAGCTCGATCGCGGCGATCGCCGCGGCCGCGCCGCCGCCCATCCCATTGAAGATCGCGACCATCTGTGGCATTGCGGTCATTTTGACCACACGCGCCCAATAGTATCCGGCACCGCCGCCGATGATCACGCCGAGGGCAATCAGGGCGAAATTCGAAAGTCCCGGCGTGAAAATCGTTACGACTACCGCGACGAGCATCGCGATGCCAGCGAACAGAATCCCGCGACGCGCCGTTTCGGGCGAGCTCAGGGCCTTTAGGCCGAGAATGAAGACGACGACCGCGACCACGTACACGGCGTCGATGACCGGCCCGATCCAGGCGTTCATCCCGCGCCTCCCTTCTTCTTCGAGCGGTCGAACATCGCGAGGATTCGCTCGGTGACGACGTACCCACCCGTGACGTTCATCGCGCCCATGATGACGGCGACAAGACCGATCGCTTGCTCGAGCGGAGTCGTGGCGAACCCGAGGGCCACGATGGCGCCCACGAGCACGATTCCGTGGATGAAATTCGACCCCGACATCAGTGGGGTATGGAGCAGGACGGGGACCCGACCGATGACCTCGTAGCCCGTGAAGGCGGCCAGAATCGCGATGAAGAGCGCCGTCCAAATGTCGGCCGACACTTACTTCGCTCCGTCGATCAGTTGCTTAGTCAAGACGTGACGAACCTCGCCGTGATCCGTCAGTAGGCTCGCGGCCAGAATCTCGTCCGTGTACCCGGCGACCAAGGCGCCTTCCTTGGTGAGCAGGAGTCCTAAGAACGATTCGATATTCTTCGAATACATCTGACTGGCGTGGAAAGGCAGTTCGGCCGGAAGATTCAACGGGCCGGCGATCTTGACTCCGTTGACCTCGATCGTCTCTCCGCCTCGTGTGAGCTCACAATTGCCACCGGACTCGGCGGCCAGATCCACGATGACCGCACCAGGTTTCATGTGGGAGACCATCTCCCGGTTGACCAACTGGGGCGCTTTGCGTCCCGGGACGTTCGCCGTTGTGATCACGACGTCGGCTCCCGCGACCGCTTTTGCGACCATCTCGCGTTCCTGCCCTTTCTCCTCCTCCGTGAGCTCGCGCGCGTAACCTCCGGTGCCCTCCGCATTGATCTGGAGTTCGAGGAATTTGGCACCTAGACTACGCACCTGTTCCCCGGCGGCGCGCCGCACGTCGTATGCTTCGACAATCGCTCCGAGCCGCCGGGCGGTGGCGATCGCCATCAATCCTGCGACCCCAGCTCCGAGAATGAGGACTTTGGCCGGGCGGATCGTGCCGGCGGCCGTCGTCAGCATCGGCATGAATTTTGGACAGAGCTCGGCCCCGATCAAGGCCGCGCGGTACCCCGCCACCGTCGCCTGCGAAGAAAGAACATCCATGCTTTGCGCGCGTGTGATCCGGGGGAGGAGCTCGAGCGCGAAGGAGGTTGCCTGCGCATCGCGTAGTGCCCGGACTCGATCCAGGTTCCGGGACGCGTTCATCAATCCGACTACGACCGTCCCGCTCGTGAGCCACCCGATCTCTTCGAGCGTTGGAATCTGCACTTTCAGAACGATCTGGCTCTCGGCCCAGAGCTTCTTACGGTCCGAGAGAACGGAAGCGCCACTAGCCTGGTAGGCATCATCGGGATACCGGCTCGATTGTCCGGCACCAGTCTCCACGCGGACCTCGACGCCCGCTTTTACTAGCTTCGCGACCACCTCGGGAACGAGCGCAACCCGTGTTTCCCCGGGCGTCACCTCTTTCGGGACGGCAATGCGAACGGCCATCGACGTTCGCTCCCGTGCCAACGGGCGATATTATACGATTGCCGTCGCGCGCGTCGGTCGCTGCCCGATACTCGCGATCGGGTCTACCTGCATCGCGTGAGACGGAGCTCGCCGAATGGCTAGCATAGAGGCGTCGCCCAGACGTGAACGCGGCGCAGTAGCCCGGGGGAGCCGGAGGATGGAGTCCCGAAGGCGGCGTCTCACCGACTTAGCCGGAACCTTGATGCCGCACGTTCATTTCGAGACCCGGGTGCCTCGGACCTCGTTGAGCGCCACATTGCCTCGGAACCCCGCACTCCGAGCGTATGACCGAGTCGTCCAAGGCGATGCGCGCGAGGTGCTCGCTCGCCTCCCGCGGGAGAGCGTACATCTCGCGATCACATCCCCTCCGTACAATCTTGGGATTCAATACGCGGGATACTCCGACGATCGGACGCACAACGGGTACCGGGCCTGGTTGAGAACCGTCTGGATCGAACTGTATCAGGTGCTCGTCCCGGGCGGAAGGTTCGCGCTCAACGTGGCGCCGACATCGATCAAGGACTTTCGACCGATCCACCACGAACTCACGCGAGACTTACGCGACCTCGGATTCATCTTGCGGACGGAGATCATCTGGTACAAGCAGACCATGGGCCGACGCACGGCCTGGGGAAGCTGGCGCAGCCCCTCGAACCCGCACATCGTTCCTTCCTGGGAATATGTGCTCGTATTTTCGAAGGGGCAATGGAAGTTACCCGGCGACCGCGCCCTCGTCGATATCACCGCCAAGGAGTTCGAGACGTTCTCGGATGGTTTCTGGGCGATCCCGCCGGAGCGCCGGCGCAAAGGCCATCCGGCCCCGTTCCCCGAAGAACTCATCGAACGGCTCATCAAATTTTACAGCTTCCGGGGAAACGTCGTGCTCGACATGTTCGGGGGTACGGGGACGGTCGCCGCCGTCGCGCGCCGACTGGGCCGTCACTATCTGCACATCGATACCTCGGCAGAATATGCGGCGGTAGCGACGGAACGCGTACGCGAAGCGACGCCCCCTTCGGATCATTACATCCCGCCGCCGCACGATCCGCGACGGCTCGTCCGCGGGTCCCGCGCCCAACGGCATACGCAGACCTAGGGGTCAGCCGCGGGAGGAGTGAGACGACGTGACCGCGTCGAGCGTCGGATCGCGCGTATTGTTCGTGGCGATAATCGCCAGTCTCTCCCTCGGCTCCTTCGCGCTTATCTTGGGTACGTTTCTCCTTTCCACGCCGCTCCCGGGTACATTGATCTTCGTTGTCGTTCTCGGGTGCTTTGCCCTCGCGTACCGCTGGAATCTACACCGCGATTCTGGATTTCTCGTGACGTGGGTGGCCCTCTCCCTCGCCGTCGCCGTGTTTTCAATCCTTAGTGGACTCGGCAACGGCCTGACCGATGAACCCTACTTCATGCCGGCCTTCATTCAGCTCTGGCCCAACCTCTACGGTTCGTCGCTCCACCTCCACTACTACCAAATGGGGAGTGGCGAGCACTATTCCATCTCGTACTTCGTGTACCTGCCGCTCCTTTCCCTGATCTGGATCCCCGGGATCGATTATCGCTGGCTCTGCGTCGGCGCGTGGCTGGCCACTGTTTGGGCCGCCCGAAGGACCGGGCCGAGCGTCACGATCTTGGGAAGCCCCTGGGTCGCGCTCCTCGCCGCTAACGGATTCAATGACTTTCTCCCGCTCCTCGCGTTGACGTTGACCTTTGTGACGCTCGCCGGCTGGAAATCCAAGGCGGCCGAGCTCGTCTCCCTCGGCCTCAAGCAATTCGCGAACGTGATCGTGGTGCTCTACCACGCGTGGAATCGTCAGTGGCGGGACGCCATCATTGCCGTAGTCGCGACGGCTCTCTTTCTCCTGCCGTTCGCAATCCTATCCCCGGGAGGCGTTTGGTGCCACGCGATCCTGGTCGAGAGCCAGCCGTGCAATGGATTCGCGACCGGTTTCTATTCGGGCGGCGCCATTCTCAGTCACATCAACTACGTTCTGTATCCGATTTGGTTCGCTGCCATCTTCGGTCCGAGATACGTCGCGTCGCTCCGCGGACCCGGCTACGCGACCGCCCGGCGAACGGCTGTGGAGATCCTCGCGAAGCGCTGGCGGCGCTCGGAGGAACAGATTCCGGAGTCGCTCGTGCTCGTGGTACTTCCGTTGCTCCGGGTGCGGGAGGCCTTCGCTCGACGCCGTCGCTCGCCGGCGCCTCCTCCCCCCGGTACTATGGGCAACGTTCCCTGATCGCGGCCCAGTGAAGCAGTACAATCTGCTACTAGGAGGGCGAAGGAAAGGTCGAGCCGAGGGCGTCGGGTCGAGCGGCGTTCGTGCGAATCTCGGGCGATGTCCGCCGTCCCAGCAGACGCTCCGTCAATTCGCGCACCGCGAGCTCGAGCAAGGGTTCCAAGTTCACCGTATCCGCGCGATTGTACTTGACGAGCCGATCGAGGGAGGCGGTCTGACCCGCGCGGAATTCCTCCCAGAGTCGTACGGCGTCCAATCCGCGGACTCCCTCTACGCCCGTCCGACCGCCGATACCCAGGCGTTCTTCGATGCGCTTGAGGCCGCCGGAGAGCCCCAATCGATAGAGCACGAACCGGAGGTCGATGTGGGCGACCGGTACGACCAGCTGCGGGAAGCGCGTCTCGAGAAAGGGGACATCGAAGAGCCGCCCGTTGAACGACACCAAGAGTTTGAACCGTCGGAGCCACGCCGGCAGTTCCTCGAGATCGTCATCGGCCACGAACGTGCGGGTGGCTCCTGCTCCGTGAACGGTGACGACAGTGACGATCCCTTCGTAGGGGGAAAGCCCGGTTGTTTCAATGTCCAAGAACGCCGTTACCTCCCGGAAGGATGGGTAGAGGCGCCACAATTCGCTCGTTGGAAGTCGATGGGTGAACCAGCCGACGTCTTGCTCGGCGAGCGCCTGCTCACTTCGATCGAGGTCCCGCAACAGCGCGCGCCGCCGCTCCTCGGAGAGATTGGGAATCTGAGCGGCCGCCGCGAGATCCTTCCAATCGAGAACTCCTTGGCGCCACAGGAGGGCCTCGGTAGCGGGGCCAATCGTATCCAAATGCAGGAACGTGGCGCGGAGCACGCGCTCGTGAGTCCGTACCCCACTCTTAACGTTCTTGTCGCGCGCTCGTTCAGGGCCGAGGATCCGCCGCGTCGACGGGCAACGGGCCCAAGGGAGCGATCTTTTCCTTCACGGCTTTCCAGAACGCCGGCACTTGGCTCCGAGGAAGGCGTCGGTCGTACACGGGAGCGCGATACTCGGCCTCGAGGATCTCCGGATCGTCGGCGTCCCACACGAGTCGCAGGACCCAGTCGTCCCGCTCCTCCTCGAAGGAGTACACGCGTTTGCGCGGATCCGTCGGGACAGGATTCCGGACCAAAATATCGAGCGGAGGATCGAGCGGAGGCGGGGGACCCCCCATCAAGGAGATCGGGAGTTCCGGGGGAGGAAGCTTGAGCCGTATCCAGCCCACGACGGGCCAGTGACTGCGCGAGACGCCGAGCGACGGCACATATGCCGGGAACTCTCCCCGCACTAAACATCGGCGGAGAGCGTTATGCAGAGATCAGTCCGGGGGCGCGAGATCGATCGGCGGTGGCGCCGTGCGCCCGGTCAAGCGAAATGCAGTGGCACGCTGAGGATCGACGGGCCCCTTCTGCTGCTCGCGCACCAATTGGAACGCGACCAAGATCAAGATGAGGCCCATCAATCCGCCCAGCAACTGCGAGGGCCAATAGACCGGTTGGGTCACGTTGAGGTAGAGCGGGATCGCGACCGCGCTGTTGAGCGCTCCGACGGCCGTCAGGACGAAGAGCCAGCGACAGTACGGGATCCCGAGTAGGGCCAGCGGGATCAGCCAGACGAGGAAGTTGAACGGAAGTCGCGGAATGACGAGGCAGACCACGATCGTCGTGAGCGCCAGCGCGGGAATCGCCGGCCAACGTCGGAAGTACACGAAGGCAACCGATCCGAAGAGGGCGACTCCCTGCAACATCGCGAGGACCGCCACCGGCGGAAACCAACCCGTTCCGATCAGCACTCCGAATTCGTTGACGCTCACGTCATGGCGTCCAAGCTGACCGAAGAAGACCGTCGAAATGAAGACCGGTCCCCAGATCGCCCACGCGATCGCGCTACCGCCGACGAAGCCCACCCACGTGAGGAGCATTTCCCGATCCCGCACGCGGCCGAAACCCCCGGTCGCACCCAAGAACGGGAAGAGGGAGGGAAATTTCATCGTAGAAAGAAATCCCGCGAGGAGGCCCGCACCGGCCTTGCCGCGCGAAGCGAGCCAGACCGGTACCAGCACCGCCACCGCTCCGAACGCACTGTTGTCGCCTTCGATCTGGCCGATGACCAACGGAACGAAGAGGCCCGAGCTGGCGACGAACAGCGTGACAAAGCGGCGGTCCTTTCCGGCGAGAACCCACGTGAGAGGAATGAGAAGCAGCGCGAGAAACTCCCAGACGATCCAGATCCCCGGTCGGCCGCCCAGGCTTCCGAGCGCGTTCAAGAGGATCCCGGCGAGACCGATTGGGATTGGGACGAGGACGCCGCACCGGTACAGCTGGAAGGGATCCTGACCCATCCACAGCGCCTGGCCCTGGTAGAGGAACGATCCGGTATCGTCGCTGGTGTTCGGGCAGCCGCCCACCGGCGCCGATTGCACGAACGCGGCGACGAGGAAGATCACGCCGAGGGCGACCGTGAGAGTCCGCCAGTCGAGCCACCGGGCGACGTCGAGCGATTTCGCACGCCGATCCACCCAGGCGCGCCAGCGCTGGACCGCCGGCCAACTGTAGAGAACGAGGAAAAAGCTCGCCGCGGTCGCGACGATCTCCGGCCAGGCATCGTGTAACGACGCGACCGGCACGCGTCGGCAAGGGAGCTTGAGTAAGAAGGCTTTGAGCACGAGGCGCGAGGGTTCCCAGAGACGGGTCGGAGAGGCGCGCGCCTCGAAACGGCTGCGAGGCACCCTTCGAGCCCGGGGGCTCGTCCCTGGATTTCCGGGGATAATTCACACGCGTTCTGTTTAACTGTCAAGCGCAGTCAGCTTACGTAGCTGCGGACGTTAGTGGCCGCGGGCTGAGCGGATCGCCCGAAGGCTTTCCGCGTACACCCCGGCTCTATCGAACTCGTCTTCTACGAATGTCCTTAAAGGTCTCTCTTTTTCGAGGGGGTTTCGGGCTTAGATGCTTTCAGCCCTTATCCCGTAGCGCGTGGCTGCTCAGCGATGCCTTGCCAGACAACTGATGGACTAGAGGCGCCGATTCCCCGTTCCTCTCGTACTGTGGGAACCTTCTCGTCAGAGACCCGGGCACTTCCGCCAAAAAGTAACACACCTGTCTCGCGACGGTGTAAACCCAGCTCACGATCCCTTTTAATGGGCGAACAACCCCACCCTTGGTAGCTGCTGCACCACCAGGATAGGCAGAACCGACATCGAAGTAGCAAGCCTCCAGGTCGATAGGGACTCTTGCTGGAGACAACTCAGTTATCCCCGGGGTAACTTTTCTCTTATCAATGGCCCCTACAGGGGAGGCACATTGGTTCGCTAGGCCCTGCTTTCGCATCGGGAATCCTCGTTAGGCAGATTCCCGTCAAGCCGGCTTTTGCCCTTGCACTCTACGGTGGATTCCTGACCCACCTGAGCCGACCTTTGGGGGCCCTTGTTACATTTTGGAGGGCGTGGCGCCCCACCCAAACTGCCTACCTACGGGTGTCCCCCTCACGGGGTGAGCGATACAAACCCGAAAGGGTGGTGTTTCATTGATCTCTCGGAACGGACCTAGCGGCCCGCCCTGATAACGAGTCCCACCTACGCTACACATTCGAATTCGTACCACAACCGCAGGCTGCAGTAAAGCTCCACGGGGTCTTCACTTTCAGACGGAAGACATTGGACTGCTCGCCAATGAGTCAGTTTCGCCGGCTTCCGAGCGGGGACAGTAGAGCTCTCGTTGGTCCTTCATGCAAGTCGCCAATTAAGCGACAAGGTATTACGCTACCTTAAGAGGGTCATAGTTACCCCCGCCGTTTATCGGTCCTTCGTCCCGTTGTACCGGGCTTTCAGATACCGACACTGGGCAGGATTCAGCGGCCATACACAACTTTTCAGTCTCGCGGCCACCTATGTTTTTATTAAACAGTCGGAGCTCCCCGGTCACTGCGACCAGACCTCCTCAGGTCTGGCACCCCTTCTCCCGAAGTTACGGGGCTAATTTGCCGAATTCCCTCGCTCGAATTCTCGCCGACACGCCTTAGGCTTCTCACCTAGGGGCACCTGTGTCAGTTCTCGGTACGAGCCCAAGTTGCCGTCCTCGACTTTTCACGGACCACCTGCATCGGAAGAAGTCGCCTCGCGGCGACCCGATCTCCCCTTCCCCCAGTTCTCACCATGACGGTACTTCCCGGGGCGACGAGGAAGAGATGGCTTGGCGTATGGCCACTCTTCCTAGCAGCTGGTTTCCTCGAGGACGCTTTAACCTTGGGGTCACAGAATATTAACTGTGTTTCCTTTCGCGAGTGCCGATTAAGGACTCACTTAGGCTCGACTAACCCACGGCGGATGATCGTTGCCGTGGAACCCTGGCCCCTGCGGCGGACGGGATTCTCACCCGTCTTTGCTGCTACTCCTCCCAGGATTTTCGATGGAACCCGGTCCATAGGA
>JBAUYF010000004.1:0-106739 GCA_049584655.1 Thermoplasmata archaeon | reverse complement strand
CGGGTCGTACTTTCGGAACGTCGGACCGCTCTGGGTGGGCATGCTCCCCGATAGGCGAGGCCGGCTATAGTACCTCCGGTCGAGTGGTCGTCAGGTCTCGAGGTGAGTAGTGCTACGGGCTCCTAGTCATATCCTCAGCCTTGAACCAGGCGCATTCGACACTACAACCTCAACCTTCAACGGCTCAGTGGCCGCAGGGACCATGCCTACGCTCTCGTTCATCACGCCAAATGCCTGCGATGACGGGCACGACCTATGTGAATCACCTGCGGCCTATCAGACTGGGCCGAATGCAACCTGCTACGATAGCGCGAAGAGCAGCGGAGGGACGACTTGCGTGGCCGTGAATAACCAAGTCTCAGCCCAGTCGAATCAAGCTATCCGAAATCAAATCGATCCATGGCTTCGGAACTATATTGGTCCCTTGATCAATTGCACAGGGTCGACCTACGGCTCAGGAACGGCGCACTAGAATTGTGTGGGGGAGATGCAGCATACCGTAATTTTCATTCTCTACGACGAGGGGTTGGGATCGCCCACCACCATCAGCCCAGGTATGAAAGCGCCGGGCGAGACTACGAATAATAATGTACAGTTCTGCAACCACCAAGATTTCCCCAAAGATTTTTCCAGATCCGTATGTGGAAATGACATTTATGAGGTGACTGTGATCCCCGACCCTGGGAGCCCCGGTCGAGGCTACCAACTCGCAGCCGGAAGTGGTAAAGATTTCTTTACGCACGCGACGTCCGACTATAGTATTACTGCAACCATCGAATGGTTGTTTGGGCTCGCCACTTTTCAAACGGTCCACAATGAAGGTTACCTTTCCGGGGACACCTATTCGACTCTTGACTCGCTTTGGGATACTGACGACTTATCACTCGGCGGAACAAGCGGCCAAACACCCCAGGATGAATTCACGTTCACTGAGAATGGATATTGAATTGGGATTTAATTATATGAACGCGCGAACCTCGAAAGTAGTCATTTTTATTTTGATTGCAGTGATTTGTGTAATGCTCAGTTTAACTTCAACGTCTACAGCTAAAGGGCAGGCAATCGTTGGCCAAGTGTCTGGCGGCTCGATTCAAAATGGACCCGGCACTGCATCGACGAATCATCCACCACCGCACCTGATTGCAACCTGTTTGTCGGACTATCTACCACTCTCTGCCGCGTACGATCCTGCAGATGGCCTGATTTATGTAGCACTGGGAGTCAGCCCGCCGGAAATTTCGATTCTCAAATCACCATGCACCCTTCTCGAGGCCATCACAATCTCGACCGGTGAGATGGTGGCTGGGGTCGCCTACGATCCGCTAACAAAGGAGGTTGTTGCGATCGATTCAATTGGGGAGGCCTACGTACTGCAAGGATTTTCGATCGTTAAGCGCGTAAGTCTGATCGACTCGACGAGTTATTCGTTCTGTCCAAGTTTCCCTACGTGGGACGCGGCCCTGGGGGCGATGCTGATAACAGACCCTTGCCGAGGGGGCATCGACATTCTGCAGCTTACCATTGCAGGCGGAGCAACGCACGAGAAGGTGAGGATAAGTGCGTTCGATTCGAATAATGTACCGACCGGTGTTTTAGTAGCGGCCGGTTACATTTTTTGTCCGGGATCGTTAGGGACAGATGTGTTCAACGACCGAACGCTCCGATATATGGGCTCGTTCCCCGTTGCCGGTCAAACTGCCTATACACCACTCACCTGGGATCCCGTTAATCAGACCGTCGCCGTGGGACTGGCGACCGGTATCTCCTCGGAAGAGGTATATTTCCTAGAGGTTGGTGGCATTGCCAGCCATAAATTCGCCTTCCACAATCTTCGCGTGCACGGCATTCTCGATGGTGGAGTTGGAGGAATAGGATATTCCCCGGCTAATCAGAATATCTACGTTACCGCGGCGGGGGGGGATGATGTTTGGATTCTTGGCCCCACGGGACTCCTCAGCCATGTGTATCTTCAGCCACCCCTTGGCATGTCGAACGTCGCCTATGATTCCGGGAATCAGGATGAATATGTCTGTGGCTTCAGCCTGTACGTCGTTAGCTGAGGCAAACTCCGCTTAACCAGGCAGGGTCACCGCGAACGAACCTGGTATCACCTGCCTGATGCACGACCTTTGACTTGGTGACTGAGTGCCACCGACGCCGCACAGGGAATAACGAGAATCAGGGCCATCCTTCGTCAGGTGAGGCTACCTAATGAAATCCAACATTGAAGGGGGTGAGCCTGCAGGGGACCTTCCGAATCGCGAACGTCAATATGAGTACCTGTTTCGGTTGTACTACGCGTCACTCTTTCAAACGATCGCGATTGTTCTCGGTCTCACAGCGGTGACTATCCAAGTAGTCTACTACCTTTCAACGAGTGCTCGAGGGAATGAAACCCTCGCGATTCTTCTATTCATTATCGGAATTGCGATGTGTCTTTATGCGGCTCGTTACGTTGCCGCCCTTTATCAATTAAACATCGTGATGGACGAGCTGAAGGTCAGCGACCTAGACCGTTCAATCCTCGACGATGTAGATCTCTTGTTCATTTGGCTTGGAAAGGGTAGTGCGGCGCCTGGAACGGCAAAACGTCGCCTGACGCAGCGCGCGTGGAGGCACGCTTCCCAATTGATTACGATAGGCTTCGGTGCCTTAGCCTACGTATACCTATTGGGCACGCTAGCTGGATGGTCATGGGGAGTGGCATTCGCTGTCGTGGTTACAGCTGCAGTCGTTTGCATGATTTCATACCGGGTAAGCCAAACCCGTGTCCCGTTGCAACCAAATTCACCTGATCCATCAACGGGGACGAGACCCCAACCGAATTCCGGAGTTCATCCGTGAGGCGACGTGCCAACGGGCCCCTCGGGTTAGCTCCCTCACCACTCGTCATTCTGGGTTGAGGAGCCTCGGCGGTCCGTCGAAATTCCTTGAAAGAGGTTGGCTTTGTTCGCACCCTTCGGCGCAATTCTGCGTGTGTGTGTCGGACCGTCCCCCGTCAAACGCTGTCTGACTTGGAATACTACTGGGAATCGCGCTGCGAGTCCGGACAATATCGCCCGACCGGGAGGGAAGTTCGCTAAGCTGGACTCAAGAGCGCCTAGCGGCCCGAGCCGGTTCCGGATTCTCTCGATATCCGCCCTATCGAAGAGGCGGAGAATGATGATCGTGTTGCACTGGGTGAGTATAGCAGCATCTATGTCGCTCGGTCGCTGCGAGAGCGCGACAACCCCGATACGGAATTTACGTCCTTCTTTTACTATTGATGAGAGAGACTCCTTTGTTGGTGTGTTCGCCGCTGGGGCATAACGGTGAATCTCCTCAAGGAACAATACGAACGGGGGGACCTTTTCGTTTCGTCTCTCGCGAAAGAGCACCCGCAGGATGGCGCCAACCATGAGGTCTTCCGAAAGCTGGTCGAGGCCAGAAATGTTGAGTACTGTGACAGTGCCTTCCTTCACGACGTCTTCTGCAAGGAACCCGTCCCCTAGTACCCCTAGTTCGTTGAGTTTGCTCAGCCGGATGATCGTCGAGTCCGTCGTATTGCCGAAGCCTCGCTCCCCAATTGCGCGAACGACGCTGACGAATCCGGCTATACTGTCTTCGACCGCGTTGCGTCGAACCCTGTTTACGAATTCTTCGAACGACGAGAGCAACAATATTCGCTGTCGTTCTCCAGGAACGTCCATGGTGTGTAGTAAATCGTCCACCGACAACTGAGACAGCTTCAAGGAAATCTCGCGCGTCCCTTCTATGAAGGCGCGACGTGGTGTGAACTCCTGTACCTCGAAGGGCAGTTTCGAATCGTGTTCGTCGGAATTCTTGTCGTGTCGAAAGCGGCCAAGGCTCGCATATTCGCCATGGGGGTCTACGATCACAACAGCTTTCCCACGCTTAGCGAGTTCTTCAGACAACACGCCACCGGCGTAGCTCTTTCCGCTTCCAGTTGACCCGACGACCGCAACGTGGTGATACAATGCGGATAGGGATATTGCGACTGGAACTTCGCCACTTCCGTAGATTGACCCTATTTGCAATCCGTCTGGATCCTCGCTAAGGACTCGGACAAGGCGGCTCGGTTCAGCCGTGTGTACCTCAGCGCCGGGTGGGACCGCACGTCCGGTGAAGTCGAAGGAACCGGACGCTACGTCGTACGTTCCAAGGACATTCACCTCGGCCACCTGCATCCCTCTCCCGTACACCTCAAGATTCCGCATGTCAAAGTCTATTTCCGGTTTCTGGGTGATGACGTGGTGAATTGTCTGCCATGCCTCATAATCCGGGTTCGAGATTCGAACTCCGCCGATGAGCCCTAGGAATACCCCACCCTGGCTCCTCGCTTCAACGAATTGGCCGGCGAATACTTCCCTCGAGGCGATAAAACTAAACCCGGATTGATTTGGGGTAACTTTGTCCGATACCACTACTCCGATCTTCATCTCGGTGCCTGTGCTGAAGCCGACAGCCTGCCAATAATCGCGCCCAACATTTCGTCCGATTGTGTCTTCGCAGTCCCGACAGCGGTCTCGACGCCACTGATGTAAGCAAGGCCCTCAACTTCCGCATCTAGTGCGTTCTGGTAGCCGATTCGGCACAATCTTACCGCCCACTCTTTCTCATCCTCCTCAGTCAAAGGTGAGCTGAAAAATCGGAGTCTAAGACCGCGCCCCTTGTAGTTAACGAACGCGAGTGTGGTCTGTAAACGACGTAACATCCTTTCGTAGGCGTCAAAGCTGCTGCCTTTGGTGACCTCATCGCCGAAGTTGTCTTGCGCTTTTTCTCGCCCAGTTTTACCGAGATATGCATGGTGCGCATTGAGCGTGAATAGCGGTGCTATCTCGCCATCAGCGCTTAGACGGGAGTAGATGAGTTCGTCGTAGTTCCTTGAAGTTCGGCGAATATACTGACTCGGATCATCGAGAGTCAGACCCATCATCAGGCGCGTCCACACACTTGTCCTTCTGTGACGTTGAGAGTGAGTACGAGAAGACTGAGCAATTGGACAGTTGAATATTTTTGAGCTGTCGGCGAGCGAGACGGCTTCTTTCATGCAGTGGAGGTGAACTCGTCGACGGTATTCTATCGCCATGTCGGTATAGAACATGTCGGGCGGGAGGAGACTTTCAGCTAGGAACATCGCAGTAGGGGCATATTCTTGCATCAGTCCTCCGCAGTACTGGTACAAATCTGACTTACTTTCTGAATATCGGACTTTCATCTTATCCGCGTAGTCGAGGAACGCGGGAAGCTCCTCAATGTCTCGGAGGTGCTTCTGTTGTATAGCGGCTGGTACCTCCGGCTCCTTTAGAATACGCGGTTGAGTAGCACCAGAGGCGTGAAGAACCGCGGCTTTCTGTATCATGCTTAGGCTGAACGGTACAGGTATCATTGGAGTGTTCAGGGAGATTGGTTTCACTTCCGAGTGGGAAGCAACGTAAACTGCCCGGAATTCGGCGAAGTCGCTTTCCAGGACGTATCCCATCCCGTCTTGGATCCGAATTATCCCATCGCCCTCTCGCATGAAGTCAAGGTCTTCTTCGAGAGTCTGAACCGTTTCCTTCATGGCATCCCGTTCCTTGTGTACCTCAACCCAGCCGCTAAGTCTGGCTTGGTACTCTTCAATGAGTCCGCGCACCGGCTTATGGGCATAGGTCCGAATTTTTTGGTCGAGTTTCTGCAACGTTCGACGAAACTCTAGCATCCGTCGTTCAAGTTCGTCCACGACAACGGGCGAGCCTCTTGGCAAGGCGTCCGAGCCGGTCTCAAAATGAAATGACTCCGGGATTGCCTCTCCCGTAACTCGAATCTCGTCCCGTTCTCCGGAAACAAACCCACGTCGATGCAGCTCCTCCAGAAGCAATCGAGCCGATCGGTGATCGAGCCCAACTTTATCGGCGAGATAATCCCAAGAATGGCCCGGGTTGCGGCGAACGTAGTCCAGGAGCGCTTCTCCGCCGCCAGGGCTCATTGTTTGCTCTCCTCAAGACCTATGACAGTCCGGACAAATGAGGTGTCGATCTCTCCGGTAGTACTAACGACAGGGAGACGAGTAGATAGCAGGGCCTCAAACCCAGATCGAATCGTACTCGGCCCAAAAAGAAACGCCATTCGTGGGCACGCCACTGCGTACAGCTGGACCGCCCTAGCCGAAGCGCGTGTCAGGCTCTCACTCAAAATTTTGTCAATGAAGCGAGGAAGGCTCAGGAGAAAATGATCCCCGGTGACAATGGCTTTAGAGCCGTGTTGGACCGCAAAGACATAATGATAGGCGTCTTTGATATCTGGTTCTCGTTCTTCAGGCATCACTTCCACGTACAGCCGGACCAGAGTTGATGCCACGCTGAATGCCACCCGGTCCAAGTCATACACGATAAGTTGACCGGTTAGTTCAGCCCACAGATTGTCGTATTGATCTGAGGGAAGACCCCTAGGGTTCGTGGTGCGAAGACCTTCAGAGAGCTCCGCTTCGAGGATCTGATTTGCAATGCAAGACAAGTGACCCCTGAGAGCTGCTATCATCACAGCACGAACTCTCGATCTGTGGGTCAAGTTCCTTACGGCTTCCTCGAAGGTTAGCTGCGAGTCTGCAGCCAATCTGCGGACCTCATCAAGCGCCAATCGCGAAAGACACTCACGGAGGCCATTTGTATCGACCAATACTCGCTTTGCTTCTGGAGGGGGTGTTCGACCCCTAACTATCGGAGCGGCCCGCCAGCTCCCGTTCTCAAAAATGAACTTCAACCTGTCTCCCCACAAGTCGCTAAAAGCTGCCATCTCGCCGAGCTCAACAAGTAACTTACGAGCGGCGTCGCTTCCTGAAGCGGAGATCAGTCCGCCATCTAAGAAACCCAAATCACTCAGGAGAGTTGCCCGATCCGCGTCGAGAGACGAGGGTAAAGCCTCCCCAGCCACGAGCGGTGCGACGAGACGTAGCGTCTCCTGCACAAACGGACCATGGTGGACCTCTATGATGTTTTTCTCTTGGGGAGCATACTTTGATGAGAATCCTAGACCGACTTTGTCTTCAGCAAAAAATCCACAGCTTGGGCAGAGAATCGTTGGTGCCGTTGACTTGAATTCCCCTGTATTGACGCATCGATCGCAGGGCGAGTTGAGCGTCATCCGCGCCTTGATCTGTTGCAGTTCGACACATCGTGAAGAGAATGTCCTCGGACGGCTTTCGGATTCGGTCACCGCGCCTTCTGTCGTCCGAACCACTGCAAACGACTCATAGATTAGGCAACGGTAGCCTTCTAGCAGAGTTGCCGAACAGCCCGGGGTTGGGCAAATGGCGCCGATTTCGAAGCCCCTTGCGGGCCACCGAAACGATGCTAGGAGATGGCGGGCGCATCCAACGCACATAAGGTAGGTTTTCCCTTAGGGACGTGGACGACTTTGATGAGTTGTTTCAGGCTTTCGGTTGCTCTGAGACCGTTTAGGGCCCAGTTCGCCACTCCCATTCCCGCTCTCGTCGCTCGGAATTCGGGGTCGTCGAGCGGGAAATGTATTTCCACCCCTGCGAGTCGAGCGCCGCGTTTTAGGAGCCACTTCTGCGTCCCACGGACGTATCCAACTCTCTCATGATAGCGTCGACTGGTCCTCGAGAGGAACAGGCCAATGCGATCCGCAATCATTTCCATTGCGGCTCGATCCTCGCTGGTTAGAGGGACCTTGAACCTTGGATGTTGACTTGCAGTCCCCCTATGCGGTAGTCGCCCTCTGTTGGAGAATTCGCGAGGATTGAGCCATGAACCTAGCGTCAGGTCGTAACTGTCGGCTGGGTAGGTACTCTCCATTTCATGGGGTACAATGCCAAGTGGCTCACTCACGATCAGACGGTGGATCTGACGCACCCGCTCTTGAGGCAGGCGTCCAAGCTCCCTAGCCACGGCCCTATGAGTTCGAGAGACCGAATACGGCTTCTGCGCTGAGCAAGGTAAGAAAAGAGCACACTCCACTCCTGTCGGGGGCACATAACTTTCAACGACCCATCGCGAAAATGACAGAACAGCCGGGTGATTGACAAGAGATAGCCCGCCCTCGAGCCGAGGACCGCGCGCGGGTAGCTCTTCCGGTCTCGGGCCAGGCGGGCGCGAACTATTTGACGTCATTTCTTACGAACCGCGCCACCTTTCTGTAGAGGTGGTGGTGGGGACCATTTCGACGTATACGTCGTTCAATGAATGGCCTGAGGCGATTCTCCCTCCTGGCGACCGCGGCGAGTTCATACTCTCGGAGCATGACCCAAGCGTTGTGAGTGGCTCTGGCGCGGAATCCCTCGGCGCCATCGGCCTCCACCGCCGGGAGACCGTGCCGTGCGCAGGAGGGGCAATGACACCAGTATGTTTCGGGGAGCTTCCGTCTGTTAGATGTCGTACTTCTAGCTCTGAACACGCCTCCCCCGGGTAGACGCAGCTTCCAAAATCGGGCGTCGTGAACCCATGAAGTCGTATCGATCGAGTCCGCGAACAGGAGGGCGATCAAACCGGTCCCCATACCACCGACACCGAATAGATGAACATGTTTCATGGGCAGCATTCCTCGAAGTTCACCTATACGCCGGAAAGCTCCCTCGAGCCTGGTGTAGTGGGCGGGTGCCCGAACTAGAGGTACGAAGTTACCAACACCCACTGCATCAATGTCGTAGTCCTCGCATATCGCAGCGAACTTGCGCACTTGTCGGTCGGACGCATCAAGTGGAATGACTGGTAGAAAGTCGGTTCCAAATTCCTTGAGATATGACCGAAGTCCTCGGAAATGTGCTCTGTAGTCTCTGGCGTTGTCCAGCATCGCCGACAGGTCGGCGGCAAGCGCCTTCTGGATTTCTATAATCGAAGCCAAGTCCACATTCGTCGACCCTTGGAGAACCTGGTAACCTCCGGAATCGCACAGCAAGTATCCATCGTATCCGAGTAGTTCTTTGGCGTTCGATGTATCGCATACCGATGTGCCGAATTTTCGGGAAAAGTCGTATGCGTTGACCATAAGGTGCCGAACACTGAAAGATTTCCACGGCTCCGGGTTTCCGCGACGGAAGGAGTACCCCAGGAAGGCCGTCCCCGGACTCACGCGATTCATGACCCTCGCTTTCGTCGAAGATCGATGGATAGGTGTGTCCCCTGGAGCGAATATCGCCGGGGCCACTGAGCTGAGCGAGCGAGGACCCCCGCGGCAGCCATACGCTCCAGGATAACACGAAGGTGGTCTGAGGTCCGCTGATATCCAATCCGCTCCCTGATCTGATTCGAAGTGTAACCCGTCCGGGGGGAGGTTGCCAGAAGCTCGAATACGTCGAATATTCTGTCGTTTCGGGGTGTGAAGAGAATTCGCGCAACCCTCAATGACAGGTAAATCCTCGACATGTCGAGGAAGTGATGGTTTGACGACCTAATAACTCAACGGTCTCCGTCAGAACTATACCGACTCGACGAATCCCGAGGCCCTCATGGCGACCCGTAGAGACAAGGGGATTCTTGTGCCCCTGCTGTCGGGAGGGCTAGATTCTGCAATTGCAACGGCGAAGGCAAGAGAGGTTTTCGCAACCGGGCGAATTGAGCCCATCTTCGTCTCCTGGGGACAAAGCTCAATCGAAGCAGAGCACGCGGCATTCGATGGGGTCTGCGAAGCGCTTCACATCGAGCCGAGCATGAGGCACTACTTCACGATAGGAAAGGAGTGGAGGATCCCGCGAGGATGGAAAGAGCCGAAGCTCCCCTTTCCTTTCGCGCGAAACCTACTGCTCCTCTCCTTGGCTTCAGCAAGCGCGGCAACAATATTTGCAGGATCTGAGCCCGTAGTTATTACGGGGTTCACAAAGGATGACGCCGCGACAGACGCCCAAGGGGGTTTCGTTGACTCCTTCAACTCGACACTCGAGTCAGCGGTTCAAGGTAACATCGATCTGAAGAGGGTTAGCGCCGCTGCGCCGCTCCGAGAGATGACGAAATCTGAAGCCATCCGCTGGGCTTCAGAAAATCGTCTGGGGGAATTGATGGCAGCAACCTGGAGTTGTTGGGAATCGGGGAAGTCTCCGTGTGACGAGTGCGAGCCCTGTCGGAAACGGTCGGCTGCATTCCGTGAAGCGGGAATACCTGATCCTGCAAAGGCATAGACGAGTGGCGCAGTCCATCTGGGCGTCGACAGATGTAGCGGCCGAACCCCGCGTCATTGATGCGATGTAGGCATCCTCTATGAGGTGCTACCGACGGTGCGAGAATTCGATTGCCTTGAGCGCCTGACTTCGAATCGCCTCGGGCACGGCATGATCTCCACCAATATCGGCGAGTAGCTCAACGCCGCCGGGGCCGAGCTTCCCTAGGGCAACGACAGCATTTTCCTTGACTCCTGACGGCGTCTTCGGATCCCGTACCGTTTTGGACAGTCTCTTGCCCACTTTCGTCGCCTCGTCTGACTTAGTCCAGAGTTCGATAGCCTCTATCAAACCGCGGGTCAGGTCACCCTTTTTACCGCCGAACCTCTGGGCGACCGCGACGCGAAGACGTTTCTCGAGCGGGTCCGGGATCACTGCGTCTATCCGACCCATGGTGTCCCCACTTAGCCAAGGATACATGAGACTTGTGGTCACCCACTTATCCGTAACTTATATGTATTCCCGTGATATGTGTGTAAGTGGCTACACACATAATCGCGCGAGAGAAGCATGTCGGGAAAGCAAGGACCTTGGGATGAAGCGACTGAGCTTCGAGCGATCCGTCTTGCTGCAGCCAACGTGATGCCGTCCGTCCGACTCGTCAGTTGAAATTCAGTGTCGCATCCTCCGACGGGTCAAAAGACTACGAGGTGGCCGCCGATAGGGACGGTTGGAGTTGTTCGTGCGAGGCATGGGTCGACCTGCAAACCCCTTGCAAGCACATCGTCGCAGCGTTTCGGTGGCTCGACCCGAATCCCGCGCCGGCGCTGGATGCCGAAATGCTTCGCCAACGGCCCACCTACACGCAAGAGAGTTGGCCGCACTACGACCAGGCACAACAGTTGGAGCACCAGCTTTTCGATCGGTATCTATGGGATCTGTTGGGCGGCGTATCGGAACGTGTTTGCGAGACTGGTCGGAAGGGCCGGCCCACGATCCCTCTACGGACCCAGATCCTGATGGCGGTTCGCAAGGTGCATCTTGGCCAGTCAACGCGACGCGCCCGAGGCCTGCTCATAGCCTTGAATCAGGACGGGAAGGGAATCCTTCCCCGAATCCCCAACTATTCAGTTCCTTCTCGCCTATTCAATCGACCCCAAGCTCTCTCCCTTCTTACCAGCCTCGTCGAGCGTAGTGGCCTCGTCCTAAAGGACATAGAAGATCATGGAACGGTCGCTATCGACTCTTCGGGATTCTGTACGTCATGCATGGGTGCATACTGCACCGAGATGCACGACCCGAACCGCAGGCACCGTTGGGTAAAGCTCCACATCGCCGTCGGGGTGAAGACTCATGTCGCCTTG
Source organism: Thermoplasmata archaeon (assembly GCA_049584655.1). Classification (GTDB taxonomy): domain Archaea; phylum Thermoplasmatota; class Thermoplasmata; order Lutacidiplasmatales; family UBA184; genus Lutacidiplasma. The sequence continues at coordinate 95,285 of JBAUYF010000004.1, read as the reverse complement.
TCGGTAGCGATTACAGATGAGCATGGAGCTGACTCGCCGCAGTTTGCTCCCCTTCTAAGTCGTCTCAGCGAGCTAGGCCATTCCCCCTCCAGAGTCGTCGCGGACAAGGCCTATCTTTCGAGAGGGAACCTCGATCTTGCTGGCAAGCTGGGGATCGACCCGTTTGTCCCCTTCAAAGTGAACTCGCGGGGCCTATCGAAGGGGTCCCCGATGTGGACTCGCAAGTACCACGAATTCATGTCCCGTCGCGATGAATTCGACGAGGCTTACCACCAGCGAAGCAACGTCGAGGCGATCTTTTCGGCGATCAAGAGAAAGTTGGGCGAACCGCTGCTTTCACACACCCCTTCCGCTCGAATCGCGGAGCTGACTGCGAAGGTTTTGGCATACAACATCGGGATCGTCATTCAGCAGTCCCACCTGCACGGCTTCGATCCGAGTTCGGTTGCCACCACCCAGAATGGGTCCGATCCGGGGGCCGTAGCGATTGCGGAGGTGTCGTAATGCTCGCTGGTCTGGCGACCAGTAGGAGTCGGCCCATGGTCAGGAAGATGACTTTCCGAGGCCATGGATCGGTAGTTGGCGGCACTCGGAATCACATACCGCCGCCACCAATTGAGGGGGGAAACCCCCTCCAGCATTCTATTTGGGCGTGATTTTACTGAGCTACTTGTGACTAAAGTCGCTCAATCTGGAGATCCGGTCTTGTTAAAATCCCAATGCCTTAAAAGTTGGCGCCGCCGCGCCTGACCGTCTTCGTGAGACCTGCGTGATTGCCTAGGCTCGTTGAGTTGACTTGTCTCGACGAGTTTTCCGGTCGATTTAAGAACCCGTCCCTGTTCGGAGATTGAATTTGAAAATGCCATTGAAGACCCGTCTTTCCTTGGAGAAGCCCAGTATGTTGGAGGATTGAGTCTCCCTTGGATTCACCGCAACCCTCGAACCCTGCGGGGAAGAGCGTCTCTGCCGCCGATTCTCCAGATCCAACGGTCGAGTTTGACTCCCGTCGCGCGACGAGTATCCTGCTACTCCTGGCATCGGCGGCCCTGATGGTCAACTATGTCGAAACGATGCTGGTTCCGGCACTGCCTACGCTGGTGGCGTTTTTCGACGGAGTTCCGTACACGACGATTGCCTGGGTCGTTTCAGCGTACCTTCTGGTAGGGGTTTCGACGACCCCACTGTTTGCGAAACTCGGGGACATCTACGGAAAGAAGCGGATGCTCGTCGTGGTGCTCGGGATCTACACCCTCGCGGTGTCGGTGACGGGGTTCACGCCGCAAATCGCGGCAGACTTCGGCCTGAGCCGATTCAACGCGGTCTATCTTCTCATCGGGGTGCGGGGCCTTCAGGGAGTCGGTCTCGCGATGTTTCCGCTCGCCTTCGCGATGATCGGAGAGGAACTGCCTCCGTCGAGAGTGGCGCAAGCCCAGGGGCTCATTGCGGCGATGTTCGCGATCGGTGCCGCCCTGGGACTTTTTGGGGGCGCGTGGGTGATCCAGTCCTACGGTTGGCAGGACGCCTACCACGTCGTAATTCCGTTTGCCGTCGTGATTCTCGCACTGACGATCTTGACCCTTCCAGAGTCCCGCCACCGACTTCACGTTCGACTCGATGTTCCGGGGGCGGCTTTGCTCGGCGCGGCTCTCGCTTCGTTCCTCGTGGCCCTATCGCAAGGACCTGCCTGGGGATGGGGCCAGTGGGCCGCAGTACACTTCGGGGCACTGCCCTTTGGCGTTCCAGAATTGCTTGTCCTCTCTCTGATTTTCGTCATCCTCTTCTACTTGCGGGAGCGGTCTGCCGCCGACCCGATTATTCACCTGGAGCGTTTCCTCCAGCGGAATCTCGGCATCAGCTACTTCGCGGCACTGCTCGTCGGGACGAGCCTCTTTCTCGGATTCGTCGGGCTCACGATCCTCGTCGAGACGCCGATCGTGGGCCTGGGACGAACGGTGTTCGAGTTCGGAGTGCTGAGCCTTCCGACCACGATGTCGATGTTAGTGGCCGCCCCGATTGTGGGCCGTGGGATCGCCCGGTTTGGACCGCGGCCGATCATGATGTTGGGATCCGCCCTGGCCACGGCGGGATTCCTCCTCATTCTCACCTTCGATCATACTTACACCGAGCTCTTCATCACCCCGGTCCCGACGTTCGTGGGGCTGGTGATGATGCTCATTGCGATCCTGAACATGGTCGTACTTTCCTCCCGAAAGGGCGAGACCGGAATTCAAACCGGTATGGCGGAAATGTTCCAGGATCTCGGGGCGAGCATCGGACCGGTGTTGGTAGCCACCATCCTGGCGAGTTTCACCGGAGCCTATGCGACCGGGATCATCGGTCCCAACGGCCCCGTTCTGGTCATCTTGCCGACGTCCGCCGCCTTCGAATATCTGTTCGGAGTCGGGGCCATCCTCTCGTTGGCGTGCGGGATACTCGCTATCTTCCTGAAGAACTACACGTTCTCGCCCGCGGCAGCGGAGTCAGAAGCGTCCTCGCGAGCCGGAGTGGCGACCCCCGTGGCCGGGGTTTCGAAGGTAACGGAATCTTCCGGGGTCAGGTAGACGGTCGAGCGCGTAGGGATCGAGCTTCGACCACGAGATTCGCCAGCCGGAAGAACGCCGCGGGAGGAAGATTCTCCGGGCGGAGGTGGGCCCAATCCACGGGCCAACCGGCTTGGCTCGCGACCGAGTCGGGATCGGCGGGGAGGTGGGCGACCCGAGGTAAGAGGTTCCCGAGCTGCTTACGACGTGCCGAAAATAAAGTTCGAACGACCGATTCGAGGCGATCGATGGACGCTACGGGTAGAGGGCCGGTACGAGCGGTCAACGCGACGATCCTACCGTCCACGGCCGGTGTCGGGGTAAAGGAGTCCGCGGGAACGATCTGGAAAAGCTCGACGGAACCGAAAGCCTGGGCGAGGATCGACAGGCGTCCGTAGACACGGGAGCCGGGGCCGGCCGCGAGGCGCTCCGCGACTTCTCGTTGGATGAGCGCGACGACCTGCGGGACGCGAGCGTAGAGAAGGCGCACGAGCAGCGATGTCGCGATACTGAACGGAAGATTACCCACGTAGACGGCGTCGGGCGGCAGCTCCGTTGTCAGAGCATCCGCTTCGACGATCGTGACACGATTCCCGAACTTCCCCCGTAGATAAGTCGCAAGACGGGCATCCCGCTCGATGACTGTGATCGGCCCGAGGCCACGACGTAGGAGCGCCTCCGTTAGAATTCCTAGACCTCCCCCTACCTCTACGATCGGCGCCCCGGCTCGGGGTGTCAGGAGGGCGGCTTCGGCATCCGCCACGAACGCATCCGAAAGGAACGATTGCCCGAGGCGCTTCGAGGGCACGAGGCGCAACGCCTCCAGCGTTCGCTCGACTTCGGCCCGCCCGGCCGGTAGCTCGGCGTGGTCTCGCCGCGCTTTACGGCGCGACAAAGAGTCGGTACTTGTCCTCGACACCGCTCAATTCCTGCTCGATCCGGCCGACGATCAGGCGCTCGGGATTCTTCACGTGGAGCCGCGTTTCGATCTCTTCGAAGCTTTGGAACGGGGCACGCTTACGCTCTTCGACGATCGACTGCATCGTCTTCTTCCCGATCCCGGGGAGGAGCTCCAAGAGATGGAAGCGGCGGGAGACGGCCGGCGATTCATTGAAGAATCGCAGGTAGCGGGCGCTGTTGGCGCGGACGATCTTCTCGAGCGCCGCCGGCAGCTCGCCCCGCGCCGTCGTGGTGAGCTCTTCGTATCCGACGCGACGGCGAACGTGATCGATCGGCGGCGGGGTGTTCGCGATCGGAACGAGCGGGATTCGCGCGGCTACGACCAGCTTCGCCCCGGGACGCGGAACCAGTTCGAGGAGCTTGAGCTCCGTCTCACCGACGGCGAGCGCGAGCGGCTCTCGATGGAATCCTCGCTCGGTCTGTCGGCCGTTGGGCAGATAGTCCAAGACATACGCGTAACTTTCCAAAGGCTATCCCCCCGTTCATTTGTGCTGGGCCACGATCTCCAAGAGGCGCTGGATTTGCGCCTCGTCGAGGACGACCCGCTCCTTGGAGAATAGGAGTCGGACCTCTTCGGGGTATTGGGGGAGGACATCGGCCAACTTGACGGCGATCGCGGCATCGACGAACGGAAGGCTCCGCAGCTCGTCGATCAGCTTCTGGGTCTGCTCGACCGACAGGCGAACGAAACCTTCGGTATGTTGCTCCGCAAGCATCGCTTCGCGCGGCAGCGTGCGGTGTGTGGACTCCTCCGTGAGGAGTTGCTTCACCGTCGCCAACGGAACCGGGTCAGGCATGGGCCGCCTCGGTGTGAGCTGCAGGGGCAAGATGAATGGGATTCGCGATCAATTCCTTCGCCTTCCCACCATCCAGGAACTGGATCCGATAGGCACGACCCACGCGTTCGACGACGGTGCACGTCCTCCCTTGGTAGCGGGGGTGGGGCATCCCATGCGGGTCGGAGGCTTCCAGCCGTACCACGACCTGGTCTCCCACCTCGAAAGTTTGCAGGAATCGGCTAACCGGGGGCATCCCGCGGTCTCGAACCGCCTTCGTGAACGTCCCGCGCGTGCGGGAGCGGAAACCCTTGGAACTCTTGACCATCTAACTTCCCTCCGAATCGTGAATCTCCAGTACGTCGAGAAAATCGACCGTTAAGGGCTCACCGACGAGCTCGGCCAGACTCGGCGCTGTTCGGCCCCCATCTCCTTCGACCCACTCCTTGACGTACGTGCCCGCTTCGGTCCTGAGATCGAGCGTGAATCGCCCCTCGCCAACCTCAACGACGCTCCCGGCCACGATCCGCCGGGTTCGAATCCGGTCGGAGCGTCGGTGGGCGACCCTTGTAGGCGTCCGCTGCGCGATCGCTCGGCCGTGCACGAACTCCAAGGCCTCATTAACCTTTTCCAGGGGCGCGCGGCCGATCACGCCGACTCGGTAGCTCTTCTCGGGAGCCGCCTCTTTGATCCGGACGACCTCCTGGCCGTCGGTAAACGTCAGCTCGTCCACCTCGACTTGAGCGCCGTGACGGGAGCGAACCTCCGCGGCGATTTGGGTCAGGTCGATGGTTCGAATTCGCGGGTGAAGCAGCTCGAGCACGAATGGCCGGCCACGGCCCAACATGCGGGCATCGATATCTTCGCGACCCATACCATGAAAGCGGCTCCCCTCCGCATGGCTCGCCTCGAGAGCGGGACCGGCGATCAGTTCCTCGACGCTGGTCGGATAGGTCTTCCCCGTCATACCACAGCGATCGCATCCCCGCCCGTCGCAGTGGCGACATGGCCACTTCGTTTGGGGAAGAGTTCGGTCGAATTTTCGATACCGCCCCTTCACGTACAGAGAAAGCACCGTGACCTCGGCTCGGCCGACGGCTAGGTCGGCCAGGAACACGATCTCCGCCCCTTGGGTTCCGCCTGTGGCACCGGACGCCGCCTCCAATCGCTTCCCTAATTCCCGGTTGAATGCGCCCCGGGCGCTCTCGCCCCAAGCCGTCCCCACCTCGTGCCAGATCGCCTCCTCCCGCGCCAGGATCTCCGGCTCCCATCGCGAGCCGCACGTGAACCGATGCCACTCGAAGCCCTCCGCCGCCCGTTGACAGCGGGAAATCCAAGTGTCCCAGCGGTCGAACTGACCTCCGCAGAGGGAACAGGGTCCTGATCGGGAGGGCGGAGTACTTCCCAGAGCTTCCCAGAGACGGGCTGCCCGCTCCGGATTGGAAAGCCCGTGCCCGAGTCGGCCGAAGAGACGCCCAAAGCATTCGGGGCAGAGCCCCTTATCGGCAGCTCGGCAGGCGGCGGTCTGGACCTCCGACGTGACGGCAAAGGTCGGAGGATCCCTAGGTGTCGACGCCATCGGAACGGAGCCGAGGCCGCACTGAACAGATGAGTTCATCGAGCGGAGTCGCGTGCCATTGCACTGGAAGCTTCTTACTCTCCGGCGGATATTGAGATTTGGACTTATGGCGTCGATCACGGAAGAAGAGCTGACACGAGCGATCGAACGGACCCTCGTTGTCCACGGCAAGATCGCCCCCGCCGAGGCGCGCCCCACCGCCCAGATGGTCCTGGGCTACTTCGGACTCGACGACGCGGTCCTCGACAACAAGCTCTCTAGCGAGGATCGAGATCGATTCTATCGACTGGAAGAGGAGGGACTTCTGACGAGCGAAGAGGAAGATGCCACCGTGTCCCGAGGGAAAACTTGGCGTATCCACTATTGGCTGCTCAAGAAATCGCGGATCCGAGACGTGGGGCAGCGGGGCGAAGGGAGCACCGAGTCGGATGCCGAGGCGATCTATCGCTCGATCGGCGAGTCCGACTGGAAGCGCAGCAAAGAATCGGCCCGCACCCCCACGATGCCCCGTACGAGTTAGGGTTTACGATCCCGAGCGGGCCGTTAGGATTGGTTTCGCGGTTTCACCGGGGGTGGCCGGTACCGGCTCGAGAGTCCCATCGCCCCTGGGAAGTCGCTTTGGAGAATGATCCCCCGAGCATATTCGATCGCCGTCCAGGCGAAGACGAAGGCAAGGAGCAAGCCGATCAGGTCACCATAATCGGCGAACGTGCTCGACACGCCCAGCACCGACAAGATCGCTCCGAGTGAAGCCAGGGCGTTGAAGGTCGCGTGCATCAGGACGGCGAGCAGGTAGTACGCCCCCGTCGCGCCGGATTGGCCATTGATCTTGCTCTTCGCGTAGCCGTAGCCGAACATGGAGGTCGAGCTACCGTGCAGCAGCACGCTGGAAAGGCTGCGAATAACGATCAGCGTCACTCCGGCTGTCAGGCCTCCGACCGCGTACGCACTCAGCCCATAGAGGAAAGTCTCGAAGAAGCCGAATCCCAGCCCTACCGCCGCTCCGAATACGAGACCGTCCGCAACGACCCGGAAGGACGATCCCGCCCGCACGACTCCGCTCGCCTTGAGGCCCTCCTCGATGAGAGGTGCCACGACGAGCACCAGAAAGAAGACCCCGGCCGTCGAATTTCCGTTAAGGAACAAGAACTCCGGCCCGGGATAGTGTACAGAAACCGAGGTGCCGACTTCCACGATGATGAGTTCGAGGATTCCGGCCACGATCGTCGCGACGATCGCGCCGTAGACGAACGAACCGAGCAATCCCCCCCAGGCTTGGCGATTGTACCGTTCGGTCTGGCGTACCCAGGTAAGATAGATCAGCGCGGGGATCAACGCGACGAGGACGAGGATCAAGAGGTCGGTAAGGGCGCTCACGCCCCACCTTTCGGGTCGTTCGGGTAGGCATAGAATCCCTCGCCCGACTTTCGACCTAATTTCCCGGCCTGCACCATCGTACGAAGGAGAGGACAAGCCCGGTACTTGGAGTCCCGGAACCCGTCCCAAAGGACGTCAAGGATCGACAGAGCGGTATCGATTCCCACCAAGTCGACGAGCTCGAACGGCCCCATAGGATGGTGAAATCCTAGTCGGTACGCCGTGTCGATGTCCTCCGTGGTCGCGGTTCCCTCGTAGAGCATCCACGCCGCCTCATTGACGAGGACCGCGAGCGCGCGGGTCGTAACGAAACCCGGCGTGTCTCGTGAGAGTACGATCTTCTTTCCCAGGCGCTCCGCGAATTCGCGGGCGGCCTGGACCGTCTCCGGCCTGGTGCGGTGCCCTGGAATGATCTCGACCAGCGGCATCTGTAGCACCGGATTGAAGAAATGGATCCCAACGACGCGTCCCGGATCGCGGAGCGAGGAGGCGATCGAGGTGATGGGGAGCGAGGAGGTGTTGGAGGCAAGGAGCGTCGTTGCCGGAACGATCCCTTCGAGTTCCTGGAAGAGCGTCCGTTTGATCTCCAGCATTTCGGGGGCCGCTTCGACTACGATCGCAGCCGACTCAGCGCGTCGTAATCCGATGGCGGTATCGATGCGTGCCAGGGCTGCGTCCTTATCGGCGGTCGAGAGTTTCGCCTTGGCCACGGCCTTTTGGAGGGCGCGCTCGGCGTTCCGTCGACCGTTCTGCGCGCGCTCCTCATCGACGTCTTCCAAAGTGACGGGATAGCCAGCAAGGGCGCATTGGGCCGCGATCCCACTCCCCATGATACCGGCTCCGGCGACGAACACACGCTTGAGCACCGAACGTCGCGGGTCGCTCGATGACTCCAACGAAGGAGACTCTTCCGTCACGGATCTACCGCCGTTACCGCGGCTGCTTGGGCGATCCGGAGATACTCGCACGCTCGGCAGAGACTGCCCGTCGCGGGCTCCCCGCAGGCCTCGCAACGCCCCGGAGCGCTCCCGACGTCCTCGTTTTCGGCGAGCAACTCCGCGAGCTGCTCCTGTGTCCGCAGCAGGGAGTGACGTGTCCCCGGCAATGCGTCCTCGAGCTGCCAAACCACTTCGCGAAAGACATTGCGAGCGGCCGCACGGGCGTGGGGACATTCTCCATGGTCGAACGGCAGGCCCTCCAACCGGGCGAACAGGTACACCTCCCGCTCGGGAATAGGGGCGAGAGGGGCCAGTCGAGGCACTAAGCCTGGCTGTCGCTGACGGTGGGGAGCCATTCGGGCGATTCTTGGTAGCTCCGCACGGGCGAGGTTCATGAGCACCGTCTGGGCCAGATCATCGAGATTGAAGCCGAGCACCAAGGCATCGGCGCCGATCGCCCTCGCGGTCCGATTCAAGAGCTGACGCCGCCATACTCCACAATACGAGCAAGGAATGGTGCCGACCAGCCGGAGCGCGGCAGAATCGGTCGTTACACCGAGCTCGTCCGCGGCTCGCACGACTACGTGCTCTATGCCCAACGCCTGAGTCAGTCGCTCGGCCGCGGCGATCGTGGCGGGGCGATACGAAGCGATCCCCTCGTCGATGGTGATGGCGGTAAGGCGAACCGTGGGGCGCCGTAGGAAGTATCGCTGCGTCAGAGCCAGCGCGACCGCCGAATCTTTGCCGCCCGAAAGCGCGACGGCGACGGTACCGCCCCGAAAACGAGGAAGTTGTCGATGTAATTCGCGCCGCACCCGCTCGTGTACTGATTCTCGAAAGTGCCAGTCACACAGGTGGCGATTCGCGTATGGCTGGTCGATGATCGCCTCGTCGTCGCACTGAGAGCAACGCACGAACGACGCACGGTCCCCGCGTATTTGAGCGACAAGCGTCGTGGATGCTTCCACTCGGGGACAACGATTAACTAGCTCGCCCCGAGGAAGAGACGGATGCATGGCGGCAGATCCGGCCCCGCATCCTCGAAATTCTACTCGACGGCGGATTGGCCCCGTCCCTCCGGGCATGGAACTCGAAGCGCCCGCGGCCAACTTCTCGGTTCCGGCGCTCGTCGATCGGTTCCAGCGATCGCTTCAGGCCCTGGAGCGGAGCCCGTGTACGGTCAAACAGTACGGTCACATCGCGCGTACGTTCCTTTCCTATGCTCAGAAGGCTCCTGAGGACGTCACGCTCGCTGACCTCGAATCGTTCCGAGAATATCTGGTGCTCCAACGACATTATTCGAAGAACTCGGTCTATACGACGGTCCGAGGACTGGCGTGCTTCTTCCGATCCGTGGGATTGACCACGGCCGATCAACTCGAACCTCCGCGACGTCCCGAGCGGCTTCCGCACTATCTGACGGAAGAGGAGATGCATCGCCTCTTCGAAGCCGTCCGTTCTTCGCCCCGCGATTCGGCGATCGTGCACGTGCTCGCCTTTTGCGGCCTCCGGGTAGGAGAGCTTTGCCATCTGCAACTCGAGGACCTTGAGTTCGAGCGGAACGTGCTTCACGTTCGGTCCGGAAAGGGCGACAAGGACCGGGAGGTCGTGCTCGAAGACCGGACCCGGGCGGCGATCGACCGATACCTGACGGAGCGAACGCTCGCAGGCGAATCGACTCCCCGGCTCTTCCCCGTCGGTCCGGTCACGGTCGAGCGATTGATCCGTCGGGCCGCGCACGACGCGCAGATCCCGCGTCGGGTCACGCCGCATATGCTGCGTCATACCCTCGCCACAGCGTTACTGAGCCGCGGGTGCGATATTCGCTACATCCAGAAACTGCTCGGACACGCTTCGGTGGCCACCACTCAGATCTATACGCACGTCGACACCCAGGCACTGCGGAACGCTTACACGCGCGCGAAGCCCCAGTATTAATCCCCCGCCCGGTTCCGGCTTCGTCGTGAACGCCACGCGATATCCCGTCGTCGTCCTGGGAGCCGGAATCTGTGGTACGGCCTTAGCCTACCATCTGACGCGGCGCGGCGTGGGACCCGTTCTCGTGTACGACCCTCGAACGCCCGCGGCAGGCGCGACGGGGCGCGCCGCCGGCATCGTGACGGAGCAGTTGTGGGACCATTGGGACGTGCTCGTGACCCGCGAATCACATCGCGAGTACGCAGACCTCGCCAGCCGGTGGGATCCGACCGCGTACCTTCAGAACGGCTTTGTTCGTTGGACCCGCGATCCCGTAGTCGAGCCGTTCGTGTGGGAGACCCTGCAACGACTCAAGTCGTGGGGGGTGGAGGTCGAGGAAGCGACCCCATCGGACCTCGCTCGATGGCTTCCCCAGGGACGCTTCGAAGATGTCCGGGCCGCGATCGTGGGCCGACACGACGCGTGCGTGACCCCGAGCGCGATCGCCACGATCTATGCGGAAGGCGCCCGCCAGGCGGGGGCTACTTTCGATTTCGGACAGTCGATGGAATCGGTCAGTGCGCTATCCGAGGGCGGCTACCTTCTCCGGACCGGCGGTCGGGAATTTCGGGCCGATCAATTAGTCGTGGCGGCCGGGGCGTGGAGCAAACGGCTCCTGATCGAACTAGGTCATCCGATTCCTTTGACCCCGTATCGGACGCAAGCCGCTCTGCTACGACCCCCGACGCTCCCGGCGGACCCGTTCCCTTCTGGACATGACATCGACCTCGATGTCTACGTCCGCCCGGAGGGACCAGACCGGATTCTCGGAGGGAACGGAACCGAGCGGACGGAGGCCAACCCCGACAACTTCCAGACGGGTGGCGACGAGCGGTTCATCACCCATCTCGCCGAGAGCTTGACCCAACGATTTCCCGGATGGGCCGATAGCGAACTCATCTCATCCTGGGCGGGAGTGTGTTCGTCGACCTTCGATCGTCGGCCGCTCGTGGGACCGGTTCCGAACGCGGAGGGGCTTTTCGTCACGGCGGGTTACAACGGATTCGGCGTTATGCGGGCCGGCGGCGCGATGCGTCGATTAGCCGATTTGATCGCCGAAGGCCCCGATTCCGACGCCGCTCGTGAAGCGCTACGCCCCGTATGGCCCGGCCGATTCCCCGAGCACCTGCCGGATTTTCCACCTCGTCCCGGATTTACTCTCGAGGGCGGGGATACGCCTCGTTTCTGAGGCGATAAAGTTCCAACGGCGTGGTCTGGCTACCGCGGATTCGGCAGCTGTCACTCGCTACGGATGGCCAAGGAGTTTACGGCGATGGGCCACGGACTCGCTCGAGCTTCTCCAAGAATTCGACCCCCTCGCCGGTGGTCATCGCCTTCCCGTCCTCGCGCTGGAGGGGAAGCCCAGCCGACGCACAGGCGGCTTCGGGCGTCGCGCCCTTGAGCAATTCCTTCACCGCCACCTGTTCCCGACGACTTAGATGCAGGCCCCCGAGCGAAAAGTCCTCGAACGCTTCATAGGCGATCGGACAGACGGCACGCGTCAGCGCCGCGAGCTCGGCGGCATAGAGTCGGATCTCCTCTTGGGCGTGCGGATCGAGTCTCAAGGAGAGGAAGTGGAAGAGATTCCATAGATCGATCTTCCAGTACCACTGAGTATAGTACGCAACGGGAAGCAGAAGACGGGCCGTCTCCCGGGCCACTCCATGGTCCAGCGCCTCCGAGTAAGCCGCGTACGCCTCCTTCGACAACCGATCGAGGTTGGTACGGAAACGCTCCACCACTTCCGAAGGGAGGGGATCACCCCGCCCCTGGCGATTGCGCATCGATTGGTGGCGCACTTCCTCCCCCATCGGTACTTCGTATTCGTCGGTCATGATCGAATAACGCGCACTCGCTTCATTTACTGACGCCGTTCGATGTCGGATCATCTGACGGGCGACGTAGATGGGCAATCGGACGAGAAACTTGAACTCCACCATTTCGAAGGGCGTCGTGTGGCGACGCCGCATCAGATAGCGAATCAAGCCCCGGTCATCGCGGATCGACTTCGTCCCTTGTCCGTAGGAAACGCGGGCGGCCTGAACGATGGCCGCATCGTTTCCCATGTAATCGACCAACGTCACGAACCCGTGCGACAAGACCGGGCGTTTCACGCCGATGAGTGCGTCGACCTCGGCGGAAGAGGGTCGGCGCATCGGTACCTCCGGGGTCGCCACGAATCGGGGACGTAGCTTACAGGATAAAAGCCGGACCGAAGGAGCGCGAAACGCCCCCGGGGAAAACCTATAGGCCCGTCGCTCGGTCGAAGAAAGTCGAGAGAAGGTCGATGACGCGCATCTTTGTGGGGGTGGCCTGGCCGTACGCCAACGGGCCGTTCCACATCGGTCATTTGGCCGGCGCGTACCTACCGGGGGACGAATTCGCTCGCTACCACCGGTTGCGGGGCCACGAAGTGCTCATGGTCTCGGGGTCGGACATGCATGGGACCCCAACCCTCGTGCGGGCGGAGCAAGAAGGGACGACCCCCGAAGTCATCGCGAACCGCTACCACGCCATCAATCGGGACGCGTTCGGCGAACTTGGGGTTGAATTCGATCTCTATACAACGACGCACACGGTCGTCCACGAGCGTACCGTCAAGGAAGTCTTCCTCGCGCTCCTTGAACACGGGTTCATCCGTCGGAGGACTGAGGAGAACGCGTTCTGCCCCCAGCATCAGCGTTTCCTGCCGGACCGATACCTAACGGGAACTTGCCCGCACTGTCGCTCGCCTACCGCCCGAGGGGACGAATGCGACAATTGTGGACGGGTGTTGACTCCCCGGGAGCTGGGCGACCCTAAATGTAGCATCGACGGGGCCTCGGCGATCTTCCGCCCTTCCGAACATTTCTACTTGGAGCTCGACAAGCTGGCACCTCAAATCGCGGAGTATGTGGCCCGCCAAGAGCACTGGCGGCCGAGCGTTCGCGGAACGGCCCGAAATTTCATCGAAGCGGGTCTTCGACCAACTCCGATCACGCGTGACCTTACGTGGGGGGTGCCGATCCCCCTGGACGGCTACGACTCCAAGCGATTCTACGTGTGGTTCGAGGCACTGATCGGATACCTTTCGGCTTCCCGGGAGTGGGCGATTCGGGCCGGACGTGAGGCGGCTTGGAAGCGGTATTGGGACCCGGCGGAGCGAGTGCACCAGTACTACTTCGTCGGAAAGGACAATATCTTCCACCACACGATCATATTGCCGGGGATACTCTTCGGAACCGGAGGGCTGCAAGTTCCGTATGACGTGCCCGCGAACGAGTGGCTGAAGATCCAAGGCGGCAAGATCTCGAAATCGCGAACCGAAGATGCCGAGGCGTTCATACCGGCCCTGCTCACCCGCTACGCGCCGGATGTGATTCGATTCTACGCGACGCTATTGGCGCCTCAGAACCACGACACGAACTTCGACCGAAAGGAATTGGAACAGCTCAGCGAGGAGATTCTTTCGAACCAGTACGGGAATCTCGCCCAGCGAATCCTCGTGTTAACGCGGGATCGAGAGCACGGCCGAGTCCCCGTACCTCCTGACGGGTGGGACCCCCAACGAGCCGATGGGGTCGGCGGTCGGATCCAAGCACAACACGCGCGGATCACGTCGGAATACGAAGCCGTCCATCTGAAAGAGGCACTCGACCTGGCGTTGGGGGAGATTCGGGAGGCGAATCGGCGGATCCACGACGCGCGACCCTGGCAGTCCCCGGAACTCACTCGCCAGGAGACGTTGTACGAGGGGCTCTGGCTTCTCAAGTCCGTCGCCCTCTGGCTGGCACCCATCCTGCCCTTCTCCTCGGCGGCGCTCTGGAAGATGCTCGGGTACGCCACGCCTCCGTCCGCCGGAGATTGGGACCAAGCGCTCGTTCCTCCGACTCCCGGACAAGAGCTCGGGTCGATCCAACCGCTCTTCCCGAGACGGGAGCCTCCTGCTCGCTCGTCGGCGACGCCCACCGCCAACCCAACGTCACCCGTGAAATCGGCTCCACTGGCGATCCGAGCCGGTCAGATCTTACGCGCCGAGCCCCACCCATCCGCCGACAAACTCTACATCCTCACGGTCGACTTGGGGGAACCCCGCCCCCGGACGATCGTGGCCGGGATCCGACCGTTCTTCGCTGCGGAAGAATTGACGGGTCGGCGCGTCGTGATCCTGGCGAATCTGGCGCCGCGCACCATTCGCAGAATCACTTCGCAGGGAATGCTTCTCGCCGCGGACTCCGGCGATCGCGTGGTACTCCTCGAGCCTCCGGCATCTGCCATCAACGGTCAGCTCGTTCAGGGAAGCTTGGAGGCAAGCCCCATCATCAGCTACGAACAATTCGACGCCAGTCCCCTCCTGGTCGGGGAAGTAAAGTCCAACGCCGATCCCCGGCGATCGATCGTCGATGTCGGGGACCGAGCCGTCTCCGTTTCCGGCGAGTGGCGCGTCGGTACTCGAGTGGTCGTTCGTAACCATCCGGACGCCTCGGAGGGAGACGAGTTGCTCTCCTTCGGTCCGGATTTGCCTCTCCTCGTACCGGCGGGTCCGGCGCCGGGGGTGCGGGTGCGGTGATGGACCGAATTCGAGTCGACCTGCACGTCCACAGTCGATCCTCGCCAGATTCCACGCTGACACTTGGAGCGATCGCCGATCAACTCGGGCTCGTCGGTCTCCAGGGGTTCGCCCTCACCGACCATAATACCGTCGTCAGCCACGCGGCGTTGCGCGAACTCAATCGCAAGTATCCGCGGCTCTGGTTTCTTCCCGGGATCGAGGTATCGACGCAGGAAGGTCACCTCCTCGTTTACGGCGTGTCCGAATTGCCTCCGATCTACCGGCCGCTCGCCGATACCCTGGATTGGATCCGAGACCGTGGGGGAGTTTCCGTCCTGGCTCATCCCTTGCGTTGGTCGCACGGGGTGGGACGTCGCATCGCAGAAAGCGCCCCAGTTGCGGCGATCGAAGCAGTCAACGGACACAATTCGACGCTCGCCAACGCACGAGCGGAAGTCATCGCGGCGCGACGGGCGATCGGCTCTACGGGAGGGAGCGATGCGCACGAACTCCTGGATCTTGGGAGGGCGTACACGGAGTTCCCGGGCGAAGTCGATTCGCTGGATGATCTCCTTGAAGCATTGCGTCACGGTCGCGTGTCGGGCGCAGGCAACTCGTTGACGGGGTTCGCTCGCGCCCGTCTGGCCTTTCGTACGACGCTGCGTCGATTGGGACGCGGCCTCCGACCGATTTGAATCGCGCCGCCCCGAGGGCTTTAAGCGCGGTCGGCCTCCCGACCGACCGCGCCGAGGTGGCAGAATGGTTAATGCGACGGACTGCAGATCCGTTTCCTGGGGGTTCGATTCCCTCCCTCGGCTGATTTTATCCGGAGTCACGTGATGGTGGGGGGCACCCCGGGAGTCGGGACCGATCTCCTCCTAGAACCGGTAGGGACTCGAGTCGCGCTGAATCAATGAAGCTTCGTGCGGTCCTCCTCGATTTCGGAGGCACCCTTGCTCAGCCAACTCCTATGTTCAAGCGTCCCGCGTTAGTGTGGACGGAAACGTGTCCCAAATACGATGCGCCGCTCGTCGAGGCTGACGTTGATGTGGCGATCGCGCAGGTCGACCGAGAGCTGGGAGGCCAGATCTACTCCTACGTAGGACGCACGGACGAATTTTGGCACCTGTACGACCAAGCCCTGATGGACCGACTAGGAATTCGAGCGCGGAGAGACGAGATCGAAACGGCGGTCCAGAAGATTTTCGATGATCCGGCGAGCATCCAACTCTACCCTGAAACCCGAGCCGTTCTGACCGAATTGAAGGCGCAGCGGTACCGCCTGGGACTGGTTTCTAATCATCACGATGCGTTGCTCGGGGTACTCAAGTTTCACCGGATTGATTCGTTCTTCAACGGCGTGACCTATTCGCAAGAAGTGGGTGCCGAGAAGCCCACCCCTATCGTGTTCCAACGCGCCTTGGAACGGACCGGCTGCAGCGCATCGGAGGCCGTCCTTGTGGGGGATTCCTTATCGGCGGATATCGAGGGGGCTCGGCGCAGCGGTCTGTTGCCCGTATGGCTCAACCGCGCCGGCGCACCGAGCGCGCCCGATCTGCTCACGATCCGCACTCTTTCGGAGCTCCCTCCGCTCTTGAGCCGGCTCAAGAACTCGCCCTCGCCGTAGGGATGGCA
Source organism: Thermoplasmata archaeon (assembly GCA_049584655.1). Classification (GTDB taxonomy): domain Archaea; phylum Thermoplasmatota; class Thermoplasmata; order Lutacidiplasmatales; family UBA184; genus Lutacidiplasma. The sequence continues at coordinate 78,972 of JBAUYF010000004.1, read as the reverse complement.
TTCACTCTCTCGCCCGCGAGCCCTACCTTAGGTCGATAACGTGACATTCGAAGGGAAAGGCATCGATGACAACGGCAAATTACCAAGCCCTAGAGTAGCTGCCTCGCTTCCAGGTAAGGATGACCGATCGCTCCGTTCTGAGATCTTGGGAGTCGGAATACCGTAATCACAGGTATCTCGACGAACCCCCGGTCCCCTTCGTCAAGGATATCCAAGCAGCCACGGCCGCGCGCGGAATGGGAAACGCAAAGGGGCTTTACGTCGGCTGCGGGAACGGCCGAAACTTCGTGCCCCTGGTGGAGGGGGGCCTTGATCTCGTCGGGCTGGACATATCCCGCACGGCGCTGACCCAACTCGCTCAACGGTTGACGAACCCCGCCTTGCCGATAGTACGTGGTGACCTGCGAGCTCTGGACTCACGCGTCCAATTCCCCCTTGTCATCGGCATTCAAGTATTCCAGCATGGGGACGAGGCGACTGCTCACCACGCGATTCTTCGCGCCCGAGATCACGTCGCCCCCGGCGGTCTTCTGTGTATCCGAGTGAACGCGGTCGGAACTGAGCCAGAGTTCGCCCATGAAGTAGTGGAGCAAGGCGATGACGGGCGCTTCACGGTACGGTACGCCGCGGGGCCCAAGGGGGGATTGGCAATACATTTCTTCAGCGGCTCAGAACTGGAAGGCCTGGCCGGGGAAGGTTTCCTTCCGGTGATTCCACTGCGCCGCGTCGTGACCGTTCGAGTGCCTCCCAAGCAAGGGCAGTGGATTCAGTGGGAGGGCATTTGGCTCCGACAATCAAGGGCGCCGAGAGTCGAGAAACCGTAAACATCTTCTGCGGTCAATTCTCCGTTCGCGCTCCCCAACCCCAATCGCGAACCTCCCTCATCATAAGCACCGTCGAGAACCCGATGTTTCCTGTCGAGCCGAAACCAGTTTCAAGCCCCTAGTGTTGAACGGCCGTATCTCCGTCAGAGCACGCCGACGGTACGCTGCGGAGAACAGAGTGAGGACTTGACGAGCTTACCAGACGGCCACAGGCGAGTGGCCGTGGAGAACCTCTCGCCGATGGTCGATGGCGGTCGGTTTCCTATCCGCCGGATCGCGAATAGCTCCGTTCACGTCGGCGCGGATATTTTTACGGATGGAACGGACGCCATCGTGGCGTTCTTAGAATATCGACGCGTGGGGACCCGCCTCTGGTCCCGCATGCCGATGGTGCCGGGGGACAACGATCGATGGCAGGCGAATTTCACCGTGGCCGAGATGGGCACGTACGAGTATCGGGTGAAGGCGTGGATCGATCCGATCGGTACCTGGCTCGAAGATCTCAAGCGACGTACCAAGGCAGGCCAATCCGGCGCCACGGAAATCCCCGAGGGGATAGCACTACTGCGAAGGGGGGCCGAAGGTGCGCGCGGAGCAATGGCGCGCCGGCTCCAAGACGTGTCCTACGAACTCGAAAGCGCGCTACGGTCCGACCCTGCCGCGGCCGTGACGCGCGCGCTCAATCTCGCTCGCACTGACTTCTCGGTCGAGCCCGAGGCGGCTCGCATCACGGTCGGACGCCCCGACCTCCGTGTGACGGTCGACCCGACGGAGGCCGGTGCAAGCGCGTGGTACGAGATCTTTCCCAGGTCGACGTCCGACACTCCGGGTCGATCTGGAACCTTTGCCGACGTCGAGCGATGGCTCCCGTACATCGCGGGCCTCGGATTCGATGTTTTGTATCTCGCCCCCATACATCCGATAGGCCGAACGCATCGCCGGGGGCCCAACAACGCCCCAGTCGCGGGGGTGACCGACCCGGGGAGCCCATGGGCGATTGGGTCGGCCGAAGGCGGGCATACCGCCATTCACCCCGACCTCGGTACGCTCGAGGACTTCCAGCGCCTGATCATCGCGGGCCGTACGCTCGGGCTCGAAGTGGCGCTGGATCTGGCGTTTCAGTGCTCCCCGGATCACCCGTGGGTTACGGAGCATCCGGCGTGGTTCCGGCATCGCAGTGACGGTTCGATCCGCCCGGCTGAAAATCCGCCCAAGAAGTACGACGACATCTATCCTTTCGACTTTGACTCCGAAGCATGGCCGGAACTGTGGGAGGCTCTGCGCGAAGTAGTCGAATTCTGGGCCGATCAGGGTATCCGTCGATTCCGCGTGGACAACCCGCATACGAAGCCATTCGCGTTCTGGGAATGGCTCATCGCCACGGTCCGGTCTAAGCATCCGGATGTGATGTTTTTAGCCGAGGCGTTCACTCGACCGAAGGTTATGTTTGAACTTGCGAAGGTCGGGTTCACTCATTCCTATACCTACTTTGCCTGGCGGAACACGAAGGCCGAGCTGACGGCGTACTTCCAGGAAATCAACGGGGCCGAACCCAAGGAGTTCTTCCGCCCCCACCTGTGGCCGAATACCCCCGACATCCTCACGGAGTACCTTCAGGAGGGCGGCCGGCCCGGCTTCATTGCGCGATTGATTCTCGCAGCCACGCTATCGCCGAACTACGGTATTTATGGGCCGGCCTTCGAACTGACCGAAGCGCACGCTCTCGTCCCCGGCCAAGAAGAGTACCACGACTCGGAAAAATATCAGATTCGACTCTGGGATCCGACCGCCCCCCAATCGATTGCCAGCGTGGTGACCCAGGTCAACCGCATCCGGCAAGCGCATCCTGCCCTGCATCAGGTCGGCACGCTCTCCTTCCAGCAGATCGACAATGATCAGATCCTGGCCTACTCGCGTTCCGCCGACGATGGAAGCGACCACTTGCTCGTGTTCGTGAATCTTGACCCAAAGCACGTGCAGGCCGGGTGGACCGACCTCGACGTAGGAGTCTTTGGACTCGCAGCCAACCAACCCTACGAGGTGCATGACCTCCTATCGGGCGGCCACTGGACCTGGCAAGGACGGCGTAATTTCGTCGAACTACGCCCGCAAGAGATGCCGGCCCACATCCTGGCCCTAGGACTGAAGCGGGGAGCCACATGAACGCGGATGCCCAGCCCGAGGACGACGAGATCGGCTCGAGCCACTTCGCGCCGAACGAGTCCGATGCGAGCTGGTACAAGGACGCCCTGATCTACGAGCTCCATGTACGGGCCTTCGCCGACAGCTCCGGGGATGGGCAGGGCGATTTCGTCGGATTGACCGGGAAGCTCGACTATCTCCGCGATCTCGGAGTGACGGCGATCTGGCTGCTTCCGTTCTACCCGTCCCCGATGCGGGACGACGGCTACGACATCTCCGACTACTGCAACGTCCAGCCCAGCTTCGGGACCCTCCGCGACTTTCGTGGGTTCCTGCGGCATGCGCACGACTACGGGATTCGCGTGATCACGGAACTCGTACTCAATCACACCTCGAACCAGCATCCCTGGTTTCAACGCGCGCGGCGGGCCGCGCCCGGTACTCCCGAGCGCGACTTCTACATTTGGAGTGACTCGCCGGATCGCTTCGCGGGCGTACGGATCATTTTCAAGGATTTCGAAACGTCGAACTGGGCGTACGACGAAGTCGCCGGCGCCTACTACTTTCACCGATTTTATTTCCACCAGCCCGATCTGAATTACGATAATCCCGAGGTCCAGCAGGCGATCCTCGACGTACTCGACTTTTGGCTGAACATCGGCGTCGACGGGCTGCGACTCGACGCCGTGCCGTACCTGTTCAAGCGGGAGGGCACGACCTGCGAGAACCTCCCCGAGACTCACGCGTTCCTCCGCAAGCTCCGCGCGCACATCGACGCGAAATTCAAGGGCCGTATGCTCCTGGCCGAGGCGAACCAGTGGCCGGAGGACGCCGCGCGCTACTTCGGAGAAGGGCGCGGGGACGAGTGCCACACCGCGTTCCACTTCCCGTTGATGCCCCGCCTGTTCATGGCAACCCGCACGGAGAGTCGGTTTCCCATCGTGGATATCCTCGAACAAACGCCGACGATTCCCGTGGATGCCCAGTGGGTGCTGTTCCTACGGAACCACGACGAGCTCACGCTCGAGATGGTCTCGGACGAAGAACGCGACTACATGTATCGTGTCTACGCCGCCGACCCTCGCGCGCGCGTGAACCTCGGCATCCGCCGGCGATTGGCTCCGTTGCTCAACAACGATCGGCGCCTGATCGAGCTCATGAACGGCCTCCTGCTCTCGCTGCCCGGTACTCCCGTCCTCTACTACGGTGACGAGATCGGGATGGGCGACAACATCTTTCTCGGCGACCGCAACGGAGTCCGCAGCCCGATGCAATGGAGCCCGGATCGGAATGCGGGATTCTCTCGGGCGAACGCTCAGAGCCTGTACTTGCCGGTAATCGTCAATCCGGAGTACCACTTCGAGGCGGTCAACGTCGAGATCCAACAGGCGAACCCTCGCTCGCTCCTCTGGCACACCAAACGATTGATTGCCCTCCGGAAGCAGAATCGAGTATTCGGACGCGGCTCCATCAACTTCCTTCGACCCGAGAACGCACGAACGCTCGCCTACATCCGGTCGGAGGGCGCCCAGAACGTGCTCGTCGTCGCGAACCTCTCTCGTTTCGCTCAAAGTGTAGAGCTGGACCTGAGCGCCTACGCCGGGTCCGTGCCGGTCGAGCTAGCCGGCTCCACGGTTTTTCCGAAGATCGAAACGTCGACGTATCGGCTTTCGCTGGGAGCCTATGATTTTCTCTGGTTCCGCCTGGAGCGCACTCCCGCGGCGGGCGGGGCGATCACCCCCATCGCCAGCTGGCAGCCTCTCGAGCTTGCCGAACCTCCGGGTTGGGAGTCGGTCGATCGATACGAGATTCGGGCGAAGCTCCAAGCCGCTTTGCCCGGCTTCCTATGGGGACGGCGATGGTTCCGGGGCAAGGGGCAGACTCCCACCTCGGTCCGAGCCGGCGCGGAAGCCCAGATGGGGCATGGCGACGCCGCCTTCCGGTTGGTCTCGGTGGACGTTGAGTTCACGACCGGGGACCCGCAGCGCTACCTGCTACCCCTCGCATTCGCCGACGTGGCGCGCAGCGAAGAGATTCTCCGTACATCGCCTTCCTCGGCGCTTGCGGTCTTTCGCCCGGGTGGTTCGGGCCGGCCTACTGTGCTGTTCGATGCCGCCCAAGACCCCGCTTTCGTTCGAACCCTCATCGAACACCTCGCTCACAATACCCGCCAGCACTCGCCGACGAGTGAACTGATCGCCACGCACACCGAAGCGTTTCGAAAGGATTCCCTGGCCATCGACCTCGCGCAACCGGTCGAGCCGATACGAGTTGAACAGTCGAATTCTTCCGCCCGGGTCGGAGAGCGCTTTATCGTGAAGGTATTTCGGACGATCGAACCCGGCCTCAACCCCGAAGCAGAGGTCGGAGCATTCCTCACGGCCGGGAATCGGTTTCCGTTCGCGGCCCCCCTACTGGGCACGCTGGCGCTCGCCTCGGAGAACGTTGGAACCCAGACGTTGGCCACCGTTCACCAGTACGTGCCAAACGAGGGCGACGCCTGGGAGATGACGCTGCGGAACCTCTCGGACTACTTCGATCGAGTGCGGGCGCGGTTGGCGACCGGGCGCTCCCTTCCGGAGGGGATCCACTCCCGATTCGAGCTACGATCCGGTTCGACGCCTCCGGACGTCGCTGACCTGATCGGTCCGTATCTCGAACTTGCCCGCCTCCTCGGTGTCCGGACCGCGGAACTGCATCGGGCCTTCGCGAGCGACCTGCTCGATCCCGCATTCGCCCCCGAACCGTTCGATCCCCTCTACGTACGCTCGATCTACCAAACGATGCAGGCGCAGCGTCGCCAGGCGTTCGAGCTCCTGCGGGATCGTAGGGCAACTCTGACGGGCGCCGTCGCCCGTCTTGCCGAGGCCGTGCTCCCCCGCGAGGCGGAGGTCGATGCCCGGTTCCGGGCGCTCCTGGGCCGGCGGATGTCCGCGATGCGGACTCGGCTGCATGGCGATTACCATTTGGGACAAGTCCTCTGGACGGGGAAGGATTTCGTCATCATTGATTTCGAGGGCGAACCCACGCGATCATTGAGCGAGCGCCGGATCAAACGATCCCCGTTGCGGGACGTCGCCGGCATGCTCCGCTCGTTCGACTACGCCGCGAACGCGGCGTGGAGGCAAATGGTCGTCCTCCCGCCCGCCAAATCGGATTTGGGCGCGGAGCTCGCCTTAGCCGGTCGCATGTGGGTCCAGTGGGTGGGCGCAGAATTCCTGCGCGCGTATCGGGGAGCCACGACCGACGTGGCGTTCCTTCCCAAGGACCAGGGGGAGTTCGACCTGCTCCTCCAGGCGTTCGTGGCGGAGAAAGTGGTGTACGAACTCTCCTACGAGTTTCGGAATCGGCCCGACTGGGTCGAGGTCCCATTGCGAGGTATCGAGTACATCCTGGGTCCCGCTCGACCTGCCCCATGACGGGCCCGGAGCGGAGCGCGCTCCACCGGCTGTCTCGCTTGAAAGGCGTTCTCCCCACCTACGTGGACTCCGGGAACCGTCGCCGTACGGTGGCGGCCGCCCCGCTCTGCGCGGTACTCAGGCTGCTCGGAGTCCCGATCGAACGAGCGAGCGAAGCGCCGGAGCTGCTCGCCGTCGCTCGGGCGCGCCGGGATACACGGATTATTCCCCCGGTGTGCGTTCTCCATCCGGGCGAGCATCGAACCATCGTCCTCCGCCTATCGCATCAAAGCGCGGCCGATCCGCGCGTATCGGCAACGTTAACTCGCGAGGATGGCCAGGTCGAACGCGCCGAGATCCCAGTCCGACGGGGGACCTCTCGATCCACGAGGGAGCGTGGCTCCTTGCGCCTCCCATTCGCGGTTCCGATCGGATACCACACCCTGGAGCTGGTCGGCGATCGGTGGAACACGAAGACGAATCTCTTCGTCGCGCCCCGACGCCACGCTCGCCCTCGCCTCACTCTCCCTCGCGCTTGGGGAGTGTTCGTGCCGACCTACGCCCTGCGAACACCCGGAACTTGGGGCTGTGGCGACCTCTCGTCGCTGCAACGGGTGGTGGAGTGGGCGGGCCGGCACGGCGCCTCCTTTGTCGGAACCCTACCGATACTCGCCTCGTTCCTTGACCGACCATTCGATCCGAGTCCGTATCGCCCCGTGAGCCGTCGTTTCTGGAACGAGGTATATGCCGACCCGACGATCGAGCCCGAGTACCGTTCCACTCCACGCGTTCGCGCGTTCGTCCGGTCCGCTTCCTTTCAACGGGCGGTCTCCCGCCTCGAACGGAATGAGTACGTCGATTTCCGACGGGTAGCCCGGCTCCGTCGTCGCGTGTTTTCCCAGATGGCGCGTCAGTTACGAACGAGCTCCCCTCGTCGCTGGAACGCATTCCAACAGTACACGGCGCGAGCCCCCGATCTTGATGGATACGCCGCCTTCCGAGCGCGTGTCGAGCTCGGCCAACCGGTTTCACCCCGAGCGCACTCACCCGGAATCGGGAGGCGTCGTACTCGTCCGTCTGGTGCACGGGTCGACTATCACCGGTACGTTCAATGGGTGACGCATTGCCAGCTCGAACGTCTGGCGGCGGAAGGTCGCCGGCGAGGGGTCGCGTTGTATCTAGATCTGCCGATCGGAGTTCACCCCAACGGTTTCGATGCTCGGGAGGAGCGCGAGGTGTATGTCCGGGGCGCGGAGATCGGCTCACCGCCGGACCCGGGCGCCCCCGACGGGCAACAGTGGGGTCTGCCTCCGCCGCACCCCGAACGGATCCGCGAGCGAGCGTATGGTTCCTTTCGCGCAACGCTTCGTGCCCACCTCGGGGTCGGTCGCGCCCTCCGCATCGACCACGTGATGGGCTTCCACCGTCTTTTCTGGGTGCCCTCGGGATTCTCCGCACGAGACGGGGCGTATGTGCGGTACCACCCCAACGAGTATTACGCAATTCTTTCGATCGAAGCTCAGCGAGCAGGAGCCATCTTGGTCGGCGAGGACTTGGGGACGGTCCCGCCTGAAGTGCGTGCCGACCTCAAACGATACGGGCTGCTCCGATCATTTGTGGCGCAGTTGGAATGGGACCGTCCGGACGAACGGGGCCGATATCGACGAGTGCCCCGGGAAGCGCTGGCGTCCCTGAATACCCACGACATGCTCCCGTTCGCCGCCTATTGGCACCAGCGTCAATCTCGGAATACCGACCCCCGGGAGCGATCGAGTCGCGGGCCGTGGCCGGCCCCCCAGGCCTCAATGAACGAGGCCTGTCGAGCCGCATTGCAGCAACTCGCCCGCTCTCCGGCGCGACTCCTGCTCGTGAACCTCGAAGACTTGGAGGGGGCTACGGTCCCGCAGAACGTCCCAGGCACAACAGGCCGTCAACGACCTAACTTCGCGCGGCGGATGCGCCGCTCCTGGTCGGCGATGGAGTCCGATCCCGAGGTCAGGGAAACGCTACGTGCCATCGACGCGGCTCGTTCGGACAGCAGGAACCGTTGATGACTCCGAAAACGCGGTCGGTCGGGTCAACCGCGAGGCCCACGCGAAGCGAGCGATCCCTTCCGTCGCTGAGCGACATGGACGTGTATCTGTTCAATGAAGGAACGCATTTGCGATTGTATGAGCGGATGGGCGCCCACCCGGCCGGCGCCGCGCCGTCGGACGGCACTCACTTCGCGGTCTGGGCGCCCAACGCCGAACGCGTGAGCGTGATAGGGGAGTTCAACGACTGGACCCCCGGCCATAACCCGTTGGCCGTTCGAGGGAGCTCCGGCATTTTCCAGGGGGTCGTGCCCTCGGCGCAACGAGGCGACCTCTACAAGTACCGAATCGAGTCGCGGTACGCCGGCTACCGGGTGGATAAAGCCGATCCATTCGGATTTCTTCACCAACAGCCCCCGGGGACCGCCTCCCGTATCTGGGACCTCGAGTACGAGTGGAACGACGAACAATGGATGGCGGAACGAGGAGAGCGATTCCGCCTGGAGGCCCCGGTCTCTACCTACGAGGTCCATTTGGGATCATGGCGACGCGTTCCGGAAGAGAAGGATCGACCGCTCACCTACCGCGAGGTCGCCCGTCAACTCGCCGAATACGTGCCGAAGATGGGCTTCACCCATGTCGAGTTTCTGCCGCTCATGGAGCACCCCTTCTACGGTTCGTGGGGGTACGAGCCGATCGGAATGTTCGCGCCGACCGCGCGTTACGGCACGCCGCAGGACCTGATGGAACTCGTCAACACACTCCACCGCGCCGGGGTGGGAGTGATCTTCGATTGGGTCCCCTCGCATTTTCCGCGCGATGAGCACGGACTCGCCTACTTCGATGGGACGCACCTGTTCGAGCATGCCGACCCTCGACGAGGCTACCATCCTGATTGGAACACCTTCCTGTACAACTACGGCCGCCATGAGGTTCGGAGCTTCCTTGGGAGCAGCGCGTCATTCTGGCTCGACCAGTATCACGGCGACGGGATCCGCGTGGACGGTGTGGCCTCCATGCTCTACCTCGATTATTCCCGAGCGCCGGGAGAGTGGATCGCCAATGACGAAGGCGGTCGAGAGAATCTGGATGCGATCCGGTTCCTCCGATGGCTCAACGAGTCCCTTTACCGTCAGTTCCCCGGCACCCAGACGGTCGCCGAGGAGTCGACGGCGTGGTCGATGGTCTCGCGTCCGACGACCATGGGGGGTTTGGGTTTCGGCTACAAGTGGGATATGGGCTGGATGCACGACAGCCTCGCCTACTTCGGACAGGACCCGATCTATCGGCGGTGGCATCACGGCGAGTTGACATTCCGAATGATCTACGCTTACCATGAGAACTTCATCCTACCGCTTTCGCACGACGAAGTGGTCTATGGCAAAGGATCGCTGTTGCAGAAAATGCCTGGCGATTTTTGGCAGCGTCTCGCGAACCTTCGGCTCCTCTACGGCTACATGTTCGCGATGCCCGGGAAAAAACTGTTGTTCATGGGCGACGAATTCGGTCAGGAAAGGGAGTGGAATCACGACCAGAGCTTGGACTGGCATCTGATCCGGGAACCCGCGCACGCGGGGATCCAGGCGTGGGTGCGACGGTTGAACGAAATCTATCGTCAGACACCGGCGCTCTACGAACGTGAATACGACCCGAGCGGGTTCGGGTGGATCGAACCGAACGACGCGGACCAGAGTGTCCTCTCGCTTCTCCGGAGGGCCACCAATCCCCAGGATGCTGTGGTGGCGATCCTCAATTTCACGCCGGTTCCACGGAATTCCTTCCGAATCGGCGCGCCACTTCCGGGTCGGTGGGAGGTCCTCGCCAACAGCGATGCTACCGAATTCGGGGGAAGCGGGGCGGGGACAACGGGGAAGATCGACACGACGGATTCTCCGCTCCACGGATGGCCGCAATCGCTCGTCCTCGACCTGCCACCCCTGGGTATTCTACTCCTTCGATCGGTAAGGTGATCGCACTGCATCGATCGGACCGGCTAGGAGCGACACGAGCACCGGACGGAACCGCACAATTCCGCCTCTGGGCCCCCAAGCCCGAGCGGGTGGAACTCGTGCTTGACCACCCAGGGTCCCGTAACCAAACGATGACGAATCTCGGGAGTGGATACTTGGGAGCCGACGTGGCGGACCTGCCGGACGGATGCCGCTATCAATTCCGCCTGGACGGGGGCTCCCTACGCGCCGACCCGGCCTCCCGGAGCCAGCCTCAGGACGTAGAGGGGCCCTCGGAATTCGTAACTCCCGAGAAGTTCGATTGGGCCGAGGAGGATTGGACCGGGATCGACCGCGCAGAGCTGATCTTCTACGAGCTCCACGTCGGAACTTTCTCTCCCGGAGGAACTTTTGCTGGTGTCATCGACCGACTGGCGGCGCTCGCTGACTTAGGGGTCACTGCCCTCGAACTCCTCCCGATCGCCGCATTTCCGGGCACCCGGAATTGGGGGTACGACGGCGTCTTGCCGTTCGCGGTTCAATATTCGTACGGGGGAGTCAGTGAACTGCAGCGATTGGCGCGTGCCTGTCATCGTCATCGACTTGCATTGTTTGTCGACGTCGTGTACAATCATGTCGGTCCGGAGGGCAACCATCTCGCGGAATTCGGACCGTACTTCACGGAGGGATACCGAACTCCATGGGGTGCCGCAATCAACTTCGACGGAGCCGAGAGCGATCACGTACGCCGGTATTTCTTGGAAAGCGCCCTCTACCTCGCACGAGTGGCTCACTTGGACGGCCTGCGCGTGGACGCGGTTCACGCCATCATCGACCCGACCGCGCGACCGTTTCTTTCGGAGCTGACGGACGCGATGCACGAACTGGGCACGGCCGAGCACCGGCGCGTGCACGTGATCGCCGAGAGCGCGCTAAATGATCCCCGGGTGGTCCAACCGGTGGCGAACGGGGGGCTCGGCTTTGACGCGTTCTGGAACGACGACTTCCACCATGCGTTCCACGCGCGAGTGACGGGGGAGCGGGACGGTTATTACGTCGACTTCGGATCTTCCGACGCCGTCCGCACCGTGCTCGCGGCCGGATTTGTATTGGAGGGTCAGTATTCGGAATATCGACGACGCCGGCACGGCGCGCCGGCGCGCGATCTTCTCGCGGACCGGTTTGTCGTTTGCGTCCAAGATCACGATCAGATCGGCAACCGCCCTCGCGGCGAACGACTTAGCGCGGTGGCTTCCTTCGAAGTACTCAAGCTGGCGGCGGGATTTCTCTTGCTGCCGCCGTACCTCCCGCTCCTCTTTATGGGGGAGGAGTACGGGGAGACCGCGCCGTTCCTCTATTTCACGAGCCATCACGACCCCGAGCTGATCGCCCGCGTTCGTGAAGGTCGTCGCGCCGGATTTTCGACGCGCGTGACCGAAGACGAGGTGCCGGATCCTCAATCTCCCACCACGTTCGAGCGCTCCCGCATCGACTTTGATTGGATCTCGATTCCCGGTCGGCGCGAGCTGAGATCCCTCTATCGGGAACTCCTGCGGCTCCGTCGTGCCTGGGGAGCCCGCCCTCGCTGGCGACCGGAGGACGTGCGATCTCCGGATGCCACGAGTTCCTATGTGGTCGCCTACCCAGCGCCAAGCGATCCACGGCCCATCATCTCGATCTACCACTTCACCACGGACCTCACTTCCGCCTCGGTCGAATTCCCGAAGGGAAAGTGGCGACGCCGCCTCGAATCGTCGGATGTGCAATGGGGCGGCCCGGGGCGCCGTCTTCCCGAGCTCATCGAAGCGGGTTCGACGCGCCAACTCGAAATGAACCCAACTTGCTTCGGGGTGTACGAGCGGGTGGAGTGAAACCGTGCGCTACATCTGTGTTCACGGACATTTCTACCAACCGCCTCGAGAGAACGCGTGGCTCGAGGTCGTGGAAACGCAGGATTCCGCTGCTCCGTATCACGACTGGAACGAACGCATCACTGCGGAATGCTACCGCCCGAACGCGTGGTCCCGTGTGGTCGACGAAGCCGGATTCATTACCGAGATCCGGAACAACTACTCGCGGATCAGTTTCGATTTCGGGCCGACCCTTCTGCGATGGCTGGAGGTGAAGGCTCCGGATGTGTATGCCGCGGTGCTGAAGGCCGACAAGGAGAGCATCGAACGCTTCTCCGGTCATGGCAGCGCAATCGCGCAAGGGTATCATCATCAGATCCTCCCGTTGGCGCTGAGCCGCGATCGACGAACGCAGATCCGATGGGGCGTTCGCGATTTCGTCCGACGCTTCGGACGCGCTCCGGAGGGAATGTGGCTCCCTGAAACGGCGGTCGATAACGAAACCCTAGGCCTCCTCGCGGAGGAAGGCCTCCGGTTTACTATTCTCGCGCCCAACCAGGCCCGCCGCTACCGGCGTCGAGGCGCGAACGAGTGGACGGACGCGGATACGACGGGGATCCCCACGACCCGCGCGTATGAGGTGCGCGTACCCGGCGGCGACCGCTCGATCGCGGTCTTTTTTTACGACGGACCCACCTCGCATGCGCTCGCCTTCGAGGGTCTTCTCCACGACGGGCCAACCTTCGCTAGCCGACTGGGAGCGGGGTTCGCCCCGAACCTCCCCGAAGAAGAAGGGCAGTTGAGCCATATCGCGACCGACGGAGAGACGTACGGACACCACCACCGCTTGGGCGATATGGCGCTCGCCTTCGCCCTCCAAAAGATCGAACGGGAGGGACCAGCGAAGCTGACCAACTATGGCGAGTTCCTCGCCCGCCACCCACCGGAATGGGAAGTTGAGATCAAAGAGAACACTTCGTGGAGCTGCGCCCACGGCGTTGAGCGGTGGCGATCGAATTGCGGCTGCAATTCGCTCATTCATCCCGATTGGCAACAAGAGTGGCGCGCCCCCCTCCGGGCCGCCCTCGACTGGCTCCGCGACACGTTCACTCCGAAATACGAGGCTCGGATCGGCGAATTTGTGACCGACCCTTGGGCAGCGCGGGACGACTACGTCGACCTGGTCGGGGATCGCTCCCCAGATCGAGTCGACCGGTTCCTCGCGGAGCACCGTCGGCGTCCGTTGACCGAGACCGAGGTCGTCGCAGTTCTCGAACTGCTGGAATTGCAGCGCCACATGCAGCAGATGTACACGAGCTGTGGGTGGTTCTTTGACGATCTGGGCGGAATTGAGACCGTTCAAGTCCTACGCTACGCGAGCCGCGCCGTCCAGCTCGCCGAGCGCCTCTTTGGCGAATCGTTCGAAGAGGAGTTCAAGCGTCGGCTGGCTCTCGGGCGAGGGAACGTACCGACCGATGGGGATGGTGCGGCGATCTACGAACGCTCGATCGCATCGAACCGGGTCGACCTACAGGGGGTCTGCGTCCATTATGCGCTCAGTTCGCTGTTCGAAGAGTACGACGAGAAAGCCCACCTCTTTTGCTACGAGGTCGCCCGGTTGGAGCGCGAGCTGCACGTCGTGGGGGCGGCTCGTCTCGCGGTTGGCCAGGCGTCCGTAGCCTCGGAAATTACTCGGGAGCGGGCGCATTTCACGTACGGTGCCCTCCACATCGGCGGGTACAATCTCTACGGAGGCGTACGTCGCTTCCAAGGGAAGGAAGCGTACGCGGCCAGCATTGGCGCGCTCAAGGCGGCCTTCGAACGGGGAGATATCGCTGAATCGATTCGCCTCGTCGATCAGCACTTCGGCACGGGGACTTACTCCCTGCGCTTTCTATTCGGAGATGAGCAGCGCCGTATCGTGGGGCGTATGCTGGAGTCGACCCGGATCGGAGTTGAGAACTCGTTCCGTCAGATCTATGAGGCCACGGCGCCGGCGCTCCGCTACCTCGGTTACTCGAATTCTTCGGCCCCACGGTCCCTCAGCGCGGTCACCGAATTTTTCCTCAATCTCGAGGCGCAGCACGCGTTGGAACGCGAGCCCCCCGAGCCGACCCAGGCCGCTGGATGGTTGACGGAACTGGGCCGCATGCGACTTCCGACCGATGGCGCGGCATTGGGGTTTGCGTGGTCTCGGGCCGCGGAGCGGGCGATGGAACGGCTCGCCGCTCACCCCCAGGATGTCGCAGCGCTCCATCTGCTGAACGACCTGACGGGGCTGCTCGACGCCTTCCCGCTCGAGGTCGACCTGGCGCGCGTCCAGAACCAGTACTACGAACTGCTTCACCGCCCGCTCGGCTCGGTCCGGATCGAACCCAACGGGGGCGAAGAAGTTGCGGCGACCTGGTGGGACGGATTCCGCGCCCTCGGCGAGCGACTCAAGGTCCGAGTCCGGTAGATGATCGTGCGACCGACCGTCGCCACGTATCGACTTCAAATCAGCTCCGATTTCGATCTGTACGCCGCCGCGCGGGTCGTGCCGTATCTGGCGAATCTTGGCGTCGACACCCTGTACTTGTCTCCCTTGCTCGCCGCCCGTTCGGGAAGCGCGCATGGGTACGATGTGATCAACCCGACGAAGGCGGATGCGTCGCGCGGGGGCGAGAAGGGGTTGCGCGCACTCGCCAACGTGGCGCACCGTCGGGGAATGCATCTCCTACTCGACATCGTGCCCAATCACCAAGCGGCGACTCCGGAAAATCCCTGGTGGCGCGACGTCCTCGAACGAGGTCCCGCTTCGAAATTCGCGTCGACTTTTGATATCAATTGGGACCGGGAAGTGGGAGGTCGGCCCCAAGTCGTGCTTCCCGTCCTCTCCGATACCGTCGACGAATCGATTCGATTGGGCCGCGTCCAGTTGCGGGTCGGCCCCGGTGAGCTTTTGCTCGACGTGGAAGGCACCGCCTTTCCGATCGGAGCACGCGCAACGAGCCGATTCCTTCACGCAGTCCGATCCCACCTTAGACTCGAAGCGGGCCGACCGAAACGTTCGAGCCCCCGCTCTTGGACCCATGCGAAGCTACGGCGATTGACTTTCCGGAAAGGTCGGCGACCGTCGAATCTCGCCAAAGCATTCGCAAGGGTTCTGGAGGAATTTCAGGCGCCCGGCCCGACAGGATCTCTCTCCGAATTCGCCCGGAAAATGATGGATGACCTCGCGTATCGTCCTGTGCCCTACTGGGAGGACGACGCGATCAACTACCGCCGATTCTTTGACGTCAATCATCTCGTCGGTGTTCGCGTAGAGGATCCCCAAGTTTTCCAGCGGACGCATGAGCGGATCGTGGAGTGGGTTCGGCGGGGCTATATTGACGGATTGCGCGTGGATCACATCGACGGGCTAGCCGACCCGGACCAGTATCTCCGCCGGCTCCAACGCGCTCTCGCAAAGGCGCGGCAGGGGACGAGCCCTTCCGTCCAACTTTGGGTGGAAAAAATACTTGCTCGCACGGAAGCGCTCGCCCCCGAATGGCCGGTGCAAGGGACTACGGGCTATGACGCGATGGCCCGGCTAACGGGAGTTCTCACAAACCCCGACGGCGCTCCCTCTCTAGCGGGCGCGTACGAGTGGGTCGTGCGGGCGCCCGAGTCGTTCGAGCGGGAAGCGGACGCGGCAAAGCGAGAGGTGCAACGAACATCATTTCGATCGGAAACGAAGCGCCTCGCGTCGGGTATCGCTGCCGCAACCAGTCGGAATGCACGATTCGGAAAGGCGATCGAGGCCGCCCTGATCTCGTTCACCGCTGGTCTCCCCATCTACCGGACCTATGGTAGGAACGGCACCCCTCCACCGGAGGAATTGGAGGCCTTGGCGGTGGCCTGGCGCCGAGCGGCGCGTCGCGCGACTCCCGGGGGGCGCCGTGCTCTGGGCTTGGTGCGAGACGGACTAGCACTCGACTTCGCCACGCGAAGCACTCTGTCCAAACGTCGGAGTGCCGAGGGAAATCGACGGAGATGGCAGCAATGGACGCCGGCCGTTGCTGCTAAGGGAATCGAAGACACGGCGCTCTTCCGATTTGTTCGGTCGGTCGGACTGAACGAAGTGGGATCGGACCCGGCACATTTTGGAACCTCGCTTACCGAGTTTCACCACTTCATGATCGATCGCCAAGCGCTCGCCAGCGGCTCGCTAAACGCGACCTCAACCCACGACACCAAATGGGGCGAGGACGCGCGCGCGCGACTGATGGGGCTCACCGACCGAGCCGAGGAATGGGCTCGTCGGCTCCCGATGTGGTTCCGATGGATCGAGCAACGCCCGCGGCTCCAAAGAAGTGAACCGCCGATCCGCCGAGCGGAGATCTACTTGCTATTGCAAGCGTTGGTCGCGAGTCGGCCCATCAACGCGCGTGAAGTAATCGACTATCCTGAGCGATTTCGAGCCTACGCGCTCAAAGCGAGTCGGGAAGCCAAAGTCGGGACCAGCTGGCGCCATCCCGATTTGGCCTACGAACAGGCGCTCGATCGATTCGCCGCGTGGCTCGCCACCGCACCGACCCCTCCAAGATTTCGAAGAGAGCTCGAGGATTGGACCCGATCCCTCGCCTACCTCGGGATGTGGAATTCCGTGGCAATGACCGTGCTGAAGATGAATGTCCCCGGCGTGCCGGACCTGTACCAAGGCTCCGAACGATCCGCCCTCCACCTGGTTGATCCCGACAATCGTCGCCCGGTCGATTTTCGAGCCCTCGATCGCTCGCTCCACCGATTGATGAAGCGACCGGGGTCAATGTCTCTCGCCGGGGTTCGTCGCTTATGCCAGTCCTGGTGGACGGGGGACCTCAAGCAATACGTGACACATCGGGCCCTCCAGGCTCGGTCGTCGCATTTGGACCTTCTTTCGAACGGGCGGTACGTTCCTCTCCAAGCGAGCGGACGCGAACCTCAAGCCGTGCTCGCTTTCGCCCGCGCATGGCGCGATGAATGGCTCCTCGTTGCGATCGGTCGGCATCTGGCTCGTCGAGGCGTTTCCGAGGACCATCCTCCGGATGGAACGCCTTGGAACGGAGTCGAAATCGCCCTGCCCCCTGGCGCTCCCCGCACCTGGAATGACGAATTGATCGCCCGTCGTCCTATCGAGATGATCGGGGCGAGATCGCGCCTACACGTTGCAGAAATCTTCGAAACGCTCCCGGTGGCCATTCTGTTCGGGGTCACGTCCAAAGGTACCGTTGGCCAGGCGCCTCGCAAGCGTAGGTAGGAGTCGAGGTCAGGGTCGATCCGACCACCAGGGACGATCTACTCCGTTCAATTCCTACGCGGTTTCCTACCCACCACTGCGAATGACGCCGATTTTCGGGCAGGTTTTAGTATGGTCGCGCGATGGGAGTTTTGTGACGACTTCCCCATCGGACGTACCCGCCGGCCCCGCGTGCAGTTGTTGTACATGCTCCGCCTGCTGCCGATGCTGTGCGTGCTGCTCGATCGGCGACGCATGCTGCAACAGCTGTCCACGCTAGGCCGCCGGTTACGAGATCGATAGCTCGCGTCGGTGCTGAGTCCGCCGAAGAGAGCAGTGTTCCCGAATATCTATCGAGTTTAGTTCTCGGTAGACGACCCGTCGTTACGCTCCCGCGCCTGGCTCTCTCCAGCCTGAGCGCCATTCACGGCGTCAGGAGCGATGGAGAATGGGGGCGACCGATGGCGATGTGGCGCACGCTCAGTAGAATTCGGCGATATTACGGGACTGAACTAACCCGTTGGAGCTGAGGTTCTGAAGGCGCTCCCTCAGCGCCCAGGGGGAAGGGTAATGAGACGACTCCCGCGTACTTTCCAGCGGCTCGAAGGTACGAATGCCATCGCCCACGAAGATCCACCGCAGAGGGAGGGGTCCTCCGCGGACTCTGGCAGCTGCTGCGCTATGGGCGCTGATGCTCTGTCTCCTTTTGATCGCCCCTATTGCGGGCGTTCGCGGGAACGCTCCCGTGGGCCAACCCAACTCGACCTCGATCACCTTGCGGCAAGGAGTGGGAGCCTACGCTAACCTCTCGCTCTTCCCCACAACACCGCCCTCCCAGATCGACCTCTACGTCAACGTCTCGATCGAACACACGAGTCAACCCCTCGAGGGGGCATCTGTGTTCGTAGCCTGGGGGTCGAATGACCTGTCGGGGACCACGACGGCGCAAGGATCCGCTCTCTTCGTAGTGCCTTTCACCTCGCTCGATTATTCCGCATCGGCGTCGCTCTATGGCTATCTCGAGAACACGACGAATTTTGCCCTGAGTGAGCGCCCGGTCCAATCGGTCAATGTTTCCCTTCCGATAGCCCCACTCACACCGTTGGATGTGCACCTACTGGACTACGATACCCACCAATCGATCGAAGGAGGGACGGTGGAGCTCGCATACAAAGCGGAAGAAGTTGCCGGTGCGACGTCCGGCGCGACGGGCTGGGCGAATCTTACCTCGAACGTGTATCCGGCGGCTTTCGTCCTGACCGGGAACGCGGTCGGTTACAACACAAACATCACCTCGATCACCATCGCGATGGGGCTCAAGGACGTCGTCCTCGAGATGTTCCTCACCCCGATTTCGGGCCCGTCTCACGGCGGCGGTGGCTCCTCCTCGACCAACAGTCCATCCGCCTGGAATTTGGTGCTACTTCCGCATACAGCCGCTTCGGTGGCTTACTTCCTGGCTATTCCGGTCGTGATCATCGTCGCTGCCCTCGCGTACCTTGGTTGGATGCGCCATCGAGACTCGGATCAAGAGCCCGCTCCGCCCGCTCAAGCTGAAGATTCAACGCGGCGACCACCGTCTCGGTAACCTGCGGTTGATCGCCCAAGTCGAAAATATGGAGTTATAGCCCAGCAGGTGCTTCTCGAAGCTGCCCAGGGACGTTGCGATCATGGCACTGTTTCAGCGCAAGACCGTCGAACCCGAGGTGGTGCATACAGTACGTTCCGTCGAGATTCCCACGATCACGATGCTGAAGAGCCAAATGGCGAACGGCTCCGTTGCGGCGGCCATGAGTTCCGCCTTCCGCGCCGTAGTCCGGGACGTAGAACGGGCATTCCGACTCTCGATTCCTACGGGGTGGACGGATCGGGAGATTGTCACCCAATGGGGGGTCGTCCGGACCAACTCGTCCGCCGCGACTCGCTCGTTCGTGCCAGCGGAGTTGCGTGAGATGATTTTGCGACTATATGCGATGTACGAACCCGTCCGATTCGGTCCGCCCGGGACGCCCTTGAGAGGGGATCCGGTCTCGATCTTGCAATCGATCTACACGTTCCCACCGATGTGGCGTTTGTACATCGGGCCCCTCGGCCCGGTGGAACCCGCACCCGGAGAGAATCCGCCGGAGGCACCCCATGAACCGGTGGTGGCCAACGATGAGGACGGAGAGTAACGGTCGTGTCGCTCTCCTCGACGCTTACGTCGATACTCCTGGAACCCGGCGATTATTTTTTCGCCGCTCTCCTGGTGATCGGAGTCGTCGTCGGTTGGATCCTCTGGTTCCCCCGACATACTCCGCCCTTCATGCGTGCGTTGCGCGGTCGCCCTGATCCGGACGGGGACGCCTACTCCCGGGTCTACTCGTCCCTAAACCAGAACAAATCGTCGCTCGGTATCGCGTACTTGAGCTACCAACTCGACTCCGCCGTGGTCCGTCGCACCGGCCAACATCCCGCACAGCTGCACACGTTTTGGTCACGCTTTTTCCGCCGCGAAGAGATCGACGACGCCGGGGTCCTCCGCCGCCTGAGCGAAGAGATCGATCAAGCTTATCGGTCGGCGCTGCGGCTCGAGGCGCTCGAGCTGAGAGAACCCCGCCCCAAACGGGAGATCCGCCGACTGAGCCGTCGGTTGAAGCAGAAGATTCCGCGGCTCGTCGAACGCACGAATGCGGCCGTCCTCGACCTCAGCTCGGAGCGCTCAGAGCTCTTGCGTCCGGCGGCGGAGTGGACTTGAAGTGACGCCGCCGGCGAATCGAGCGGACGCGCCCTCCCCCTCACTTGCGCCCAACGCCTCGGACGGTTCGGAGTCGGTCGCGCCCACAGATGCCGGGGCTCGCGGACCGCCGCCCGCGGCGAGCCACGAGCCCCCCCAAGTCCTCCGCCGATTGCAGGAATCGATAGGTCAGGCAGTGATCGGTTCCGAGTCGATCGTGCGTCTGATGACGGTGGCGCTCTGTTCGAACGGGCACGTGCTCATCGAAGGCGTGCCGGGGCTTGCCAAGACGTACCTTGTGCGGTCGTTCGCGACCTGTCTGAATCTTTCGTTCAAACGGATCCAGTTCACGCCCGACATGCTGCCTTCCGACATCATGGGCGCGATCGTCATCAACCCGAAGAGTCAAGGCTTCGAGTTCCGGCCCGGCCCCATCTTCGCCAATGTCGTGCTCGCCGACGAAATCAACCGAGCTCCACCGAAGGTACAATCGGCGTTGCTCGAGGCGATGCAGGAACGCCAGGTGACGATGGAAGGCAAGGCGTATCCGATGCCCGATCCCTTCATGGTCATCGCCACCCAGAATCCGATCGAGCAGGAAGGTACCTATCCGCTGCCAGAGGCCGAGCTCGATCGGTTTCTCTTTCGCATTCTGTTGACGTATCCCACCAGCGAAGAAGAGTTTCGGATTCTCCGGTCGCGGTCTGACGCCGGCGACATCTACCCCGACCGAGGGCTCGTCTCGAGCGACCTGCTCAAGACGTTCGCGGAACGTTCGCAGGCGATCTACGTGGGAGATGAAGTGTTGCAATACCTGACGGGCGTCGTGCGGGAGACCCGCGCGGAACCCCGTCTCTTGATCGGCGCATCGCCACGTTCGGGCGTCCAGTTCCTGCGCTCCGTCAAAGCCAGCGTGCTCTTCGACGGGCGACCGTATGTGATCCCAGACGACGTGAAGTCGCTGGCCTTCGCCGTCTTGAACCATCGGGTTGTTATTCACCCCGAGGTCATGGCCCAACAGATCACGACCTCCCAAGCCCGAAGCGAAGAACTGCTCGGCGAGGTGATCTCGGCCCTCGTGGCGAGGGTCCCGCCTCCACGCTAGTACTTCGCGTCCACCCTGTGCGCCGTCCCCCACGAGTCGGCTCGATCGGAGATGGCCGATGATCAGTCAGCGAGGTTGGGGCCTGATGGCCGCGGGATTCGGCTCCCTGTTACTCGGATTCTTCACCGTGAACCTTCTCATCATTCTCGTTGGCTGGGCGATCCTGGTCTTCGCGGCCGCAGAGATCGGAATCTTTTCGTGGTCGACCCGGCGATTGCGCCGCACTCGGTTCGATCGTTCGCGCGACGGGCCGGCCCCGCGCGTGGCCGTGAATGGTACCACCGGTACGACGGCCACCCTCACGAATACCACCGGGGCCGGTTTCTGGACCGAGATCTTTGATACGACGCCGGCGAGTTGCGAGATCCTCTTGGGATCCCCTCGCTCGCTGTCGTGGTGGCCGCCGGGTGAATCGCTGGAGTTGACCTACCTCCTTCGACCGTCCTTGCGCGGCACCTTCGAGGTCGGCCCGACCGTCGTCGTCGCCCACGACCCGGCGGGTCTCGCCTTCGATACATTGGCGCTGGACACGATCCAGGAGTTTACCGTGGTCGCGCCGGTCCCGACGAATACGGGCGGACAGGTTGGGCAGAAGTTGCGCACGCGTTGGCTCGGAGCGAGCACACTGCGGCACCGCGGTTACGGGACGGAGTTCCGGTCGATCCGGCCGTACCTCCCCTTCGACGACATTCGATCCGTGGCCTGGAAGCGATCGGGGCAGGGCAAGCTCTTCATCCGCGAATATGAGCAGGAGAGCCGCCAAGATTTCGTCCTGGTCATCGACGTGAGCCGCGCGATGAATGCGGGGTTGGTCGGGCAAACGGCCCTGGACCGTGCGGTGGAGGCTGCCCTGGTGCTTGTGGCCTTCGTCGGGCGCCGTGACGACCGGATCGGAGTCCTCGCGTACGACCAGGAGGTGGTCTCTTACCTAGCGCCGGGCCAAGGCGCGGCGCACCGATTTCAGCTAACAAACGCGCTATCGTCTCTCGGGACCACGACGCGCACGTTCGATCTGGCCGGCGCCATGGACCGCCTGCGGCGCGACCTAGCCACGCGGGCACACCTGTTGATGTTCAGTGCGCTCGTCACGAACTTCTCGACCTTTCACTCGAGTGTCGCGGCCCTCTATTCGCGTGGGCATCGACTTCAGGCCTTCGTCCCCCAGCTTCCGGCGTTCTATCCCGTCCCGACCGATCCCGTCCAGACCTCGCTTTTGCAGATGCCCGAGGCGGCCGAAATCCAACGCACTCGGGCGGCGATGACGTACCTCCGGACCGAGGGGATCCCCACCTTCCCCTACGATCGTCGCGGCGCCGTCGCCCGTCTCTTGACCGCCTACGCCCGGATCCGAACTTGGGGGGCTGGATGATCGGTTCGCGCTGGCTGAAAGCGGCGTGTCTGCTCCCGCTCGTGGGATACGGTTTCGTCGTGGTCGCGCCAGTGATCGGGGCGGTTGGTGCCTGGGCCGCCTTCGGAGCGTTCCTCGTCCTAGCGGCGGCGGTGCTGCCCTTGGCCCGTCAGTATCGATTCGACCGGGTCGCTCCTTCCGTTCTCGTGGGGGGACTGATCGGAGTCGCGTATCTGTTAGCGCAGGACGGTGTGTGGGCGATCTCCGCCGGCTCCTACTCGGCGCTGTTGGGGCTCACCGCGGGAACGATCCTCGCGTCGCCGTTCGTCACGGCCGCTTGGACTTTTGTCGAGGAAGAGGGGATGGGCTGGCAGATCTTTTCGTTCCAGCTTCTGCTCGTCGACCTCTTGATCATGCTGGTCCTCGTCGCCTCGCTGTCCTCCTTGAGCACCGTAACGGGCGCGAGCGTGCTCTCGAGTCTTCGGGCCCTGCTCGTGCAACAATTCACCGGCATCATCGATCTGGCGCGAGGGTCCTACGTGTCGGGCGATCTGCCGCTTTCCCAATTCCCTCAGCCGGCGGTAATCCCCCTTGCCGCTCTCGGTCTGTTCGGAACGATCAGCCCTCTCCTGCGGCCGCAGACGGTCGCCGGTACCGAGATGCCATTAACCGAATCCCGGGAGCCCCGCACCTTCTCCGTTGCGGAGGAACTCCTGCTCGCGCGTCACCCCGAATTCCAGACCCAGTTGCGAAGGGGATCTCGTGTCTATCGGCCGCCGGCCCGTGCCTTCCCGGGGGCTGCCCCACTCCTGATCGCGGCGTTGACTACGGTGGTCCTCACGGCAATCGGGTATGCTGCCGGAATCTACGTGCTTCTCGCGCTGTCGGCGGGAGCGATCGGAGCCGCGATTGTAGTATACTTCATGCAGCGACCGATTCGATTCCGGACGCCACCGATTGTTCAGTCCGCTCCCGAACCTTCGCCTCTTGTACTGGCCCCTGGAATATCGGATGCTCCGTAGTCGGAACCGAGCTCAGACGGTCGAGGATATTCGAAGCTATATTCGATGGCGCGCCCGTCGTCGCCTTGAATCAGCATTCGGTCGACGGACAGTACGGATGGGGTAACCCGAATCTTTGAGCCGACTCATGCGAACGCCTAATGTTCCCGTACGCGTCGGGTCGATCCGATGGCGGCCGCGTCGCCCGAATCGGCTGCCCCCGTCGTAATCCTCGGAGCGGGCTACGCCGGCGTAATGGTCGCACAAGAGGTCGCCCGCCGGTCGAAGGGGAAACTACCGGTCATTCTGGTGGACCGACACCCCTCCCACGTGCTGCGAACGGAGCTGTATGAAGTGGGGCGGCTTGCGGCCGAAGAGGAGGAGGCCTCCTTTTCGATCCCGATCGAGAAGGTTCTCGCCCGTACCTCCGTTTCTTGGAGGACGGATTCCGTTCGAGAGATCGATCTCGCGGCTCGGGTAATCACCCTCGAGTCAGGACATCTTCCGTACCGCTACCTCGCGATCGGATTGGGAAATGTGGCCGCCTACTACGGCGTCCCCGGCGCGGAGGCGTACACGCATCAAGTGTACCGGCTGCCCAAAGCAATCGAGCTCGCCAAGGCGATCCGGGAGTTGGAACGCGGATCATCCCAACTCCCGGCGCAACGCCGGCCGCGCATCCTCGTGGTGGGTGGGGGCTCGACGGGAACGGAGCTGGCCGCCGAGATCGCGACCACGGATTGGGCGAAATTGAGCGATCCGAACGCTCGGCCTCCCGAGGTGGTGCTCTTGGGCGGTGCCATACCGTTCCTGGCCGGATTTTCGACGGACCTCATTGCGCACGCCCGGGCGCTGCTACGTCGAACCGGTGTCCTACTCTTCGAGGGAGTCAACGTCGCGAAGGTCGAGCCGAATAAGGTCTATCTCGAGGACGGGAGCCTCATCGTGGCAGATCTGATCATCTGGTGCGCCGGTTTGCAAGCGCCGCCAGTCGTCAAGGCGCTACCGGTACCGCACGGGAGGGGCGGTCGCATCGCGGTGAGCGAAACACTGGAGATCCCCGGATATGCGGGGGCGTACGCCGTGGGCGATTCGATCGAATACAAGGACCCCGACACGGGGATGTTCGTGCCCGGAACAGCTCAGGCCGCGATCGCCGAGGCCCGGGTAGCGGGTCGAAACATCGTTCACGATTGGAAAGGAGAGCCGAAAGAGTCGTTCCACTACCACGAAAGAGGCTCAGTTGTCGCCGTAGGTCGACGCAGGGGAGCCGGCAATCTCGGACCGATCTCCATCTGGGGCAGCCCAGCCGCCCTGGTCAAGCATCTCGTGCAACGCGAGTACGCTCGGGCGACCGAGCGAGGGACCGAGACCCGGGTATTGTGAAATCATGTCGAGGTCATTCGTGGGATTCGCGCGTCGATCTCCCCAGTGCCCCTCGGAGGTCGGAAAATGAAGGCGATCGTTCTCATCGGCGGATTCGGTACCCGACTACGGCCGATCACCTACACCGTGCCCAAGCAACTCATTCCGATCGCGGGCAAGGCGATGCTCTATCACGTACTCGACCTCATTCCGCCCGGCGTCGAGGAGATCGTGCTGGCCACCGGTTACAAATCGGAGATGATCGAGGCGTACGTGCGGTCCCACCCGTTCCGGATACCGATCCGATCGGTCCCCGAAGCCGAGCCGTTGGGAACCGGCGGAGGAATGAAAAATGCGGGGGACGCGATGAGCGATCCATTCTTGTTACTCAATTCCGACGTCATCGCGTCGGTAGACCTGGGAGCGATGCTCGCCGCCCACCAAGCTCGCGCAGGGTGGGGGACGATGGCGCTCGCCGAGGTCACTGATACTCGGCCCTATGGCGTGGCGGCGCTCAACGCCGACGACCGGATCGTACAATTCGTCGAGAAGCCGGAGCCGAAGGATGCCCCGTCGCATTGGATCAACGCGGGAATCGCGGTCTGGGCGCGTTCGGTACTGGATCGCATCCCGGCCGGCGTGCCGAGCAGCTTCGAGCGGGACATCGTTCCCGGCCTGCTGGAATATGGAGTCTACGGATTCCGGATCTCCGGTTTCTGGGACGACGCCGGTACCCCCGAGCGATTACTCCGATCGCAGCAGCTTCTCTTCGACGCGGGTCGGGGCGGCCGAGGCGCAGTGCCGCGAGGTGCCAATGGAACGGGGCCGGTCGCGATCGGGGAGGGTGCTACGGTGGCCGGCGCCTCGTTCGGCCCTTACGTCACTCTGGAGGGGGGCGTAACGGTCGAGTCGGGAGCGCATGTGGAGAATTCGATCGTCATGGCGGGGGCCACGATCGAGCGTGGGGCCTCGGTACTCGGATCGCTGCTCGGGCCGAAGGCTCGGGTTCAGGCGGGTCAGCGGTTGCGCGGAGCCATTCTCGGTGAGGCGGGCGAAGCCTAAGCGTTGGCAGGACCGGTCACCACGACTTTGAGGGCTTCTGTGGGGCGTTGTGCCAGGCGGAATGCCTCATTGAGCTCGCGCAGCGGGAGTTGGTGAGATACGAGGTCTCCGATCGACAAGCGTCCAGAGACGACCAGGGAATGCACCTCGGCGATGTCGGGCTCTGTCGTGGCGTACGATGGGATCACGCGCGTTCCCCGAAGGTAGAGCTCCTGCAGGTCGACGTCGAGGCGACTTCCGGCTTCGGGCAATCCGAATAGATTCAGCGTTCCCCCTCGTCGCGTGAGCGAAGCGGCCAAACGGACCGCCGCGGGAGATCCGGTGGCCACGACGGCCAGGTCCACCCCGCGACCGTCGGTCGCCGATCGGACTAACTCGACGACCTCGGCCGGGCTGCGCGGATCGATCGTCGCGTCGATACGTCCCCGCTCCGCGGCGGTCCGCCGGAGGGGCGCGATCTCGGCACCGCCGACCCATCCGGCTCCCAGTGCTTTCGCTAACCGAGCATACAGCAAGCCGACCGGTCCCAATCCAACGATAAAGACCGATCCGCCCGGCGGGTGTCCGACCCGATGAAGCGCGGTCAGGGCGCAGCCGGCAGGCTCGAGCAACGTTCCCGTCGCCCAATCCACCCGCGAAGCGAGGGGAAGGATGGCGCCTCGTCGTACGTTCTCCTCGGGGACCCGGAACTGTTCGGCGAATCCGCCGGGATCAAGATTGGTCTTCGCATACGTCGGGCAGAACGTGAAGTCGCCCCGTCGACAGATCTCGCACGTGTAACAGGGCACGTGATGGTGAACGAAAGCACGGTCGCCGGGCGACACGCTCCGCACTTGAGCTCCGACCTGGGCCACCACGCCGACCGGCTCATGGCCGATGACCCCCGCCGAAGCGTAGTTGCCACGGAGCTTCTCGAGGTCCGTTCCGCAGACCCCGCAACCGGCGAGCGAGATGAGCACCTCGCCCGGTCCGATGGTGGGCGGGGGACGCTCTTCGACCCCCAGTTTCCCCGGTCCGATGAGCCGTCCAACTTTCATCGCGCGCTGCGAGCCTGCACGATCGCTGCGTCGAGGATTTCGATCCCCTCGTCGATGTGTTCCCGTTGGACGATCAAGGGCGGGATGTACCGGATCGAGGACTTGCCACACGGGAGGAGGATCAGCCCTCGGCGATAGCTCTCTTCGATGATCGTATCGCGAAGCTTGACGGCAGGAGTCTTCGTTCGGCGATCCTCCACGATCTCGGTCGCCGTCATCAATCCCAAGCCGCGCACGTCTCCGATCTCCTCGAATTTCTGTTGGAGCTCGCGCAGTCTCTGCAGTAGGTACGCCCCCTGCACGCGGGTGTTCTCGAGCAGCTTTTCGCGCTCGATCACGTCAAGCGTCGCGAGCGCCGCCGAAACGGAAACGAGGTTTCCGCCGAAAGTGTTCGAGTGGACCCCTTGCGAGGTATAGTCCAAGTCGGAGCGGAAGGCGATCGCGCCGATCGGGACCCCGCCGCCGAGGGCCTTGGCCATGGTGACGATGTCGGGTACGATGCCATGATGCTCGATGGCGAACCATTTGCCGGTGCGGCCGATCCCGGACTGGACTTCGTCGTCGATGAAGAGGATCCCATGGGGATCCAGGATCGATTTGATCTCCTTATGCCAACCCGGAGGCGGAACAATGTACCCGCCTTCGCCCATGACCGGCTCCGCGATGAACGCGGCAACGTCGTCGGGCGGGATCGAGGTCTCGAAATAGAGTTCCTTCAGAATTTTGGCGCAATAGAGATCGCAACTCGGATACTCGAGCTTGTAGGGGCAGCGATAACAGTTGGGGGCCGGGATATGGTGACCCCCCCCGCCGTACGCTTGAAACCGGGCCCGCTGGACGGGTTTCGAGGCGGTCATCGTCAGCGATCCCATGGAGCGCCCATGGAACGCCCCGAGCAGTCCGATCGTGATCGGGCGACGTCGGTTCCACCGGGCCATCTTGAGCGCGGCCTCGGCGCTCTCGGTGCCGCTGTTCGTAAAGAAGACCTTTTTCGAGAAATCTCCCGGGATGATCTCCGATATTTTCTGAGCCAGTCGGGTCTGATTCTCGTAATAGAAATCCGTCCCCGCGAAGTGTGTGAGCTTCCCCGCTTGCTCTCGGATCGCTTGAACTACAGCAGGGTGGCAGTGACCAGTGTTGAGGACGGCGACCCCTGCGGAAAAATCGAGCAGTCGATTGCCATCGACATCCGTAATCCAAACACCGCTCCCGCTCTCGGCGACGACGGGGGAGGTCTTCGTACTCGTCATCAAGTACCGCTGGTCGGCGGCAATGATCCGTTGCGCATTCGGTCCGGGTATTGGGGTTCGAATGAGGACCCCTCGGGCCGGGACTCGCGACCGCAGTTCGCTGGGCGCATCGGAGACGGGAGGGGCAGTGCTCTGGACCATGGAAACCTCACGGGCTACACGGAATCGCGGGGGTAAAGCCTTCGCGGTGTGGGAATGCTGAGCGTCCCACGCCCGCCGACTGGAGCATCGGACTTTATCTCACCCGCCAGGGTCGTAAACCCCGGATGGAAGAACGGGAGGAGAAAGCCCGCCGGGCGCGGGAGGTTCGTCCCCCCTTATTCGAGGGTGTGGTCCCCGCTCGCGCCGTCCTCACGGAGCTCGCCCGTGGATTCCTGCTCACTCAGGATACCAGTCGAAAGCGGGCAACGCAGTTTGCGATCACGTTTCTGCACGAGTGCACAGGCGAGCCGACTCCCTTGCGGGTGGTCCCTCTCCAACGTACGGCATCCCTACGTCGAGGCCTATCGCGTACCCTTCCCGAAGCCCCCGGAAATGCTCGCGAAAGGGGGAAGCGGGGGCAATAGAGGCTCGTAGGATCGACCCTACGAGACGAAGCGCTCGCGCACTCCTAGGTAAGCCGAGAGGTCGCGTGCAAACGACTTTCGAGTAAGGCAAATCCGAACTCCGCTCGGATCCGCGAAAAAGGAGCCCGGGCAAACCAGGATATTCGCGCGCAGACAGGCACGTGCGAACCGATCGCCATCTAGGCCATTCGCGCCTCGATCTAACCAAAGGGGGGCCGCGAGGCGGGGCACCCCCGAAATCGACTCCCGCAGCGCGCGCTCGTTCCGCCGGAGCAGCGCTCGGCTCTGAGCGAGGACTTCAGTTCGATGTTGCAAGAGCGCCAAAGCGCCGGAGACGGAGGCCGGAGGCAACTCGTCCAGCAGCAACCCATGAAATTTACGGAACGGGGCTTCCTCGTCGACCGGGGGAATCACAAAGCCAACGCGAAGCGCGTCGGCGCCGTAGGCCTTAGTGAACGAACCGACCGTCCACAGACGGGGTATCCGTGCGACTTGAAGCGACGGGGCGTCGGTAAACTCGCGGAAGGTCTCGTCAACCACGATGGCACGGGAGCTTTCGGCCCATCCTCGAACTGACCCGATCTCGGCGACGAGGCCCGTCGGATTGTTGGGGCGGGAGAGTGCGGTGATATAGTGGGGTCCGGGCGAAAAGGAAGGTCGAAACCCCACAGCCCTAGCGATGTCGAAAATCGGCGGATACTCCGGGGGGCGTATCCAAAGGCGACGTGACTTGTACCGATGAGAACTGCCCTGCCGGGCTAGGTAGAGAAGGGCGAGGGTATTGCCCTCCGTCGCCCCATGCGTCAGAAAGACTCGATCTGGTGCGACTCCATTGAGACGAGCGAGTCGGCGCCGCAGAATCGGAGCGTCACGATCGAAGTTTCCACCCCCGGGCAACCGGGGCAATCGGACGGACCCAACTACACCACTTCGGCCGAGGTTGTAGCGGCAACTCGCATGGTCGTCAATCCAATCGCCGAGCGGGAATCCCATACCCCCCCGAACACTCCGCAATCGTAAGCACTGCGTCGGTCGGTACCGAGCGAACCCCCGCCTAAGGACCGAGCTCGTTCGCGTCTCAGTAAGGGGCGCCGGGGATCGGAGAATCGATAACCAGGCCCCCCTCGAACCGGGAATTATTGTAGGAAATGACCGGTTCGACTCCCACCTGCGAGAGAGCATGGAACCGACGAACAATTCCCCGGCATCGCGACAAAGTCAACTTCGTCGGAGTACGGACTGGTTTCTGGAGGCGCGCCGCCAGAAGGAAGCAGCCCGAAGGTCCCGGCAGTGCGTGGAGTGTCACACCGAGCTTCGCACTCGGCGCACCCCGTACTGCTCCCGGCGATGCCGATGGCGGTTCCAAGGGCACTACTTCTGGGACGCCGCCCGGACGTACGTGCTCCATCGGGATCGGTTTCGTTGTCGCGCATGCGGGTGCCGCTTTCGGGTCCGCGAGCTGGAGGTTGACCACATCCTGGAGATTGGAAGCGGCGGCGCCCCCCTCGACTACGATAATCTTCAGACCTTATGCCGACCTTGTCACCGCGAAAAGACGCGCAAATACCTTCGAACTCGCCCGAGACCGAAGGTACCGATCTCGGACGACGCTCGGTCCTTCGACTCGTGGGAGCCAGTCGAAGTTCTGTGGTTTCCGGCGTAACCCACCGTCGCACTACGCAGGTCCTACCGCCTCGACCTCGAAGGTGGCGTGCAGGATCCCAAACTCCGCTTCCATTCGCTTACGGAGTTGCGCGACGACCTTCATCGAATCTCGCAGCGACATCTCGGGCACTATGAGATGGGCCGTCATGCAAACCAGGGTCGGACAAACGGCCCAAACGTGCAAGTCGTGTACCTCGGAGACGCCACCGGCAGAACAGAGGCTTTGACCGATGGCTTCGAGGGACAGATGGCGGGGAGTCCGCTCGGTTAGAACTTCCCATCCTCCGCGGAATAGCGGGATCGACTCGTAGATCAGAATCGCCGCGATCACCAAGGCCGCCGTGGCATCGGCCCCGTGAAACGAGGGGTGCAGCAAGAGGAGGATTCCGGCGACGAGCAACGCCCCCGTGATGAGGAGGTCACTCGCTAAGTGAACAATGACGCTCGCGAGATTGAGGTCCCGCGCTTGCCGGGGCAGGCGACCGATGACCGAGAGAGTCACGTAGCGCAGTGCCAACGTGGGGATGGCGGCAGCCAAGATCCAGACCGGATCGATCGGACCCAAGAAAGATCCGTTTGTGAGGAGGGCTGAGATCGCGACGTAGCCGAAACCAAGTCCGACGCCGAGTACGAGCGCCGCATTGAGGAGAGCCGCAAAAACCTCCAGCCGGTGCGCGCCGAACGTATACTTGGTGGTGGCGCCGTGTTCCGTCGCTTGCAAGGCGGTCCACGAAACCGAGAATGCGAGAATATCCGGCACGTTGTGGGCCGCATCGACCGTGAGAGATAGGCTGTGCGAGAGATAGGCGCCCACGGCCTCGATCACCAGGATGACGATGGAGAGCTCGGTCGCGAGCTTGAGGGCACGAAGCGGTCGCCAGGCCGCCTCCGATTCTCCGTGAAG
Source organism: Thermoplasmata archaeon (assembly GCA_049584655.1). Classification (GTDB taxonomy): domain Archaea; phylum Thermoplasmatota; class Thermoplasmata; order Lutacidiplasmatales; family UBA184; genus Lutacidiplasma. Next base: position 47,518 of record JBAUYF010000004.1, on the reverse strand, counting down.
CAATTCGGGCATAGGGCGAGGTCGTTCCTCCCGATAGATTTACAGGGCGCTCGCCACCACTTCGCGGAGCTCGCGGACTAACGAATCGATCGCTCCCTTCCGCCCCGTGGAGTCAGCGCATCGAGCAACTACATCATCGACGATGACTTGCACGACCGCTTCTAATGAGGAGCGCACAGCGGTGATCTGCCGGACGATCTCCGGGTAATCACGGCCTTCATCGACCATCCGATGAACCGCGTGCAGATGACCCTCGATTCGAGCAAGCCGAGTGGCTACCTCAGTGCGTTGCACGTGAGCCATATCCCATCCCCAGGGAGGGGATGGGCTTGGGGGTATATCGGCTTATCGGGCTTCGACCCGAGTCGGGGAACAAAATACTCGATGGCGTCCGGATGGACCTTAGCGTGGAGAAGGGCGCCACACGGCCTCCTTCCTCTGACGGGTCCTCCGATCGAGGTGGTCAGAGGGGTCGGCTCTCTGGGGTGGATACAGGCGTAGAACGAGTCTTGAGCCGGTACCGCACGACCGCCGTGTAGATCCCGAGATTCTGCCCCACTGTCGCCCCCGTGCTGAGCGCGAACAGTGCATCGGTCACGGCCAACACGAATGCGTAGGAGTGGGGCAATGCGCCGCCGGTGACGATGGGTAGGCCGGCGAAACCGTTGATCAGCACGAGGTTACCGATCTGAAGATACCCGAGGATCGCGAGTTGGGCGTAAACTTCCAGAAGGAGGACCAGGAACCACACCACCGCCACGAGCCGGCTCCCGCGATACCCCAGCTCCCCGTGCGGACCGCGCAATACCTGGGTCGTTCGGATCGAATGCGTCCACAGTGCGGCGATGGCCAATCCCAGAACGAGTAACGCGACGGGGAAATCACCGGCAAAGCCGAACCAATCGTTCGTCTCGAGTAAGAGGAAGATCCCCAGGTACAGAATGGTCGCGCATCCAAGTGTGATCGGGTGAAATGGCGCCCCTTCCACGATTCGATGCGCCCACCAGGCTACAAAGATGAGCGCCGCGAGAAGAAACGGAATGACGATCTCGTAGTTCCAAGAGAGTACGATCATCGACCGGGTGGCGCGCCGAGCTCGAGCGCCTACAAAACGGCGACGCGCGGCACATTTCGAGGACCGATCGTGGACCGTTCCGGGTAGGAGGCTGAACGAAGGTCGGAGATCGGAGAACCGGCCTTACCAGGGAACCCCAACAGCGTTCGCGAGAAACTTGTTCAGTGGACTCAACTCTCGGCACGCCGAAATGAAGTTTGAGCCGAAGCTCGGACTCGAAATGTCGTCGTCGGAGAACTCTTTGGAAGCGATGAAATCCTTGCGGCGGAGATCCGCTGCGTAGCGATCGTCGGGCGCATAGCCGCGTGGGACTCGGGCGTAAGACTCCCCCACAATTGTCAACCCGTCCTTCACGACTCGACCCCAAGCCACCGGCGAGCCGACGATCGCGTCACGGATCTTGGCGAGCTCCCGAGATTCTGGTCGCCACATCCCGGAATGGATTTGGCAGTCCCCGGGCGCAAGGTGGAAGAAGTAACCGGGAAGGCTGACCCCCTTCCCCGCCATTTCGTGGAAAAAGTGGATTCCGAGATAGGTCTTGTACGGACTCTTGTCCTTCGCAAATCGCGTATCGCGGTATATTCGTGTGAGCGATCCCCCGAAGGGACGGGCATCGGCCCTCAGGTATGGGCTGACCTTGGTGAGGCGGGCGCCCATGGCATCGATAAAATGTAGGGCGGGCTTTTGGACCGATTGTTCGTATCGCAGTTTGTTCTTCAGAAACCAATCGCGGTTGTTGTTGCGAGCCAATTCTCGCAGGAATCGAAGCGTATCGGGTTCAAAGAATCGGGCTCCCGGGAATTGCTTGGGCATGTTTTTCGTCCGCCAAATCCGCGATGCCACTCTTGCTATTTGGACTCACGACCCGCCTGACGTCAGCCCATGTGGCTGAGGTATTACGGAACCAGCACGGCCGCTCCTTCTAGATGGCCGCCGCGCATTTCCGACAAGGCTTCGTTGGCTGCACCGAGAGCAAACTGTCGAGTCGTGGTTCGGACGTGCGCCTCTTGGGCGAGTTTGAAGAAATCTTCCCCATCCTGCCGAGTGAGGTTGGCGACGGACCGTACGACCCGCTCCTCCCAGAGGAGGTCGTAGGCGAAGGTCGGTATATTGCTCATATGGATCCCCGCGCACACCACTGTTCCCCCCTTCGCGGTCGCCGCGAGCGCGGTCGGTACAAGAGCTCCCACGGGGGCGAAAATCAAGGCGGCATCGAGTAGTTCCGGGGGCCGCTCTTCGGAACCCCCTGCCCAGACAGCCCCCAATTTCCGAGCAAACTCCTGTCCCCTTTGATCGCCCGGGCGGGTGAACGCGTAGACTTCCTGCCTGCGGTGGCGGGCCACCTGAACCACAATGTGGGCCGCCGCGCCGAAGCCGTAGAACCCTACCCGACGGACCGGCCCTGCGAGACGCAATGCGCGGAACCCGATCAATCCCGCACAGAGGAGGGGCGCGGCCTCGACGTCCCCCCAAATCGCTGAGATCGGGAACGCGTATCGCTCGTCCGCGGTCGTAAACTCCGCATAACCTCCGTCAAGCTGGTACCCCGTGAACTTCGCCCGGTCGCACAGATTTTCTCGATCGGACCTACAGAACGTGCACTCGCCACACGTCCATCCAAGCCAGGGTACCCCTACTCGATCTCCGATCCGATAGCGGGTCACGCTCGGACCGATTGCCTCGACAATTCCGACGATCTCGTGTCCCGGGATCAAGGCTGGCTTGGGGTGGGTCAATTCGCCATCCACCAAGTGGAGGTCGGTTCGGCACACTCCGCACGCTCGCACTCGGATCAACAGCTCACGGGCCCCCGGCTCGGGAACCGTGTGATGCTCGTCGAGCCGAAGGGGAGATGGCGCCGCGTCCAAGATCATTGCGCGCATAGTGCCATTCTAAGCAAACCGGTCGGGCGTGCCCAGTTTTCCCAGACATTTCGGTAGCATAATGGAGCGTCCTGAATCAGATATCGACGGCGGCGCCACAGGGCTCGCGCTTCCTGCGTCGCCGAGGGTTCGGGCCTAAGACTCGAGTTACGATGTTCCAGCCCCGGTTACGGGTGACTCCATACGTCGTCGTCTTCGGTTTCGGCCGACGGATCGCCCGAGGTATTCGGGGATTCGGGTCGACGACGGCGCGTCAGTAGGACCAAAACTGCGACTGCCGCGGCGACCACGGCGGCCCCGATGATAAGCGCGGCGCCTAGATTGGACAGACCCGGGAATATCGAGGGAGCGAGTCCGTGCCGGGGCGAAGAGAAGGACCCTGACGGGAAGGGGACGGGGACGTTCGGCGGATTCTGAGTCCCGACCACGAGACTCCCTGTCAGGTTCAATTCCCCCACAGCGGAGGCGGCATACGTGTAGTTTCCCGCCGACACGTAGAACATGATGATCGACGCGCCGTCCGACCATCGAGTGAGGGTAGTCATTTCTGTGCGGAACGGACCGCTCAGAATGACGTAGTTCGATGCACCCGTGAGACTGATCGACCAGTTAGAGTTGACCGGCAATGTGTTTTCGGAAAACGTCAGAAGATAGGTCTTCAGGTAGGAGACGTTCAACGTATACGAATCCCCGTGGACGGAGAATGAGCCGTTAGCGGGATCAGGTCCAAAGCCGGGCGCGGACCCGATCGAAAACGAATAGCTTCCATTGAGTTCCATGAACGTTACCAAGGTAGAGGTGGACGCTTCGGAGGTCCCATTCACCGTTACTGACCAGCTCATCCCTATCGGGAGGCCTGACTCGGCAAACGTTACCATGTGGAGTTTCACAAAAGCTATGTTCAGATAGACGGCCGAACCCTCGAGCGAAAAGGTCCCACTGGAGGGGCCGGCCAAGTAGTCCGTTGGTCCCGCGATCGAGTAGCGATACGATCCATTTGGCTCGTTGAATTGGATCACCCCCGTACTCGAATTGAAAGTATTGGGGCCAATCGAGATCGACCAATTTGTCCCCGCGGCTAGCCCGTATTCGAAGATCGTCACGGCATAGGCCGTCAGGTTGAATGTGACGTTGATTTCCTTCGAAGACCCGTTTACCTGGAACGAATTGCCCGGGGTGACCGGATGGTACTCCGAGTCACTCGTGGCGACTTGGTAGTCGTAGGTCCCATTCGACTCGCGGAAGTTCAGCGTCGGTCCGGTCGAACTGTTGGACGATCCCCCGGAGAGATTGACATACCAGTGTGCGTCGTGCGGTAGGCCTCCCTCGGCGAAGGAAATGGGATACGTCGTAGGCGCGAAGATGAGAGGCTGGGAAACAGCCATCCCCTCGATTTCGAAGGATCCCCGCATCGAAGCATAATATGAGTTGGTCGACCACGCGACAAAGGAGTAACTGCCGTTCGGTTCGAAGAAATTGACCATCGATCCATTCGTGGAAAGAGTCGAGCCGTTCGTCAAGTGGACTGACCAATTCGTACCAAGTGGAAGGTTCGACTCCGAGAAGTTGACGGGCCATAGAGCGGTTCGGAAAGTCTCGAGAACCCGAAGCAGGAACGACTCGCTCGGTGCGTTGAGCCCCCACCAAAGGTAGATGGAGCGAAGGGAGTCGTTCCATGCGAAATTGATATCGGAGGTGGCGTTGGCGGCGTCTTGAGAGTTGCCGGGGGTTCCACCAATGTGGGGTCCCAGCGTAATTTGGACGCCGAGCCGATCGAGCGAGACGCTGGTATTGGCGAATTGTCCCACCAATTTTGTGATCACCGGAGACCATTTCGAAGGAATTGCAAATCCCTGGGTCTGGACGTCCTCGAGTCCGGTGATCTTCGCGATCGTTGCGTAGTTCCATCCGTACGATTGGTTGAGCGGTATTCCCGTCGGATACGCGATGGTCGCCCGGATGTACGACTGGGCACTGGCATTAGCCTGCCTGAAATAATCCAAGGCCGCCGAGAAATTGTAAGTCCAATTTGGAATGAAGGTGCGATTCTTCTCATAATCGAGAGTAATCCCATTGAACAGCGGGGACAGATTCTGGGCCGCCTCCTGGATGTTCGAGAGGTTCTCGACGCGGGCGGTGATGTTGACGCCCGGCGGCAACCGCGCGTGTAGTTCGCGGGCCCATGCATTCAGCAAGATGACGTTCGTTTGATTTTCCTTAGTGTCGTTCCCCAGATCGATCGTATCGCCGGCACGCAAGTATGGGAGAACCGGTCCCAAAATGTAGTCCACAGATTCATTGTTGAATGCGTTGAGAGTGAACGCCGGATGCGGGTTCGGGGCGGCTCGGTGCGTGCCGCCAGCGAACGTCGCTAGTCCGCCAGGTGTGGTTTGGGGAATGGAGAGCGCAGCGACCGCTAGCAGCAAAAGGGCTACACCGAGGGATGTCCGGACCCCCACTTTCCATGATCTCACCGCTCTTGCCCTCGGCGCCGTGAACTTCCCGGTTGTCCTGCCGACGCCCCAGGCCAGCCACTCGATGTTGGCCTTTAACAGAAGGGGCCGGCAGGCCTCATCATTCACGCATCGAAGTCGGGTAGTTGAATAGCGAGTTAGGCGCAGAATCCTCCTCGCCGATCGAAATTCGTAGTTGGGCTACTCCGCGGATAGATTCTGAAGGGCGATACTCGAAGTCTGTTCCTGAGTTGGGCTAGCGAGGATCTTGCACGCTCGGGATGGATGCCCGACAGCGACCGACCGGAGTTCGAGTCCCGCTAGCTACAAATCTTCGACGTAAACCAGGTGAGGGGCACATGATCTCGTTGCGCCCGGCCTCCCTGCGCGACCTTGTTTGGAATTTTGCCCGGGCCGAATTTGAGATTCCAGAATACGGCCTCCGGCACACTCAGCCCCGCATAACCCCGGACCTACGAAGCCGTGTCCTGCTCGATCAGCGAGACACATTTTCGGAGGCAGATTGGGCGGCGCTCCAACTAGCCCTTCTCTCCACCCGTTCGGACCTCGTTCAACCGTTAATTGATCGAGGCGCCGACTGGTTCCTCGGCGAACTTCCATCGAACGAATGGCCGAGACTGCGGGTCCTCAATCTCCGGATATTCACCGATATCGTTCCGAGCCGATCGCTCGGCGAACTGTCGGCGGCAATGGACGACGGCGCGGCGCCGGTCGGCTGGGACCCGTCACGCTACCTCCGCCTTCGCAGGGATTTCGATCTACCCAAGATGCACGGGTATCCCATCGTGGTGTCGGAGCGGCTGACAGGCCCGTATATCCTCATCGAGGGCGTGACCCGAATGTTGGTTCTCGTTTCGAGAACCCGGAGCGGAATGTCCGACGTTTCCCGAGTACCGCTTCTACTAGGAGTCACTCCACACCTCAGTTCGTGGGAATTCTACTGATGAGCAGTCGAGACTGGCTCAGGTGAGGCCCCATTCAGGAACAGTAGTCGAGCATCGGGACCCGTCCTGCGGTCACGAGCGGTCGTAGCCGTTCCGCCGGTGCGCCACACGACAGTTACCGGCGTATCTACGGCGTTTCTCCGCCGAACCTTGATACCCCCAGAAACCCCAAGGAAGCTCCGATGTCCGCTCTACGGCGAATCTCGAAAAAGATGGGTTCCCAACCTGTCTTGGTAGCCATTGTGACGACCTTTCTTCTGCTGGGCGCGGCTTTCGTCCTGCTCGGGGGAGCCCCCGCAGTTCAGGGGAAGATTCCCTCCCAGCAAACAGTCACCCCGAACGCGGCCACTCAGAATAACTCGAGTGGCGGACTCGCGGTCAGTGTGATGGCCGGCCCCACGAATGGTACGGCCCCGCTGACGACCTTCTTCAACACGACGGTTCAAGGAGGCGTAGCCCCCTACACCTACGCCTGGACCTTCGGGGATGGGGGAAACGGTACGGGAGCCTGGATCATTCATACCTACACGACCCCTGGGATCTACACCGCAATCGTACGCGTAGCGGATTCGTCGCAGCTGACTGGGACCGGCTCCGCCGTCATTGTGGTGGGGTCCGGGGGCGGCAACTCCTCGAAGGTGATCGCGCTCAACTTCTCGGCATCGGCGGTCCGAGGAAACGCCCCATTCTCTCCGGACTTCACCGTCAGCGCGACCGGGGGTACGCCACCGTACAATCTCTCGGTATGTCCGGGCTACGGCGCCTGCTTTCCAGCGATAGACCAGTGGTCGGGGTCGAGCGAAAGCTTCGTAGCTCATTATCCGGTATCGGGCAACTTCACAGCCTCAGCGAGCGTCGCGGACTCCGCGGGGGACGTCGCGATTGGCACCATACCGATTACCGTCGATTCCAATACCCCGCTCAACGTCTCCGTCCTCCAGTCGTTGTCCAACGGGACCGCGCCGCTCGCCGTCGGCTTCCTCGCAACCGTATCCGGCGGAACCGCGCCGTACACCATTCAGTGGGTTTGGGGCGACGGATCGTTTGGCTCCTCGACTAACGGCGGTATCGTTGCGCATGCCTACAAGTCGGTGGGCGTCTACACACCCACGCTGATCGTACGCGATGCCGCTAACGGGTCCGTGACACACGCGCTCGGGGTGGTGGACGTTACGTCCAACTCGACCGTCTCGAGTTCGCGCGGCGGGGGGCTCCTGCCAAGTGGGGATTCGGGAACGACGGCCGTCGCCTACCTAGGGGTCGCGGCCGGTGCCGCGATCGTTTCGGCTGTCGGCGTGGCGGTCGCCTTGGGCCGGCGGCGGCGGGTGGAGGACGCCCGCCGCCTCGCCTTTTCCCTCGAGACCGAAGCGAACCGAGTCCAGACGAGCCCCGCTCCGACGGAGGGTCAGCGGTAAGGGAGGGTCGAGCATCCTGAGGGGAATGCGGGGCCGTGGCCCGACACTGGCGCTCCTGTCGGTCCTAACGGTCCTCAGCGCGCTCCCGATCGGCAGCGCCATCGCTTCCGCGCCTTCCACCGGGCTGACGGTCTCGCTTTCCGCCACTCCCTCCTACGGGACGGGGCCGTTGCTGGTACAGTTTTCAACGTCTGTCGCCGCGGGCTCACCCACCGCATACAATTGGAGCTTCGGCGATGACACGTTCCTGAACTCGACCAGTCCAGCCGCAGCCGACCCCAGCCATCTCTACGAACAGCCCGCTTCCTACCTTGCGGCGGTCACAGTACACGAGGGCACCGCGACCGGTTCCGCCACCATTTCCATACATGTTTTCAGTGCACCGTTAACCGTCTCGGTCTCGGCCACTCCACTCACCGGAGTCGCGCCCCTCACCGTAACCTTCCATGGAAGCGTGATCGGCGGGACCGGCACCTACGTCTCCCTCAACTGGTCGTTCGGAGACGGGGGCACGGGTGCCGGATCGCTCGTTCAATACACGTACTCTCGTCCGGGACGATTCGACGCGACGCTCGCGGTCGTCGATACCAACGGCAGCGAGGCAGAGAGTGCGGTATGGATCAACGTCACACCTGACGGGAGCTCCTCCGCGGGTGGAGTCACGGGGTCGGGCGCCCTCGATTGGGCGTTGCTGGGCTTCGCCCTTGGCGTCGTCCTCATACTGATCGTCTTCGCGGCCCGTTCGCGTCTCGCCCGTTGGCGAACCAGTCCCACCGCTCTACCCCCGGCTCTGACTGCCGATCTACCCTATCCCTCGCCGCCCGAGGCGGTGTCCGCCGAGCCTGCGCCCGCGTCGACTCTCGCGCCCCCGGGCGAAGTGCTCCGGACCTCGCAACGCGTCCTGGTCCATCTCGCGGGGCAGGGGATCCTCGGCCCGTACGACGTCGCGAATCCCGGTCTTACCCAGGCTGGCATCGGGGCCGCCCTCAGAGTTCGTCAGAACGGGCTCACGAACGTGATACGCCGGCTGACCGACGCGGGCCTCCTCGAAAGCGAGCTCCGGCATGTCCAAGGGCAGCCGCGCCGACTCAAAGTCTACTGGCTTACTCCTCGCGGCCAGATCCTCGCCCGCGAGTTGCGGCAGCGCCGATCGGTACGTAACGGTAAGTGACTCGCAGCGATTCCTGGAGTTCCCCGCTGAAAGGAGTGAGGGGAGTTGCGAGCCAGCCGCCTCCTTTCCTCACGCACTACGCTCACTTAGGATCGCGTTCCCTCGGACTAGCGATTCAGGGAACAAGTGGGCTCGGCCGGATTCGAACCGGCGGTCTTCGCTGTGTGAGAGCGACGTCTTAACCGCTGGACTACGAGCCCGTAGCGTGGGCCACGGACGGGGGGGCCTTAAACCCTCAGGCTCCCGGGAATCCCAACAGGATCGGGAGCAGCAGCGTAGCCGCAACCGTCAGCACGAGTCCGCTCGTGAGGGCGAGCCCGCCCGCTTCGGAATCACCATAACGGACAATGAAGAACAGCGTCGTATCCATCGCGGTGGCTCCTCCCATTGCCGTCAAACCTTCGGCTCGAACTCGACGGCCGATCCACGGAGCGAGTAGCATCGTCAGATTCTCGCGCAGGAAATTCGTTAGGAACGCCAAGAGACCCAACGTCGCCCCGAAGCGGGCCGTGACGAGCGGACCGGCCAGCGAGTAGAAGCCGAAGCCGAAGGAGGTGGCCAAGGAGGGAACCCATCCGACTCCACTCAGTAATGTGAAAATACCGGCCGCTACGAGTGCCGCCCCGATAGAGGCGGTTAGCGGTACCCACACATTGCGGAACGCCGACCGCGAAAGTTTCAGGTCGAAGGCGACCAGCGCGAGCAAGAAATACAGCACGTACGGAAGCCATTGACCCGCCGGAATCGACGTGGTTCGGCCCACACCAAATCCAACCAGAAGAGCGACCAGCAGCCAAACGCTTGCCGGAATTCTTGGGGGGGGCGTCGAAATCGGTTTCGGAGGGCCGAGCGGGGCATGCGGGAGACCCCAAGCAAAGAGGATCGTGACCCACAAGATCAGCGCCGCGTAGGCGATTGCAAGCGGGATGGCGGCCAGGTTGAGCCCCGGCAACGCGCCCAACACGGCGCCGAGCAGCCCCACCAGAAGAACCACCGTGAGTAGTGTGGCGTCTCCGAGACGGGGGCTCCGCCATTTCGTCAATCGGCCGGCAACGAATCCGATCCCGAAGGCGATGTAGAGATAGGGGTCGAAAGCCACCGATCGCTCAGCGGCTCCACGGAGAAAGACCGTTCGCTCGCCGCGCGGGCGCGCCGCGTCCCATCCAGATCGTCTCGTCGCGGTGAGGGCCGAAGCTCACGAACTCGACCGGCACCCCTGTTTCGTCGGCGATGAAGCTGAGAAATCGGCGCAAGGGGGCCGGTAGCGCATGCGGCCCGTCCCGGCGCAAGCGATCCTTGAGTCGTGTCGTGAATGAGGGCCACCCAGGGAATTGCTGGTAGATGGGTTTCACTTTCCCGAGCTCTTCCGCGACCGCGGGGGGGTAACTCGTGATCTTCGACCCATCGGCGCTCGCGTACTGGACGCAGATCGGGACCTCGTCGAGCCCGCCGAGCACGTCCGCCTTGGCGATCGCGAGTGAAGTGAACCCATTCAGGCGGGCCACGTACTTCAACAAAACCAAGTCGAGCCAGCCAACTCGTCGGACCCGGCCCGTCGTCGCGCCCCGCTCGCCGCCCTCCCGTTGCAGGTAAGTCGCCGTTTCTCCCGCTACTTCTGTCGGAAACGGACCTTCTCCTACCCGCGTCATGTAGGCTTTCGCGACGCCAATGACCTCGTCCAACTCTTGCGGAGGAATGCCGCTGCCCATGAGCGCGCCCGCAGCGGTCGGGTGGGAACTCGTGACATAGGGGTACGTTCCGTAATCGATGTCGAGCAGCGCACTCTGAGCCCCTTCCAGGAGGATCGACTCGCCCCGCTCGAGCGCCTCCCACAGCTGGGGTTCGGTCGGTTGAATATAGGGCGCGAGTCGCTCGCCGACCTCAGTCAGCGTTCGGGTCAGCTTATCGATGGACGGTAGGTTGGGCAAATACGTCTTGGTCTCGTAGAGGAGCTCCAGACGCTCGCGGAGCAATCCGGGCCGCACGAGATCGGACATACGAAGGCCGAATCGGGCATACCGATCGGCGTAGGCGGGGCCGACTCCACGATGCGTGGTTCCCAATTTCGAGTGCGATCCTTTCCGCGCCCGTAGCTCGTCCTCCCACGCGTCTTCCATCTCGTGGATCGGGAGAAGAACGTGCGCGCGTTCGCTGATCTCAAACTTTCCTTTGAGAAGATTACGTGATTCAAGCTCCTGAAGCTCCTCCTCGAGCTTCATAGGCTGCAGCACCATGCCAGGCCCACTGATCCCCGTCACGCCGCCGCGAAGAACTCCGCAAGCGATCTGATGCAACACGACCTTCCCCTCGCTCAACACGATCGTGTGACCGGTGTTCGGTCCCCCCCCGGTCCGGACCACAAATTTCGCGGTCCCCGCCAGAAAGTCCGCGATTTTGCCCTTCGACTCGTCGCCAAATTGAGCGCCGAGGACGACTCGCACGGTCATTCGCGATTCCTGTGCAGGGACTGGGAGCGGCCGAGGTTAATGTTCATTGTGCCTCTTTTGGGACGGCACATGAGGTCGTCGAATCGTTCCAGCCCCCACAACCATAAAGAGGAGCAGCTTGGTCGGCGCCGAAATGGTGGCCCAGCGAGTCCGGGAGGTCGAAATCTCCGGCATCCGCAAGATGTTCGAGGCCGCCCCGCCCTCGGCGATCAATCTCGGCTTGGGGGAGCCGGATTTCGACCCGCCCCAAGTGGTCATCGACGCGCTCTGCGACGCGGTGCGGAGCGGAAAGAATCACTACGGCCCTTCCGCCGGGCAGCCCAAACTGCGCGAGAAGGTCGCCGAACGGTATCAAGACCGCGATCCGGATACCACACGCGAGAACGTCATCATCAGCGGGAGCGGCTCAGAAGGACTGATGGCGACGGCGCTAACTTTGTATGACCCCGGAGACGAGGTCCTCATACCGAATCCCGGATTCGTTCTCTATGCCCCTCACGTTCGACTTGCCGGCGCCACCCCAGTGCCGTACTCGCTCGACGAAAAGCAGGGTTTTCTCCCCGACCTGAACGAGCTCGAGGAGCTCGTCTCTCCACGAACGCGCGCCATCGTCGTCAATTCGCCCTCCAATCCCACGGGCGGCGTGTTTCCTAAATCGATCGTGGAACGGATTCTCTCGTTCGCGGAGCGACACGACCTCACGGTCGTCTCGGACGAAGTGTACGAGGAGATGGTCTACGAAGGACGCTTTACGTCATTCTGGGGACGGGGCGACCGAACGGTCGTCGTGAACTCGTTCTCCAAGACCCTCGCGACCACGGGATGGCGCATCGGCTTTGTCGTGGCCCCGCGCGCGCTCGCTGTCGAGATCAACAAGATCCATTACCACTTGATGGCGTGTCCTTCTACGCCGGTCCAATTTGCCGTGCTGGCCGGCCTCGAGTCGGACATGTCCGGCACGCACGCGATGGTGAAGGAGTTTCGCGCACGTCGAGAGATCGTCGTCGCGGCGATTAATCGCACGCCTGGGCTCCAGTGTGTACCGCCGGCGGGAGCCTTCTACGCCTTTCCCCGCTTCACGTGGTCCTCGACGGCCCCCGAGGTCGCGGGAGCCCTTCTGCAACGAGGTCTGATCACGACGCCTGGGGACGCGTTCGGCTCGCTTGGGGCGCATCACTTGCGACTCTCCTTCGCCGCTTCGCGCTCGAACCTGAAGAAAGGACTCGAGATCCTGCGAACCTACGCGATGGAGTCCCGCCGTCGATGATGACCCGGATGCTCGCAGTATTCTTCGGCGTGCTGGGGCACCTGACGCCCGGGGATCAGGGTCAAGAGCTGATCGACGTCAGCCGCGAATTCAGCGAGCTCACTCGACCTCCTCAGGCCGCGCCCGCTAGGCGCTCGTAGAGCACGTGGTGCTGCTCGGCCGCATGCTGCCACGTGAATCGTTTGGCCTGCGCGCGTCCCACCTCGATCCGCTTTTCCGCGTCCCCAGGATTCGCCAAGGTCTCCTCGATCGCGCCGGCGAGCGCGGCCTCGTCTCCGTAGGGAACCAGTAGCCCTGCGCGTCCCCGGTCGAGCACTTCGGGCATACCGCCCACGGAGGAGGCGATGACGGGGACGGAGCAGGCCATGGCCTCGACCAGTACGATGCCAAACGCTTCCCACTGGGAGGGCAAGATGAACGCCGCAGCACGACGCATGATCGAGCGATAGAGAGTCTGATCCTTGATTTCTCCCAGGAGTAGAACTTCGGACTCGATCCCGACCGCCCGTGCCCGCTCCTTGAGGGCCGGAGCTTCGCCCCAGTCCCGGCCCATGATCACGAGCGGGATCCGTCGATTCGCGGGGACTCGACCGAGGGCGTCAATCAGGAACGGGAGCCCCTTGTTGGGGGCTACTCGCCCCGCGAAGAGAAGGTAACGCGCCGGGAGTTCGGGAGGCAGCGGAACCGTCTCAGGGCTGGTCCACGACTCGTAATTGATCCCCGGGGGGATGACCACGAGGCGGTGGGGCGCGACGAACTGGGATACGATCCGTAGCTCCTGTTGGGTTTGGACGATCACCGCATCGGCGATGTGATACGCCGTCATACCGAAAAAGTGGTCCTGGACGCGATGGAGTCCTTTGACCCAGGCGGTGGCGTCCACGTGCGCCGGGTGATAGTGGAGGGTGACCACCAGAGGGATCTCGCGCTCACGCGAGACAGTCGCGCTTTCCAAGACGTGCCCGTACCGATGAGAGTGGGCGTGAATGAGGTCCGGTGCATCCGAATCGAGCGCACGCATGAGCCCGAGCATTAGCGGCAGCGTGAGGCCGGGGATCAAGCGCTTACGAACGGGAAACCATTGGACCGGCGTACCGTCGACCATCGGCGGGAACGACGCGTGTCGCACCCACTGCCCCTCGTCGTATAGGTCGCCCGCGTAGACGGTCACGCGGTCTCCCAATGGCGGCAGTCGACGCGCCATCTCGGCGACCTCGTTCTCGACCCCACCGGGGGCGGCGTACCGAAAGGTGATCTGAGCGATCCTCATCGGTCGAGAACCTCGTGATAGAGGGCGAGAAGCTGGTTAGTGATGGCATCCCAGGAGAAACGGGGTACTACCTGGGTGCGTCCGTACTCCGCAAACTGACGCCGCTTAGATTCGTCATCCCAGAGCTCCTCCAGCGCCCCTTCCAGAGCACCCGCGTCATTCGGCGGAACTAGAATGCCGGCGCGGCGATCCTCGATGACCTCCGGAACGCCCCCGACCTTCGTCGCGACAACCGGGGTTCCCTGTACGAGCGCTTCCAGCAGCACGAGCCCGAACGCTTCGTACTCACTCGGCAGAACGAACACACGCGCCTCGCGGAACGCCGAAGCGAGGAGACTCTCGTCCTCGAGAAATCCCGTAAAGTGCACTTGAGCCGAGATCCCGAGCTCGGCGGCCTGGCGGTCGAGGGATGCGCGCATGCCGCCGTCAGGACCTACGATCGCAAGCGAAGCCGTGGGGTCGCGACGGTGCAATCCACGGAATGCCTCGAAGAGAATCGGCAGGCCCTTGTTGGACGCCAAGCGCCCCACGAACAGTGCAAAAGGTCCGTCGATCCCCAACCGGTGGGCAAAGGGCCGGTCCCCGGGAGGAGGCGGAGGCAGCGGGGTGTGGCCGGCGGGGATCTTCACCACCGGGGGTAGCGGTATTCGCAGCTCCCGGAGCAATCCTTCCTCCGCATCGGTCTGCACCACGATCCGTGACGCGTCGGCCAGGATCGGACCCGCCATGTGACGATCGTAGTATTCTCGGATCTGGTGCCGGAGCCAGCCACCCTCGATCGACCAATCGGGATGGAAGTGGGCGGTCAGTACGAAGGGAGTCCCGATGCGACGCCGGTGCCGCCGCGCCACGGCGACCTGATTCGTACCGAAGGTGTGCACGTGGAGCAGTTCGGGGCGATCGCGTACCAGCGATCGCTGTAAACCCAAAAAGAAGGGATAGTGCAGTTCGCCGGGGAGCGACCAGACCGTCAGTCGATGGATCGTTCCCGCATCGGTCTGCTCCAGACGGGGAACGGAGGCATCGAGGCGACGGATCGGAAACTCTGTGAGCAGGGCGCTCGTGTAGACATCAACCGAATTTCCCGCGCGGACGAGTCGACGCGATATCTCTTGCACATGCCGCTCGACTCCGCCCGTCCCGGGCGGAAACCGGGTCGAAAGTTGGGCAAGCCGCACTGTCCTCCGGTCACGTCGTGCGCGTCGTCGCAAGCCGCTGAGCGTACTTCTTGTACACTTCGGTCGCGCGGGCGACCGCCTCGACCTTCACATACTCGTTCGCTTGATGCGAGAGCTCTTCCTCGCCGGAGCCAAAGATCACGACGCGAGGATTGACCTGCGTGTAATGGACCGCCTCTGAGGCGTGGACCAGGACGGTCGACTCCGCCCCTGAGATCTCCTTGAGGATCTTCAGGTGCTCACTTTGCGGATCGATCTGGACGGAAGGCATACTGACGATCCGTCGCAGGGTGAAGGGGGTCTTGATGCGGCGCAAATGCTCCTCGATCTCGTGGTACAGCTGGTCGGGGGAATACGGCGGAGGGAAGCGAATGTCCACCTCGGCCGTGCACTTGTTCGGCACGACGTTGAGGCGCGTGCCGCCGTTGAACGTCCCGATGTTCATGGTGACCGATCCGAGCTCCGGGTGTGCGATCCGTCCCTTGAAGCTCTCCAACCCTCGCAGGATCCGCATCATTTTCGTGATCGCATTTTCTCCCAAGTGCGGCATCGCTCCATGAGCGGCCTTCCCCCGAGTTTCGATTGCGAGGTCCAAGACCCCCTTTTCGGCGTACGCGACCTTCAGCCCGGTCGGCTCTCCCACGACGACCGCTTTGGCGCGTCGCATTGGGAGTGTTTTCGCGAGCGCCCCGGCCCCTTGCATGGACGTCTCTTCGTCCGTTGTGAGCGCGAGCACGACCGGGATCTTGCGGGAGACGAGATCCTGAGCGGCCTGCAGCATTGCTACGATCGTCCCCTTCATGTCGGCGGCACCGCGACCGTACATGCGGCCGCCCGCGAGCTGGCTTTGAGAGAAGCTCCAATAATCGCCGATCGGCGGGGTATCCAGGTGCCCGGACAAGACGACTCCGCCCTGCCCATATTCGGCCAGGAGGGCCGGCGACTGCGAATCCCCAAAAAGCGTGTTCCGCATGTGCGCTTGGTCGGTAAACGATTGGACGTAGTCGAGCACTTCCTGCTTGTCGGAAAAGGGGTCGCTCGGGATCTTGATCAGCTCGGCCAGCATGTCCACCATTTGACGTTTCATCGCGCGTTAGCACTCCCCGCCGCTGCCAGGTCTCGCACCGTGGTCGAACAGTAGGTTACCCGGATGGGAAACCACCGCTTAACCGTTCGCCCGGGGCGTTCCGGGGCACAGCTTGCCTGGAAATGTGTGGAACGTGGGCCGCGGCCCATCGCCGAGCATTGTCCCCAGAACGGACGGTTCGCGTTGACTCTCGCGCCCTGCGCCGTGTAACCAAAAGATCCCGCGGCGAGCCACCGAGCGGCGAGCCCACCCGGCCGCCACCGGAGGGTCTCCAAGCGGCACTACAGCCGTCACGAAAGGAGCATAACGGAGGCCGTGTGTCATGAAGTGCCCGTGATGGTAGACCGAATGGCAACCAAGGACGTCCGGATTGTAGAGACGCGGGACGAGTCCCTCAAAGGGGCGATGATGGTGGTCGGCTTCCCGACGCACGGCCTCGTGGGGTCGGTGGCCGCCTCGTATCTGGTCCATACGCTCGATATGACCAATGTGGCGTACATGACGAGCGAGGAGTTCCCTCCTACGGTGATCATGGAAGAGGGCGTCGTGAGCGCCCCGGTTCGATTCTATGCCAGCAAGCTCGTATGCGGCCCCGATCGGAGTTGCGAACAACTCGTAGTCGCAATCTCGGACATCCAACCCCCCGCCGGACTGCTCGGTGACCTCGGGCGGACGCTGCTAGACTGGGCCGAGTTGAAAGGGGTCCAGTTGATTGTGGCCATCGAGGGTCAGCCGATCGAAGAGGAGGTCCGGGGCGATGCGCGGATCGTCGCGATGGCGAATCGAGCCGCCGCTCCGTTGCTCGGGAAGTACCGATTCGATCCGGCAAATGGCGTGGTGACGGGTTTCGCGGGGGGGTTACTCTTGTCCGCGATTGGACGGCAGATTCCCGTGCTTTGTCTGGTGGCACAGGCGCACAAAGATTACCCCGATGCCCGGGCGGCGGCGAAGGTCATCGAGAACATCAACCCGCTCGTGCCCCTCATGCTCCTGGATACGAAGCCGCTGCGTGAAAAGGCCCGCCAGATCGAAGCCGAGGTCCGAAAAACCCTCCAACAGCAGCAACAGGCTCAAGCGACTGCGCAGCCGACGGAGTCGGTAGGTCCGGGTGAGATGTATCGCTGACACGGCTGCGCCTCGAACTACGACGCTACCCGGGGGCGACACACCCGTCCCCCCGCTTCTGCGGGGCTTCGCGGACCGCGACCTCCCACAGGTCACGGACATCGTCGCCGATGCGCTCCACGAACACTACGACTCGACCCTCTATCATTCCCTGAGCGAACAGTGGCCGGAAGGCTTCCTGGTCGCTGTAGACGCTTCCGACGCGCCCGTCGGCTTCCTACTCGGCGTGACGCAGATGGAGCGCGAAGCTCGGGTCCTGATGTTCGCCGTAGACCGACACCAGCGCACCCAGGGCGTGGGAACGCTCTTGATGCAAACGTTCCTCGAGCGCTGTCGTGCCCGCGGGATGCGGCGGGTCACGCTCGAGGTTCGGGTGAGCAACGCCACCGCCATTCGGTTTTACACTCGGTTCCACTACTCCGTTACCGACCTGCTTCGGGGCTATTATTCGGACGGGGAGAACGGCTACCAAATGGCGCGCGACCTCGTCTAATGTTCTCCTCCCGTCCCACCAAACCCTAAAGCCCTCGGAGTCTCCCCGGCTCCACGAATCATGGCGACCGAATGGCCGAGCGCCGGCGATTTGATGAGCACCCGACCGTCTACTCTACCGCCCGACGCGGCGCTCTCGCAAGCGTTGGGCCTCATGCGAAGCCGCGGCTTCCACGAGATCCCGATCTTGCGTCAGCGCAAACTAATCGGGATGATCACCTTCGAATCGATCGCGCGACGCCAGAACCTGCGACTCGCGACGAAGGTCGAGCACGTGATGATCATCCCTCCGATCGTGAACGCCAAGACCCTCTACCCCGAACTCGCGGAGCAGCTGCTCGGGGCCGGGATACGCGCGGCTCCTGTGGTCGGCCGGCGGGGCGAGCTCATCGGAGTAGTCTCTCGTACGGATATGGTCCGCGCGCTTTCCGGAATTCCGGAACTCGCCAACCATCGAGTGGAAGAGGTGACGAGCCCCGCGAGTATGCTCATTCCGGAAAACGAACGATGCGGTAACCTCCTCGCCCATGTACGATCGATCGAAGAGCACCCCCTCCCCGTGGTAGATTCGAAGGGACGGCTAGTCGGCGCGGTTGGAATCGCCGATCTCACCGCGCTCTGGCGACCGGCGATCCCCGGCAAGCGCGATTTTCCCCAGCCGGGCACTATCTCTGACGTCAAAGTCGGGGCCATCATGCACTCCCCGCCTGTGACGGTGACCCGGGGCACGACGACGGGGGCCGCCGCCCGCCTCATGAGCCGTGAGAAGGTCTCGAGCGCTTTTCTGGTCGAGAAGGGGGCTCCCGTCGGGATCGTCAGTCAAGTCGACCTCTTGCAGTTGGCCGTCGGGGCGAATGCGGGACCGGACACCAACATAGAGGACGTCTACGTGCAGATCAGTGGTTTACGGGGTTCCGGCGACCCGACGATCCTCAGCGAGATCGATCGGGTCGTGGCGCGCGGACTCCGCCACATCGCGCGTCACGTTCACCCCAAGCTGCTCAGTTTGCATGTCGCGCCGCATGCCACGCACCGGACCGGCGATACCACCGTCGAGGCTCGATTGCATACCGATGGTGGCATCTTCTACGCCTCCCACACGGGGTGGAACTTCTATGCGGGCATCACCGAAGTAATGGACGAGCTCTCCGAGCAAGCCCGACGCACCCGGGATACGCGGCGCGGGGACCGACGAACGGCTAAGCGGCTCTCCCCCGAGGAAGCGTTCGCGGATCCCGAGCTCGAGGATCGAATACGGCAAGCGTCGGGAGACGAAGAGCCCTAACAAACGGCCGAGGAGGAGGAATCGATGCTGCCGGGCGGTCCGCGGAATGAACGTCAGATGCAGATGATGATGCGGCGTCTCGGCATGACGACTACGCCGGTCGACGACGTCGAGGAAGTGATCGTCCGCACCCGGGACCAGGACCACGTTTTCAAGCGACCGGAAGTTACCATCCTCACGGTGCAGGGCGTTCAGACTTACCAGGTAGTGGGGAATCCCGTAGTTCGCCCGCGATCCGCGAGTACGGCAGGAAACGAGTCGAGCGGCACGTCGGCTCCCGCCGTCCCGGCAGGTCCCGCCGAGGAAGACATTCAGTTGGTCATGGACCAGGCTCAGGTCGAACGGAAAGAAGCTATCGAAGCACTGAAGGCGACCAACGGAGCTCCCGCCGAAGCGATCCTTCGGATCCTATCGCGCCGAGGGCCGGGTGGCGGCTGACGAACCAGCGATCGCGCAAGAGTGCGTAGAAGGGTATCTCTTCGTACGGGACCCCTTCTCGGTCCTGCTACTCCGTCGACCTCCGGCGCGGGGTCGGATCTGGGTTCCGGTCAGCGGAAAAGTGGATCTGACAGATCACGACTGGGAAAGCGCCCTCCGTCGAGAAGTACGGGAAGAGACTGGGCTCGCGGACTGGCGAGGATGGATGCCGCTCGACTGGCATGTCGCGTTTGAAGGGCCGGACGGAGGCCGCTGGCGGCTTCACGCGTATGGGATCGAGCTCGACTCCCGTCGGACTCCGGTCTTGAGTTCGGAGCACGAGGCGTTCGAATGGGTCGACTACGGCGAGGCCGTTCGTCGTCTCCATTACGACGATAATCGCGAAGCGGTCCGCCGTCTGATGGCTCGTTTAGCGGGCGGGACTTTCGACCGCGCGGTCCCAAACGTTTAGCGCGGATTCGAACTGCGTTATCGGAATCCGATGCAACCAGCTGAACCGGTGGCTCCCGGAGCCGAACTCCTCGACCTATGGTCCCACTCTCCCGACCTACCGATCGGGGGGCCCCAAACCTCGGTCTTCGCAACGGTGGGCCCCGAACTATTTCGTGCCGTGCGCGCCGGCGGGCACCGAAAGATCGTTCTCCAAGTTCCCGCCGGGTTGACCCGAGACGCCCACTCGCTCGTCGCACAGATCCGCGAGGAGGTCCAAGTACCGGTCGTGCTAGCCGCCCGCGCGTGCTTCGGCGCGTGTGACTTCCCTTCGGCCGAGGAGGCACCGGGCTGTGACGCCGCTATCGTCCTGGGCCACGCGCCGATTCCCAATGTCCGGATCCCGCGGACGACGTACTTCGTCGAGATGCGCCAACCCGGAGGGGATCCCGAGGCTCTTGCCGAGATCGTTCGAGCCGGCGGGCTTCCGAACCGGCTGGGAATAGTCGCTTCCGTGCAACACCTCGATCTTGTTGCGCCTCTTGCAGCCGCCCTTCGACGCCGCGGCATCTCCCTCCTTACGGCCGAAGGGGATCATCGCTTGCGCTACCCCGGGCAAGCGTTGGGATGCAATTACACGACCGCCGAGGCGCTGAAGGAGCAGGTCGACGCGTATCTGTTCCTCGGGACCGGCCGATTTCATCCTCTCGGCTTGGCCTTCGCCGTCGAGCTCCCCGTTTGGTCCCTCGACCCGCTCCAATCCACGCTCGAACCTCCGATCGATCGTGCGGCCCTCATCCGTCGACGACAACTGTTGGTCGCGCGTTGCTTTGACGCGCGACGCTGGGGGATCCTCGTCTCATCGTTCACGGGGCAATACCGAAATGCGACCGCCCTCGCGCTGCAACAACGCGCCCGGTCGAGAGGTCTGGAGGCGGAGCTCCTGGTATTTGGCCGGCTCGATCCCCAGGATCTCGCCGGCCGAGCGATCGATGCCTACGTCAATACCGCGTGTCCGCGCATTGCGTTAGACGACAGCGAACTCTACTCGAAGCCAATGCTCACTCCGCCCGAGTTCCTGATGGCGCTACGAGAATTGCCGCTCGAACCGTATCGATTCGATACCTACCACTGACCTACGCCTTCGACCACAACACCGAAATGGCGGGATTCGAGTACGACCGTTCATGCGATTCGTGCAGGTGATCCCGATCCTCCTCATCGCAGTAGGGATCGGTTTGGTCATTCGAGCGGTCCTCCACGGAGGCGCGATGGCGTATCTGGTCGTCATCTTCCCCGTCCCGACCGGTACTTCGGATCTCTTCCTCCTGGGCGTCGTACTGATCATTGTCGGATTGTTCGTGATGCCCTTCACGCTCTTCGCTTCCGAACCTCGCGAGGGAGGGGCCGTTCCGCCGCTGAATCCACCTTCCTCGGTCACCACGGGGGGTGTCATCCTGATCGGACCCGTGCCGATTCTGTTCGGAGCGTGGAAGAATATCTCGTCCCGGCAGCGTTGGGCTCTGGCGATCCTGGGAACCGCCCTCTTAGTAGCTGTCCTCGTTGTAATTCTCTTCGCCTAGTGGCGACCCCGAAGAGAGTGCAAGAAGAGTCCGTGCAACCGTCGATCGCCCGTTAGTTCGGGGTGAAACGCGAGGCCCCACGTAGCGCCAGCCCGCACTCCCACCACCTCGGTGCCTCGATGTGCGATCGGGGTCGTTTGGGGTCCGACCGCCAAGATGCGCGGGGAGCGAATGAAGACCCCTCGAAATATTGGCGGCTTCAGACCCGCGACATCCAAGTCGGTCTCGCACGATTCTCCCTGAGGACCGTAGTCGTTCCGCCGTACGAGCACATCCAACACGCCGAATGTGGGGGGGTCGGCCCCGCTCGGACCCTTTTCGAGGTCGCGAGCCAGCAGTATCAACCCAGCACAAGTAGCAAAGATCGGGAGTCCATCCCGAAGGCGATCGGCGAGCGGGTCCCAGAGCCCCGAGTCTTGCAAGAGACGCGCGATCGTCGTGCTCTCCCCGCCGGGGAGAAACAACGCCCCCACCCCTTCGAGGTCCCGAGGCACGCGTACGAGCGAGACGTGCGAATTTCCGACTACGGAGGCGGCCGCAGCGCGGTGTTCGGGGACGTCCCCTTGCAGTGCGAGGATCCCGACGTTCATCCCCCGCTCGAGCCGCGTCGCAGTTCTTCTACGATCTCTGTCGCGCGATCGAGCCGGATCGTGTGCTCCGCCACCATTCGTTGTACTACTCGATCGACCTCGTCCGGACGGGCGCCGGCCGTGACCGCATAGTTGCGGGCGTGCAGCTCCATATGACCGCGTTGGATCCCTTCGGTCGCGAGGGCTCGGAGCGCGGCGAAATTCTGGGCGAGGCCCACAGACGCGATCACTTGAGCGAGTTCTTGCGCTCCTCGTACTCCGAGCAACTTCACATTCGCCCGCGCCGTCGGATGGACCGCGGTCGCCCCTCCGATGAGACCGACCGCCATGGGAAGCTCGATCGTTCCGACCAAGTTGCCCGCGCGGTCCTTCTCATACGTGGTGAGCGGTCGAACGATCGCGCCCTCGCGGGCGTGGAAGGCCGCGTACGTGTGAGCTCCGCTCTCGATCGCGCGGAAGTCATTACCGGTGGCAATGATCACGCTCGAGATCCCATTCATGATTCCCTTGTTGTGCGTGGCACATCGGAACGGGTCTACAATGGCGAGCGTATGGGCGTCGAGAATCGCTTCGACCACTTCCGCTCCCGTAGCGTGGTCGGTTCGTAGCAGCTCGGCCGGGAACGTCGCCGAAGCGCGGACGAGCCGGTGGATCGCGAGATTCGAGATGATCCGAAGTACTACCCGGCCCCCGGCGATCTGGGCGATTTGCGGTGCGAGCGCTTCACACATGGTGTTGACGGCGTTCATCCCCCCGGCGTCGCGCGCGTCGACGAGCAAGTGAACGACGACCATCGTACCGCGCGGGGACGGGATGATCCGTACTTCGATGTCCCGCGCGCCGCCGCCAAACTTGACCAACATCGGGTCCTTGGCATTGGCCGCCTCGAGCAGTTTATCGCGTGATTGCAGAATGCGGAAGCGGGCGGCGGCAGGGTCCGCGCAATCGAGCACTTGAATCTGTCCGATCATAACCGGGGACGTGGTCTGCGCCGAGAAGCCGCCGGCGGCCCGTGCCACCTTGGCGGAGTTCGACGCGGCGGCCACGACACTCGGCTCTTCGATCACCATCGGAATGAGATAATCGCGGTCGTTGACACGAAAATGAGTCGCAACTCCGACCGGGAGCGGAAACGCCCCGATGACGTTCTCGATCATGCGCGACAGGATCGCGGGGTCGATTCCCGGGGGAAAGTCGTAGGTTCGCGCCTCCTGGTCCGTGAGACCGGCCCAATCCTGAACGATACGCCGCCGTTCCTCCACCGTCAGTTTGTAAAATCCAGATATCTCGGAAGATCGCTCCATTCTTCCCTCCCCACTCAACTCGATTCCTTCGGCGCGGCGTCCGCCTGACTCGAGCCCCCCCGCGCAACGATAACTTTCGCGGGCCGTAACAGCCCGCCAAAGAACCGGTACCCCTGCTGTACCACTTCCACGAGGGTACCCTCAAGATGTCCCTCCGACACCGGGACTTCCCCTACCGCCTCGTGAACCTCCGGGAGGAAAGGTTCCCCGGGACTTGCCACAGGCTCTACCCCTTCGTGCTTCAAGAATCGCTGCCACTCGCGATGCAAGAGATCGAGTCCTTGGCGGAGGGGGTCCTGAGGCGGCAGACGTTCTACGGCGTCGCGAGCGTAATGGAACGCTTCGTAGATGGGAAGCAACTCTTGGAGCAGTCGAGCCCGGGTTTGTCGGGATGCGTTCTCCTTCTCGCGTTCCGTTCGCCGGCGGAAGTTCTCGAAATCGGCCTGGAGATACTTGTAGCGCGTGGCCCAGTCTCCCTCGGGTTCCTCCTCCGTAGCTACGCTCGCGGCCGAGGAGGGAGCATCAGTGGCCTCGGATTCAACCGGAGGTTCGGGAGGGGAATTCTTCGGATCGTTCTGCGACATCCGTCCGGGCCGGTGGACGGACCTAGGGTATTAGTGGTTACGCTCCCGAGCCGATGGAAGGGGTCGATTTTAGGTTCCGGGAGTAGGCCGCCCGTCGCCGATTTCCGTCGTTTCTGGGGGCTCGTCCGATCCAATTTTGACCCTGTTTCTTAGGGTCAAAAAAGGAGCACTTTTCCGCCGAAAGCCAAGCGTTATAATGCGCCCTCCGCTCCGTACAGTACACCCGATTTTCGGGCGATTTCCCAATGCCACAAGAAAGCGTTGTCGTCCCGGAATACAATGCCAGTTCCATCCAGGTTCTGGAGGGACTTTCGGCCGTCCGCAAGCGCCCCGGCATGTACATCGGGTCGACCGATGCCCGGGGTCTGCACCACTTGATCACGGAGGTCGTCGACAACTCGATTGACGAGGTGCTCGCGGGGGCGTGCACGGAGATTCACGTTATTTTGCATGCCGATGGGACGTGCACGGTTCTCGACAACGGGCGGGGTATCCCCGTCGAAATTCACCCGCGGTACAACAAGCCCGCACTCGAGATCGTGATGACGATCTTGCATGCAGGGTCGAAATTCGACCGGAAAGTGTACAAAGTCTCCGGTGGATTACACGGGGTCGGACTCCACGTCGTCAACGCGCTCTCCGAATGGTTCGAGGTTCGAGTCCGGCGTAACGGGAATGAGTACTTTCAGCGCTACGAACGCGGCGCCCCCACCGCCCCCCTCACGATCATCGGCCCCGCAGTGGGGACAGGAACGGAGCAGCGGTTCAAACCCGACAGTCAGATCTTCGAAACCCTTGTGTTCGACCGAGACACGGTAGCGCGGCGTTTGAAGGAGCTGTCATTTCTCAATCCGCAGGTCGCCATTTTCTTCGAGGACGAGCGAGACGGCACGAAAGAGACCTTCCATCACGCGGGCGGCATCGCCGAATTCGTGGAGGACATCAATGCCGTTACGAATGTCCTGTTCAAGCCACCGATCTACCTGCATACCAAGCGCGACACGACCGATATCGAGGTCGCCCTGCAGTACAACGACGGGTACAACGAAACGACGCTCGCCTTCGTGAACAATATCAACACGGTCGACGGAGGTACGCACGTCGTCGGATTACGGGCTGCCCTGACTCGGACACTCAATGACTATTCCCGGGAACACGGTTTCATCAAGGGAGACCGCGAGAGTCTGACTGGTGAGGATGTTCGAGAGGGGCTCACGTGTGTGCTCTCCGTCAAGGTACTCGAGCCGCAATTTGAGGGACAGACCAAGGCCCGGCTCGGCAATTCCGAGGTCAAGGGGCAGGTGGAGAGTGCGGTCAACGAGAAGCTCGCCGAGTTCCTCGAGGAACATCCGGCCGTTGGCCAGGGACTCATCTCGAAGGCGGTTCAAGCTGCACAAGCGCGCGAGGCTGCGCGGAAGGCGCGGGAGCTTACGCGTCGCAAGGGACTGCTCGAGGGCGGAGGGTTGCCCGGTAAGCTCGCCGACTGCCATTCGCGCGATCCCGTCGAGTGCGAACTCTTCCTCGTCGAGGGCGACTCGGCCGGGGGAACGGCCAAGCAGGGGCGAGATCGGGAGTTTCAAGCCATTCTCCCGTTGCGCGGGAAAATCCTGAACGTCGAGAAGGCCCGCCTTGACAAGATGCTCCAGAACGAGGAGATCCGAGCGTTGATCACCGCCATTGGGGTGGGGATCGGGGACGAGCTCGACCTCACCAAACTGCGCTACCACAAGGTCATCCTGATGACGGATGCGGATGTCGATGGTTCCCACATTCGCACTCTACTCTTGACGCTCTTCTACCGCAAGATGCCGAAGCTCATCGCGGGTGGATTCGTCTATATCGCGCAAGCGCCGCTCTATCGGCTCCAGAAGGGATCTAAAGTCCACTACGCGTTCTCCGACGAGGAACGCGACGCGTTCCTCAAAGAGATGGGTTCCAAGGGGATCACGACCCAGCGGTACAAGGGTCTAGGGGAGATGAATGCCGATCAGCTTCGCGACACGACCATGAAGCCCGGCGCGCGCGAGCTTCTCCGCGTCACGGTCGACGACGCCGTGCTCGCGGACCAGCTGTTTCGCATCCTCATGGGAGAGGAAGTCGAGCCCCGCCGCCTGTACATCCAAGATCACGCGGTCGAAGTCACGAATCTCGATATCTGAGGCGTCCAAGCGATGGCGGAACGCTCCTCCGAGATCTCCTCGGTCGCGGATGCGATGGCCGCGCTGGGCCGCAAGGAAGCTACAGTTCCTCGCCACCCCGTTCTGAGGGGCCCGGCCGGGACGCTGCTTTCCGTGGCGCTGTTTGACTCACAAGGAAAGATCTCCTGGCACGGGGTCTGGATCACCGCCCAGGGGATCGAATACCTCGACCCGGTCGAGGACGATCCCGGTTCGTTGATAGCCCCCGGAGGTTCGACGGGGGCAGTTCCCCTCCCCGAACCAACACGCCGTCTCGGGGCCTTGCTAGGGCGAGCGCTGCTCAGCTACCTCGAACGCCTAGAAGACCTGGATGCCAAACTGAGCGCGCTGCTGGCGTCGCCAGGCGCAACCCCGATCTCTCAGGTAGGGAACCTGCAGCGATCTGCCGCGATTGTCCGAGAACAGATCGCACGCGTCCTTTCCCTGGTCGCGGAACTGGAAGGGCCAATTGGTAGTGGGTTCCCCGATCTATCCGAGGTCCTTCCTTCTCTCGAGGTCGAAGCCGAACGGCTGCTGGAGCTCTCGGGAAGCATCTCACAAACCCTGCGGGACGTTGTATTGCTCCGCAATGCGGAAGACGCGAATCGCATCGCGGAGGCCGCGAACGAGCTCGGTCGGATATCCAATCGGATCGCGTCGCTCCAGAATACGTCCAACATCCGGATGCTCGGGATCGCTTACCTCGCGTTCGTGATCGCCCTCATCAGCGTCGTCGTGCTCATTCCGAACACAGCGGCGACCATTCTCGGAATGCCGTCGGCGGCGTGGGTCCCCGGCCTCTGGGTCGATGTCATTCTCATCGTGCTCGCGGTGGTCCCGTTGGTCCTGGTGTTTTCCCGAGCATGGGTCCTTCGCGTCCTGCGCGATCTCCGCGGTTCCGAGGAGCGCGCGACCGAGGGGATCGACGATCTGCCGGAGCTGCCGAGCGCCGGTCCCAAGGCGTGAGAGCGATTCCCAATCTCTTTTAGGTGCACGACGGTGCGCTCCTCCCGTATGGCATCGGGACGTGCAGCGCCTCCGGTCGTCATCGCCGATGCCCTGCTGATCACGCAAGACGCGAACCGCCGCGTGATCCGCGGAGATCTCCGAGTCGAAGGCGGCGCGATCGTTCACGCCGGTCCGAACGCTCCTCGTGAAGGAGCCGAAATCGTCGACGGCCACCGATTTGCGATTGTCCCGGGGCTCATCAATACGCATACCCATGTCGCGATGTCGCTCCTGCGTGGCATCGCGGACGACCGAGATCTCGGGGGATTTCTCACTCGGCTCTTCGCGGTCGATGCCTTGCGGACGGACGAGGACATCGAGGCCGGTGCGGCGGCGGGCATCGCCGAAATGCTGCTCGGGGGCACAACGTCGTTTCTCGATCTTTACTACGGAGAAGATGCCGTCGCGCGGGCGGTCGCCCGCTTGGGTATACGGGGTTTTCTCGGGTGGGCCGTGCTAGACCCGGAACTCACCACCCAGAAGGGAGCCCCGCTCGAGAATGCCCGACGATTCATCGAAGCGTACCGCGGGCATGACCGCGTGACGCCCTTAGTCGCCCCGCAGGGCGTGTATGTCTGTTCGAAAGAAACGTGGCTCGGGGCACGCGCGCTCGCGGACCGTTATTCCACCCTCTGCCACTTTCATCTTTCCGAAACGCGTAAGGAAGTGCACGATCACGAGGCCACGACCGGCCGTCGCCCTCCAATTTGGTTGGACGAGATCGGATTTTTCGGACCTCGGATGATCGCGGCCCACGGGGTCTGGCTGACGCGACGCGAGATCGAGATCCTGGCTCATCACGGCGTTGGGATCGCCCACTGTCCTAGCTCGAATCTCAAGTTGGCTACCGGGGGAGTCGCCCCTGTAGTGGAGTTACAATCCGCGGGAGCGGTCGTGGGGATCGGCACGGATTCTGTGGCGAGCAACAACTCGCTCTCGATGCTTCGCGAAGCCCATCTCGCGGGAGTCCTGCAAAAGCATCACCGCTGGGATGCCGCGGCGCTCCCGGCTCAGGTCTTGCTCGATATGGTCACGCGGGATGGAGCGCAGATCCTAGGACGGGGGGCGGACCTCGGATCTTTGGAGGTCGGGAAGCGGGGGGATTTTTCCCTCGTTCAACTCGACCACCCGTCCATGCTTCCCGCTCGGCCCGAAGCGGTGATTTCGCATCTCGTCTACTCGGCCTCCGACGACGTAGTCGATTCGGTTTACGTAGACGGAGAACCGGTGGTTCGACATCGGCAACTCGTACGTGAGCCGTGGGAGTCGATTCGGGCGACCGCCGAGCAGCAGGCGCTCCCCCTTTGGGGGGGAAGAGCTTCCCGGCCCTGAGCGAATCGGCGCGACCATCCCGCTCGTGTCCACTTTTCTAGTGAACCGGCGAGCAAATCCCCCTTTCGTTAGGATTCAACGGAACTCGCCAACGAATCAGCCAGCCCGTCCAATAGTCTCGGTTCCGCCGGATCGATCCCGATTTCGCTAAGCGCCGTTAGTCGCTCTCGGATCGTTCTCGGAGTCAGGTCGAACAAATCGTGAATCAGCCGTTCGTCGATTCTCGCGGGGAGGATTCCGTGATGCAACAACATCGCCTTGGCGAGCTGCTGCGCGGCCCCTCCGAGCACTCGCGAGCCAACTTGGAGAACCTGACCACGAGCTCCTAACAGACAGTAGTCGTGTGAGATTCCCGGGGATTCTACCCAAGCCGCATCCACGTCGTGGGTCGCCAGAAATTGCGTGATTCCCTCTCCCAGGCGACCGTAGGCCTTCACGAAGTCCCGACCGACGCGAGCATGGTTACGGGGTAGAACGAGACTCCATGCGATGTCCCCGGGCGCGTGAAGAACAGCCGTTCCACCGGTCGGGCGACGCAAAATCGGAATCTTGCGCTGCCTGCACCGCTCCACTAGTTCTTGGTTCGGCGAGTGGCCGATGCCGACCGATAGCTCGCTGCAGTCCAGACGAGCGACGAAAACCGCCGACTGGCCCCCGCGGAATTTCGCATTCGTGGCTTGGAGCATCGACGCCAGGTCCGTCGAGGGATCGACAACGACCGTAGGCGGGGTACCGCTAGTAGAGTAAATCACGAGATCTGCTCCTACCCTTTCTCTCCCCAGCCCGCGCCGGTAAAAGAAGAGGTCCGACTACCGCCTCCGAGTCCGCCTGGGGATGCATCGATTTCGGTCCCAACGGACCGGGAACAAGTAAATCGGTCGATTGGCTCAGGTCCACGGAACAACTATGGCGGAACTCTCCAATTTTGAGCTGAAGATCGGCGACGCCGCCCCCGAGTTTGCGTTGCCCGGGACCGATAGCAAGACGCATCGCCTCACGGATTTCGCTCGGACACCCTATCTGATAGTCTCCTTCTGGTGCAACCATTGTCCCTACGTCCAGGCGTGGGAGGGGCGCATGATCGATATCGGCCGCCGCTACGCCGACCGTGGTGTTGGGGTGGTCCTCATCAATTCGAATGACGACACCGCCTATCCCGACGATCGAATGGAGCGCATGATCGAGCGGGCACGCGCCCAGAAGTATCCGTTCCCTTACCTTCGCGATGATAGTCAGCAGGTCGGGCATGCCTACGGTGCGTTGACGACGCCTCATCCAATGCTCTTTGGGCCCGACCGCCGGCTGCTCTTCCAAGGGCGGATCGATGACAATCACTCGTCCGCCGCCGCGGTAAAGCATCGGTTTCTCGAGGAAGCACTCGATGCGGCCCTTGCCGGCCGCCCGATCCCGCGCGCCGAAGTCTCGGTTCTGGGCTGCTCGGTCAAGTGGAAATCTTAGGTCGACCTTCCCGCGCGCGACCTCGTGATCGGGCGGCCGAAGCAGCCCGAACGTCGCGGAGGCGCCGTTCAAATGCCTGGGCCAAGCTGGGATTCACGGCATGTCCCTGGGAGTCGATGCGTGCGGCGATCGCCACCTTTCCCGCCAGTGCGCGCGCGAGCTTTCCGCGTTGGGCGCGGGGGGCCGATTGGATCTGCGGGTGAAGGAAAAGGAGTCCATGCCGCGGCGGCGGCGCCTTGCCGCGGAGATGTTCAAAGAATGCGCGTTCGGCACCCAAAACCTGAATCGTACTGGCCGGGAGTCGTGCCAAACGATCGAGCCCTCCCGCCTTTGCGAGCAAACGCGCAGTAAGCGATGCGCCGAGGAGAGCGACCAGATTCGGCGCCCGACGGGGCACCGCCTGCTCTAGCGCCCCTTCCAACGAACGTCGGGATGACTGCGCCGACTTGAAGAGCGCGGCCAGTTCCCGGCGTGCCTCCAGAAGTTCGGGCTCCGGTTCCGGGAGTTGGATGGAGGTCGACGTCCAGACACCAAGATCGGCCCGCTCGATGGCGGCTTCTTGATCGCCGCTCTCGATCTCCGGCGCATCGCGGGAGGTCCAACTGATCAAGCGCTCGCCCACGAGATTGAGCAGATCATCGAGCTCCGAGAGCGCCCGCACCGCCTCCTCCACATGGATCGACGGATCCCAAGCTCGTCGAAGCGCTTCGTCCGCATCTTCGAGCAGGTAGCCGCGGAGCTCGGATTCCGCAACACCGACCACTGACGTATCAACGGTCCCCTGCGCTCTCGAATCGAAGAGAAATCCTCGAGTCGCGAGTCGACGGTCGCGGGTGATCAGTCTCTGGCCGGCATACGCAGTCATGAGAGCTTCTTCCTCCGGCGTGAGCTCGCCATTCCGCCGGAGGCGGATTCGTGCGAGGACGGCGGACGAGTCGTGGGGCGACGGGAACGCCTGCACGATGCGTACTCCGTCGAGAACGAAGGCACCGAACCAACTAGTCACCGCTTCCATGGGATTTTCTCAATCGGAACGGAGTCCGCCGTTCACGTGCAGGGTAGTGCCGGTAAGATACGAGGACTTTGGCGAAGCTAGGAATGCGATTGCTTCCGCGACCTCCGCGGCATCTCCCACTCGACCCAGCGGGATCGAATGGTTCCGTTCGGCCCGTTGCGTTGGGGTGTCCTCGCCCAGCACCGCGGTATCGATCGATCCCGGAGCGACGGCATTGACCGTGATGCTCGGAGCGAGCTCGCGCGAGAGCGACCGCGCAAGGCCGAGGACGGCCGCCTTCGCGGCGGCATACGGAGCACCATGGCGCGAACCCGTGAACGCCAGGACGCTGGAGACAAAGATCACCCGACCGGCTTCCGATTCATCCAAGAGCGGAAGAAGACCCTGCGTAAGCTTGGCAGGCCCGAATACGTGCACTTCGAACACTCCTCGAAGCTCATGCGGCGTCAAATCGCGGAACTTGACTCGTGGATAACTCCCGGCATTGTGGACGAGAACGTCCATTTCCTTCCACCGACTCTTGATCTGTCGAACCAGATCGTTGACTTCGGACGGAACTCCGAGATCGCCGGAGACCAGGAATCCGTGGCCGCCGCGCCGTTCGATATCCGCCAGTACCTCTTCCGCCTCGGACCGATGTCGGTTGAAGTGGAGGGCTACGTCCGCACCCTCTTCGGCCAATCGTCGGGCGGTCGCCTCGCCGATGCCTCGCGACGCCCCAGTAACCAATGCCCGCACGGTCTCGGCTATTGATTGGGTGCCATAGAATTGTCGTTCGCTCTTCGCTCGTTTTGGTTATATACGAATTGTCAGGTCCGCGACCGATGGCTGACGAAACTACAGAGGAGCTCGTCCTACTGGCGCGTCAAGGCACGATCGCCGTGCTCACTCTGAACCACGCTCCGGTGAACGTCCTCAATCGACAACTCTTGGAGCGCCTGCTCGTTCGGCTCGATGAGATCGAAGCGGACCCCGAGGCGCGTGTCGTGATCCTCGCGAGCTCCGCCCCGAAGGCATTTGCTGCCGGGGCGGACATCCGGGAGATGGCGCCGATGGATTCGAAGGCCGCGCATGATCACGGATCCCTCGGGCAATCGGTGGCCAATCGAATCGAGCGCTTGCCGATGCCCGTGATCGCGGCCGTGCACGGCGCTTGCCTCGGGGGCGGTTGTGAAATCGCGTTGGCCTGCGACTTCGTTGTTGCCGCAGAAGATGCGGTGTTCGGGCAACCCGAAATCAATCTGGGAGTCATGCCGGGCTGGGGTGGGACCCAGCGCCTCGTGCGGCGGGTGGGAGTTGCCCGGGCGCGTCGATGGATTTTCACGGGAGAGTCGGTCTCGGCGGCCCGCGCGGCGAGCGAAGGATGGGTCGACGTCGTCGTATCCCGCGCGGACCTCGGACCAACGGCTCGCAAGCTCGCGGAGCAGCTGGCTTCCAAATCACCGGTCGCGTTGGCGGCCGCCAAGTACTCGATCAATCAAGCGGTCGATCGACGACTTTCTGACGGTCTCGCCTACGAGTTGGGCCTTTGGGCGAAATTGTTCGATACCTACGACCAGAAGGAGGGGATGCGGGCGTTTCTCGAGAAACGCTCGTTCGTATCCGCAGCGCCGCGCAACTGGCAGCTAGAGTCCCGGGGTTTTCCGTGGGGTGGTCGGACGGAACGCTCCCGACCTACTAAGGGAAAAGCGACTCGCAAGCGAGGCAAGCGAAAGACCTAACGAGGACCGACCGGAAGACGGTGCCGCGGTGGCTCAGCTGGTAGAGCGGCTCCTTGGTAAGGAGCAGGCCGAGGGTTCAAATCCCTCCCGCGGCTGACTTCGCCGGAACACTGCGTTCGAATCGATGCCTATGGAATAGTTCGAAAACTTCGGCGATCAGCTTCTGTCACGTCGGCGGTCGAAACCGAATTAACGCTACTCGAACAAGAGATCGGTTTGCCGGATGAGCGGGCCGCCGTTGTCGCTCTTGACTTGGTCGCCATTCTCTTCCGTGGTTGAGCGAATGGCCACGGACCTCCTTCCGAATCGGCCCCGACGTGCGACTTGTTCCTTCTCGAGCCTCGGGGCCCCAAGAGACCTAGAGGAGACTGCGGTTCTACGCGGACGTGCCTCCGCCCTCCACCGACGTCCCACGTTTCGAGAGCGCTCGCCTCGCGGAATTCGAAGGTGGGCACGACTACGCGTGCTGGAACGGTACGTTCGCAGACGGCGTTCTAGCACTCTTCGCGAAGCCCGCGAGTACCGAGTAGCGACCCAAGGATGGAGCGGCTCAATCGTCATGCCCTTCGCAGTCGATGTTAAGTTCGACAAATGTTAGCAACGTCGTGAGCATCCGGCCGGACAATTCCGGGCAGCGACCGGCGGCCATTATCTTCGACCTCTTCCACACCCTCGTGGACCCTGAGGAATTTCGGCCGCGTACGTTTCTACGCGGCCCGTTCCTCGCCGAACAACTTGGTCTCGAATCGGAGCCTTTCGTCGAGTATTGGCGGAATTCGTACGTGGAGCGGGCCCGCCACCGAGAGCCTTCCGTACGGGAACGGATTCGGGTGTATTGTAACGCGATTGGACGTGAGGTGCCTGACTCGGCCCTTAATTCAGCGATCGATGGCGCCGGACGTTACCAGGATCTCGCCCTCGAGAAGACCCGGCCTGAAATTGTGGCAGCGCTCCGCTCGATCCGCCGTCACGGGACTCGCGTCGGGCTGCTGAGCAATTGCGACGAAATGGAAGTTCGACGTTGGAGTTCCTCCCCGCTGGCCGATTGCTTCGACTTCGTGGGATTCTCATGCGATTTGGGACACATCAAACCGGAGCGACAAGCGTACGAAGCAGTTCGCCGGGGGCTCGGCGACATTCCAGCGTCCCGATGTATCTTTGTTGGGGATGGCTCGGCGGACGAATTCGTGGGGGCGCGAGACGCCGAAATACGACTGGTCGTATTCATGCGAGGATTCGTAGGTCAGAATGGAATGCGATCTCCGCCCGAACTCGAACGGCTCGAAGGCCAAGCCGATTATACGGTGGACCAGCTATCCGAAGTCGAGTCGCTTCAATTGACGTAGCTCGCCCGCAGCGACGTGGAACACGCACGGCGCGGGCGAAACGCAGCGCCGGAAAACACGTGCGGTCGTTATCCAATGCGGACCCTGCGAAAAGTTCCGCTCCAGATGGTCCCGATCGTGGAGCGTTGGAGTTCGCGCGCCCTCGAAATGCGGGGCGAGCTCGGCGATACAATTCCCCCCGAGTCACGACGGTCTATCGCGTACGGGCCGGACTGCGACTCCTCGAACGAGTCTGAGAGCCACCCTTCACCCCGATCAAAATACCGCGGCGCTTCATAATTCCGCGGGAGATGAAGTGGGGCCGAAGCCCCACGGTTCGCATCAATTCTTGTAACTCGTCGCGTGAGAGCAACAATCCGTCGTCGACTTCCTTCAGATAGCGGATCTGGCGCCCCGACTCGCCGATGAGAAAGTGGTAGTGGATGCGCGAGTGATTCCCGCGTCGCTGGGAAAATGCCAGACGCGCGATCGTGAGGCCCGGGCTTTCGTGAGCTTGAAGGTGGATCGTGCCGGGCCGGAAAGTCACCGGATCGATCCACGGTTCCACGATGACCACTCCACCCTCCTTCACGTGGCGAGCCAAATTGGAGAACGCCTTTCGAACGTCCTCCTTCGTATCCAAGTGGCCGATGGCACTGAACAGACAGCTCACGACGTCGAACTGCCGGGGGAGGCGAAAGGTCCGCATGTCGCCGAATACTAGCGGCGCGCCCGGCAGGCGCCGGCGAGCCTGCCGTAGCATCTCGCGGCTTCCATCGACTCCCGTGATGAAGTGATTCCAGCGTAGATGCTCGAGATGCTGCCCCGTTCCACAGGCGACATCCAGCCACGCGGTCTTCCCGCGCCGTCCATAACGGCTGGCGATCGCTTCTAGGCGACGAGTCTCTTCTCGATAATCCTTCCAATCATTGATCGCATCGTAGTACTTCGCAAGTTCGTGAAACTGCACCAAGTTGGGATCGGTCACGCGCGCGTCGCTCCGTTGCAATCCTGGAGCCAGTTCAGGATATTTTCTTGACTCCTCCTTACCCGGTTCCCGGGGCAACGGAAAGTCAAGGAGTGCATCCTCCGCTTCTCGAGGAGAGCGAATCATCCCACGTCGCCTGGGGGCTTTGAAAGCGTGCGAACCCCTGCCAGGCTGCTCGGCGCCGAATGTACTTCGGTCGGGGTACTGAGAAGCTCATCCAGGAAGGTCCGGGACGCAAGACGGCCGCGCGGGGGTGGCACCCTCGCGCTCATTCGTACGAGACGTCCGAGCGCATGTAGGCCCGTGTCGCGAGAAACAGAACGATCACGGTTTCCGCGGCGAGCAGCAGCATCTGATACACGTCCGTCGCGGTCAAACTCGCGGAGTACGCGCCTCGAACGGCGTCCGCCACATAGGTGAGCGGATTCACTTGGAATAGGATGCGAAGCGTAAGGGGGAGGCCGTTGCTCAGCGGATAGAACACGGTGCTCGCGAAATTGACGACGAAGAGCAAGAGGATCTGGATGCTGTTGTAGGCCGTATTGGACTTGACGAGCGCGGAGATGAAGAGCATCAACGCGCCGAAGAAGATCGAACCGACCACGATCGAAGCAAAGATGACCCCAAACGCAAACAATTGGGACGGGCCGGTTCCCAAGAGCGCATAGGCGACGCCCAGCATGACGACCGCTCCGCCGAGACCGAACAGAACGGACGTGAGCATGATGCCGAGAAGGTACTGCAATCGTGTGAACGGCCCCACCAGGAGTTGCAAGAGCATTCCCCATCGCCGGTCGGCCCAGAGGATACTACCGCCGACGGTGCCGGCCATCACGACCTGGAACGAGAGGATGCCCGGGGTAAGGAACGCCAGGTAGCTGGTACCGGACCCGCCCGAGCCGGTAATCGATTGGAATCCATAGCCAAAGAAGATCAGATACAGACCAGGCAGTCCGATCAGGATGACGAGGCTGCCCGGGTCGGTGTTGACCTTGATGTTCCGATAGATCAGTCGCAAAAGATTAGGAACTTGCAAGCGCCTCGCCTCCCCGGTTGACGGAGCGCAGAAAGACATCCTCGAGCGTGTTCTTCCGCACGTTGAGCCATTCGAGTTGCACGCCCATTGCTTGTGACAGTTCGACGATCTTGGCGAGGGCCTCTTTCGGGTCGTCGGTCAGGATGACGGCGGAACCTGCAGTCGCCGTCACGCTCGCTCGCCCGCCGAGACCTTCTGACAGCGCAGTGAAGAAGCGGCCAGAGTCGCCGTTACCTACAGAAATGTCGATCGTTTTCTTTCCGCCGTAGAGCCGCTTCAGGTTCTCGAGCTCATCGAGCACGAGGAATCGTCCCTCCTCGATGACGGCCACCCGGTCGCACAGGTAGTCCGCTTCCTCCAAGTTGTGCGTGGTGAACACCACGGTAAGTCCGCGTCGCACTTCGTCCCGGATCGAATCCAAGAGTGTCCGTCGCATGATCACGTCGAGTCCGACGGTCGGCTCATCGAGAAACAGAATGTCGCAATCGTGCATGAATTCCCGCGCGACTTGCACGCGTCGCTTCTGCCCACCGGAGAGGTCGAAGGCCCGTTTCTTGCGAATCTCTTCGAGTCCGAACCGCGTCAGGAGCTGTTCCCGCCTTCGAATGCGCTCGGCCTTGGGAATCCCCCAGAGGATGCCGTACACGTCGAGATTCCCCTGAACCGTCGTGAAATCGAACGATTCCCCTTGTTGCACAACCCCGATACGGCGCCGAATCCGCTGGCCATCGCGCAGCGGATCCATACCCAGCACGCGGAGCGAGCCCGAGGTCGGCTGGATCAACGTCGTCATGGCTTTGATGAGGGTGGACTTTCCCGCGCCGTTCCGCCCGAGGAGTCCGAATACCTCTCCTCGTCGTACCGCAAAACTGACCCCGTCCAAGGCGAACTTGCGCCCATCGTAGGAGTGCCGAACGTTCTCGGCTACGACCACTGACTCTCCGGTCGGAGGAGAGTCCGTAGAGACCGGATTGGCGCTCACGCTCGACATCGAGGAAACCCCCCTCATTAAGGGATACTCACCGCAGATGAGCACCCCGAGAGTGCGCGAACAGTTCGGGGCGCCTCCCTGCTGCCCAGTGATTCGCGGTCGTCGGGGGCGCGCCGCTATATTGCTTGATGGTCAGTGTCGCCGCGATGAACGGCGCCGTTACGATTGTCACAGAGAATCTCGGCAAGACGTATCCCGGTGGCGTCGAGGCCGTTCGCGACGTTTCGTTCTCGATCCGCGAGGGCGAGATCTACGGCTTCCTCGGCCCTAACGGGGCCGGTAAGACGACGACCGTGTCCATGCTCACGACCTTGACGTTGCCCACGCAGGGTCACGCCTCGATCTCCGGACTGGACGTCGTGGAAAGAGCCCGAGAAGTGCGACGTGAGATCGGGCTTGTCTTTCAGGACTCTACCGCGGACGGCGAGTTGACGGGTCGCGAAAATATGCTGCTCGCCGGGGGATTGTTCGGGATGTCCCCTTCCGTGTGCGCGCAACCGATTAAGGAACTGCTGGCCCGAATGGACCTCACGGAAGCGGCCGACCGACGCGTGAAAGGGTATTCGGGAGGGATGAAGCGACGGCTTGAGCTCGCGGTCGCCATGGTGCATACACCGAAAGTGCTCTTCTTGGACGAACCGACCCTCGGCCTGGACCCGCAAGGCCGTGCTGGTTTCTGGCGGTATATTCTGGAACTCCGGCGAGAACAAAAGGTGACGATTTTCTTGACGACTCATTATCTGGACGAGGTCGAAAACCTCTGCGACCGGCTCGCTATTATCGACCACGGAAAGATCATCGCGACCGGAACGGCGGAAACCTTGAAGGAGAGTGTCGGAGGAGATGTCGTGGAGCTCGTAGTTCCCGCCGCGGCCCCAGACCTGACCACCGTCCTGACGGCGGTGCCAGGGGTCCGAAGCGTGCAACGCGAGGGCAGCCACTATCACGTCCAGTGCCCACGCGCCGAGGGACTCGTATCCCTACTCGTCCGGGCCTGCGACTCCGACGGGGTAGCCATCGACGGCATTACGGTACATCGACCGAGCTTGGACAGAGTGTTCCTGGCACTAACCGGAAAGGCGTACCGGGAAGAAGGATACGACCAATCCCGCGCCGGGCAGGCCTCGGTGTTTGGCGGGCGGGGACGGGGGGGTCGGTAATGCTGCTTCCTCTGACCTCCTTGTTGAAGCGGGAGTATCTCCGCTGGGTGCGCGCCCCTACGTGGATCGTGGCGGGTCTCATGACTCCCGTCCTCTACTTGCTGCTGTTTGGCCAGGCGTTCAACTTGTCGAAACTTGTGCCCGGCACGCCCGACGCGCAGGCCGGCCTTACCGCCGCTCTCCTAGGCGCTCCCAATTACTTCTCGTATTTCTCCGTCGGAATGGTGGGTCTGGTGGCGGTGACGTCGGCGCTCTTCTCGGGGACCGGCGTGATCTTCGATAAGCAGCTCGGGATCCTCCAGCGGACCATCGCCACGCCGGTCCGCCGCAGCACGATCTTCGCCTCCTCCCTGATCTTCCGGGGATTGCTCGTGGTCCTTCCGATCTTCATTGTGATGGGTCTCGCGTTGGTCTTCGCCCACGTGCCGGGATTGGTCGGGCTAACGGTTACGCAATCCGTGGGGGCGGTCGGGATTCTCGAAGTCGTGGCGGCGGTTTTCATTCTGGCGATCGCCTTTACGTCGTTGTTCCTAGCGTTCGGCTTCCTGGTCGCGCGTGTCGAGTCGTATTTCGCGCTGGTGAATCTCCTCAACCTTCCCATTCTGTTCACGTCGAATGCCCTCTATCCAAACGGAACATCGCCGCAGTGGTTGCAGACCATCACGGAATACAACCCGGTCTCGCTCGCGGTCAACGTGATGCGTGAGACGTTCTTCGGAAGTCAATACTACCCGCATCCGGCCTACGTCTACCTGGCGGGACTACTCGGTTGGGCGGTAGTGCTCGGCGCCTTGGCCCTGTTGCTCGGATTCCGCGCTCTCCGTACGAAGTGACTCGTGCAGCGGAGCACGTTCCGCAGACTCGATATCTCCGTGCGGTAAACGACGTCCAAGTTCACACTTGAAGGGTCACGCTGAGTTTGGAGAGTTGAGCGTGAAACAGTTCCCGATCGCGGATTTCGATCGCGTAGAGTACCCCGTGTAGGGGCCGGATGGCCCGGTAGAACGCCAGCCGTTCTTCGAACGTGGCGTCGGCTTCGGATTTACGCGCGCGAGTCCACTCGCGCGGTCCACCGGTCTCCGGGCAGTTGAATCCGGTCAGGTCGAACGCTGGGTCCCCAAGCCGGAAATCTTCCCAATCGATGACTCCTGTCGGCCGATTCGTGGAAACATCCCAGAGTAGATGATCTAGTCCGAGGTCCCCGTGCGTCGCTATCGGGCGATATCGGGCGCTCTGGAGATCTGCAAAGAACCGCTCGAAGGCGCGATCCAACTTCCGGCGGGTGGGTGCCGGTATCCTCGACGAGGCGCGACGATGGTACCGCGTTTCTAACCCGCGATACTTTTTCGCCCACGCGCGAGGATCGCCTTCCGGCGCCCCGATCCGAAGCAACGGACGCGTGGGCATAGAAGCAAGTTCGTTCAGGAGGGTTCGCACGAAGGCTCTTAGTTTTCGTTTCCCCGCTTCATCGAGTCGTCGGATCGTGTTCAGGGGTCTACCTGGAATCTTCCGATAGGAAATGAACGGCCAGCCTCGGGGATTGGAGAGAACCGCGATCCGTATGGGCTGCGGTACCGGCGACGAAAGATGCCGCGCAATTAAGTCGAGTACTCGCACCTCGTAATCCAAGACTCGCGCGACCTCCCGCCAGCGAGGGAAGCGGAAGATGAGCTCCTCGTCCGCCTCCAAAACGAGGTTCGTCCACCCGTCATCGTGAACTCGAAACCGCTTGAGCGTTCGCTCGGGCCAGACCGACTGGGCCGCGTCCTTGAGCGTCGCGAACGGTGGAAGTTCGGAAGGGCGCCTCGAACTCGGGTCGACCAATCCATCATCCCCGGCGTCGGATGAGCCGCTCGCCTAAAAGCCCCGGTCCATTCCTTAGCTTGATGACCGAAGCCGACGTCGTGGCGCGGACCCGGTCTCTCCCCAGCACCCACGCGACCCTCAAACGCGATCTGCAATCCCTCGGTGTGACAGCGGGCTCCACGATCCTTGTGCATTCCTCGTTGAGCTCGCTCGGTTGGGTGGTCGGGGGCCCCCAAGCGGTGATCGGGGCATTAGAGGACGCGGTGGGAACGGGAGGCACCCTCATGATGCCCGCGTTCAGCGAAAGCGCTCCCGAGCCCTCTCGGTGGCGAAATCCTCCCGTCCCGGAATCCTGGTGGCCGATCATTCGCAACGAGTGGTCTCCGTACGATCCGGCATGGACGCCCTCGCGGGGGTTGGGGGTCATCGCAGAACTTTTTCGTACGCAACCCGGAACACTTCGAAGCCTGCATCCGAACGACTCGTTCGCAGCGCGAGGTCCAGGTGCTCAAGAACTGCTCCGCACCCAAACGCTCGACTTTGGTTTGGGGGAGAATTCGCCCCTGGCCCGGCTCTTTGACGTGGGGGGTTGGGTGCTCTTGCTCGGTGTCGATCATGGGTCGAATACCTCGATGCATCTGGCGGAGCATCGCGCCGAGTGGCCGGGACGCGCGGCAGTCTTCGATTGGGCGGGCCGCGTCGTGCGGGATGGAAGGATCGAGGCGGTACGACTCCGGGATATCGACGGAACCTCCGATGACTTCTCCGCGTTGGGGGCGGATTACGAACTAGCGGGAGGAGTTGTCCAGCTCGGGACGGTCGGAATGGCGACGGCGCGACTCATGCGCCAGCGCCCCCTGGTCGACTACGCAGTCGGGTGGATCGAGCGGCATCGTCGGAGGTCACCGGGCTAGAGTTCGACGCGATGTCGGTGCGCGCAATGCTTTTCCGGTTCTTTCTAAGTCTCGCTCATTGAAGCTCTCATATAGACCGACCTCCTTCGCCGCGCCGCAGCGGGGTAGGGTAGTCAGGAAAACGGACGGAACACCGTCCGTCCTGAAATCCCGACGGGCTCATAACCCGTAGATCCATGGTTCAAATCCATGCCCCGCTATCAGAGTTAGGTTCATATCCATTACAGCCTATACCTTGGTCGATGATGCCGCCACCACCTCCTCCTTCGAACCCGTTCCAGGACGTGCATCTGGTCGAACATTACAACGAGTCGCGGCTAGAGGCCCTAAGGGGCGATGCGCCGATCGGTCGCAACGGGGAAGCAGTCGACCCGACCCGCGACCAGCGGGATGCAATCGTCGCGTTCCTTCGGGCGAAGAAGGGCGAGGTCGGCGCGCTTCACCTACGGAACTACCTCTCCTGGCTTCCTGTCGCGGCCAGCCGGATGGGAAAGTCGTTCCTCGAGCCGGGGCCTGACGTACAGGGTGAGTTCAACGATGCGTTCCCGACCAAGAGCAAAGGCGAGGAGCGGACCTTCTCAAAGAACGGCTATGCGAACGGGTACTCGTACTTCTCGCGCCAGACGGCCGCCAACTGCCTGGGGGTTTTCTGGCGATGGCACTTCGAACGACGCGGTGAGGATCTCCCGAACCGGTGCCGGCTGAAATACGGTACGTGGAAGAGCCCGTTCGTCGCGAAGGACATGCTGACGCGCGACGACGTGCAGAAGCTCGTAGATGCCGTCGACACGGCTCGGGATCGTGCGTGGCTATGGACCTGCTTTTCCAGCGGGTGTCGACCCGGCGAGATTTACCAGCTCCGCGTTGGCGATGTCGTTCCGCACAACGGGTGGGTCGAGCTCCACGTCCACCGCGAGAAGGACTCCGACAACACCTCGGCGTTCATCTACGAAGATGGCGTGCCCGCCCTGTTGACATGGCTCAAGACACACCCGGAAGCCGGGAACCCCAAGGCCCCGCTGTGGGTGGCCCTGCGCGAGCCCGAACGCGGTCATGCCGCGAGTTACCGAGCGATGGTCAAAATTGTTGACAAGGCTTCGGCTCGCGCCAACCTCGGGAAACCAGTCACGCTCTACCACCTGCGACGAAGCAGGCTTACCGAACTGGCAAAGGATCCCGCGATCAATCAATCCGTTCTCGAGAAGATCGCCGGCTGGACCCAGGGGAGTCGAGTGTCGAAGCACTACATCCACCTCGACTCGAGCGATGTGCGTCGCGCCCTGGGGTCTCGTTACGGGGTGGCAGAGCCGGCGCCCACAACGCGTGAACCGTCGCGGACGCCGAAGAGGTGCGGACGGTGCTCGACCGTTAACCAGGCCGATTCGAACTTCTGCTCGACGTGCGGGGGACCTCTGAGCCTTCCCGCTGTCGAGGAGCTGCGAGGGGTCGAGTCCTCCCAAAGAGAACTAGCGGAGCTGCTGAGTCGGCCTGAGATTCGGGACTTTCTCGTTGCGCACCTGGCCAACGCGAGGGCGACGCCGAGCGTGAAACGGGCGCGCGCTCATCGAGGAGAAACCCGACGGTGAATCCCCCCATGAGTTAGAGTTCATAAGGCCGGAACCGCTTGGCTAAGCTGGCCTTCAGGGGGCCATGTTGGGTGCGGGTTCGCGTGAATCGTTCAATTCTCTTCTCGCTCGAGAACTTGATAACCCCGAACGACGAGAGAAAGACGGCGATTCACCCACCGAGTTTGAGCTGTTCCGGCGGCTAACCGCATTCGCCCGTATGGACGTCGACGGATACCCAAGAATCTCCAGCGAGATGTGGCCGGGGGGGCAAGGACAATTCCTGGACTTTCTGTCTGGAAGACCACCGACAACTTCGGAACTCAAGTACTTCGCCAACATTCAACGCGCCCAAGCGATTTGGTACAAGTGGAGACACCCGCAGTTCTACAACCAAAAGGGAGAGTATGACAGACGAAAGTACTGGTCGTGGCTGCGACACAAGATCGCCCCGTGGCTATCGGAGGCGAAATGGAAGATGGACCGCTCTCAAAGCGCCGAGATTCTGCGGCTCTTGAACCTTAGAAGCACCTCGAAGGAGAGGAAGCGGGCAATCGTCCTGATAGACAGAGAGTACAACCGGTCGGCGTCAGCGCGTCCGGCGTCTTTGGCGTTGCGGGCTCTTGATTCGGGCATTGTGCTCCCGCAGGGAGTGTTTAGCGAGATTTGCGTAGTCCGTGCCAACTCCGGGCCATGGCCGAGCCGGGAGGCTCGTAGCTACGACGATAGTACTCATCGGGCTGGCGTGACGCGCTGGGCGAGAATCCTTCGGGGTGCGAAGGGGGGCAGACCCCGCGCTTGCGTCCGTTGGCGCACTGACCCCGTCTCTGGCGCTCGCTTGAACAAGAAAGAACGGACCACTTCTGTCAGTAACCGGACCACTTGATTTTTTGCTTTCGAGGAGGAGCACGAAACCTCCAAACCGGTCGAACGGTTTAAAGAACCGATGCGGCCGCTGTGCTTCCGGAATGGCTGGTGCGGTTGCCAATGACATCAAGCTCGAGGGCCGCGGCCCTGAACTGCGGTCCGGGGGCGCCCGCCGTCGGGACCGCACTCCTGTCGCCGGGTTGCCCCCGCCGCCGCCGGATTCGTTAATTTTCGAAAGTTCAGGCCTTGACGACGCCTGGCGCGAGATCCGACGTCGTTCCAAGGAGACGACTGAGGACGCTGCCGATAAGCTCCCCTCGGGGGGCCGACGGTGAACTCAGTGTCGCTGAAGGTCAACGCCAAATCGCCGAGCTCGCCGACGACGAACGTTCCAACCGAACGACCGAAAGATGGTAGACCCGCGAAGTGATCTCGCCGGGATTCGCGTCTCGGCCGCCTTTGTATTCGTAGGTAGTTTCGACGCAGTGGAGCGCCTGGTCCACGAGTTGGAAGGGCGGGCCGACGTCCGTTTGGTATACACCAAAACGAGCATCGGTCGCCTCAGGATCGTGCCAGAGGTCAGTCCCGGATGATTTCGATCTATTGCTCCGGCTGCTCCCGTCCGATAGACCCGTCGCGCGGCCATTTTTTCGACGACATCGCTCGAAAGGAGATTTGTTGGAGTTGCGCGCAGCGGCGGATCGAGGAAAAGCTCGGTTTTAAGGACGTTGCGGCGCGCCGGCGGGGGATACTGGCGGCGTGAGCGCGGTGACTGACGACCCTCCAAGGAGCGTCCCGGCTCAATGGAAGGACCGCATCGGTGTCCTTGCCCAAGAGAAGGTTTTCGGCCCGAGTGCATCACCGTCTACGTCCGAGGTTCGGGCCAGCACCAAGACGAGGGCGCTGCGGGACAAGTGGATCGAAGAGGTCCGTGCGGGGCTTTCGGCCGGGGAAACGGCCAACGTTGTTTACGCGCGGATAAGGGATCGCGAAGTGCCGGACTGGACTTCGGCGCTTCTAGCGCTCGATGAAAAGGAACGCGCAGCCCACTTCCTAGAGAACCCCTGGAGACTTCACCCGGGCTGGGAGTACGAAGCTCCTTTACCAATTCTCAAGGACAAAAACCCGAAAACGCATTTCCAAGAGCCGGTGGAACCGGGGTATGAGTGCTACAACGAACTCGTCGAAGTGAGGCACGCGCGGCCCTTTCGCGGTGTCACCGGTGAGGCTCGCGTCGCAATCCCCTCCGGCCATGGAGTCCTAATCGAGGACCCCCGCTCACCCGACTTGGTCGACTCGCTCGGATATCGCTTCTACACACTCGCCGGGGATCGAGTCCCGCAGCGTGAGCTCTCGGTCGCGGTAAAGGCGCTGCTGGGGAGAGCTCTCGCCCGAGA
Source organism: Thermoplasmata archaeon (assembly GCA_049584655.1). Taxonomy (GTDB): domain Archaea; phylum Thermoplasmatota; class Thermoplasmata; order Lutacidiplasmatales; family UBA184; genus Lutacidiplasma. The sequence goes on along the minus strand of JBAUYF010000004.1, from coordinate 2,717 downwards.
TCTGCCGCCGGCTCGCATTGTAGATCTGCGGCTCAGGGTAGCGCCGGCGGGGGTGTGCGCCTCACTTCTCTATATGGCCGATCCGAGGCGCTGTGCGATCCACGTTGGCTCGGACGGTTGGTGGATCGAGGAGATTGCACTACCCGTATTCGACCACCGGGCCCACATGCTTCCGCTGCCGGAGCCCACTCCGGCGCCCCACGGAATGAATGGCTGGAGGAGAGTTCTCGATCTCGCTCGCTTCGTCCGGTTGAAGCCCCAAAGCGGCGACACGGCGGAGGACCAACCCCTCCTTGTACTGTCGATATTGGTTCTTTACGTTCTATTTCCAGACTCGCCAAAGCCGGTCGTCGTTCTGGTCGGGGGCGAGAACTCCGGAAAGACCGGCGCAGCTATCCGACTGCAAGCGCTCGTCGATCCGTCAGCGGCCCCAGTTCTCACGCCGTCCCAAGACCAGGCGCTGGCCGACCTCGCGACAAACCATTCGGTCATCAACCTCGACAACATCTCGTACATTGGACGCCAACTATCCGACGATCTTGCTCGCCTTTCTACGGGGGTTGGTTTGGTGAAGCGCAAACTCTACTCTGACCGCGACGAGGTGATTGCCCTTTCTGCGGCTCGCCAGTCTCAGCCGGCTTTGCGTTTTGCAAGTCCTGTGGTAAGGCAGTTCCCACCTAAGACGGATGACTTTGGTTTTGACTCTGAAACAAACAGCTCAACCACAGACAATAGGGGCTCAGATCAGACTCGGTCAAGCATCAGACTCCGGTCTCACTTAGCGAACAAGAGATACAGACGTATTCCTCGATAATAAAGGCAGTATGATTCTGGTCCGATCATAGCCAGTAGCGGTGATATGTAGTGGAATCCCTGTACAGGCCGTGATCTCAGCAAGCGGAAAAACGGAATCTCACACAAATCCTGACCACGGGCCCAGCCAGAAGGAATCGAGTCGTAAGCTTTACACCGTTTTGGCCGTCGCTATCGTTAGCATCACTGTTGTGGCTGGGATCTCCTACTGGGTCCTAACTCAATCCCCCACGAAAACCTTCGTAATGCAAGGCATGTCTGTTACCTTCTGGGGGAATGCTTCGAGTAGCTTTGTGAGTGCTGGCAATTGCACCAACGAGTGTGGCGAGGCGCCCGTTGGCGGATCAATCACGCTTCATCGTTGGAATGTCGAATTATCAGTGCCATTCAACTGCGTCGGCGAAAACCTATCTCAATATAGCCTCACGTCAATCGTGGGCGCCCGAACGGGCGCTTTCCAAGTGACGAATGTTACAATTGAATATGTAGGTGTTCCTGAGGGGACGCTTCCCGCCCTTCTGCCATACTGGAACTCCACGGCCCCCGGGCCGTCCTCAGTTTGCCTGGGAGATGTGGTTCCAATAGTCACATTTAAAGTGGTTAACCAAGGTCCTACGATTCAGCCTCTGTCCCTTAACGTCAGCGTGAGTGGCTAACGCCCAGATTCTTCGGATAGCGAGAGCGAGTCAATTTGATCTAAGCTGAATGGTCGTTTCGCGGGCGTTCGGACGACGTGTGGCTCGCTTTACCTTAGAGTTATGTTCGAATAAATACTCGTGCAGAAAGGCGATACCATTCAATCGATTGATGGAAACGGAAAGAATCTATATGGCGGGACAACTACGGATCTTTCAAGCAAATATTTCTCGGGGCGCCCTTGGTGAAGCTCGAACTAACAAGAACGAATCATCGTTCAGGATATCGTTCACCTGCACGAGACCTGTATCTGACACGCACAATCCCGATTTTGGCCATCTTAATCTGCCTCGTCATGATATTGACGAGCACCACTCTGGAATCTCGATCACAGAGTCCATCCACGACTGGTACTGCCTCCGATGAGAATTCGAAAACGAATCCGGATTTGGGGGCATCTACACCTGGCCCGAGTACACCATCGCTGGTATCGCATAGAGCGCTCGGACTCGCGGATTCGAGTCAGACATCTTTTGACGGAACGCGATCAAATGGGGAAGGATTGGCGCCCCCAACAGTCTACAAACACGAGCCAGCGCCTATGGGAATCGCCGATTACGGAATCAACGGCACCGGAAGCGCTGATCCGTACTCAACAAATGAGTTCGTAGGGATCGTTTCTATCGAATCCCTCGGAGTGAGCAACTCATCAGGGGAACAAGAGTGTTCTCCCGGAGGCATCTATGGGGAGATTAGCCTTCAGTTGAACGCAGTTCTCAATTTCGGTGTCGGTAACGCTCACTACTATTACTGGGTTCAAAACGTCGCGATTTTCGCCCTGTTTGGTAGCCAAGCAAACGCGACAGTAGAATATGTCGACAATATTTGGAATGCGTCGTCGGTTGCCGCTACGATTCCCGCGAATTCAATCTACGGAAATGGATCGCTATTGGAAGGAGAATCGCAGTCACAGTATTTCTACCAAGATTGCCCATCTTCTCAATACTCTGGAAACTTTCAGAACGTAGTGTTCTCAACTTCGAAGCCAGCGACTATCGAACTGCAAATCACCGCAACCGTGAATGCTCTCGGTGCACCAGAGGTTCAGTTCTCCTACGTCAGTACGGCTTCCGATAAGAGCGTCGTCTACGATGACGCCGCGTTTCCTTGGGCACGTAATCCTTCTTTCCCACAATTTATCGTCTCCCCCACAACTAAGATTCCATACACTATCATTCATCCCGAAACCGAATTCGTTTGGGCAGGAC
>JBAUYF010000003.1:0-91510 GCA_049584655.1 Thermoplasmata archaeon | reverse complement strand
CCGCGACTCCTGACGGGCCATGCGCGGGCGACTTCGGTCGAATTCTAGCGTGGTGAGAATGGTGTCCACGAGAATCTCAGCGGGAATCGTCGCCGCAGCATGGCAGCGATCCGACAACTCCTGCAGTTCGGCCTCGAGCGACGGGCGCGGTCCTACGGCGCGCAAGACCAGGACGAGGGGTTCGATCCATCCCTCTAACTGGCTGGAAGCGACGTTTCCTTGAAGCGCTCGGTTGACCCCCTCTCGGAGTTCGTCCTCGCCCTCGGATGGGCGGCCCGACATGAAAAGTGCCTGGGCGTGGAGTAGCCGTACTTCGGCATCCTTCGCCATTTGCTCCGCGGGCGGGAGCGACGGGATGCAAATGATCGCCTGCGCGAGAAGCTCCTCCGCTTGGTCAAACTGATTGGCTTGAATGCTTAACTCGCCGGCGACGAGCAAGTGACGCAGCGCCATCGGTCCGGGGGACCAGGCAAAAAAGTGGCGTCCAATTTCGATCTCGCGCGCCAGGTTGGATTCGGGGCTCAGCGCGGCGAGCCCTTCGGCGATCTCGAGGTGCATCGCCTTCCGATCCTTCTCGGGAGTCAGCTCTGGAATCAGCTGCGTCCACGCGAGGTGAGGAATCTGGACCTTCCCGTCCTGGATCTTCAGGATGTTCGCGTTGACTGCGGGGAGCAGCAATTCGGTGATCTGAGCGAATTTGAGCTTCGCTACTCGACTAAGCGCGACTTCGGCCACCACCCCTCCCATCAGGGCCACGTAGCCGATGATCCGACGCGTGGTATCCGGTAGTTGATCGAACGTGACCTTGAGCCGGTGGGCCTCGCGAGGGTCGAGTTTCGGTTGAGCGATCCGGATCCAATCGACGTCACCTCGGCCGGAGAGCTGGTCCTCCCAGGCCACATACGTGGACACCGTGGTGTCGAGCACGATCACGCATAACAGGGGACGAAGTCGCGCCCGGGCCGAAATGGCCAGGACGAACTCACGGCTTTGGCTATCGAAGAGGCACCCGTCTTCCACCAGCATCGCAATAGGGCTAGCGTGTTCCGAACGGAACTGCTGGACGAGATTCTGCCAGAACACATTCGCGTCCGCCTCTCGAGCCGCCCGTCCTCGCACCGGCTGCCCCAAGAACATCGTCCGCGGCCGTTCGCCGCGACTCCGGCGCATCTGCGGCGGGCGGTCCGGGACGTAGGCGACCGGTAGTCCGGTCTTGCCAAGATCTTCTTCGCTCCAATCCGGCGGTGGCTCTTCCTCTTCTTCCGAAGGACCACCGGGCTCTCCTTCGCTGTAGGCCATCGGTTCCTCCAACCCGTCCAACGCGCCGAACGGGATCGTCCGATTTCGATAGTTGCCCCGGAGTTCGATCCGGCGAACGTTCCCTGCCTTGAGCATCGCGCGGATCTCTTCCAGGAGCGCGCTTTTTCCGCTGATCGAGGGCCCGGCGATGACGATCGTGCGGCCACTTTCTTCCGCGAGGCTTTCCAGCGAGCGGAGAACTGCGGCGGGAACTGGAGACACCCGGACCTCCAATGAATTGGCGTATCTCCACGGATTTAAGGCTCTCGGAAGCGATGGACGGACCCCAATCTGCGCGGGGTCCCGCTGCGAGCGTTTATGTGAGATACCTCCCTGCGGCGACACGTGGCTAAGTCGACGTCCGCGGGCCGCCGCAAGTTCTTGAAAAAGCCGGTTTCTCCCATCCAAGTCGCGAAAATTCGAGGTCTGGGTGACCTGCTCAAGCAGTTCCAAACGACTTCGATCCAAGCGCGTAATCTGGGGCGCTGCCTCGAAGTGTGGGAGAACGCCCTAACGGACAAGCGCCGACCCACGATCTTCTTGGGGCTGTCGGGACCGCTCATCGCCGCGGGGTTGCGGGCCGTATTGCGCGACCTCATCGATTGGGGGCTCGTCGACGTCGTAGTGTCGACGGGTGCCGTGTTCTATCAGGACATTTACCAGACGATTGGGGGCCGTCACTGGATGGGGACCCCAACCGCAGACGACGTTCGATTACGCGAACTCTACCTCGACCGGATCTACGACACCTACGTGGACGAGCTTAAATTCGAGGACACGGACCGGATCATTGGCAAGATCACGAGTAAATTTCCGGCGCGCCCGGCCTCCTCTCGTGAGTACCTGGCATTCCTCGGGCAACACTTCGACGACCCAAATTCGATCGTGGCAACGGCCGCACGACGCGGGATCCCTCTGTTCTCTCCCGCCCTCATCGATAGCTCGATTGGTATTGGGTTAACCCTCCATTATCAAGCGCACCGCGGTAAACCACGGTTCATACTGGATGCCGTCCGAGACAATTACGAACTGGTCCAGATCCTGGCGCATTCGCCGCGAACGGCGGTCGTCTACATCGGGGGCGGGACGCCGAAGAATTGGATCAACGACGGGATCGTGATGGCTAACTACGCGTTTGGGCGTGAAGGCGAGGGACATCACTACGCGCTCCAGATCACGACGGACGTTCCCCACTGGGGTGGACTATCCGGCAGTACTTTGGACGAAGCTCAGTCGTGGGGTAAAATCTCAAAAACGGCGACTCGGGCCATGGCCCACGTAGACGCATCGATCGGGCTCCCCCTACTCGTGGGCGCACTTTGGGACCGACGCTCCGTCTGGCAACCGCGGACTCGTCTCGCCTTCAACTGGAAGGGGGACGAGGTTCGGATACAGCGTCGCCATCCCTAACGGTCTGCGTCCGTAGCGGGATCGAGTTCACCCAAACGCTATGTCGGCGCGGCCGGTGGCGTCCCAATGGCCGCGGCTCGCGTACCACCCGGCCAGATCCTAACGAACGGGTGGCCCATCTTGCACGCGGGGTCCGTTCCCTTCGAATTGACGACCCAGAGTTGGGACCTCAACATTCACGGGGAAGTAGACCGCCCGTATCGGCTCTCGTTCGCGGACCTACTTCGTCTCCCCCAGAAGGAGCAGATCGCCGATATCCATTGCGTGACTTCTTGGACGAAACTCGGTATGAAGTGGAAAGGGGTTCCGTTCCGGGAGGTAGCCGAACAAGCAGGCGTCCGAGCCGACGTCCAATTCGTCGTAATGGAATGTGAACAAGGCTTCACGACATCGTTACCGTTGGCAGCGTTGATGGATGATGATGTGCTATTGGCCCATGCCGTCGAGGGCCACCCCTTGGACCCGGAGCACGGTGGTCCGGTACGCATGCTAGTTCCCAAGCGATATTTTTACAAAAGCGCGAAGTGGCTCAGGGGGTTGAAATTCGTGATCGAGGACGAACCTGGATTCTGGGAAGTACGCGGCTACTCGAACATTGCCGACCCATGGTCCCAGACCCGGTACACCGTTGATGACAAGCGACTGATTTTCAAGATGCGCAAGAGCGCTCTCTTCCATCCGCTGGGAAAGAAAACGGGCGAAAATTAGATTTCTTATAATTCAAAGAAAAACCAGTTTGGTGCGTATGCCTCCGTACCTATACGCGTAATATAACCGCCGAGGGGTTGAAGGTCTTTTTCCGGCGCCATTAAATATCGAATTGGCGGCGAGGGCGCCTGGAGGTGCTGACGTCAAGATGTGGGTCCCACTCGTTCCTCTTCAGTCTACCGAGTCTCAGTAACTTCTTCGCATTGCGGGTAGGCTCCGCAGACCTTCTGCATGCCTACCCGTAGCTTGAAGTCGAACTGACGTTGTGGCCTATCAAATAGCTGGGGCTGTCGCTGGATTCCCGAACTCACGCGCAAATATCTCCTTGAGCCAATCAAGTCCTAGTTGGTCGACTAGTCTCTCGGCCTCCTTCCTATGTTGGGCCGCTCTCTCAGGTTGTTTTTTCCTCGAATAAACTTCGACCAAGTAGCCGTGCGCCAGGGCGAGCGAGTCCGTCGGTGGGATCCTACTCAGTACCTCGATACTCCTTATCCCGCTGGACTCAGCCTCCTCTAACAGATCCTGCCGATTCTCCATCTCTGCTTGGCGTACTCTGCTCGAGCACATGGTCGCCAAGGTGTGCCCCAGCACTAGGTCGTCTCCGAGTCTTTCAGCAAGACTGCAGGCCTGTTTCGCATACAGTTGAACGTCGCTCCAGTCACTTCTTTCGCCCGCGATTGCAGCGAGCCCAGTCAAAATGTACGCGAGTTGGCTTAAGTATCCGAGGGCCTCAGCCTCACTTCTAATCTGTCGGAACTCTTGGTCGGCAAGCTCGTACCGACCCATTTGAGAGTACGCCCGACCACGGCCAACAAGGAGATTGAACACGATGTCCATTCGGCCCGATTGGCGGGCCTCAGGCAACGCTTCTTCAACCATCTTCAGGGCGGCTTCGGGCCCACTCGCAAACGTGACGATTCGAGACCACGCCGCGACACACTCCAGGGATAGGTCCGAGATTCTGAACTTCTTACTCAATTCGAAGGAAGCTTGGAAGTTTTCGTGTGCGCGGCCCAATTCGCCCCTCGCTTCCGAAATGCGGGCTGCACTCAGTAGAAGGAAAACTTGTAAGCGACGAGTCAGGGGACCAATTTTTCGCGCCATGTCGAGAGTTCGATCGGCATCCTCGAGTTGTCGCAGTCGAACATATAGTTCAACAATCAAATGGAGACACTCCGCAGCCACCTTCGGATCATTTTCTGATTCGTCAATCGCTCGTCTTAGCGAAAGAATTGCCTCCGAGTAGTCTGAGTGCGCCCTCAACAAGATCGCCTCGACCCTCAAGGCCCTCACCCGAGGGCCACCCTTCGGCATCGCCAAGATTAGGTGGCGAATCGCTGTTCGAAGTACCTCGGAGTATCCAAGCAAAAGCAGAGTTCTCTCTTGCCGAGCCAAGATCTGGGAGGCGGATTTCCAGGATTCTCCGGACACAAGGTGAATGAATCGTTCTCGTACTGCCTCTGCTCTATGGCTCCGGCCGTAAAATCCGGCCAGGGCCACGTGGGCCTCCCTCTCCTCTCGAGGGGAAACTCTAGTGGCTAACGCGCTTTTCACGACTTGTAGCAGTTCTAGTCGACCCTCAAGCGTCCGTTGTAGAACTCCAGTCCGGATTAGCTCCTGAATTCGTTGGTGAGGTATCACCCCTCCCTCTTCTACGAATGAACTGGGAAGAGGCTCGTTGGCTAGCGCGACTGGAAGTAGTACGGATACCTCAGTAATCGACAGTTTTTCTACGACAGCGGCTGGAAGGGTGGAAGCGGAAGCCTCGACTCCAGGGTTCGAAACGGCGAGCTGGAGAAGTAAAGGAGAACCCAGACTTGCCTGGTATACTGCCTCGAACCGATCAGCGAGCCCCCCCTTTCTGTCCGTGAGCTCATGCGCAGCTGCTCGGTCTAGGCCACCCAGAACGATACGGTGAGGATCAGGTTCCAAGGGTTCAAAGAAGGTTGACTCTTGGCTTAGAACAAGAAATAGGTGCTCTAGATCGCGATTTAGGCCGACTATGAATTCGCCCAGAAATTTCCGCATATCGAGTGTAGCGAACTGCAAGTCATCGATTACTGCGACAAGTCGGCGTTCGCCCAGGGCCCGCCCCACCAGGTCGGCGACCTCCCTACCTAGTGGAGCTTTCGGCAACTGGGAGTAGTAGGCTAGCTGCTGGGCGCCGACCGATGAGAGGGCGTGGGCTAGTGCCAAAATGAAGTTCCGGGGAGAGGCCCCTGCCCGGACGGAGAACCAAAAGGGCACCCTGTCTCGCCTTACCTTACGCAGAAACCGGCTGACAAGGGCAGTCTTCCCCATTCCCGGAGAGCCTTCGACACAAATCATGCCCCCGCCCTCCCGGATGAATTCCTCTAGCTGCCTGAGCTCTTCACGTCGACCGAGGAACGGGTTCGGAGGGGGGGGTATGGCGCCGGTGAGCAAGGGCACCTGCCGAGTCTCCCGCCTAAGTCGCTCGCGGCCCTGGTCCGTCAGCTTGTAAACGAGCTGTTTCCGAACCCCACCGCGGACCACCCCCCTGTGAAGGCGTACCATGCCATCACTTGCAAGCTGGTGGAGGGGCCTCGACATCGAACAAGGGTGGTATCCCAGGGCCTTGGCGAGCTCTCTTTGACTGATCCCAAAAGCCGCATCTTCGGGCGGGGCGTGGGTCTCGAGATAATCGAGGATCTCTGTCGGCAGGTAGGTCTGGACTGGCACGGTGACCTAGAGTAGTCCCTAGGGACTACTTAGTTTTATTTTGTACAAAATAATGGCAGGCCTTTAAGTAGCCAAATTGCCACAGTCTTCCCTAAGATGACGCGCGCGGACGAAAGCGGTGCATACCTCGGAGGCATTGGAACGATGCTGACGAACAACGAAGTGTGCACGGCGTGCGGTCAAGTTCACGAAAAGCGCCAGTTCACTTTCCGACACAACGGCAACAGGGAGTGCCCGGATGTCGTCATGGGGAGCTTCCCCGTGCTCACCCGCCCACCCCTCGCCATGGATACGATCGTCCCGCTCCACCAAAAGGACGGGGAAGTCGAGCCCGTCTACCCTGGGTTGATGGAGTTGACCCCGAAGACGCCTAGCCGGAAGATCGGGTTGTTCTCGGGTAGCTGGTCGGTGCCGATGCCCCAGGAGGAGTTCCTCTAATGCTGCGAACCGAGCGTTCCCGCCTCGTCGCGGCTCTGGGTGGTTCGGAAGGGAGCCGCCTTAGCCCTCATGAGCTTCTGCTCGCCATCGCTCCCCCGCCCCAGACGCACTCCTACGCGCTTTCGGGCTGGCCAACCTGGCTCGTCCCGCGCTTTCGCAGTTCAGTCCGAGCATCCAAGCACATGGGTCTCAGCCCAAACCAACGGGGGGACTGAGCATGTCCATCATACCTCTCTGATCACGATGATGTTGGCCCCCGCGGGGTACCCGGCCCTGCGGGGGCCGTAGTTTTCCGGGTCGATCAAAATCCGTGGGCCGACTTCGCTGGTCATCTGTTTTCCAGCGCAAAGAAGATAGCGTGATACGACTCGGGGGCTCCCGGGGTTGGTTTCATGGCCGAGGGTGTCTGTCCAAACTGTGGGGGGGCACTGGAGGCGGGGTTCGTCTCTACCTCCAACGGCTCGGGGCTCTTCTGGTCGCTTCGGGCGGAGGAGCGAAGACTCCGACCTAAGGACATGGAAGTGCTCGTCCCCACCGAATTTGGCGGAACTTACTCGGCCAATCTACCGGGACAACGCTGCCGCAAGTGCAAGACGATACTGCTGAAATTGCCCTAGGGCGCGCTGACTCCGGATCGGGCCTCAATCGGACCCGGCGACGGTCAAGCCGTTTGTAACGCATGCGGGGCCATGTAGCTGGCCATGGAGCTCGGGATAAGATCCAAGAGCCACGATCGAGTTCAACAACGTGGCCTTCCCGGGCGGGCCCAAGACAGCCCCTCCAACGGTCCCTCCTCGTATCGGTTCGGCGATCTTGCCCCTACGGATTCGATAACCGATTCGGAGCTCTCCCCCGAAATTAGCGGACACCGGGTCTGGGAACGCCCAGCCCAGCTGTTCGACCAAAATCCCATCGGAGATGGACTCGATGAGTTCGGCGTTCGATCCGCCCTCCCCGGATTCGAGCGTGATAGTCGTGCCCTTCGGAGCAGGAGCATGACTGAAATGGATCCAAGGATCGGGTCCGAAGAGTCCGCCTCTTCGGGCGCTCCCGGTGGACGATTCTCCAAAAGCGGAGGCATAGAGAGAGTCGTACAAAAGACCTTGAGTCACTCCCTGTTCGATCAATGGGACTCGTCGCGTCGCGGACCCTTCGTCATCGAATGGGGCGGACAAGACGCCTTGGGGATGCCGACCGTCATCCGCGATACTTACCTCGGGCGATGCATACTTGAGCCCGCGTTCGGGAGACGCCTCGCGGAGTCGCGCTGCCGCAGTAAGCCGATAGCCGAAGACAGGCGGAAGTATCTCACTCAAGCAATCGGCGGGAAGGAGAATCAGGAAATTTCCGGTGGGCGTAGGCGCCGCGCTTCTCGCGTCTTGGGCCAGTCGAGCCCACTTCGATATTTGTTCGACGAGGGATTCCGGCCGAATCCGTCGGTAAAGTCGATTGACCCAGAACTCCCCCGGGGGCGGCCCTTCCGGCCCCCCGAACGCTTTGAGGGCAATCTCGAATTCGAGGGTCGTCTGAGCAAAGGCCCCGGTAAAGCCTGCCGAATTTGAGAGTGTCGTCTCGATGAGGGAGGCACGAACCGAACCGAAGCTAGGCGACTCGTTAGTCCGTCCTTCGAACGCCTCGAAAATGTTGTGGGTAACGGCCTCGAGTGTCTCCTGGGGGCGATCCCAGACGCGAGGATCTCTTATTTCCAGGTCCCCCGTCGATTGAACCGGTCGGGCCGGAAGTTCCACGCGCGTAGCTGGGAAGGTCGCGAAGGGGAGGGTCCGTTCTGCCTCTTCGGCGATCGATCGAGCGCTCTTTTCTGAGGAAAGCGAGCTGGATGCGAAGCCGACGCCGAGTTCGTTCCCTACGGGTCGAAAAATGCGAACCCCGAACCCTTCGAGCCGAATCGGGCCGCGAACCATCTCGATCGTCCGACCATTGAAGTGAATCTCGTATCGGCGAATCCGCTCGCCGAAGACGTCCCAGGGCGGGGCAACGGTGGACCGAATCTCATCGGCGCAGCGGAACGCCGTGTCGGCGCCGGTGGAGTTCGACATCAGGCGCGTCCCACGACGAGTTCCGAAAGGACGTAGGTCCCTCCAGTGGCGGCCGGCAATACGTCCGTGAAGCCCTTTCCGCAGCTCCCGGGCCGCATCTCGAAGTAATCCTTCTTCCCCACACCCCGAATTGCGGCCAGGAATTCGAGCACGCGCCCGGAAAGGGCCATCGAGGAGACGAGCGGTCCAACGCGTCCGCCCTTGACCAGGTGACCCTTCTTCAATCGACACTGCATGTTACCCCCGAGCGGATCCTCGATACCGCTCGTCGCGTGCTCCAGGACGATCCCTTCTCCCATCTCCTCGAGCAGCTCTTCGAGGCTCCAATCTCCCGACTCGAAGAACGTATTCGTCATACGAACGAACGGCCGACTCAGGAAGCTGGCTCTCCGAGTGTTGCCGGTCGCTTCGGTCTGAAACGCAGCCGCAGTCGTCCGATCCTGTAGGGCACGAACGAAGTGCCCGTCGTGGACGAGGACCGTTCGTTGGCCGGGATGACCCTCGTCGTCGAAGTAGATCGACCCCCAGGCTCCGGGGTACGATCCATCGTCCACGATCGTAACGCCCGGTGGTCCCAAGTTCTTGCCGAGGAGGGGTCGCAGATACGATCGGTCTCGAACGAATTGGTCGGCCTCGGTCCCGTGGCCGAAGGACTCGTGGGCCACGATGCCTGACGTCTGTGGGTCGAGCAGAACCGCCATTTTACCGGACGGCGGTGATTCGGCGGAAAGGAGGGCTTTGGCCTCCCGTGCGACGGTAATGATCCGTTCTTCCGTCATCGGAGTCAAGATCTCCTGCCCTCCAATCCCGCCGATGGAAGCGTAGTCGTACTCGATCCTTCCATTTTCGATCGCGATGGGAGTCACCGAGGCGGAGACTCGACTGATGCGTTGGTACCGACGTGCCCCCGCCGTCGACGTGTAGAGCCGCTCGTCTCGCGAATCGATCAACGCGACCGCCACGTCGACGATGCCCGGGACGGAAAGGGCCCACTCTTGGTATTGCGTCGCGAGAGCGACGCGCTCCTCGGTCGGAAGGTCGGCCATCGGCCTGGGAGATTCCGTTACCCGCTCGGCCGTTCCCTGAGCTGATTCCCCCGGTGGACTAGGACGGGTCGACGCACGTGCCGCTTGGGAGGCGATTTCCGCCGAGGAAGAATCGAATGTTCGGCGGTCCAATCCGCTACTCGCTGCTTCGACCCAATGATCGCCGACCCAGGCCCGGAACACGGCTCCCGTGAGTTGAGGGCGAGCCTGGACCAATTTCGAGCGGCGGCTGAACCGCAGTTCTTCTCCGTCGGTCCGCTGAGCCATGACTTCGGCAAAGCGGACCCGACCACTCAAGCGCGCAAGCGCGCGAGTCAGATCGTCCTCGATATCGACCAAAGAACTCATCGAGGGTTCCGGTCCTGCCGATATTTCTTCGGCGATGCAGCGCGGAGGGCGTTTCTGGCGGACCGCTCGACCCCTCTGGGGAGACTTCCCGATAGAATGCACTGCATCGCTCGCTGCATCGGCCGGAAGGAGGGAAGTTCGGCCGCGAGCAAGGGATCGGGTGATTCCCGATTCGCGCGGTTTAGCCAAACGGCACGTATCCCCGCTGCCGTAGCGCCGACCACGTCAGAGTCCCACGAGTCTCCCACCATCACCGAGCGTCCCGGAGTCGTGTCCCCTCGCTCCAGAGCCCGTGCAAAGATTCGCGGGTCGGGTTTCTGAATTCGGACCTCCTGGGACGTCAGCATGAAGTCGATGGACCGACGGACTCCGATGAATTCCAACTTCTCCTCCTGCTCTTCGCGAGTGTTGTTAGTAACGAGTCCGATGGTCAGGCCGCGTTCCCGTAATGCTCGGAGCAACGCGGCAGCGCCGGCCACGGGATATCGAGACTTGAGGTACTCTTCGCGATAGATCTCGGCGCACTCCTTTGCGATTCTTGGGTTTGGGTCAGACCCGCAGAACTCGAATAAAGCTGAAAAGCGGAGGGCCCGACCTTCCTCCCGAGTCAACGCTCCCAGAATTACGCGGCGGCGCGTTGCCGACGATCGATCACTATGGAATTGGCAAACCTCGGACAACGACCGTCGGCGGAGTTCGGGATAGATCTCCCTCACTCGCCGCAAGCCGGATCTCAGGGCTCGCGAATAATCGAAAAGGGTATCATCGACGTCGAAGAGTACGGTATCGAGCGTTGTTCCCGAATTGACGGGTTCCGGAGAAGCTCCGCGTGCACGTGCCTGCTTCGACATTCCGATGAGTCCGTGAGTGGGGCTCGAATTTGAGCTGATAGACGCGTCGGCGAGGAACGGGCCGCAGGTACGCACGGTGACAAGAAGCCGAGAAGGGAGAGTGCGGACCGCCTCGGTCGGCGGTCCGGCTGACCTCGTTGAACAGTCGCGGCCATTCGCTACTGACGTAGAACCTGCCAAATAGTAGGCTCCGTTGGGCCGAGGTGCCGCTTTCGGCCCAGGAGAACGCAACCACATGCGCACCCCGCCCCGCGAATTTGGAATCACCGGGTTCGATCATGTGGATATTCGGATCGCCCACCGCGAGAAGGCGACGAAGTTCTTCGTCGAGCAATTGGGGATGGATGTCCTGGGGGAAGGCCCCGATCACACGTACCTACTTTTTGGCGACCAGGTCCTGGGCTTACATGATGCCAAGGCCGGGGAGCGCCCGAATTCCGTGGACCATCTCGCACTGCGCGTCGAGGAATGGACCGGACTTAAGAATCGCGTCAAGCGCGCCCGTGTCGTGATCATCGGTGAGAAGGAGCGCGACGACTCCCGTTCGCTCTACCTTCGAGGTCCCGATGGGATCCGGATCGAGTTGGTCTGGAGACCCGACCCACACTCCCATCGCGTATGTCAGCACGGTCCTCCCGCGAAAAAGCCCGACGCTGACGACGACAGTTGAGCCACTCAGTTCTGGCCGGGTAGCAGGTTGCCCTCAGGCGCCGGCCACGGTGAGATTTTTGATCAACAGACTCGGTGCGCTGAGAGTTCCAGACAGCTCCGCACGGGAACCGACCGCCGCCACGCTGCCGAGCATCGAGGGCGTACCCCCGGACGCAAAGACAACCCCGCCCACCGTTCCTCCGCGAACGGGTTCGGCGAGCTTTCCATTTCGAATGCGATAACCGATCCGAATCTCCCCCCCGAAACCCGCCGAGATGGGGTCCGGTGCGGGCCAACCCAATTGTTGTATCCAAATCCCGTCCCCCGCCGCTTCGATCAGCTCCGCGTCTGTTCCTCCCGTACCGGGATCGACGACGAGCGTTGTCGGTCCTACCATCGGGCTATGCCGGAATCGGATCCAATCTCCGGGTCCAAAGTCGAGACCGCGTGCGGCGTTCCCCGAGCTAGGGAGGTCGAACGCGCCCCCGTGCAGCACGTCATACACGAGCTGTGCCGTCGCCCCCGCCTTCACCAATGAGCGACGACCGCGCGGAGTTCCCTCCTCGTCGACCGGTCCCGACAGAATACCCCAGGGGTAGCGGCCATCATCATGGATCGTGATCAGCGAGGTTGCGATCATCGATCCCTCCTCAGGAGCGATCTGGCGAAGCCGGGCTGCGCCGCTCAAACGGTATCCAAGCACGAGAGGAAGGATCCCTTCCACGATGGCCGGAGGCAGCACGACGGGCAGCTCCCCCGTCGGAGGCGGCGCGGCGCGCCGGGCATCCTGAGCGTAACGACACCATTCGGCCACTCGGTCGCCGGCGTGCAAAGGGTCAATTCGACGGAAGCTTTCGTTCACCCAGAATTCGCCGGGGGGCGCCCCTTCCGACCCGCCGAACGACTTGACCGCTAGTTCGAGGGCGATCTGCGTGTGGGGATAGCTGGCCCTGAGACCGCTCGAGTTCGCGATCGATACCTCGGCAAGCGTCGCTCGGACTGAGCCGAAGCTGGGAACCGAGGCGCGGATCGAGTCGAAAGGAGCAAGCAAACCGGCCACATATTCCTCGAGACGGGCGATCGGATCGTTCCAAAGATGTTCGTCCCGGACATCGCCCACGGCGCCGGGGGTCCCGTCGGCAGGTAAGTCGACCTTCTTCGTCGGAAAATTCGAATGGACAGCGATCTGCTCCGCATCACTGAGCGTAGCTGCGATGCCGGCTTCGCTCGAGTCCGTAGAAGCCTGAAATCCTACGCCGGTTTGACCGTCGCGCGCCCGAAAGATGCGCACTCCGAACCCTTCCACCAGCAGGGGTCCGCGAATCGCCTCCAACGTGCGGCCTTGGAAGTGAATCTCGTACCGACGCAGCCGCTCTCCGTAAACCTCCCATGGTACCGGAGTACGCAGTCGATCCGCAACACGGAAAGCGACCTGATCGGCGGTCTCCGTCATGCTGGCCCCACGACCGCTCGCGAAAGCAGGTACGTCCCTCCGGTGCCAGCCGGGATGTAATCGGTATGGCCCTTCCCGCAGTATCCTGGGTCAATCACGAAATCGCTTGCCCGACTTACGCCGCGGATCGCCTTCAGGAATTCGAGCACCTTTCCCGAGAGTGCCATCGACGACACGAGGCCTGCCTGCTCGCCGTTCTCGACCCGATGCCCCCTCTTCACTTTGAGCTGCATCTGCCCGCCCAGCGGGTCTTCGATGCCTGAGGTCGCCCGCTCGAGGAGGACCCCGTCCTTCATTTCCTCGAGGAGCTCTTCGAGCGTCCAATCACCCGGCTCGGTGTACGTGTTGGTCATTCGAACGAAGGGGCGACTCAGAAAATCCGAGCGGCGAGTGTTGCCCGTGGGGTGTGCGTGGAGGACCGCAGCCGTTTCGCGGTCGTGAAGGGCGCCCGCAAACCGGCCCTTGTCTACGAGGACCGTCCGTTGTCCCGGATGGCCCTCGTCATCAAAGTAGATCGAACCCCACCCCGTCGGATGAGCTCCGTTATCCACGATCGATAGAAGTTCCGGGCCGACCATCGATCCGAGAACCGGCTTCAGGTAGGATCGATCGCGAACGAATTGATCGGCCTCCGTACCGTGTCCGAAAGACTCGTGCGCGAAAGTCCCCGCGACCCCCGGGTCCAGCAAAACGGCCATCTCGCCGGCCGGTGCGGTCTCCGCTTTCAGGAGTGCCAGGGAATCTCCAGCGAGTGCTTTGATATTCGCCTCGGTGAACGAGTCGAACCACTCGGTTCCTCCCGATCCTCCTTTGGACCAGAAATCGTACTCGACTTTCCCGTTCTCCATCGCTAAGGGGGCCGTTATGGCCCGCACGCGGGTTCTTCGTTGGTAACATCGGGCACCTACGCTATTGAGGTAGAGTCGTTCCTCGTCATCCCAGCCAAATTGAACCTCCGCATCGATAATTCCGGGGACTTGCGTGGCCCATCCCAAGACGTCGCGCCCCAGCGAAATCATGCCCTCGATGCCAAGGTCGGAGACAGGGTGCACCGGCCGCGTCATCATCTCCTGCACCCCGGTGGCCGAAGGCCCGGGCGGCGGGCTGCGGCCCTTGTCGGTCTCAAGCGCGCGCTCGATTCCTTCGACCGCCTCTTCGCACCCCTTTGGTCCGAAATCGGAAGTTGCCGACTCCACCCATCGCGAACCGCTCCAGGCTCGAATAGCGGCGCCGTGAAGTCGAGGGCGGGTGGAGGGGGTCGTCTCCCGCCGATTGATCCGGAGACCTTCCCCTACGATCCGTTGCCCAAGGACCTCCGAAAAAACCGCCCTCTTCTCGAGGCGCGTGAGCATCCGCTTGAGATCGCTCTCGAAATCCCGTAGGTCGGCCATCGGCGGAGTTGCCACGGCTAATCCCTAGTTAAACTCGGTGCACTTGGCGTAAGTTACAGTCGTGCTTTCCCGTCGGTCAACCCCCCCGGGCGGGGTGAGTGTGAGCGGCTACGACGCAGAGCGTAAGCTAGCCTTCGGGAAGCCGAACGCGCCTTTCCACGAAGTAGTGGACGGAGGAAGTTCCCGGGCGGAACCGAAAGCTATGCGGAAGCTGCGCCGGGATCCAATGCGCCGATCCGGCAGCATGCTCCTCGACACGGTCCCCGAGCGTCATCTCGATCGATCCTTCAACGACGAATCCCCACTCGACGTCATGGGTATGGGTGGGGACAACGACTTCAGCGTGGTCTCGAGGGACCTCGATGAAAAGGACCTGCGTATGCCCGTTGTCGTGTACGTAAACGTCCGCCCCCGCCAGATTCGACTTTGGGAGTGCTCGAATGCTCGATGGGAACGGCATCCGCTCGACGTCTCCCGCGGAGCGGTCTAGCGCCGGGTCGGATGCGGGATCGCCTTGGCCAACGGCGGAACTAGCGACAGCCAGTCGGCGTACTTCGACTCCTGACCGTGCACCGCCTTCGCGAACACGTCCATGATGTCGCGGGTGATGGGGCCGGGCTTCCCGTCGCCGACCTCGTAGTGACTGATCTCTCGCACCGGAGCTACCTCGGCATAAGTTCCGGAGAAGAACGCCTCATCTGCGGTCAAGAGCTCGTTCATGGAGATCGATTTTTCGACCACGGTGTAGCCCAAGTCACGCGCGATGTGAATGACCGTGTCCCGCGTGATGCCGAGGAGAATGCCGGACTCCAGGCCCGGGGTGTAGACGGTGCCGTCCCGAACCAGGAAGACATTCTCGCCAGTGCCCTCCGCCACGAAGCCGTTGTGGTCGAGAAGAATCGCCTCCTCATAGCCATCTTTCGCGGCGTCGACTCCTGCGAGGTAACTGTTGTTGTAGTTCCCGTCGGACTTGGCGAAGGATGGTATGGCGTCCGTCTGGGGCTTACGGAACGGAGAGATTTTGGCGCGTACCCCCGTCTCGGAAGAGTCGCCGAGATACTTCTTCGCGGGAATCGCGGCGATCGCGAGCGAGACGCGCCCCTTGAGGTTCTTTACGCCAAGCCCCGGCTCCCCGCGGTAGAGAATAGGTCGAATGTACGAGGGTAGGTAATCGTTGGCCGCCTGGGTCTCGAGGATGGCTCGCTCGATCTCCTCCCGGCCGTAAGGGATCGGCATGTGATAGATTCGCGCCGAGGTCAGGAGGCGACGGACGTGGTCCGATAGACGGAAGATGGCTCCTCCCTTCGGAGTTTCGTAGCCACGAATCCCCTCGAAAACGCCAACGCCGTAGTGGAGTGTATGGTTCAGGACGTGAACCTGGGCGTTCGCGAAGTCCACGAGCTTACCGTCCATCCAGATCTTTTTTCCCTCGGTTGCCAACATGGTCTTCGTCCGTGCCCGGTAGCGCGTGCGCTTCCGATACTCGCATAAGAGCGGGACCTGAATATATCACTCACTATCTTCGCTGACTTCGAGGAAAGGAGAGCAGGGTGGGTGTGGCGGAAGCTACGGCTGCCTTGAGACCCGTAAACTGCCCTCGCTCGAGGAATTCCCAGCAATGAGCTCATTCGATCTGGCGGGTCAGCGCGGGCTCGGCTTCAACGGCGGGCGACGACGTCGTTGGGGCGCGGCGCTCGTCCTGGCCGGGGTGATACTGCTCATCGCCTCGCTATTCGTCGGCTGGTGGAGTCTCGAAGTCTCCGGGTTCGGAATCACCGAGACGCTCGTTCTCGGCTTCCCGGTTCCGAATGGAGGGAACGGGGTGAGTTTCGAATGTGGTGGAAACCTGTCGCAATTCATCCAGCACTGCCCCGCCTCCGAGACTTACTCGAATGCGAGTCTGAACGCCACGGGGACGTTGTACACGGCGATACAGTTCCTCGTGTTTGGGGGAGTGGTCTTAGGTTTACTCGGTGGAGTGCTCGCGCTTCGTACCGGGGCCGTTGGACCTCGACGGAAACTCACGATAGTCTTGGTGACCTTGGCTTTGGCCTTGTCGCTCGCCGCCCCGGCTGCACTCGCCCTTGCACAACCAGCGGCTATGCACGCGGACTATCCCAAGGGGACGGTGGGTTCGAATGGGACGAGCCCCACGAATTCGTTCTGGGGCACGAACAGCACTGATGGGATCGCCTACGATTGGGGAGCGAGCGTGGGTTGGTACGTTGCCCTGGGAGCATTCTTGCTCATCCTGGTGGGATTATTCCTGATCAGTCGAAGGCCGAAGGCGCAAGCGCCCGGACCGACGCGAGGGTACGGTTCCGTGTTGGACACGCCAGCGCCTGAAACATCCGACGAGCTCACCACCTCGAAAACCGGAATGTATCGACCGCCCCCCGCCATCGACGGGATCGATAGCGAAGAGTCCCACCCGGACTAATACCAGGACCCCAATCACGACGACCCCCGGCGCCAGCGAGCCACGTTCTTCTGAGTTTGAAGGAGGTTTTGCCCCGACCTCCGACCTAAGCTCTTTAAGGTGCCGTTCGGCATTCTCATCGAGGACGGGATCATGCGACCTTTTTCGACAGGATCCCGGCAATTTGCGGCGGCGCTGGCCATCGTGGCCGTCATTCTTTTAGGGGTCTCCCTGGGAGTCGCGTGGTTTCAAATTTCGACGAGCACGACCAACGGCTCCTACTCCTATTCGGGAACGACGACGCTCTATTTGGGTTCACAATTCCAACAGACCAGTACTACGTCGACGTCGTATGGCACGACGGGCGGCTCGGCAACCCTAACGTATGCAGGACACTACAACGCAACGGGTTCACTCTACGGCGCGGTTCAGATCCTGGTCGTCGTTGGGCTCGTGGCCTCAATTGGTGCGGTCGCCGGATTATTTCTCGCCCCACGAAGAGGTCTCGGATGGGACCGTTCGGCATTGATACTCATTCTTCTGGCGTCGTTGATCATTCTTCTTGTGCCGATCGTCGTTGCGGCCGACCAGCCCGGTGCCTTCGCGAGCGACGTCGGGACCCGCTACGCCGGCGCATCCCCTAGCCCCACGACCGCGTTCTACGGATCCTGTGCGAACTCCGCTTGTGGCAGCAGTGGAGCCGGTGGGAACGCTGCGATCAGCTGGGGCCCATCGGCGGGTTGGTTCCTCGCATGGCCCGCGATGGTTCTCTTGTTTAGTTCGCTTTATGTGCTTTGGCGCGGGCGATCGCAGAGCCAGCACTTTCTTCTCCACTCACCCAAACAGTCGCGCGTGTCACTGGGGCGGGGATGGCGTGCGCCCCCGGAGGCGAAGAGTCGCGAAGCGATGGATACTCCCCCCGCTTTGCGGGACCTGCCCGAGCCCCACCCTCCGTGGGATGAATCCCCGCCGAAGTGGCCCAAGCCTCCCGAATAGTTCGCATACTCGTAGAAATCCTGGAAGACAGCGTTGAGCTACTGAAGCCGACAGTACACCCATGGATCATCCGTTGGGTCGTGCGACCTCCCAGATCCTCGGATCGGAGAGCTTGACCTGCAGCGCGTAGATTAAAGCCCCTGGCCCACCCTTCCCGCCTCAGATGGCGTGGAACTGGTGGGGGCGTCGCCGGACTTTTGCCCTCATATTTGTCGTGGCCACCGTCGCAACCGCCCTCATTTCGATCGTTGTACCTTGGTACGCCTGGTCCAACACCAGTACGCTGACCGAGTCCACCTCGCCCGGCCACAGTCAAAACGTGACGCTCGATACTCAGGTTGCGTTAGACCTGGGGAGTCAACTGCAATACATTTCGACCTGCACGAGCTATTGTGACGGGAACTTTCCTGATACTACAGAATCCGTGGTGCTCGTAACGGACTACTCCTCGGTCGGGTTGAACAATACCGGAACACTGTACCAGGAGATGCTCTGGCTTCCGGCCGCCTCTACGGCTTTTGCCGTCGCCGGGCTCGTCTTAGCGGTCCTGGGGCAATTCGGTCGACCCAAAGCAATGGTTCCCGCAATGATGATGCTCATCGTCTCCGTCGTGCTCGCGCTCTCCACCCCACTGGTCCTTGCGAGCTCGACCCCGAACCGCCTTCTCTCGGACCACGACACGGTGACGAACTCGCAGTTCGTTTCGATTTACGGGAGTCAGATCCCAACGAATGGTACGGGCCCGGCGACCAGCTACTTCGGGAGCTGCCAGGGATTGAACTGTACGAACCCAGGAGGACCTTCGTACGATGAACTGTACGGACGGAATTCCAGCCAGGCATGGGGGCCGGGCTCCGGATGGTACCTCGCATTCGGATCTGGGGCGCTGGGAATCCTCGCCTTATTCGCTCTCATCGGTACGACCTCCGGCTCCCAGAAGCTGGGCATGCGCCCTCGCAAACCCGCGGCCCCCCCGACAGTGGAGCCTGCTCCGGAACCTCCTCAGTCAGGGCCCGCGAGCGAAGTCACACCCCTCTACCCTCCGATGTACCGGCCCCCGCCTTCCATCGGGGGTACAGATCCGCCGGACCCGCCTTCGACACAAGGCAATTCTTAACGACCTCCGGCATCATGTATGCATATTCATATGCATACTTGACTCCCGCGTAAGGTCTGCGATCTTATTTCGCGAATGGTTTTGGGTGGCGCAGCCCGGCTGAAGGTAGTGCTCCTAAGGGTGTATTGCCCAAGCGGCGGGTCTAAGAATCGTCAAGCACGATTATACCATTACTCGATAAAGTCCCATGCGTGGCAGGCCAGTAGAGAGGCTCCTGCGGCGCCTCGAGGGTACGCGAGCCTTTTGGTTCAGGCGTCGCTACCCCGGGTCCCAATGACAACCGGCTGACCGCGGCAGTGGTTTGGTGACTGCATACGCGATGGGGTGCCCCCTGCCCGTTTGGCGAGCTCGATCCCGATCTTGCTTAACGCAGCTCGCCCGCGTCCGAATTCGACCCAAAGGGCGTCCGGAGGACACCGTCCTGAATGTCGCATAACTGGAGTTATACGCCCCACCGTCAGAGAAGGTATTGTCATGTGGAACCGCGGGGACGCGACGTTTCACCTTTATGCTCACATTAGTAATGCTGGATACGTTACCTAATATTATGAGGGTTGGATTAAGTAACAACCCCTGCAAAGCCCCCCGCTGGGCCGTGATCTCCCCTTTGGACGCGAAAATGGGCCGGAGAGGCCTTGTCGGCACTCTCCGAGAGAAAAGTCCTAGTAAGTTTCACCATATATGATAACTCAGATACTAGAGTAACGGTTACGCAATGTCTTAGCTCATCGCTTACTGAATCGAACTTGTTTGAACCGCCATTTCCCTTGCAGTGGGTTGGTTTCGGAGCTCACGAGTTCCTCGCATCCGTTGACTTCAAGGATCGACAGCATGGCGAGGCGAAGCGGTGGCATACCCGCGCCCTTTGCTAGCCGCGTGTTGGCCTCCTCGACCGCCTTGTCGTCAAGTGGCAGAACCGTGAGCTTACGGCGGAGCCTCGTGAGGATCGCTCGTCGCGCCACCCGATCGCGTACGGGGCCTTTCGCGGCGGCGTAGCCGAGCTCGAGAAGATTGATCTCCGTGGTCGCCACCTCGACGCCGCGCAACCGCTGGAGCAGTCCCTTGGCACCCCGATCGCCCTCGAGGAGAGCCAGGAGGGCGGACGTGTCCAGCGCTTTCATCGCGTCACCTTGGAGGCGCGCGGCCGGGTGCGAGATCCCGGGCGACCGGGGCGTCGTCTCCACGCCCCGAGAAGCTCTTCCAGCCCCTCCCGCTGGGCGAGTAACCGTCGGAAGAGCGACGTGAAGCTCTCTCCCGTTCGTTTTTCGCGGGTCAGGGCGTCGTACACCGCCTTCTGCACGGCGATATTGCGGGAGGACATACATATGAATATGAATACATGGTAATTGAACTATGGGTCGAACTGGCACGGTTTTGTTCGCGTTGCCCAATGCAGGAACGGTCCCGCCCGGGGGCTGGGAAAAAAGGGGGGAATGAACCCAGGCGGTCGGGTCGCTCAGATGGCTTTGCTCGACGGAAGGGGCGCATCGTGCGTAAACCGCAGGAGGAAACGCTCGAGCCCCGGCAGCGGGCGCCTCAAGATCTTCTCCGCGATCCGAATGACAATAAAGTCCCCGCGCTCCACACTGCGAGTCAACAGGATCGCGAGGGCGAAGATGGCCACGCCGAGCACCCAGAGGGGATAGATCACCCAGTCCGGGGGTGAAAGGAGCGCGACGCCGACGAACAGGGGAACTCCCACCGCGAGCGATGCCACCAGCGGGTAGACAAAGGTCCGGTGAAGGGGCCCGATTCGATGAGTCGTGTAGAGGGCCAGGGCGCCCGTAGCCGGGTAGAGCATGCGCGCCACGGACCAGGCGATCGCGGCCCCGATCAGTCCGTACGTCGGGATCAGCGCGAAGCTCAGGATGACGTTCGATGCCGCCGAGATTCCGGTGGCGAGCAGCAGTGGTCGGGTCTGCCCCATTCCGGCCAGGGTGACGTTGACGGGACCGAACGCGATGGAGATGAGGCCGGCTGACGTGACGAAGACGAGGGCCAGACTGCCGGGGATGTAGGACTTCCCGAAGACGGAGTGCAACGTCTCGGACGGGAGAAACGCGAAGACGAAAAAGATCGGCATCGCAAAGAGAACGGCCCACCGAGTCGTCGTCACGTAGCTCGAACGAATGGTATCGAAATCGCCTTCACGATTCAGTCGGGCTGTAACGGGAAGGAAGATGTACGTCACCGCCACCGCCGCGATCAGGATCAGACGGGCGAGTGTCATGACCGCAGAGTAAATCCCGACCTGTTCCTCGGGGCGGAACGCGCCGAGGATGAGCGTGTCGACGTATGCGGTAACGAAGGTGAGCGTGCTGACTCCCCATAGGGAGAGACTGAGCAGGAACATCCCGCTCGGCAACTCGGCGGCGGTAGGGCCCGGAGGTAGGTGCTTCGGGAGTCGCGGAATGGCATAGAGCACGAGTGCGGCGAACGTCACCACATTGGAGATGACCCACGCGTAGAGGGCGGCGCTGAGCTGTAAGTGATAGGCGAAAAGGATGTAGACGAAGATGACGAAGGCAGCGGGTTGAACCGCCTGGTTGATCCACGCGTAGGGGACAGTGTCCTCGAATCCTTGGAAGACCGAGGCGATGAACGTGCAGAGGAGGGTCAGTCCCACGGTCACGCTGAAGAAGTGAAACACGACGGTCAGCTGCGCCGACTGCGCTGGGTCGAATAGGTCGGAGATCTGGGCCGCCAGCAGGTACACAACCGCCGAGACGACTACGGAAGCGATCGCCGTGATCACGGCGGTCGTTCGGATGACGCGCCGTCGCGATGCGAGGTCGTGAGTGGCGGCAAGTGTGCGGGCCGTTGCCTGATGCAGACCCATCAACGCGACTAAGGAGAGCAACCCCGCCAATGCGAGTCCGAGGTTGAAGTCACCGAATCCTTCGACGCTGAGGTGACGCGCGACCGCGATCCGCCCGATGAAGCTGAGCAGGAAGAGCGCGAGCGTGCCCAGGACGATGACCACGGTGCCCTTGCCAAGGGAATCGATCGCCGACGTCGTTGCCGGCGCGCCGGTCTCCGCCACGAAGTGAAGCTCCGAAGGGGCGTCTCCCCCTCGACCCTATAAGATTACCATCGACCGGCAACCATCCCAATTGAAGGGAGTTTCTGAGACGGGTCTCGTAGGACCGACTCAGAAGGTTCGTAGGCCGATAGACACGGACGGGTGGAGAACGGACCGTGCCGTTGCTTCCCAGCCTCCGTAGATCGCCGAGTGCTCGTTCTGCATCAAGATCTCAGAGTCGTCGTGCGAGAATGTTACGGACTTCTTCACGGCACTCGTGCCCGCGTAGAAAGATCCGGTGCCGTCTTTCGTTGAATATCCGGCGGGGATGACCTTGATTGCGTAGTCGTATCCACCCCGGGCCACCGTGAACACGATCTGCGTCCCAGTGCTGTAGTGCGTCGCCGGCGCGGGGCCCCCGGAAGTGGTTTTGGAGGTCAATTCGACACTCCAGTTCGCTCCGCTCGGTAGACCGGCCTCCGTAAACGTCACGGTTTGCACCTTGACGAACGTTACCTGGTCGGTTACCGGCCCCGAGACTTGGAGTTCACTTTGATTGGAGGCTGAAGTCTTGGAAACTCCGTAGCCCGCCGGTGGCGTGATCGTGACGGGTAAAGTTCCAGACGGCTCGGAGAAGACGATCGACGTGCCAGTGGTACTCTTGAGCTGCGGCGGGGATCCGGCGGTCACCGACCAGGTCGATTTAGTGGGCAACCCGGATTCTGTGAACGTCACGGTATACGTCGGGGTTACTCCGAACAGGTCCATCATCGGCGGATACGCGGTCCAGTTGTCGTGATATCCGGTATGCCCTAGGCCGAGCAGCCACTCGGTGGTCGTCAGCAAATTGTAATCGTTGTCATGAACCGTGGAATCATATCCGGCCGTCACATAGGGACTGAGCGCGACAAAATAGACGTTCGCCGGGGTCGTGGTCTTTTCCGAGGAGTTGTAGTCAAACGTTAGGAAGACGACGCTGTCGGAAAAGGCGCTGCTGTTGAGGAACGGGTTCAGAAAGGCTCGGAGCCATGCGTCTCCATGGGGGATAGCTCCTGGGCACGTCGCAGGGGGGCAGTGGTGGTCGTTATCGGTATCGTTTGGAGCGATCCAGACGTAGTTCGGGAGATCCCCGTTCTGGAGGGACGTGTTCCAGGCGGAGAGATTTAGCACGTGCGCCTTGCAGTACGCTAGGTTCGAAGTGATATTCTTGAAATCGACGAATGGGTTGTGATTCGCGTCGTACACAAGGTGGTTGGTTTGAGTCCCGACGACCGAGGCGGGGAGCGTCGTGTTGAAGTACGTGCTGCTCTCGTCACACGGCGTCGGCATGCTTTCCTCGTAGGACGCCCAGCTCTCCCCCGCCTTGTCCACGAGCGTCGGGATGTTTTTGGTCGTGGCGGAACCCGCCGAGTCCAATCCACTCGCCGCGTCCCGGTAGTTCGCGAGCGAATCGGAGGTGATTCCATAGAACTGGGAATCCTCCGCGTACTTCGTCGTCAAGTATCGCTCAAACGATCCGCCGGTAAGGACGTCCGAAATACCCTGATCTTCCATGAAGATCGTGATCACGTGGCGGATCGGAGTCGGGTAGGCCGGTCCGGCGGCGGCCTCTAAGGTCGGAGACAGGCGGGAGGCGCTCGATGGAGTCGGGTTGGCCGCCCATGCCGAGCTGAGAAGGAACAACAAGACCAAGCTTACAGCAGCGGCGACCACGACGGCGCTCCTCGTTCGGAGAGGCCGCCTTCTGCACCGGGCACCGGCTCGGGGTGCGAGACGCGGTTGGGAGTCTTCACGATGCGGAGGCTTCTGCGCCGCCATACTACAGTTTCCTCCCCGGAAACCACCTGCGGTACCCGAAATCGGGTGAGCTAAAATCGATACCGAGGTCAGCTGAATCGGGAACAAGAACTCGGTACGACGGCTCATTAGTCGATTTCCCCGATCGCCCGTTCGTGCCCGGCGTCCCTACGAGGCTCCATGGGGGTTCCGTGGCGGGAAGGGGTTTAGGGCTGCTGCTCTGGATTCTGCTCGGGAGCAGTAGCCGGCGTCTCCTTCCGACGGCTGCGGGTCAGCAACGCGACCAAGATTCCGATGATCGCAAGGGTCACGACCAGGATGATGATCCAATCGAGCGTAGAGAGGCCGCCGCTCGAACCGCCGCCTTTGGCCGGCGTCGCGCTGTAGGTAATCGATTCACTCGCTCCCGCACCCGTGATCGTCACGGCGCCCTTCTCGGGGAAGACCGTATACCCCGTTACGTTCGTGGGAACGAAGGTGTACGTCCCATTACCCAGTTGGAAGACGATCGTGGTCGTGGTCGAGCTTTGCAGGTTTCCATTCACGGAGACGGACCAGCTGGCCCCCGAAGGCAATCCGGACTCGGTAAAGGTCAGGGCGAAGGCCGGGGGGGGTCGGAAGACGATCGCTTGGGCCACGGGTCCTCCATTTACCGCCAGGTTCCCCGCCGCAGGGCTCGCGGTGTATCCCGTGATCGCGCCGACGGTGAACGCGTAGCTTCCGTTCTGTTCACTGAAGATAATGCTCGTGGCGATCGACGAGAGCATGGAGTCCGCGAGCGTCACCGACCAGCTCGATCCCGAGGGAAGTCCCGATTCCGTAAACGTCACGTTATAGGAAGGGGGCGTAACGGCCGTGAACACGATCGGCTGCGGAACGGCTGCTCCATTCACGATCAAGCTGCCCGAAGCGGGATTCGCCGTGAAGCCCGATACAGCTCCGACCGTGAACGAGTAGCTGTTGTTGACTTCTAAGAACACGATCATGTCGTTCGTGGAGGATTCAAGCGAACCATTCAACGTGACCGACCACGACGTCCCACTCGGCAACCCGGTCTCGGTGAACGTCACCTCGAAGGTAGCCCCAACGAATTCGGCGGTTTCATTGATGGGACCGTTCATGGTCACGTTGGCGGAGTCGTTCGTCCCCGTGTAGCTTCCAGAGCCCGTTCCGACCCAGCTCGAGAACGTGTAACCGTTCGCCGGCCCTTCCCCAATCACGACCACAGCCGCCGCGGGGTAGTAGCCGCTGACGGGGGTCGTCGAACCGCCGACCGTCGGGCTCGCCGAGGTGTTCAGCAGGTAATGCGTGGTGAACACGACATTCTCAGAGATGTTGGCCCCGTGCATCCGGATCGGGCCGTAGTCCGAGATGGTCGGGATGTACTCAACCCCATATCCCCCACTCGCGGGCAGGATCTGGAAACTGTAGGAGCCGTTGTAGAGGGGGTATCGGAAGTAGGTATTCATGGAATACCGGTCTGTGGTGGGGGTCTGTCCGTAGGCGAGCAACCGGCTCGTCCAATTGGTGCCGGCGGGTAGCCCGCTCTCGGTGAACGTAATAGTCCACGCGGGAAGGAAATTGACATTGACCTGGACGTCGGAGGCGAGGACGTGAACGGTTCCGCGTCCGGGATTCGAGGCCCACTCCGGCCA
Organism: Thermoplasmata archaeon; assembly: GCA_049584655.1. Lineage (GTDB taxonomy): Archaea > Thermoplasmatota > Thermoplasmata > Lutacidiplasmatales > UBA184 > Lutacidiplasma. The sequence goes on along the minus strand of JBAUYF010000003.1, from coordinate 66,152 downwards.
AGCTTTGCCGCCGATCGTAAAGCTGGTGGGCAGCACGGTCCAGTTGAACGTCCCATTCCCGGTGGGCCACGTAATGGACGTAGTGTTGGAGTTAGTATGATTTCCCATGTAGACGCCAGTCCACTTGGTCGCGTTGGGTAGGCCGCTCTCATTGAGGGTGAACGTACAGATACACGCGTCCGAGTGAATTCCGCCCGTCGAACTCAGGGTCGGGGTGACGGAGGTAGCGAATGCAAAGAGAGTCGGGATGAGGAACGTCGTCAGCACCAGGATCACGGCGAGAGGAATCAGTACCTGGAGCCGACTCCGCGGCCGTCTCATCGACTTCAGATTGGTTTGCGCACTCAACGTCCGCTCCTGGCCGCTCATCGAATCCACCCGGTATCAGGGTCCCGAACCCTGGCGTTGGGGGGCTAGCCTCATGGGTATATACACGTATTGATACCTCTCCGCGCTCTGAACCCGGCTCTAACTTTCGTCAGCTGAAGGTCTGACTAAGAATATTGGCCCGGGAGCGGAATTCTTCGCGATCTTGGCTCTCGGTTCGGGCATATCCGACGGGCCACATCTATGGAACACCTCGCCGATTCGACTCGCAGTGCCCGCACCTTTGTATCCTATGGAGAGGCAAGTCGAGGCTGAGGAGTGTTTATCCTACGGCTTCGGATTCTGCGTTGGTTGGACCACCGGAGTTGGCTTGCGGCCGCGCGTCGTCAGGACCGCGATGATTGCGGCGATGATCGCCAAGATCACTACGAGGATGATGATCCAGTCCAATGTCGTGAGACCGGAACTCGATCCGCTACCCCCCGTTGTTGTCGCGGTGTAAAGGACCGCCTCGGTCGCGCCCTGCCCCTGGACCGTGACCATTCCCTCGACGGGGAAAACCGTGAACCCGGTCACATTGTTGGGCACAAAGGTGTAGGATCCATTGGCTACCTGGAGCACCAAAGAGGCCGAGTTCGATTGATGTGACACCCCATTCACGGTCACGGACCAAACCGTGCCGGAGGGGAGACCGGATTCCGTAAACGTGAGTGAATAGTTCCCGGGCGTCGTGAAATCAATCGATTGAGCAGTTGGACCACCGTTGACCACAATCGTGCCAGAGACCGGGCTCGCCGTATAGCCGGTAACGGCTCCCACGGTATACGAATAACTCCCATTTGGCTCGTGGTTGAAAACGATCATCGAGGTGGTCGAACTCAGTAACGACCCTGAGAGGGTCACCGACCAGCTGGTCCCCGTGCTCAGGCCGGATTCCGTGAAGGTGACATTGTACGAAGGCCCCACGATGACCGAGAACATGATTGCCTGCGGCACGGGTGCGCCGTCCACGACTACATTGCCCGACGCCGGGCTGACGGTATAGCCCGCGACGGAGCTCACGTTGAATGCGTAGGTATCGCTGACCTCGGCGAACACGATCGTATCCGTACTCGAGGATTCGAGGCTCCCATTCAGCGTCACAGACCACTCAGTTGCCATGGGGAGCCCCGTCTCAGTGAACGTAATGTCATAGGTGGCTCCGACGAAGACGGCGGTCTCGTTGATCGGTGCGTTCATCGTCACGTTCGCCGTCTCGTTAGGCCCGGTATAACTGCCCGAGCCGGCCCCAATCCAACGTGAGAAGACGTAACCGTTTGCGGGTACAGGCACGACTTGTACGTCGGTACCCGAGAGATAGGATCCGTTCGTCGGGGTCACGGTTCCTCCCCCGGCCGGGCTCGTGGAAGCGTTCAGAGAATAGTAAGTGTTGTACACCACTGTCTCGGTGATATTCTTCCCTTTGAGCTTGATTGGTCCATAATTCGAGATGGTCGGTATGTATCTCGTTCCATAGGCCCCGCTCACATTGAAGACCTGGAAGCTGTACGATCCGTTCGCCAACGGGTAGTGCACCACCGCTACCGTTGAGTGAAAAGTCGTGTTTGGCGTGCTCCCATACGAGAGGATCCGCGAAGACCAGTTGGTTCCCGTGGGGAGCCCTGTTTCAGAAAACGTAATCGTCCAGGCGGGCGCGAATGTCACGTCTACCGACATCGAGGTATCGATGACGTGGATTGTACCGCGCGCAGGACTAGGGGCATATTCCGGCCAGGCCTTGCCTCCGATCGTGAAGCTCGTCGGGAGAACGGACCAATTGTACGTCCCCGGAGCCATGGACCAGGTAATGGACGTCTGGTTCGAGTTGGTGTGATTTCCCATGAACGTGCCGGTCCATTTCCAGCCGGCGGGCAGCCCACTCTCAGTGATCGTGAAAGTGTAGCCGTTGAGGTCGGTTCGAGCGCCCGAGTTCACCGAAGCAGCGGGGGCGGCGGTGGGCAGCAACAGCAGCGTCGGGACGATAAATGAGAGCACCACGCCGAGCACGACCAGAGGAACGAGCCAGCGTGACAATCTGCGGACTCCAAGGACTGACTTCGGGAGCGAGCGTGGGCCGGATTTCGGATCGGTTTGGATCATCGATCGTTCCTGTTCCTGAGATCCCGGACCTCGGCATGAGTGCGCGAACGACGACAGTACTTATACGTATCCATCCGTTCTCACCTACGTCCGGAATTCACGTCGCCCGGGTGCAAAGAGTCCGTTGAATATCAACTTAAGTCCCAGTTCTGTCGTCGGGAGGGGTATCGTGGCAGCGGATGGGGGCCGAAGCAAGGGGCGGCCCAATCTCCTCTTTGTCATCCTAGATGCCGCCCGTGCGCAAGCGTCCCCGGGGGGTGGAACGGGATTTGAGGGCTCAACGCCTACCCTTGATGCTCTCATCCGGAACGGGGGCACGACGTTTGATCGCTTGATCGCTCCCGCGAATTGGACGATTCCCGCGCACATGTCGTTCTTTACGGGGACCTACCCAAGCGCGCATGGGTTGCGATCCTTCGTCAAAGGGCCGCCTCCCTTCGAGACGGTCGCGTCGTGGCTCAACCGCCGAGGCTACGCGACGGGCCTTTTCACCGAGCAGCTCCACCTGGTTTCCGGCTACGGGCTCGAAGACGGATTTGAGGTTCAGAAGGCCACCCGGATTATGGCCTCGAACGACGATCGCAGCGCGATGCACCGCCTGTTCGGGCGTCGGAAGCTGCTCTACTCGCGTGAGGTACGAAATGCGGTCCGGGCCATCCCGCCGTTGGTGTTCCCTATCAACGCCATCAATTACCCGTCCGAGGTCGCCTTCAAGGCCGAGCGCACCACCGATCTCGTTCCTCGGGAGTTCGACCAATGGGTGACGCAGCGATCGCGTGACCGCCCCTTCTTCGCGTTCGTGAATCTCGTGAATTGCCACGAACCCTATCCTGAGCTCGACGGCCGACGGCACGTCTCTTTCGGGCAGCGCTGGTACTCCCGGACCGGACGGTACTACCTTCTGGCCATTCCCGAGCTTCAAAAGCGGGTCCCGTGGCCGCTAATAGAAGACGCCTATCGGCAGGCACTGCACGACGCGGACGCCAAGCTTGCCCGACTGTTGGAGAGCCTCGATCGCGCGCATGAACTGGACCGAACGTTGGTGATCGTGACGTCGGATCACGGTCAGTCCTTCGGCGAAGGCGGCAACGTTTACCACGGGTGTGGCGCAACCGAATCCATCGCTCGGGTTCCGGCGGTTGTCGTCCCCCCGAAGGAAATGGTACTGCCTCCTCGGATCGAGCCCTGGGTGAGCTTGACGGAAGCCTCCGGCTGGCTTCGGGCCGCCGCGAGTGGTCGACCTCCATTTGACGCCACGGGCAAAGCGCCGTTCCCGTACGTTCCTCAGAGCCGAGAAACCGGCTGGGTGTACTTTGAGGGCGGACCGGCTTCCGACCAGAACCGGTCGCTACGGGGGATCCGGAACGATCTTAGTTGGAATCATCGCCTCGTCGCCGCGTACGCGGAGGATACCAAGTACCAGTTAGACCTCGTCACGGGCGACGTTAAAGTGTGGAAATTTCCCGGGAATCCGGATGTCGATTCTCCGACGCTGCTCCAGGGGCCGGAGCGTGCCGCCACCCGTACGCGTGTCTTCGAGGCGTACGAACGTCTCGACGCGGAGCGCGTTCGCGCGCGAGGGGACATCCCGGTCAAGGAGGCGGAGCTGGATGCTCAGATGCGTTCATGGGGGTACGAGTGATCCGTGTCATTGATAGGTGCCGCGCAAGCCTTGAAGCGGCGAATCGCCAGCCTCGACGACTCTCGCGCGGGGTTCGGCGCCCTCGCCCGTCCTCCGCACCGGAGCCATAAAGCCTATCTACGAGGTCTTGGCCCGTAGGATTCCGCTCGCGACCGATGCCGAAGAATTTGGTTGTCATTGTTCTCGACACGCTCCGCCACCCTCGCTGGTTCCCCGGCCTGGACGACGGGAGCGCGATGCCCTTCCTCCGCAAGCTGAGCTCCGAGGGGGTCGAATTCTCTAATGCGATCGCAAGCTCGTGTTGGACTCCGCCGTCGCACGTGAGCCTCTTGTCGGGCACGGATCCATGGCTAACGCATTTCCACGTCGCTTCCGGAACATCCGAGATCCCGTCTAACCCGTTCTTGGGCGAACTCTGGACGAAGCGCGGGGGGACGACCGCCGCGTTCTCCGCCAATTGGCTGGTCGCGCCGGAAGTAGGCACCGCCCGAGGATACGAACATTTCAATCCGGGACTCCCAACCTGGTTGTCCAGTTTGGTATTGCAAGGGATCCAAGTGGCCGGCTTCGAGCAACTGCTCTATGCCCGTGTCCAGCGGCTCGCCGCGTCGGGGAAGCGGACCGGCTCGGGGACCCTCGACCGACTTCTTCAATTCACGGGAACGGCGGCGCATCAGGCCGTCCGCCCGATGTATGCGGGCTCGCAGGTCGTACGGTCGGTCCGAAGGTTCTTACGTCAGCGGGATCGCCAGAAACCACTCCATCTATTGGTCAACCTGATGGAGATGCACGAACCGTACGTCACCCCTCCTCATCGATCGACCGGCGGCCTCGATCTCGAGTACCTACCGACCGTCAATCTGGCGCGTCACACCCAGGCGCTTGCCCACTGGGGGGAGTCGCTTCAGATGATGGAACCGTACGCGGCCGCGGGCCAGCGGCTCGACCAGGCGCTCGAACAACTGATCGGCGTGCTTCGAAACGAAGGAGTCCTGGACGATGCGTCCTTATTGGTCGCCAGTGACCACGGCCAGGCGCTCGGGGAAAATCATGGCTCCTTCGGCCATGCGTTTTTCCTGTTTGACGAGCTCGTCCGGGTGCCCGCGCACTACTTCGAGTTCCGGGCCGGCCAAGCCCGATTGGAGCCGACCAAAACGGCAGAGTGGGTCGACCTTCGTCACATTTTTGATGTCCTGTCGGCTCGCGGGATTGACGAGAAGGAAACTCCGATCTCGCAAATCCTGGCCGAGAGCTTGGAGCGCCGTGGACCCGCCGCCTCGTTTTGGGAGGGGCCCGCCCCGCATCCCCCGCGAGGATTCTTACTGTCGCCGCCGCGCTCGAGTTATCACCGGAGCATCCGCGTGTTTGGGCCCGAAGGCACCTGTTCTATGGACGACTCGGGCAAGCCGCTGGACATGGGGGCGGATTCGGGCACCCCGCCCGAGCGACTCGTCCTGTATGCCGAGAAGGCGGTGGGACGTTCCCGATCGACGGCCGCCACCGAAAGTTCGGGGCGCCGGGATACCCAAGTCGATCGACGCTTGCGAAGCTGGGGCTACGATTGAACCCCTCCCGCGTACGGCGCGATTCGGCCCCCTATGGACGTAAGCTAATACCCAGTCGGGTTCATTGCCCGACGTGAGGGCGAGTCGATTCCGCGCCCTAGTGGCCGTGCTGGCGGTTGTGGCCATCGTATTCGCCACACTGATCGGATTGGGGCTCTACTTCGGAACGTCGAGTACTCCGCTGACTTTCCCCCAAGCGCCGGCACAGCTCACCCCGGGACCGGCGTCTAATTCGACCGTCCTACCGTCGAGCTTGTTAGGGGTAGACCTGCGCGCCGATTACTCGCTCAACGGTCCGCAAGGTTCGGCGGTGACATCTGCGGGGATTCACTTCGTTCGATGGCCGGGCGGAGAGCTCGCGGACCGATTCGATCCCTTGGCGGATGGCGGAAGTGGGTTGATCTACGGAATAGACGGACCCTCGTTGCCGGGGACCACCATGTCCGGCTTCGCCTCTTGGTGCCGGTCCACCGCTTGTTCGGCGATCATCACTCTTCCCGGGGAGATCGATGACCCCGCGTACGCCGCGTCGGAGGTCAACGAATTTGTTCACAATCTATCGTTTTCGCCGGCCTACTGGGAGATTGGAAATGAACCCGGTTTGTGGACGCACTACCAACTTCCTTGGGTAGACTGGGCACCGAACCAGACTGCGCCGCCGACTCCCCAGCAATACGCGCTCGAAGTCAACCAATACATCTCGGCAATCCGCGCCGTCGATCCCTTCACGCCGATCTTGGGACTGCCCGGGGTTGGGACCGGGGAAACGGACGAAGCCGCGTGGATCCAAGCCACCGTTGAAGAGAATGGTCCTAACATCAGTGGTGTCGCGATCCACATCTACCCTGTCAGCTCGACCCAGGCCAACGGCACGCTGACGGACTTTTACGGCAGCCTTTCCTCTGCGGGAGGGTTAGCGGCCCGAATCACGACCGACGAGGAAGCGATCACGGCCGCCTGCTCCAATTGCCACATTCCTATCCTTGTGGACGAAATCTCCGTGGAATCGACCCCCGGTAATTCGGTCAATTCGGGCTTTCCTTGGATCCCCTATGAAGCCGCCGAGATCGTGCAAGGGATCGATGCGAACGTGAGCGCCGAGCTCTTCTGGGTCGCTCAGGGTTCGTACCCCGCGACGTGGGTCTCCGCGTCAGGGTCGATCCAGCCGATCTACTCGCTCTTCTCGCCCCTCTTCTCCCCGCTGCCGGCCTATCACCAGCCAATGACCATCACCTCGACCGTCCAGGGAATCTATGGAGTGCGACTGGGACCGAACGCTACCGATCCCTCCTTCCTCGCACTCGTCAATACCAACGGCAGCTGGGCCGTGAACGTCAACCTGAGCTCCGCAATCCCTGTCGCGGAGCCGGGCACGGTATGGACCTGGTCGAATTCCAGCGGCAACCCTCAATCACAAGGGGGCGCGGGAGGGGTGCCCTCCAAGTGGGAGTTGCCCCCGGCGAGCCTATTGGTGTGGCGGGCGAGCGGCACCCCGACGAGCCAGCCGCCCAACGTACCGGCCCCCGTTGGGACCAACCTTAGGGTCCCCCTTGTCGGACCTGCGCATGGTCTTTCGTCCCCGTCGCCCTCTCCGCCGGCGTGGGTCGTAAGTTCTGACCCCTTCCTCCTCGCCCGATTTTTATAAGGTCGGGAAGGCCAGCCTCGGTCCCGCTCCCCCAGAGCGCCCCGGATCCGTAGCCAGAGGAGCGGACAGGACGCGAAGTTCAGCAAGAGAGACGGAAGGTCAGATTCATCGTCGCCCCGGAGATCGTGAATCCTTGCACAGAGCTCGAACACGTGCCCGCGGCGGACGAGGCGGAGAAGTCGTACGTTCCGTTCGATATCGGCATCTGGAATGCTCCGTTCGCCCCCGTCGTGATGCTGAAACCGTCGCCTCCGACCACGGCCCCCGACACAGGTCCCGTGGAATTCACGACCGTTCCCGTGAGCAGGTACGTCGGATTGAAATTGAAGAGGTCGGTCATCGGCGGAGCCTGGGACCACCCGTCGTTATGCCCGGTGTGCCCCAAGCCGAGCAGCCATTCGGTGGTCGTCAGAATATTGTAGGGATCGTACGCGACGTCCGACGTGTAGAATCGATGCGCGAACGGGCTGATCGCCGCGAAATAGACGTTCGCCGCTGTGGAGGAAGGCCCTACGGTGTCGTTGTAGTCGTAGGCCAGGAGTATCGCGCTGCTGGCAAAGTACGAGCTATTCAGGAAGGGATTTAGAAAGGCTCGAAGCCACGCATCCCCGTGCGCGATCGCGTCGGAACAGTACGTAGGAGTCGGAGGGCAGTCGTGGTCGTCGTCGGTGTTGTTGGGAGTGATCCACACATAGTTGGGCAACGTCCCGGACGAGAGCGCTTGGTCCCACTCGTTGAGATTCACGACATGCGCTTGGCAATACGCGGTGGCGTTGACGCCCAAGAACTGCGTGTAGGCCCCCAGGTAGTGGAGGAAGGGAGTATGATTCGTGTCATACACGATGTAATCGGGATTGCCCCCGATGACCGAAGAAGGCAACGTCGTTTCGTTGTTGAACGTGTCCAATGTAGCGCACGGCGAAGGCATGCTCTCCCCGTAATCCATCCAGGTTTCGCCGGTAGCATTCACGAGGTTCGCAACGTTCGAGGCAACGGGATCGGATGTAGAACCGCTCGTAGCGTACTCGTAGTTGTCGAGCGAATCCGAGGTAATTCCGTCGTAGTCCTGCGCGAAGGCAAAGTTCGTCGCCAGATATCGCTCAAAAGATCCCTGTGCCAGGACATTCCCGATATCCTGGTCCTCCATGAACAGCACGATGAGGTGCTGAATCGGTGTAGGGAAATCCGGCGTGGGAGGATGGGACTGCCCGGGCGTGACGGGTTTGTGCGTCAAGTCGAGTTCGATGATGATGAGTCCTCCCACGACGATCAGCACCACCAGGATCGCCGCGATGCGGAGATTCAGATTCGCGAATCGGTGCCGCCGGGGAGGTCGGTAGCCCGGTGGCGGGACGGTCGCAGGTTCGCCGGGGTCGACCCCCGCCGGAACAGCCGCCCCCGCCATATTCGCGTTGCACCTTCATGGCCCGTTATAGCGGTTTGTCCCGACGGGGAAGGACCAATAGCGGGTTTGACCACATTGAAAAGATGGTCGACGCGTCGGCTCCACGATGCCGGGCCCCCGTTCGGGGGTCCAAGTGAGCTCCCATTCTCTTACGGCCCTCGTAAAATGAAATCGGCGAAGCGGTTGGGGTCCGTCCGACAACCATTATGTAGCTTCGCCTAACCCCCTAACCACCCGGGCATGATGGAGCGCTAGCGTAGAATGCCCCGATGGACCAAGTCGACACGACGGCTTCCGTGGTCGGGCGGCATGGTTGCCGTGGTGGCCCTGTCCATCGTTGGGGGCGGTTTTCCCTTGGTCGCTGGGTCCCTCTGGAATACCGTTCTTGACCTCATTCGCCGATTCACGGCGGAGGTCGAACGGCTACGAATCCCCCTCGGTGCGATCCCCGTTGTACTCGCCGTCGTTATCGGACTTGCCTACTACTTCCGTAGCCTCCAGAGCACCGCAGACGCGGCCGTCGAGATCCAGCCGCTGACTCCCTTCCAAGAAGTCCCGCTTTCGCGGGCGCTCTCCGAACAGGAAATATCTCCGGCTTCGACCGGGCCTGGGGGAGTGCACATCTGGCGCTACGACGGAGTGACTACCGTCTCGGAACCGATGATCCCTGAGGCACCCTCTTTGGCGCCGCCGCCTCCTACTCCTTTCTTGCGAAACCTGCTCGCGGCGTTCGCCTTGTTCGTCGTCTCGATGATGGTATTCCGACACGCGTTCTTCTACCTGTACGACCGCGCCGTTCAGGCGGTTAGCGTTGCGATTTACTGGCCCCTCGGTTTTCCGTCCGAGATCTCCCAGATCTCAAGCTCGCACACCGTCCCGGATTACATCTTTCTCGTTTACTTCGCCTTCATCCTGGCGTTCCTTCTGGCTACCGGCATCCTGTCCTCCGATCGGTTTACGCGCCGACGGGTTCGAAAGGTGATCGGGATCGCGGTGATCTACCCGATCATCGCCATCCTCCTCGACGTCTTCTTTTTTACCGTAGGCGAACCGTTCTCCAGGTCAGCGGCGCTCCTGGTCCGCGGGATCGTTGGCGGGGTCTTCGTAGGAGGCCTCATTCTCGCCACCGTCGACTTGCCTCGACCCGTCCGCGTCCGACCGCAACGTCGGGCCGAGCCCGGCATCGTGACCGTGTTTTTCCTGGCGGTGATCTCCGCGGTCGTCCTGGCGCTTGCCTTCCTGTATTTCCTGTTTCGGTACCTGGGACTCGGGCGTGATTTCGTCCCGATCGGGATCTTGTTGCTCCTCCCGCTCTTCGCGCTCACGAGCTGGGCGCTGATCGGACGCAGTGTGTACAGTTACTACCTCCGCAAGCGACCGAACCCGCCGGTCTCCGTTTACCATCCGCCGGTCTCGATCATCATCCCAGCCTACAACGAAGCGGAGGGAATCGCACTGACCATTCGAGCCGCTGACACGGCCGCGGGCCTGTATCCCGGCGCGACGGAGATCTTGGTCGGAAATGATGGGTCGAGCGACCGAACGCTGTCGGTTGCGGTTCAAGAGGTTCGTGCGTTGCGCCACGCCAAGGGCGCCGTCATCGACCTCCCCCACGGGGGCAAGGCCAACGTACTGAACGCCCTTCTTCGCTTAGCCGCGGGCGAGATCATTATCCGGATTGATGCGGACACGCAGATCTCTACGAAGCTTGGATTCAGCAAGATCATTCCGCACTTCTCGGATCCGGACATCGGAGGCGTCCAGGGTCTTCTGCTCCCCTTGCAGCAGACGGGCTGGACGAGCCGACTTCGATTTACCGAAGTAGCCTGGAATCACCTATTCTTGCGGCCCGCGACGATGGGCATGCGGGCTTGCCAGGTCATCGACGGGGCGTTCTCCGCATGTCGTCGAGCCGATCTGCTGGCTGCCGGGGGATGGGTGAATTGGAACGGCGAGGATACCGAAGTAACGCTCCGCCTTCAACGGCAGGGATTCCGCATGCGGCTCGAAACCGGCTCGGCGGCGTTTGAGGATATTCCGCCCACCTACGCCAAGCTGGAGCGGCAGCGAATACGCTGGAGCCGCGGCGGGATCTACGCGCACTACCGTCACTTCTACGCATCGTTCAACGAGGCATGGGCCTACGGCGGGCTCGCGATGCTGTATTGGATCGCGCTCTTCATCCGAGCCGGTCTGCGGAGCGCGCTCTACGTCTACGTGATTTTAGCTGTCGTCTTTGTCCCGACGGCGCTCCACCTGGCCATCATCCTACTATTGCTCCTGATACCTCGCGGAATCGTCATCGCCTCGTTCATGATCAAGTATCGGCGAGCGCGCTGGATCCCGTGGATCTTGGCGTGGCCCGTCTTCTCGGTCATCAAACAACAGTTCGCGATCAAATCCTGGGGCACCATGCTCCCCGGAGAAGCGGGCGAATTCGCTTGAAGTCGTAGGGATGCCCCGTGCCGGGTGGCAATTAGTTCAAATAGACCCAGCGACCAGAAACAGCGGGAGTATCGGAGTCTCCATGAAAGTCTTGATCACTGGGATCGATGGTTACACCGGCTGGCCCCTCGCCCTCCACCTACTGGGACGGGGGCATGAGGTCGCGGGAATTGACAATTTCATCACGCGGCGGCGCGTGCAGGAGGTCGGAAGCTGGTCGGCCACCCCCATCCCCTCCTTCCCTCGGCGACTCGAAGCGGTGAACGAGATCCTCGGCAAGACCATCTCCTTCCACAAAGGCGACGTAACGAACTACGCGTTCGTCCACCAGGTCCTCACCACCGAACGCCCGGAAGCGATCGTCCACTTGGGCGAACAACGCTCGGCCCCTTACTCGATGATCGATGTGCACCACGCGGTCCAAACCCAGACCGATAACATCGCGGGGACGCTGAATCTCCTCTACGCCATGCGCGACGTCGTTCCGGAGGCGCACCTCGTCAAGATGGGAACGATGGGCGAATACGGTACTCCGAACATTGACATCGCGGAAGGGTTCTTCGATGTCGAGTTCCACGGCCGCCGGGATGCGCACCTCCCTTTCCCCCGCCAGGCGGGAAGCTGGTACCATTGGAGCAAGGTCCACGACTCAGGGAATGTCATGTTCGCCGCGCGCGTGTTCCAGCTGCGCGCAACCGATGTGATGCAAGGGGTAGTCTACGGAGTCCGTACGCCCGAGATGACGGACGACCGCCTTCGCACGCGATTCGACTTCGATGACGTATGGGGAACCGCTCTCAATCGGTTCGTCGTCCAGGCCATTCTCGGACTGCCGATCACCCCGTACGGTCGCGGGGGTCAGACCCGAGGCTACATCGCCCTCGAAGATTCGATGCAATCGCTCCGCCTCTCCGTGGAGAACCCGGTCGCTCGAGGAGACTATCGGGTGTTGAATCAATTCGACGAGGCGTATTCCGTGAACCAGCTCGCCGAGATGGTGAAGGAGGTCGCCGAGGAATTTAATCTGCACCCGACCATCGAACACGTGGCGAACCCGCGCGTCGAAGCGGAGGACCACTACTATCACCCGATTCACGACAAGCTCGTCGAGATGGGTTACAAGCGCAGTCGAGAGCTGCGGGACGTCATGCGGGAGCTGTTCCGGGAGCTTCGCCGGCACCGGCGTCGCCTCGAAGCGAAGCGGGGCTCCGTACTACCTGCCGTCAATTGGCGGCAAGCCGCCGATCCCACGGCCCTCCGAACTCGGTCTGAAAAGGAACCGACCGCCCCGACGCCCCCCACGGGCCCGACGGCGTCCGATACCTCGACCGCTGCGGTGCGCTAATCGCCATGCACGGCGTCCTCACCCTCGCCGGCGAGGGCAGCCGCATGCTGCCTTGGAGCCGGGGCTTGCGTAAGGAATTCCTCCCCCTCTATGACCGGACGTCGGACGGCCAACCGGTGCTCAAGCCGGTGGCAAACCTGGTCTTTGAGACGCTCCTTGAGAGTGGGATCGACGATTTCATTCTCGTGGTCGGCGGCCCCGACGGCGGCGTCACCGCCCAGAACTACTTCACGGTCGATCGCGAGTTCCTGGAGCGGAACGCCGACCGGGCCGAGCGTCTCTCCGAGACGACGAAGCTCTACAACGCATTTTCACAATCCCGCATCCGGTTTGCCGTCCAGCCGCGGCCGTTGGGATTTGGGGACGCGGTCCTGTATGCCGCCCCCTTCGTCGGCGCGGACCCCTTCGTCCTCCACGCCGCGGATGCCGTCCTGCTGGAGCGCAAGCGCGGACGCTTGCCGGCGTTGATGGCCGCGATGCGCGAGCGAGACGATTTGGATGTCGTCCTCCTCGTTCGTAAAGTGGCACATCCGCAGAACTATGGAGTGGTCGAAGGGAAGAGCGCCGGCCGGGTCGAGGATTTTCGTCGACTGGCGGTCACAGGGATGGAGGAGAAACCGGCCAAACCGCGTTCCCAATGGGCGGCTACGGCGGTGTACTGCCTGACCTCGCGAATCTTCACCGAATTGAACCAAGCCCGAGCCGAAGATCCCGAAAAAGAGCTGGAACTGACGACGGGGATCGTCCGCCTTATCCAAGCGGGTGCGAAAGTCGAGGCCCTGGTCATCAACCCCCGCTTTGCCGAATGGCGTAGCGTAGGTTCGCCCGACGGCTACGCCCGGGCGCTGAACCGGACGCGTCGTATCGTTTCAGGAGCGAGCTCGTTCCTAGAGCCCATTCAACGCACTCCGAAAGCGTAGGACGCTACTGACGCGGGTAGCGTCCGACCTCGTATCAGTGTCGATTGCTCGACCCGTCCGTAGGTAGCCACTTGAGCGACTCCAATTGGGTGAGAATGTACTCCGCCGATTGCGCCGGCGTCAGAGTAAGCGCGTCCACCACGAGATCCGGGTGCTCCGGGGGCTCGTAGGGATCGTCGATCCCGGTCATCTCCTTGATCTCCCCCGCGCGGGCCTTCTGATAGAGGCCCTTCACATCCCGTTTCTCGCAGACGGCGATCGGGGTGTTGACGTAGACCTCGACAAAAGCTCCAATCTGCTCGCGCGCCCGCGCCCGCGAGCTTCGATAGGGAGATATGAGTGCCACGATGGGGATCGCCCCGTTGCGGGCCAGCAATTTTGCGACGTACGTGACGCGCTGGGCGTGTTTTTCTCGAGACGCTCGGTCAAACCCCAGGTCCGCACTCAGTCCACTCCGGATTTCATCTCCGTCCAGCAGTTCGACGTTCCAACCACGGGCCCGGAGTCGCGGCACAAGCTCGCGTGCGATCGTGGTCTTGCCGGCGCTCGGTAGTCCCGTGAGCCAGATACAGAATCCATGTCGGTCTTCGGCCATGAGTTGGAAAATGAGCGAGCGAATGGGTATAAGCCGATTGCCTCGGTCGAACCGCCCACCTCAAGTTCGCGACGGAGCCGGCCAGGATACCGAAGGGTTCATGAACCGTGAGGTCGGCTTCTTTCGGTAACACTCCCGGGCGGGTGCCAATCGCGCCGGTCCGACGTGAAAAGGGGAAGTCGACAAAACAATGGAACTCGGCCTGTTTGCCAATTTCTACCCGGGGAAGGACCGGCTGGGCACGCATTCCACGAGTCTCGCGCTCCTTCTGTTGCGCGCTGATCCGGAGCTGAAACTGCAGCTGACCATCCCGCAAGGCTCCGAGTGGCCCGCGGGATTCGCTCGCGACCGAATTGAATTTCGACCGGAATGGCGCCACGACGATCCGGCAGCAATGGCGAAAGCCGCCGCTCGAATGGCCCGTTCTTTGACCCCGGACGGGCACGCCCTGTTCAATTGGTTTCCCACGTGCTTTGGCGAAACGAAGGCGGCCAATGCCACGGGAATGCTGCTCCCTGGACTGGTTCGCCTGCTGAGTCGCAAACCGCCCTCGGTCTACGCACACAATTTCATCGAAACGCAGGATGTGCGACGGCTCGGATACCACGCGACGCGAACCGAACGACTCGCGCTGGGAACGCTCGAGCGGACCTTAGTTCGCTCGGCCCGGGTCTTTGTCCCGCTCGATAGCCAACGGCAGTCCCTGGAGCGACTCTTTGGCATCTCCGCGACGGCGCGCTCGATCCCTTTCGTTGAAGCGCTCTACGGGCATTGGGTGCACGAAGCATTTCCCGGCCAGAATTTCGGCGTCTCGATCCCGCCCCGACGACAATTTCGGGTGCTGCTCTTCGGGGTCTGGGGTCCGGCGAAGGATCTCGACTCTGTCCTCCCCGTATTGGACGGACTGTATCGCTCGGGGCAGCGGTTCGAAACACTCTTTGCCGGTTCGTTCAATCGATTCTTTCCGGGGTATCGGGAAAAATTGAGGGAGGCGCTTGCGTCCCTCCCGGCCGAACTCTGCCAGTTCGTCAACGAACCGCCCGACGAGGCCACTCCCGAACTCTTTGGCTCGAGCGACCTGGTCATCCTACCGTACAATGCGATTGCCGGCCCTTCGGGAGTGATGGGACTTGCGACGTTCCATGGCTGTCGCATCATTGCCTACGACGTTCCCGAGCTCCGCGAATACGACGCGATCCTGGCCGGCAAGAGCGTCTTCGTGGCCCGCGGCGATCGAACCGCACTCTCCGAAGCGATCGCTCGATGCATCGCCGGGGAAGTTCCAGGGTCCCAGGAGTCGGCTGCCAGCAAGGTGAATCGAGCCGAGACCGCCGCGCGTCAACTCCTACAGGATATTGCGCACGGCTGAGTTGCGAATCGTTCGTCGTGTATTCTGAGCCTAGTGCGATCGCGGGAGGGCGTCGCGGACGGCCTTCCCCTGGAGCCGCGCGGGGATCTCTTCTCCCATCGCCGTCAGGAGCGTGGGCATCACGTCGATGGCATCCACTCCGCCGAATTTGCGCCCCTCCGAGAGCTGAGGGTCGTACAGAACGAAGATCCCTTCCGTGCCGTGGACCGCGTCGTCAGGCCCCGTATCGTTCTCCTCCAGGTAGTTCGTGGGGTAGCCGATCGTCCCGGCGGAGCGCCAGCGCAGCGAATCGAAATAGACCATCAAATCGGGAGGATCCCCATTCAACTCCCGATAGACGACTTTCGGGTCCAAGATCCGCGTTGGAAGAGGCGCCCCGTCCGGTTCGGTGAGCGTGCCGAGGTCCCGTTCGAGTTCGGCGCGCAATTTGGGGAGTTCCGCCGGGTCGACGATCCCTTCCTTCTCGCGTCCCTGGATATTGAAGAACAGACGGGCGTAGTAGCCGCCGGCCCCCCAGACGCGCGTGTGGCTCCAGTCGACATCAGCCTTCTCGAACGTTGTTCCGGGCTTCGGGGGGGGCGTTCGGAACTTCAAGTAGCCTTTCTGCTCGAGCCATTGATTGATGCAAAAGCAACCCTTCATGGGCATCATACCGTGATCCGAGAGGAGCACCACGATCGTGTCGCCGTCGATATGCGAAACGAGGCGACCGATCCATTGGTCCAGTTGGCCGAAATATTCTTCGGCGGCGTGTTCGAACTCGTTGCCCGGTACGAACTTGGGGTGGGTTCGATCGACGTACTTCCAGAACGCATGCCCGAGTCGGTCCGTCCCGATCTCATGCAGCGCGAACAAATCCCAACTCTCCCGCGTGTAGAGCGCCTCGGCCACTTGCCAGCGGCGGCGGGTCATCTCGAGGATCTGCTGGAACAGCTCACGACGTTCCTCGGCGCGGAACGGCACGTCGAAACGATACGCGCCGAACTTCGCATCGATTTCCGCCCGGAGCTCGGGCGGGAAGGTGGTGTCGGTGCTCTCGGGGGGCGTCAGAAAATCGGAGATATAGAACCCGTTGACCTTCGGGGGTGGATACCCGGGCGGAACGCCGATTACGCCAACCCGGCGTCCGCGACTCGAGAGGAGCGTGAAGAGGGTGGGCACTTCCAGCAACGTCGAGCGCGGGACGTACGTCTGGGTGTACGAATAGTTCAATCGGTGCCGGAAGCCATAGAACCCGAGCGTGCCCGGATCGAACCCCGTGAACATCACCGGCCACGCGGGGATACTGATCGGGGGATCGGTAGTCCGCATGGGTCCCCAAACCCCGGCATCCATGAGGGCGGAGACGTTCGGCATACGGGAGCGGAGTCGGTCGAAGAGGACCTCGGGCGGAACTCCATCCAGTCCGATCAGCAAGAGCTTGCGTCGCCGGGCGTTCGGTGAGGTGGAAGCCATGGACGGCGGGTCACCAGGGCGGGATTCTTAATGGTATGTCGCTCGATTAGAAACTAAGGCTCGATTTCGCTCAGGTGGGGCCGCCGGGCGTGCCCGGAGACGTACCGGGCGACGAACCCTCGGTGCCCGGTTCCGGGGTCGCATGGTGGCGGCTCCGAATATAGAGCCCGATTGCGATGATGAAAACCGCGACCGCGGTGGAGGCAATGAGGATCAGCTCCGCCTCCGTGAATCCCTTGGGTGGCCCGACGTAGACACTTCCGTTCGTTGGCGTGAACGTGATGTGGATGGCCTCGGGGTTCCCGTCGATCGTGACGAGCCCCGAAGAGTTCGATTGAGTGTAACCGGTGACGCCCCCAAGGTAGTAGGACCACGTTCCGTCGGGGAGGTCGACCACCGTGTAGTTCGTCGTGGAGAACACCGTCGACTGCCCGATCGACACGCTCCACGCCGTCCCCGAGACGAGGCCGGTCTCGTAGAACGTGACGGGGTAGCGCGCGACGGGCGTGAACATGATCGAGACGGTAACGAGACGGCCATTGACGGTAACGTTACCGGAGCTCGAAAAGAACGTGCTCGAGCCGATCGTCCAACTGTTGATATCGTAGCTAATGACCGAACCGATGGTGAAATTATACGTTCCGTTCGAAAGTGTGAAATCGATCGCCGTGGACCCGGTACTCGTGCGGTAGACTCCGTTGAGCGTGACCGACCATGCGGAAGACTGGGACAATCCCTGCTCTTCGAATGCGATCGGGTACTCCATGGCGGAGAAGGTCACGTACACTGTGACGGGTTGTCCAACTACATCCACCGAGCCCGAGGCGTTCTTGATGGTCGTATACCCCTTGACGGACGACACGACATAGGAGTACGAGCCGTTCGCTGCGTACGACAGCAGAGAGGTCGTATTGCCGGCGGTCGGGAACCCATTGAGCGTGACGGTCCACGTCGTACCCGGAACCAACCCGCTCTCTACGAAGGTGACGGGGAATACGGATTGGGAGAAATCGATCTGCCTTTGGGTGGCTTCCCCGTTGACCTCCACGATCGAGCTGAAGGGAACCGGATAATAGCCGGTCGGGCCGTAGATGTAGAAAGTGAAGTTCCCATCCGGAGCGGAGAAAGTGATCTCGGGCGAAGTCGAAGATTGGTTCAGCGATGTGGAAGCATTGAACGTGAAATTGACGAACCAGAGGGAACTAGTGGGCAGGCCGCTTTCCAGGAATTCTACGCTATACAGAAGTTGAGTCCACGCGATCGGCACAGTTTCCGCCGAACCGGGCACGGTCTGCTGACCGCTGTACGACGTCGTGGTGTAGCCGTAAACGCTCCCAAGCGTGTACGAATAGGTCCCATTGGGCTCTGAGAAGATGATGTCCGGCGTGTTCGCGGTTTTCTCGGGCTGACCGGCGATCGTAACCGACCAATACGTACCGGGAACGAGGCCGGACTCCGCGAACGTAAGTTCGTAGGTCACGAGCTGGAAGGAGATGGATTTCGGGACGTCCTTGCCGGCCACTTTGATGGAACCCGACGTGGGAATCGGCTGGTACTGACTGTTCCCAGACAAGACGACAAACGGGTACGTTCCATTTGTCTCGCTAAAGGTGATCGTCGTGCCCATCGAAGGGATTTCGGCTCCGTTGAGGGTTACGGACCACTCCGTGCCGCTCGGAAGTCCGGACTCGGTAAAAGTAACCGTGTAGAGCGCCTCCGTGAACGTGATCAGCTTCCCCGCGGGACCGCCGTTCACGGTCACCTTCCCGGAGGCAGGGGAAGGACCGTAGAATCCGACGCTCGCGATCGTGAAAGGGTACGTGCCGTTCGGTTCTGAGTAAACGATCTGGGAGCTGGAGCTCGATCCAGGCTGTCCATTGAGAGTCATGGACCACATCGTGCCGCCGGGGAGCCCGGCTTCCGAGAACGTTACCGTGTAAGATTGTAGGTTGAAAGTGATGTCTTGGTTCGCGGAACCGCCCGAGATACCGATCGATCCGGTGGCCGGAGACGGAGAGTATTGGGAGTTCGTGGTCGTAACCGAGAATGAATACGAGCCGTTGGCCTCCGAGAAGGAGATGGTCGAGCCGGAACTCGACGAAGGCGCGCCCCCGTTGATTGAGACACTCCACTGAGTACCGCCGGGGAGGCCCGACTCGGTGAAACTGAGGGTGTAAACTTGCTCGGTGAACGTGATGGCCTTGTTGGCGTCGGCGCCGCTGACTTTGACGGAACCGCTAGCGGGCGAGGGAGAAAACCGCGAGTCCGAAGTGGAGACGGAGTAAGAGTAGGTACCGTCCGGTTCGCCCGTGAACGCGATTGTCGAAGATGTCGAGCCTTGAGGAGAACCGTCCAGACTCACCGTCCATTGAGTGCCTCCCGGAAGTCCAGATTCGGTAAAGGTGATGGTATACGTGGGAACCGCCGTGAACGTGATCGTTTGCGACACGTCGGCGCCGTTAACATTCAGATTTCCCGAGTTCGGGCTCGCCGTGTAGCCGGGAACAGCGGTAACTGAGTATCCGTACGTTCCATTCCCCGCCTGGAATTGGATCGACCCGGGCGCGCTGTTCGAACCGGGGGTCCCGTTGAAGGTCACAGCCCAGGAGGTTCCTCCAGGTAGCCCGCTCTCGTTGAACGTAACCGTACAGGGTAGGCTCGACGAAGCGCACTGATTCGGTTGCGCCCGAACGGTTCCGATCGTGCTCGGGATTACGAGCAGCACGACCAAGAAGAGGAGGGCTATCTCCCAGCGGCGCTGTCGAATCTGCATGGCCCAGGCGAACCCCCGCGATAGTGGCCGTGTACCCTACTAAACCTTTGTCCCGAAGCTAGATTCCGGCGTGGGATTGCGACCCCAGCCCCCCTCTTGGGTGTCGCAGGGGCGGAGTTCCAGACTCACGTGGGCTCACCTGGCTCGGTGGGAAGAAGGAGGACGATCCAACTTCCCTGCGAAAAGAAGGGGACGGCTCCGTACTCGTCAACGAGGTAGGGTACGAACCCCGATTGCTGCGTCGAGTTCTCGAGCAGCACGAATCGAGCGTCCCAGTTCGCAAGGATCGCGGGGACGTCAATGACTTGCGGGAGGGGCGAGTTCACGTTATTGGCAGTGGGGGTGTTAATCTCGATCGACATACTCAGCGTGTTGTTCCCTGTGTTCAAGTTGGCCGCCTGCGATAAGAATTTTAGTGATAGCGCCCCCGGAACAAATGAGGAACCCCCGCCGTAGGTGATCGTACCCGGAGAAGAGATCGTCCCGATGGTACTCGACGAAGAAAAGGCGCCGGGAATGCCGACATTCCAGTTGAACGAACTCCCGACGATCGCAATCTTGGGGTGAGTCACGAGTCCCGGGGGCGGCCGAACCGCGGCGTCGAGGTAGCGCAATGCGACTCCATTGAGGGATTGGGCGGTGATGTTGACGAATACCGGTTCTCCTTTGGCTATCGCTGTCGACGTGACGTTCAGATCGTAGCCCGGCCCCGCGAAGTAGGTCGTCAGCGAAGGATTAGTCCCGTTCGTGATCGTTGTCACGGGCGGAAACGTGCCGTTCCAAGCCGGAACGGTCGTACCGTTTACGAACGTTACCGAGTATTGATCAGGAGCGAAATCGAGGACGCTGCCGGGGGTTCCGTAACGGGTCACACCATACGCTGGGGCAGCGTCGTAGAAATCCTTGAGGTTCGGATTCGTGCTGGCGTTGCTCGAAACCCCGAGATATTCCAGTCCGTTCGAGACCGAATCTCGGTAGTGGAACGGGAAATATGCCAACTGCGAATCGGAAACTCTCGCCGCTTTGAAGAGGAAGCCACTAATGATCGCCGGCGCGTACACATTCCGGTCGCTCATGGCAAAAGTCCAGTGCAGCTGCGCCCCCGAACTGAAGGACAGGATGCTACCAGGGATGCCGGAACTTTGGATCGCTTCCATCGCATGCACGTAGTCCCACTGGTGCAAGGGTGAGTTGTACTGATGTTGGAAGTGGACGAGTCCGGGATAGGCGTACACCGTTCCCGCCAAGACCACGACGATCGCGCCGGCGAGCCCTAAGAAAGGCGCCCACAAAGTGCGACGGCGGGCTCGATACGGCCGGTACTGGGTAGGAGGGGATGTAGCCGTTCGTCGTGGCGCGGCGGCTACGGGACTGGGCGCGTTCTTGCGCGCGCTCGGGGGCGCGCACCAGTAGAAGACCGTATCGAACGCCAACATCCCGATCAAGAGGAACGGTAGTTCGAGGGAGTAAGCAAAGCGACGATAATCGGTGTAAATCGATAGAATCCAGCCGGCGAGGGCCATCGCGATGACTGCTAGAATACTGGCGCCGACGAAGACGAGCGAGGGGGTCAAGTAGCGAGGCTTCCAGATCGCGAGGGCCAGCATTCCCAGGAAAACGATCGCCGCAAACCCGGCCGCGATCTCGAAGGAACCGGTAGGGGTCTTGATGAGCTGATAGCCGAACAGCCCCCCGAACGACTGCAAGTGCAACGGGTACAGTACCGGAGAAATCGGGAATCGAAGATGGCCGAGGGCGTTAGAAGCGAGGTAGTTATTCTGAGGGATGTGCTCGAGCCGGGTACCCAGATAAAACGCTCCGGCTCCGGCTCCGGCGATGGTCACTCCCGCGGCTCCCGCCGGACTGAGGATGAGGCTCGCGGGAAGTTGCCGCTTGACGAGTAGGAAAAAACCGGCAATCACGAGCGTTACCACGAGTGCCAAGCCCACGAATTCGTGGGTCAGGACGGTCGCGCCGACCGCCAGCCAAAAGAAGAATAGGTGCAGCGGCCGCCGCCCGCGGATGAAACGTACACCGAAGGCGAGTGCGAGATTTGTGAAAATGAGTGCCAGGATGGTGGGATAGCCCCCAAAGAAGAACAGCCGGTCGAAGGGAACGGTCGCGAACAAGAGGGCCTCGACGAGCAGCGCAGAGATCCGGAAATGGAAGAGTGACCTACCTACCACATAGGTCGACAGTCCCAGCATAACGATCGCGAAGCCCAGGTAGATGCGCGGGCCGACGAGCGGACCTCCGCCGAGTAGGACGAAGAATCCCAACAAGGGGAAAAGTCCGGGAGGATACCCGAATGGTACGATCTCGGAGGGGTGCGGGTAGAAGATGAAGGGGTACGATAACGCGGTCCAAGTTCCGGTATCGCCTCCGAGCGGAACGGGCGCGATGAGGTACAGATATTCCACAAACGCGGCAAAGGCGAGCGCAATCCCGAGCGCTGCAATCCATCCCGCCGCTTCCGGGCCAGGTTTGAGCAACGTGCCCGTGTAACGGGTGTATCTCGTCGGCCGTGAGGGAGGGGGGCCCCCAGCAGTCGGCGCGGCTTTGGGACGGGACGAATTGTTCGCCGCGCTCGGATTGGTCTGGCTCACTTGCGGTTCCTTCGGATCTTTCCAATATCGGGTGGGCCGGAACGGCCACCGAGTCTGCTACCCTTCTTGAATCTATCGAGTGACGAGATATTTCGCCTCCACGCTGGACTTGCGACACGGCACCGCGTTACGGAGTCTTCACGTAGTGGAGAGAATGAGCCGCCCAGTCGCGGTCGTGAGGCGGCCAGCCTGCGGAACTGGTATCTTTAAGTGGTCCGGGGGAGCCGGTCGGTCCGATGCGACGCGTCCTTGTGATCGGGCTCGATTCCGTTCCCCCGGAGTTCCTCTTCGAGCGCTACCTGGACCGAATGCCGAACCTCAAGCGCATCGTCGCCCGTTCGCGACACGGGACGCTTCGTACGATCGATCCACCCATCACGGTGCCGGCGTGGGCGGTCATGTTCTCGGGTATGGATCCCGGCACCCTGGGTATCTATGGGTTCCGGCACCGGAGGCCAGGGACCTACCATACGATGTACACCCCTACCTCGGGAATGCTCCCCTACCCCTGCGTCTGGGACCTGCTCTCGCGACAGGGCCGGCGCGTCGCGATTATTGGAATGCCGCCGGGCTACCCTCCACCCAAAGTCAATGGCGTCTACGTATCCGATTTCCTGACGCCGGATGATGCTACCGACTTTGTCTCACCGGCTTCGATGGTACCGGTCGTTCGCGCCGCGGCGGGTGGCGAGTACATGTTCGACGTTACCTTCCGCGCCGAAGACCGCGATCGAGTCGAGCGCGAGATCTTCGACATGACGCGCAAGCGGTTCGCCGTCGTGCGGAAGATTTGGAGCCAGGAACCCTGGGACTTCTTCGCCGTGCACGAGATTGGGCCGGACCGTATTCACCACGCGTTCTGGAAGTACTTCGACCGCTCCCATCCCAAGTATGTCGCCAACTCCCCCTTCAACAGCATCGCGGATCGGTACTATGCGATGATCGATGAGGAACTTGGTCGATTGCTCGAGTTGGTTCCCAAAGACGTTCTGGTGTGGATTGCTTCCGACCACGGCAGTCAAGCGATGGACGGCTGTTTCTGCGTAAACGACTGGTTGATCAAGCAGGGTTACTTGCATCTCAAAGGCCCGCGGCCGGCCCCGGGTACGAACATCGACTCGGTCGAGATCGACTGGTCCAAGACCAAGATTTGGGGTTCGGGAGGCTACTACGCGAGGCTGTTCTTCAACGTCAAAGGGCGAGAACCGGAGGGGATCGTCGATGCCAAGGATATCCCTCGGCTCACGCAGGAACTCGAATCCAAATTACAGAAGGTCCAACGGCCGGACGGCCAGCCCCTGGGAGCTCGACTCCTCGACCCAGCCAAGATCTACCGCGAAGTTCGCGGAGACGCTCCCGACCTGATGGCATACTTCGGCAACCTCAAATGGAGGTCCGCAGGCACCATCGGCTACGACTCATTATTCCTTTCCGAGAACGATACCGGGCCGGACGATTCAGTCCACTCGATGGACGGATTCTTCATCCTGTACGACCCCCTTGACGCAGGGAAGTCCGTGCACATGCCCGAGCAATCGATCCTCGACGTAGCCCCCACGCTCCTGCGGCGGCTGGAGGTTCCGCTTCCGCCGAACCTGCAAGGGAAGCCCATCCCGGAGCTTCTCCAATAAGAGGGGCGACTTGGTCTTTGACGGGGGGGATTCCGAACAACTCCGTTCTTTGACGGCGATCGACCAATTCCGGCCCTCCGCTCGCCGTAGGTAGCACGAGTTACCCGTATCTATCGAACAAATACATGCGGGAGGGCGACGAATAACCTTTGAGCCATTTGTCCAACACCTTGCTCGGGTTTTTGTACTTGAGTATAAGTGCGCATGGAGGAATGGGCCGACCAGGTCGGAATAGGATGCCTTATATCCATGACGTATAATCGCAGCGAAGTGACGTCGACCGGGTCGACGCCCGCACCGGGCGCAATCAAGACGGGGGCAGGAAAGCCACGTGCCGACCCGCCCGAGGTTGTCGTTATTCTCCCCACGCTGAATGAAGTCGCCAATCTCCGGCGAACCTTGGAATCGATTCCTCTTGCCGACCTCAAAGCACGCGGGTGGCGAGTTACCCCGATCGTGATTGACGGGGGGTCGACCGACGGGACCGTCGACGAGGCGCGCAAGCTAGGGCTACCCGTGCTCCGACAACAGGGCAAGGGGAAGGGCCTCGCCATCCGAGAGGCGCTCCGCTACTCGCAGAACGAGGGGATGCGGTTCGCGATCGTGATCGACGCCGATTGTACGTACCCGGGCGAGGCGGTCCTTTCGTTGCTCTCACTGCTCGACTCGGGCTCGGACCTGGTCGTCGGGGTCCGGCAGAACTTCCGGAAGCCGAAGGGCACCAAAGAGTTCGTTCACCGCATCGGTAACGCGCTACTTACCTACGTGGCGAGCCAGCTGGGTCGGGATTTGATTCTCGATTTGTGCAGCGGGTTCTGGGGGGTCGATTTGACCACCTGGTCGGACGATGGGTTGCGGTCGACTGGTTTCGAGATCGAATCCGAGCTATTCCTCAAGGCATTGCTCTCTGGATTCTCCGTCGCCCAGATCCCTATCCCGTACCGCGCGCGCGCGAAGGGGGCCAAACTTCGTACGGTCCACGACGGATCCCGTATCTTGCTCTCGATCCTGAGTTCCATGCGCTTCCGCCGCGGACTCGGAGGGGGCCCCCGCCAGTCGGAGTCCAGCCTGATCCGATCGGTGTTGGCCGTTTGTTTCATTCAAGGCAGCGGTCGACTCTTGGTACTGGCCGACTCCACCCGAGTCAAGGAAGCCAAATTGCTGACCCAACGCTTGAATGCGGGCGGGATCGACGCGCAGGTCGAGCTCCTTGCCCCGAAGGCCGGGGCGGACCCGAAGGAGCTGATGGATTCGATGGTCCAGCGGTCGAGCGAGCAAGGTACCCCCGTCGTGGCCCTTACGGGATCACCCGGGACGACCAAATCCGACTCCACCCGCGTAGTCATGATCCCGAACACTCAACGGGTTATCGCGTTGGGGCTCGAAGGTCCGACGGGACTTCCGGCCATGGGCAAGAAGATCATGATGGCCGTCGACCGGTCAGGGGCGACCACGGGCGGATTCTCTCTCGTTTCTCAGCATCCGGCAGAACGCCCAGTTCACGCGTTCCGGTCCCTCGGAGCGGCTCTTGATGGTACCTCGGTTCAGGACCAGGTCCGGTTCCTTGGGGCTAATCAGATCGGTCTACCCGTGAGCGTGTTCCGAGTAGACGGATCGGGCTCGGAGTCGAACTCCAGCACCCCGTCTTCCCGGGGTCGGTCTCGGGAAAAGTAGGGGCGCTCTTGCGCCCGGACTCGCCGTCCAGAAACGTATTGAGTGGGCGTCGGTAATCTGTCGAACATGTCGACGGCGCTCGAGATTCAGCGCTCCCGAACCGTCGCGCTACCGCTCGAAACGCGCGTTTCGGTACTCGATCGCGTGCGTCGCACGCTGGTTCAGGAAGCCGAGCGCGTGGACTCGACCGAGGGAGTGGAAGCCTACTACCCCGATGGCGTCATTCGGTTTCGGGCGGCGGGTGAGGAACCGGTTTGTCAGATCCTTGCGGAAAGCTCGTCTCCCGCCCGTGCCGAGGCCTTACTCGACCGTGGGGCTACGCTGGTTGGTGACCTGGTTCGAGCGCTGGGAACGGGAGACTCCGCTGGCGACATGTGGTGCGCGCCCGAATAGGCGCGACCAAGTGTCCCGGCTTCGCGCTCGATTTGGCCCAACTTTAGCGAGAACGGGGCGGGATCCGTCTTGAGCTCCAAAGCGGCGACCGCGGTGACCGGCGCGTCTCCGCCGCGAGCCGCACCACGAAAAAGTCCACCATCCCGATCAACCACACGGCGATCGCGCCCACCACGCCGATGACGTACCAGTTGAGTGTCGCGCCGGAGACCGGAGGCAGGAATCCGTAGATCTCGGGGGGCGGCGACTTCGTTGAGTTGAGATGCTCAAACGCCACCACGATCGTCGAGCCCGCTCCCACCACAGACAACTGACCCGAAGGGCTGGTCGGTTGGTAGCCGGCTCCGGCCCCAACCGTATAGTCGTAAGAGCCGTTCGCGAGACTGACGGACACTGAGGGCCCGGTAGAGCTCTGATTGACCGCCGGACTACCCGTGAGCGAGACCCACCAGGAGACGGAGGTTCCGAGCCCGCTTTGGCGGAACGTGACAGTATAATTCGTCCCGCTGCCCGCACCGTTCCCATCGAATCGGAACGTAATCGGGACGGTCACCGACTTGCCGTGGACCGTCACGTTGCCATACGACGGGGTCGGGGTGTAACTAGTGGGAGCAGTCACGGAATAGGCATACGTTCCATTCGGAATGGAAAGCGAGAGATTGCCCGTACCTTCGGCCTCCGACGATCGAAGGCTCACTTCCCATGCAGTCGTGGCAGGAAGCCCTGTCGGGATGAATTTTACGTCGAAAGTGGGGGAGCCTCCATCAGCGGGTTGGAAGTTGATCGGGATCCGAACTGGGGTCCCGTGGACCTGAACGATACCGCTCGCGGGTGAGGCTACGTAAGCGGAAGGGGGATCGATCGAGTAAGAGTACGAACCGTTCTGGAGTTCGGTTTGAGCCGTTGTTCCCGTCGTGGAAGTCAGTTGGCCGTCGACCTGCACGGACCAGCCGCTGTTCGCGGGCAAGCCGGTCTCCGAAAACGTGACCGGGTACTCCATGGGCGGGAGCGACCCATGATTGAAAGGGGCGCGGACCAGCGCAAGGCTCGCGGGTTGTAGGGTCAGCGTGGGTCCAATCCCGTTCGGTGCACTCCAGGTCGTGGGGTCAGAGGCGGATTGATTCCAGACCGTCTCCTCTGCGGGACCCCCCTGGGGAAACCCGGCGCTCGCAACCGGGATCGTCACGGGTACAGTAGCATTCGCGTTCACGACGAGCAACGCGGCTTCAGAGCCCTGATCCCCCAGAGTGGCCGCTGCATAGATTCCTTGGATCGGCGCAGAGAGGCTGGTAGGAACGTACTGGTTGCCCAACTGCGGCAAAACCTGCTCGTAGAGCTCGCCGATGGGCGACGCTGCGCCGGCCGGGTTGTAGAGCGAACCGGGATACGTGGATTGGAAAGCGAAGAGGTCAATGTTGGAGACGCCGAGGGTGATTCCTTGGATCAATGACGCCGAGATGTACGGAACGTTGGGATATGTTTTCATGTAACCATCCCACATTCCTCCTCCGTTCCCCGAGCCGAATTCTGTCACGAAGATGGGGATCGGGCCGCAGGAAGGACAGGAAGCCGCGATTGCGGTTCGGTCCACGGGGATGCGCGCCTCAAGGCTTCCACGACCCGTCAAGCTCGCAAAGAAGCCCGGAAGCGTCGGCGTGCCATTCCCGTCCCCCGCCGAATAAACATGGATCGCTACGGCGCTCAGATTCGGTCCGTTAACGGCCACCGTGTCGGCGAGCCACGTGGTCTCTTGGCTGGCGCCCAATCCTGTCCCGGGAAGACCAATGATCCGGATGGTGGGGTCGACGGCTCGCATGGCGGCAATGTAGGCGTGAACCACCTGGGCGTACTGGGCCGGCGTTACCGGCGAGTCGCTACCCAAATGCCACTGCGACCACGGGAGGTTGAACTCCTCCCATAGACCGGGCTCGTTGCCGATCTCCCAGAAGGCGGGATGGAAGTGAAGCGTATTCTCCGTGTACGACACGTAATAGGCCGCGGTCGCGGGCTGGTTGATCTCGGCCGGGACCCCGAAGATGGCCTCGCAGTGGACCTGTTGACACCACGTGATGAACTGCTGTTCGTCTTGAGGAGGAGTGTAGGTACCTCCACCGTTCTTGGTGATGACGTTCGAGGTGTAATTGTACCCGTCGGCGACTGCACCACCGGGCCACCGCGCCACGGTCAGCGGGGAGGTTTGCCATTCTGAGACCTGGGGGGACCCAATTTCAGAGAAGACGCGAACGTCGGCCCCCCAAAATCCATTCGAAAGATTCGTGGGGGTCGCATTCCACTGAACATCGACATCCGCGGATGCGGGGGGGTTCGGTTTGGTGATGGCGTTTCCTGAGGCAACGCCGACCATGACCGGTAGCGCAAGGGAAACGACGAGAACGACCACCCCGATCCCTACCGTGGCCCAGTGGACTTGTTTTCGCAGTTTCCAAAAATCGCGAGGACTGCGTCTGAGTGTAGCAATGCGCATTAGCGCGCATTAATACGCAGCGAAGGGGCGCTTAAACCTTGCGGAAACCCTCAAGGTGAGGCCACTCAGGAGACGGCCGTTCTCTCGTCAGAAAACCGCCGTCTCCTTTCGCGTGAACGTTAGGGGAGCGGCTCAGCCGACTCTTTAGGTTGCCGCGGCGCGAAGGTCACGTGAAATCGGGCAAATGGATTGAGCCAACCCTCTGACTCGGCGCGGAGGGAGCGGCTGAGCGCCCTCCAACCAGGCCCTCAATTGAGTCGTCACGGGATGGAAGTCTTCGAACGGGTAACATTCGATTCCCTGCGTCTGACAGTACTGAAGCAATCGTCGTCGAGCAAAGACGATGTCCGCGACCTCTGCGGCGAATCGGTCCGTACTACCGTCGCCTATGAAGATCGTACGATCAGCAACCGGTAAGGGCATTCCAATGGCTTGCGCTTTGCAAATACCACATTGGCGACACGTCGCGTGCCCATGCGGGTGTTCCACCTTCAACTGGCCGTGGGGGCCCTTGCTTGAGGTGTCGGAAAGAAAGGGATACTCGAGTCCCTCGCGATCGAGAATAGCGCGAATGTAGAAGTCCAATCCCCCCGAGAGCACTACGACGGGCACTGAATGCTTTTGAAGCAGATCGATAAGTTCTCGGGCGCCGACGCGAAGCGGGATCTCCCGCACGACGAATCCCGTCATCTCGGGTACACGGTCCCACGGGAGCAGAGCGGCCTGTCGGTCCCATGCCTGTCGGAGGGTGATCTCGCCGCGGTGAAGCTGTTCGTCGACCTCATGCGCGACACGAACGCCGTCGTCGGCGAACCGCTCTACAAGGTCGACCGCTACGTTTGACTCCACCAGCGTCCCGTCAAAATCAAGGAAGATCCGGAGGGGGGGGCGCCCCGCGGCTCCCTTCGAAGTCGGGGATGGTTCAATCGGGGGGGTCGATGGAAAGTCCATGCTCCTCGCATTTAACGGCTGGGTCCCAGCCAAAAGGGTTGCGCTTCGAAAAGTGGCGGGAACTAGTCCCTTCGGAGCTGGGTCGCCCTGCGTTACCGAATCGAATTGGACGAGCCTGCCGAGTAGGTGGCGAGCGCATTTCGACAGAGATCGGGTCTAGTTGTTATCGTCGCGGCGGTAACATCGGCGATCCTCCGAAATTACGGAGTCCACGTGGCGCCGCCGTAACCAGACGGCAGTTCAGGAGGTACGGGCCCACCGAATGGGTCTGGTCTTTTCTCCGGCGCCCGGCCGTGCTTTTTCGCGAGGTAAGCATCGATCGCGGCCGCCGCGCGTTCTCCGGCGGCCATCGCGTGCACGACGGAACGCCCACCAGTCGCAAAGACGCCTTCCACATCCGTCATCCAACCCTCGCGTTTCCCTTCGGGCCAACCCATCGAAGCGAACTTGAAGTCATAGCTGGGGTCGAACCCGGAGATATCCGCGACTTCGCCGACGGCAACGATGATCATGTCGCACGGAATGGTCTCCTCAGAGTTCGGTACGACAACGAGCGTGCGTCGGCCTTTCGCATCCGGCGGCCCGTGTTCGGTACGTTCAACGACCAGACCCTCGACGTGCTCGGTCCCCAGAATCGCCTTTGGCGCACGGTAGAACACATAGCGAACTCCTTCGTATTCGCCTCCGGTCTTCTCCTCCTCGGTCGCCTTCATGTCTTCGGGACCGCGGCGGTAGATCAGTTGCACTTCTCCCCCGTCACTCAAACGGCGAGCGGAGCGAGCCGCATCTAGGGCAACGTCCCCGGCGCCAATGACGATGATCCGTCGCCCCTTGCGTCCGAAGAGACCTTCCGGGCGCTTGTTCATGGCGAGTAAGAACGGGAGGGCATGATAGACGCCCGCGATGTCTTCGCCGGGAATCCCCAGTTCGCGCGCCTTGGACGCACCGATCGATACCAGGACGGCCTCGTACCCATCCGTGAGGAGGCTCTTCGGCGTGTAGTCGACCCCGGCGCGTTTCCCGACGACAAACGAGATGTCCAGGTTCTTCCATCGCGCGAGATCGGTATCGAGGTCATCCGGGTCGAGGTGGTACTTCGGGATCGTATTGATCTGGCCCCCGAGGAACGGCTCGTACTCGTAGATGGTAACCGGATGACCACGAATCGCAAGGTCCCAAGCGGCCATGAGGCCAGCGGGCCCGGCTCCGATGACCGCAATGCGCTCGGCCTTCTTCTTGGAGGGCACGTATAGAAGGTCAGATTTTCCGTAGTCGAGGGCCGCCCGCTTCAAGTGCCGGATGGCGATCGGGACGCCCCGACCGGCCATGATACAATCATCCTCGCAGAAGTGATAGCAGGTCTTGCACAGGACCGTTGACAGAGGGTTTTCTCGAAGGACGAGTTTTGCCGCCCCATCGAAGTCGCGCTGACCGACGAGGACGTTGTAGCCGCGCGCATCTTGGGTTATCGGGCACCCCTGGATGCAGTACGGCATCGCGCACTCGAGGCAGCGCTGTCCTTCGAGGACGGACTCTTCGAGCGTGTAGGGTTCGTCGATTAGGGCGAAACGATGAATCCTCTCCTCGCGACTCTCCTCGCGAATCGGCACCCGCACGTAGCGATCCATCGTTGCATACCCCCGGATGTAGGACCCGGACCAGATGTGGAACCCCGTGCGCTCCCTAAAGAGTGTGCGGTCCGGATGTGACGGATTGGCACACCAGTGTACCGGGCGCCCTGTGGTGGCGAGCCGGGGGCGGGGTACGGGGAGTGACTTACGAGCTTTTTGCCTATTTTAGCGGTTGGACATCGTGGCCGACCCCTCAGATCAGGCAGTACCGAACCCGATCGATCGACGAAGGAAGACGACCGAGAGCTTGGGCCGACTGGGGTCGTTCGGTCGACGCTTGGGCCTTTCATGAGTATTTGTACGACTGCAGCCCTTTTCCGAATAGACTTCCCCTATAGGAAATCAAACCGGGCCGAAAATGGCGCTACAATCGCCGCGTCAAACGGGGCGAGCGACCCGCTGGAGGCTGTCCTTTCGGAACGCCATCGTGATCATGGTAATCGTGATCGTGGTCGTTGGTGGGCTTGGCTACTTCGTCCTGAACGCGACCGGCGGCGGGGCGACCAACGTGGTCACCACGTGTGCGTCGACCTCCCCGTGTCCGGGAAGATATGCCGCTCACGAT
The DNA here is from genome assembly GCA_049584655.1 of Thermoplasmata archaeon. Taxonomy (GTDB): domain Archaea; phylum Thermoplasmatota; class Thermoplasmata; order Lutacidiplasmatales; family UBA184; genus Lutacidiplasma. The sequence continues at coordinate 34,591 of JBAUYF010000003.1, read as the reverse complement.
GTAACGCTGTTCGAGCCCTATACCCCCGGATTCAGTCAGAACCTTTTGCAAATGACACAAGGACAGAATCTTCCTGTAACTGTCGGCGTGACCGGGCCGGAAACGGTCAACAATTACTCCGTAAACTGGGGGGACGGAACTACTTCGAGCGCTTCTACTCCAACAATGACGCATTCGTTCAGTACCGTGGGGACCTACACACTCAGCGCCTATGCTCTCGTCGGATCAGCTCTTCACGACGGGCCAGAACAGCTCTACCCCATCGAAGTGACTCCCTCGATCGAAAACGTTGATCTTGGATACTATCCAGCGATCGTGGCGAATTTAACGAACGGCACCACCGGGACCGGCTTTCCGTTCGGCTGGCTCGAAGGCTCAGGCTCGGTCAAAGTCTCCGCCACCATCTCCGGAGCGCCACTCAACCCTTCCTTTACGACAGGACCAATGGCGCTGATCTCGTCGGGAGGGCTTCAGTCGGACCTCATGTTGAATTCGACGAGCGCGTCGGCGATCTACAGCTTTAGCGACAGGGCCACCTCGATCGAAGTTAACACCGTTACGCTTGTTGTACCGATCCTTGGGCCTATTTCGGGTCTCTACAGTAACTACACGTGGACCGTCGTGGTGACACCACCTGGGATTGCCCCCGGTTGTGACCGATGCCACCCAACAGCCGCCACGAGTCCTCACCCGGGCACGATCGACAATTATGAGTGGGCCCCCGGCGGGGCGGTAAGCCTCGACCCGTCGATCGACTATGAGTACGTCGGACTCGAAGTGATTTCGAATGTCTACCAGTCATTAATCGGTTACAACGGGAGTGAGACGGGGCCGAGCTACTCCGACTTCCAACCGGAAGCGGCGACGTGCGTCCCGGGCAGCCCCCAGTGCGCCGCACTATACGGGGGAACGACGCTCCAGAGCGGGAATTTTTTCACGTTTGTGATCAATCCCGCGTCTCGTTTTTATGACCCGACGACCTCGAAGAGTTGGCCGGTGTACCCCTCGGACGTAATCTTCACTCTCGCGCGAACGATGGGATTCTCGCTCTTGCCCGGCTATGGTTCTAACCCCGGCTGGATCGTGACCCAATCGCTGCTCCCCTCCGGAAACTACACCTGGGACGGCGGCATTCACGGGACGTTCAACAACACGCCAGGACAAATCCTTAGCTCCATGTTCGTCAACGACACCTCCGCCACGCTGGGTGGCGCGGCATGTCCTGCGGCGGCGCTATCGGGTGCTGACGGATGCATCACCTTCAACGCGACGGGCGGCGGCCATGGCTGGCCGTTCTTCCTGGAGCTGATCGAAGACGCGGAGGGAGGAAGCATTGAACCGTGTGGCTGGTTCACCGTTCAAGGAGCGAGCGTGCCGGGGTTTACCCCGACGGATGGCGCGGACTCACCCTGCACGCTGCCCGGTGGGGCGACGAGCACATCACAGGCGTCCTTCCAAACGTACCTCGCGAGCGCGTTTGCAAATGCCACCGAGTGGGACCCCTTTGAGGAAGAGGCGGAGAACTCGCCCGGAGTCAACCCGAACGTTCAGTGGAACGCGGTGGGATCCGGGCCGTACTTCTTGGTTCCGAACAGCGCGAACCCGGCGGTCGGCTACTCGCTGAAGGCAAACCCCGCCTATGTCGGTCCCACGTGCGCGGGGCAAGTCGGCTGCGAGCCGCTCCTGGGTCACTATGCCGCAACGGTCAACACATTCTGGGAGCCCAGCGACCAGGTCGGTTACAAAGAGTACGTCGCCGGATACGCGGATTTCGCGGGTTTGCAGATATCCGACCTAACAAAGTTCCTCGGGCTCGACGAAGAGGGGAAGATCGGATTACTTACTTTACCGACTCTTACCATCTATTTTTTCGAGTTCAATCTCGAATTTAGCGCGACGGCCTCGAGTTACTTAGGAGTCCCTGTCAACGTGCCGAGAGACTTCTTCGCAAATGTCGGCCTCCGAAACTTCCTGACCCGGGCGTACCCGTACACGACGATTGAAGGTACGATCTTTACGGTAGACGGGATCGAAACCGGATTCAACTATGGAGGCGCGATACCGCAGTACATGGCGAACTATTACCCGCAAAATATCTCCTGGCCGGACACCAATCCCGTCAGCAGTCCGGCGACGACCGGCACGGCAGGTTGGTGGTGGGATGAGATCTCCACGCCGACTTCCCTCTGGTATGATCCTGAACTCGCGTCATGTACCGCGAGCTCGGCGTGTACCGTCCCGATTATCGGCCAACCGGGAGACGCAGCCCTGAACGACGCGATGGCCGACTGGAAGAGCGCGATCATTTCTCTTACGCAAGGAGCGTTGGCCCCCGAAATTCTCAACTTTTGGTTCCCGGGGTGCAGTTCCTTGGACTGCGAAATAGGACCCGGCACGTACCCCTACCCTATCTCTTTCGAGGGATGGGGGGCGGATTACCCCGACCCCACGGACTACCTGACGCCCCTATACTATCCGGATTCGGAATACACGTTCCTTGACGCTGTCCAAGAAGCGTTGGACGGAACCTACGCGACCTCGACGACGTACAACGCGAGTTGGTGCGGACATTTCGAAGATAGCTGGTCTGACTTGATCTACTGGGCGGGCGGGGGTCCCTCCAACGACTCGGGATTCCTACCGAACGCGTGTCAGTACACGGCCTATGACGTCATGAGTTACTTCCTGATCGATGTCGCGGCGAACGATATCAACTTGGTTGAGCGAAATTTGATCTACAATCTCGCGGAGCATATCGCCGCCCAATTGGGGTTGTACGTCTACGCATCCCAGGCCAACGACTTGGGAACATACGCCGCTTGGATCGATCCTAGCACGATCAACGAGAACGTCATGACGACCGGCGATTACCTGTTCTGGCAAATTGGCGGCAATGAGGTATGGTTGACGTGATCCGGACTTCCAAATCTCGACCGGCGCTCCAGGTGTGAGCTGCACGTCTCCAAGCAAAGCGGTCGACGGCAGTAGTCCCCCCAAGAAAGTCGCGCTTGAGCGAATCGGCGGGTCAGGTCTTGACCTGCGATCCGCGCGGCTCAGGGCTCTGAATATTAGGACGACTCGAGCGGCGCAGGCCCCGCGGCCCCCTCTACGTCCGGAGAGGGGGCAGGATCCGAACGGAGAAACGCTTGAGCGGCCGCTGGAGAACGGAACGAGGGGAACATGCGCAGCGCAGACACCGATCCGAGCGCCAGGATCACGACGACGGAGATGAACAAGGAATACCATTGATCGCTGATTATTCCTAGCGCGAGCGTAAGGGTGAGGATTACCGTCGCGCTCGTGAGCCGAGTGTTCATTAAGACGGCAACAGGACCGGCCCGCTCCGGCCCCATGTATTTTCGAGCCGAGACGAGGATCGACGCGATCTTGAGCGCGCTGGCCACTCCGACGATAGTCAGCAACAGGATCCAATTCGCCGCCACAAACCCTACGTCGACCTTGAGCCCCACGGCGAGAAAGTAAAGCGGAACGAAGATCGCAAAGGCAATATTTCGGATGTTGGAGGCGAACGCTTCTCCGACGAACTGCGAAAACATCAACCCCAGCAGGAAGACGAACAGGATGCCGGGGACTCCTACGAGGGCCGAAAGTAGCGCCAGGATCGCGAGTGAGAAGAATAGCGTGCGAGCGCTGATATTGGTAAAAGCCGACTTGGACGCACGTTGGTTGATCGCCTTCGACAAGTAGGGAAGAAGCACCGCCGCGGCGGCAAGCGCTCCTAGGACCCCGAGGGTAAAGAGGAAACCCGGGGTTGTCAGGAAGGTCGTCGTGGTGATCGTGAAATCTTCCACCAGATTGACGGATAGAGTGGCCGCCAGGATGAGTCGTCCGAACGGAAGGTTCGTCAGATCGTACTGTTGAAGCGTGGTATAAACAATCGAAATCGAGGTATCCGCCAAGGCGGTGGCGCCTATCACACTCACCAAAAGCGGGGCGTGAATCCCGTAATACAGCAGGCCGAAGAGACCCACAAATGGAACGAGGAACCCTCCAAGCCCCATCACGAAGGCGCGCTGGAAATTAGCGCGTAAGAATCCGAGGTTCGTCTCGAGCCCCGCCAGAAAGACGATCAAGAGACTCCCGAAAGTCAGCAGGGAATCGGTGGTCGAGAGGCCGGCCGGGAGTGTCAGCCCAAGAAAGGTGACCAATCCGATCCCGGCAAGGATTTCAAGCGCCGTGATCGGTAGCTGCGTCCAGCGCGCAAGCAGGGCGGTAACGACTACCGTCCCGAAAACCACAACGAGATCGAGATCGAGCGTGTTGACAGAAACCATACTGGAGAAGCGAGCGCTAGCAGACGCTGTTCATAAAAGTGGTGGATTTCTGTATTTAAATTGGAAGTAAGACAAGTGTGCCGGGACGGGACCATCTCGGCACGGCCCGCATGTTTCATCATGTGGCGCATTCAGTTAGCCGGCACTCGCACGGTCCGCAAAGGAGAATCTCTGCGTCGAAAGTGAGAAACGGAATATGCGGGTCGCTCAGATCTACCTCGCGGGCGTCGTAACCTGGGCGTATGGCGGGCGGGAGCCGGGCGTCGCACGCGGGTTCGAAGTCACTCGAATGCGACCGAAGCCGATTTGCATTCCTCTCCCGTCAGCTTGAGAGAGTGAAATGAATGGACCTGGCGACGGAGATCGCGCTCGTTGGCCTCGCCGTCGCTGTCTGTGGCCTGATAATCGCCCTGATTCCTCTCTGGCTCCACGTCGGATTTCTAGAAGCGGAGAAGCAGTGATTCGACCAGTTTATCACAGAGATGCGTCGGTTGGCTGACGCCGGAGCAGGTTCGGTCGCGTTACAGTCCAGAACGATGGCGGCGAATGACTCGGCTCGCGCGAAGATGGCAAACCAACAGGCTCAGAGCGTCGGACTCCAGCAGCATGCGTTGCAGCACCAACGATCCATGGATTTTGAAAAGCTCGCCCTCGGCGTTTGGGACCGACTGAAAGAAAACGACGAGGACGACGGCCACGCGGAAGTGGACGAAAACGAGGACGACGAATAATCGGGGACCTTGTTCGTAGCTCTTCTAGTTCTCGGGGCCGCCCTAGTGATTCTGGCCACAGTCATCGCAGCGTGGGAGCGGCTTCGAGTTGAGCCGGGCTACTCGAATCGCCTCGCCCAAGTGGCCACCGCGAGATTAGGCGCTCAGGGCTATCGCGGTAGGCCGGACGTCACGGTGAGCCGAAAATCGGGCGGGAAGTGGAGAATTACATCCTATTCCCCGTCGCCTAAGGATGACCCAATGGACCCCTCGGACCACGGTCGAAGACTCTTTGCGCTAATCGAAACGGCGGGGCAAGATTTTCCGTCATATCCTTGGACGGACCGACGTCTGATAATCATGTTCACTGCCTTCGCAATCGCGGCCGCCGTATCGGTCCTCTTCGGCGCTGTCTACTGAGCGATCTCCGACCCCCTCCCCAAACCCTCCCACGTCGGCCACTGGGCTCCCAGCACCTTCTCGGCCGCCCCACCTTTCAGGGGCGCTTTGGTGCGGCCAATGTCACCGCCTCCGAGGGAGGGGACGACCATCGGCGGCCCGAGGGGCAGCGGTTGGGTCGTCGGTGGGCGGCCCTGCCCCGGCGTTCGGCAAAATAACTGGTTAGGTTGATATACGTCTTCCCGGAGTGAATAATTCCAATCTTGGTCCGCTAAGCGGTGGGATTTTGGATCGATTCATTCCTGGGCCACGGCACTCGCATTCCCCCAGCTCTGGCCGAGCCTGGAGCGCCGCGGTAGCACTAGTCGCTCTGGTGGCAATTCTCGGGTCGAGCCTACTGGCGACCTCTTCGGTGCCGGCCCAACCGCCCTCCGCATTGGCAGTCGAAGCCACCACCGATTCAAGCTCGGCACCCGTGTTCCCAACCCCGATCCAGCACGTCTTTACCATTGTACTCGAAAACGCTGGCCTTTCCGAGGCGTTGAGCCAAGGTCCCTACTTGTCCACCCTCTACAACACCTACGCCGGCGCCTCGAATTACTATGCGGTTTGTCACCCGTCGGCGCCGAATTACCTAGCGTTGACCAGCGGGGAGCGACTTCAGTGTGGGTCGGACAACGTGAACTCGTACCCGATATCGAACATTGCGAGCCTCGTCTCCAGTGCGGGCGAGAGTTGGAATGCCTACATGGAGTCGATGCCCTCACCCTGCTACAAGCAGTTCTATCCGCCCGGGGGCCACGGACTGTACAAGCCGGGCCACAACCCGTTCGTCTACTACTCTGACTTGGCCTCCGGCGGGTCGAATAGTGCTTGTGACACCCACGACCTTCCGCTGAGCAGCTTCAACCCGGCGGACACTCCTGCCAACTACACGTTCCTGACCCCCAACATGTTGAATGACGGTCACAACACGTCCGTTGCGTATGCCTCGAACTGGCTGTCCGGTTACCTGCCCACTCTCCTTGCCGAGCCGTGGGCCGCGTCCACGGTCTTCTTCATCGTCTATGATGAGGGCGAATCCAGCGACTCTTCTGGCTACGACGGACTCGATGGTGGTCACACGTACTTGACGGCTGTCAGTCCATACTCCCTCGGTGCCGGTCTCTACAAAGGGGATGCTTCGCCGTTCTCGCTCCTCACTACGAGCGAATGGCTGCTTGGCCTAGGTTCTCTCGGTCATAGCGATAACTGGACGGAATTCCCGCCGATGAAGTCCATGTTCAAAGTGAGTTCGGCGCCCACGCAATACCCGCTCTCCGGTCAGGTCGAATCCGCTAGCAACGGCCAACCGATCTCGGGCGCGAACTTGAGTGCATCTGGAGTTCCCTCACTAACGTCGAATGCGACCGGCGGCTACTCGTTCAGTTTATTGAACGGCACGTATCAAGTCACGGCTTCCGCCCCTGGATTCCACACGGGTGCCACGTCGATCACCATCAATGGGAAGCCGGAACGTCACACGTTCGACCTCATCGCCGACGCTCAAGCGCAATACCAGCTCTCAGGAAACGTCACGTTTACCAACAACGGCTCGGCTGTCGTGGGGGCGCTTGTCGAGGTGGCCAACGTCTCGGCCTTGATCACGGGTTCGGGAGGCAGTTATTCGATTGAACTCGTCAATGGTACCTACAGTGTCAGTGTCTCGGCCCCGGTCTTCGAAACGGTAACGTCCGCGGTTACGGTCGCCGGCGGACCCTCCACCCTCGACTTTGACGTCACACCATTCCCGACTTCGACCCAATACAACCTCACCGGTGAAGTCGCCTACGCCGCGAATGGCTCCGGTGTACTCGGGGCGACCGTCGCACTCGTCGGGGCGTCCTCGGTCGTCACGGAGGGGAACGGTTCCTATTCGCTCTCCGTTCCGAACGGAACATACACCTTGACGATCAGCCAGCCCGGATTCTACGCGCAGCAAGCCGTCGTCCGCGTCATCGGGGCGTCCCAGGTCGACAATTTCGATCTCTATCCGTTCCTCCTCCAAATTCAGGGGGCGGTCTTGTCGAAAACGGACGGATCCCCGATCGTCGGCGCGAACGTGAGCCTCTCGCCCACGATCTGGCAGTACTCCGGAGCGGGCGGAGCCTACGACTTCTGGGTGCCGAATGGGTCCTACATGCTGCGCGTGGGCCTGGACGGGTACATTTCCACTGACGTGGCTCTCGCGTTGCACGGCCAAGCCGTCACGACTGACCTGAGCCTTTCCGCGAGCACCGTCCCAACTATCACGAGCTCCACGGCTCGATCGGCGCCCGCGGGCATGCCCGGAGGAGATTGGACTTTGGCCGCCATCGGCGCTGCGGCGATATCCTTCAGCGCGCTGATCGGACTGGCCTGGCGCTGCAGAAGTCAAGCCCGCCTGCGCGGGAAGTAGCACGACTCGGATCGGCCCGCGGCCTACTGATTTTTGATCTAAGACGACCGGGCGGTCAGCCGAGAGTGCAGCGCGTCCGTTCCATTGGACGAGCGGGCACGTGACATGGATCCGTTCGAAAGAGTCGCGCGAGAGACGGCCTCTCCGGGGGTGGGAGTCTCGGGGGGACGCCACACCGAGCGTCGAGTGGAACTGAATTGCGCGGACGAGACCGCGGTCCCCTCGCCCCACATACCTTCGAATCGGCCCAGCTGAGTCCGGACGCGGGTGGGAGTGTCGGTAATGAGAGCGATCTCCGAGCCCCGACCGAGACTGCCCAAAGTCACGAATCGGATCATGCGGCGGGAATCTAGCAGATAGAAATGGGCCGCCATCGGGCTGAAATGGCGCACTTCTAATGAAGGAGACGGGCCGCCAGCCTCGCGTAGAAGGCGATCTCCGTATCGGCGGTCGGACGGACCGGCTTCGAGCAATAGCCGCACTCGGACGCCGGCACGCGCCGACTTCCCGAGCGCACGAATCAATCCGGAACGAAACGAGACTCCAGCTGATAACGGACGGAACGCGGCTTCGATCGAGTGGTGCGCTTCGCCCAGCTCGGTGAGGGCCGGATGCTCCGCCCCTTCGCGGGGGGCCAGGAGTCTCACATCGTCGGCCGTTGCGTTCCCCGGGTCGAGGGATCCACCCGGCCGCGCGGCTCGCAAACAGAACTCGGACATCCAGGCGTTGAGCTCTTCCTCCTCGTGAAGGAAATTACCGAGGCGGCGGATCGCGAGATCTATCGAGAGGGCATGAAAAGTTTGGGGAGTCCGACCATCACCGATGACCAAACCGCGGCTCAAGAGGCGCAGGAGAACTCGGTAGGCCGTCGCGCGGTTCAAACGCGCTCCCTCCGAAGCTTCCCGAACGCCGCGGGGGCCTGATTGCACCAGCGAGAGGTACAGCCGGGCTTCGCGTCCCGGGAGTCCGAGCACGCGCAATCCCTTGACCAAGGTTGGGTCGACGAGTCGCACCGCGCCGGTGCCCAATGCTCCCCCCAGCGGAGAGTTCCACGCAGCTTGCGAGGCCCCGGATCCCTTCGCCGAATCCTGAGCCACTCTCAGACCTCCCGAGCGTCCCGCGCGACCCGGCTGTAGTTTTCGTTCCGGTTCCGCGGCTGCGTCGCTTGCACTTCTGGGGGGAATTGCCGCTGCGGCCGTCCCGGTCCTTGCCCGGCGATGAGACGCGCTGTCCCCGTCGCCTCCCGGAATTGCCACACAGGTTGCGAATACGCATTCGCACGGATATATCCCTATCGGATTGTTCCGAGAGAGAAGCCCTTCCCACCCCCGTTCCGAGGGTCTCGATACGCGCACCGGACTGAGACCGGCCCGGGTTGTCGGAACTTGGCTCCGGGTGAGACGGACGGACCATTCTAGGTCGGTCGAGAACCGAGTTTACCGTCAGGAGCGTGACCTCCCCACGAGACCGGTCGGGGCGATCAGGCCGTCGAAATTATGGACCCTTTCCGCCGACGCCGGCCACTTCCGGCCGCCCTGCCCCCTGGGACGCGAGCGGATGCCTTCCTAGGAGGTCATCGATATGATAGCCCTCGATCGAACCTTCGTACTCTCGCAGCAGGGCCGCGATCATTCTGGCCGCTTCGACCGGGTACTTTCCGACGGCAGTCTCGGCCGCCAAGACCAGCCCGTTCGCTCCATCCAAGAGCGTGTTGATGACGTCGTTGACCTCCGCTCGCGTCGGAGTGCGCCGAGTCACCATCGACTCCAACAAATTCGTCGCGACGTAGACCGGGATCCCGAGGGCGTTCGCCTTTCGAATGATGGCCTTCTGAAGGAGGGGAATTGCTTCGAGACGGACTTCGCGGGAAAGATCGCCCCGATCTATCAGGATCCGGTCGGCGTGACGCGCGATCTCGCCGAGATTGCGAACCCCTTCTCGGCTTTCGATCTTCGCGATGATCGTGTCCTTCGGCCCGACCATCTCACGGAGACGATTGACCACTCCCTGGTGATCACAAAAGGAGAGATCAAATTCGTGGATGTCATTCTTCATTGCAATTCGGATGGCCGCTAGGTCCTTTTCCGAGAAGGTGGGAAGCGCGGGCGACGGAAACGCGGTCACGGCTTTCCGAGACCCGACATCCCCGCCCGTAACGACGGTGGCTTCGGCTGCGCCGTCTGCAACCTTATCGATGCGCAAGATCGCGGAGTCAAAGTCGACACTCATCCACGCCCCTGGGCTCAGCTTGTCGACGGCATAGCCGGGGACGATCGGGATCGTCGTGCTGCTGCCTTTGATCGCCTGGGAAACCAATCGCACCGAGCTTCCCTCCACGACGGACGAGCCCTCCTGCATGACGCCCGTCCGGATCTGGGCTCCCTCGGTATCGATACAAATCGGGACCTTGGTACACTTCTGGATGAAATGGATCACGCCCTCGAGATCGTTAATGTCGGTGTGCGACATGTTGATGCGAAAACTGGCAACTCCGATCGCTTCCAATTGGGAGATCACGGGTTCGTTGAGCGAACTCGGACCCAGCGTACAAATGAGCACCTTCTGACCCGTCATTGGTTTCTCCCCCCGGTTCTAACCTTCTCGAAAGCGCATTCTCTGGTTGCCACGGACCGCGACCCACCTTCCAGCGGTCCCGCTCGATTTTAACACTTGCTAACATTGCTACCATCACCAAGTCTTCGAACCGCGCCTGCGGCACCCGGATCCGATCTCGTTTCAGGAGGGCCAAGCGTCCATCGAGCGCTCCAGTCGTGCATGCACGCAGCAAGCCTCCTTTCTCAGATTCGTTCCACAAAGCGCGCTTCCCTGAACTCCCGGCTACGCTCTAATACCCGGGCGCCTCGCACGAGTCGGGCCTACTCTTGATTCCAGCACCACACGGCGGTCGGCTCATCAATCGACTCCAGTCGGAAGGCGAGCGTCAACGACGGGAGGCGGAACGCAAGGATCTGCTCGTGATTACGCCATTCATCGACGAAATCTACGACGCGGAAAAGATCGGACTCGGTGCGTACAGCCCGCTCGACGGATTCCAGGATCAGGCCACGGTGGAGGCCATCCTCACGACGAACCGGCTCCCGGACGGCTTGCCGTGGACGATCCCTATCGTGTTGGCCCCCGCCGGTAAGCAGAATTTGGCCACGATTCAGCAAGCTCGACCCGGTGACGAATTGGGCTTGCTCGACTCAAGCGGTTCGCTCTTCGCGCTGTTACACCTGAGTGAGAAATTTCCGTACGAGAAGAAGCGAGTGGCCGAGGGCGTGTATGCGACCACCGACCCGCAACATCCCAACGTGGGCGATCTCTTGACCGTCGGGGATACGGCACTCGCGGGACGGATCGACCTCCTGCGCCGGCTGGATCTTCCAACCGGTAAAATGGAACTGAGCCCCGAAGAGACTCGGGCTGAGTTCGCGCGCCGGGGATGGAGTCGGGTCGCCGCTTACCAAACCCGTAATGTGCCGCACACGGCGCATGAGTATCTACAACGCAATACCCTCGAACGCGAGGACGTCGACGGTATGCTCGTCCACCCCGTTTTGGGACGACTCAAGAAGGGGGACTACAAGCCGGAAGTAATCCTCGAAGCCTACGAAGAACTGGTCAAGAACTACTACCCCGCGGATCGGGTACTCTTAGCCGCGCTGTCAATCACAATGCGTTACGCGGGACCCAAGGCGGCCCTCTTCCTCGCGATCGTTCGGAAGAACTTCGGCTGCGGACTCTACATCGTCGGACGGGATCAAGCGGGAGTGGGACGGTACTACGACCCCTTCGCTTGCCAGCGCATTTTCGATGAGTATCCGATCGATGTCGTCGCACTCAAGTTCGCCGAGACATTCTTCTGCCGGGACTGTGGCTGGATGGCTACCTCTCGCACTTGTGCCCACCCTGCCGACCGGCGAGTCGACACCAGTCAGACTCGGATCCGAACGGCGATCTCCAAAGGGGAGCAGCTTCCCAAGGAGATCATTCGGCCAGAGGTCGCGAAGGTTCTCGCGCGTGGCGACGTCCTGCTCAATTAACTCGACCTTCGGAGAGCCGAGCCAGCGCCTGCGCGGGAAATTGGCGACTCGGAGTCGCGAGCTAGGTTTTTAGCCTCGCAGGGAACTATCTCGGACAATTCGTGCGCCGGAGTCCGGGTAATGGGAGCCAGTCTTGCACCGTCGAAGGGAAAGCACTTCCTCTTTCCGGCCGAAGCGGCGAAAGTGCAACGCCCCCGGACCAAAGGGATCACGCACGTCCTAGATCGACTCGGCGGGTTGCACGAGGACGAGCTCGCCTACCTCGCCCCCTATATCGACGTCGCGAAGATCGGCTGGGGGCTGCCGTTGCTCCTCCCACGAGAGGAAGTCCGGCGTCGGATCAAGCTCTACCACCACGTTGGCGTCGAAGTTTCGACCGGCGGGACTTTGCTCGAATGGGCGGTCACGCGCGACCGCACGGAGGCCCTGATGGACGAAGCGAAGGAGCTGGGCTTCGATATTCTCGAGATCTCTAACGGGATCATCGAACTGTCCGTCGAGCAGATCGAGGGATTGGCCGCGGAGGCCGCGCGACGCAAGCTCGACGTATTCATTGAGGTGGGCAAGAAGGACCCCGAACACCAGCTCTCTCTCAAGGAAACCATCCAACAGGTCGCCCGAGCGCGGGAGCTGCATCCCCGGAAGGTCATCCTCGAGAGCCGCGAATCCGGCCGCAACGTCGGAATTTACGACGGTGAGGGGTCGATCAAGTGGGACTGGGTGCGGGCCATCCTCTCCGACTTCCCGCGAGACGATCTCATCATCGAAGCGCCGATGGAAAGTCAGCAGATCGGTCTCCTCCGGCGCCTGGGGGCCGACGTGAACCTTGGCAACGTCGCCCTGGCGTCCGTGGCGCCGTTGGCTTCGGAGCGATTGGGCCTGCGGGGGGAGACGTTCGGCGCCATTCGCACTTCCCGAACCGTACGGGGCCCGCCCGGAACGAAATTCCTGTACTATCTCCTCGAGACCTATCGCGGCCTCGACCAGACCGAATTGATGCAACTATCGAGACTTCCCCGGCGCACCGTGCAAAGTGGACTCGAGTCGTTGCGACGGCAGGGACTCGTCCAAGAGTCGGTCTCGCTCACCGATTCCCGTCGCCACGAATACCGACTCAGTTGAGCCGCTCGCGCGCGAGACTCGCGGCGCCCACGATCGCGGAATGTCTCTTCAACCCGGCTCGCACCACTTCCACTCCGGCCGCGGCGGGCTGACAACGGTCCCGGATGGCCGCTAGAATTCCTGGGATTACATCCGGTAAACCCTGGATCATGCCGCCTCCAAGAATCAGTCGACGCGGATTGAACGTGTTCATGATCCCCACGATTCCGGTCTCGAGGTACCCAATGGTATCGCGAATGAGATTTATTGCGAGTGCATCGTGCGCCCGATAGGCTTCCGTGACGGTCTGGGCAGTGATCCGGTCGATGCTCCCCGCGCGCCGGACCAGCGGCTCAGCGGCTTCGAGCTCGCGCGCGACCAGCTCGCGGGCGCGCTCGGCCACGGCCCATCCGCCGACGTAAGCCTCGAAACAGCCCCGATTGGGACAGTGACACGGACGCCCGCCGGCAACCAAAGTCAAGTGCCCGACCTCTCCAAACGTATTGGTCGAACCGGTGAGCAACTTACCCCCGATCACCGCCCCGCCACCCACACCCGTGCCGATGACCAACATGAACAGATCCGACTCACCGATCCCCGCCCCGTGGCGCCACTCGCCCACGACCGCCGCTTGAACGTCGTTCGCGACGACGACCGGGACGTGGAAGGCGGTTCGAAGGCGATCGCCGAGGGGGAAGTTTTCCCATCGAAGATTCGGCGAGTAGTGAATACGTCCAGTTCTTGCCTCGACTTGCCCCGCGATTCCGACGCCGATTGCGTCGAGTCGGAGGCCCCGGTACTTTCGTAAGGAGGTCCGGACGGCTTCGATCATGATCGCGAGCACTTCCTCGGGACCATCGGCTTCCCGCCGCTCCCGGACCGTCTCGCCGGAAACCTTTCCCTCCCGACCTACGATCGCTGCGGCGATCTTGGTCGCCCCCACATCGATCCCGATGACGGTGAGTTTGGGCTCCCTTTTGATGCGACGGACCAAAGATGGCTCCTCGCCTCGGATCGGCCAAGGCACTCGGGGGAAGCCTACTCCTCCGATATGGTACCCTGGACGACGCCTTCCTGATACTTGTGCACCACGTCGACGAAGGTGGAGTGCGACCAGGTGAGCGGCGTGGCGCTCTTGGGCTCCCCCGTCGTAGCGTCCACCTGCTCGGCCAACAACTGTGTCGGGGTAGCGTGCTCGGCCACCCACTCAATCAGTTGCCGACACCGGGCGACATCGCCGAGGCGAAGGCGGGCTTCGGCGAGCCAAAGCGTGCAAACGATCCAAGGGTTCTCCGACCCGTAGTACTGATCGCCTTCGTACCGTGCGAGACCGCCGTGCCCCTTCGACCACAGCCGGCCGTCGATCACGTCGACGGTGGATCGAGCGCGCGGGTCGTCCCAAGCCAGCAGACCGAGCTTCAGAGCGAGCAGGACCGAAGCATCGATCTTGGTATCGCGCGGCTCGACCGAACGTACGAATCGCCCCAGCTCATTATCCCAAAGATGCTCGAGAGCCGCCGCGTGAATTTCCTTACTGGCGGTCCGCCACGATACAGGGTTCTTGCCGATCTCGGAGGCGATCCGCGCGGCACGTTCCAAGGCATGAATCACCGCCGCGGTCGAATAGGTATGAATCGCCTTGCGTTCTTCCCAAAGGTCGAAGCTGGCCGCCGGTAAGCCGGTTCTCGGGTCGCGGAACCCGGTCAGGAAGTTCGCCGCGCCTTTGACCAGTGGCCACAGGTCGAGTAGGACGTCCGGGTCCGCCCCGCGCTTAAAATGGTGCCATGCGGCGGCGATGACGGTCGCGGTCTGGTCGATCTGGAGAAAGGGAGGCGGGTGCCACGTGCTCCCGTTCGCTCCGTCCGGAAAATGCCGATGGAAGAAAGACCCATCGGGATTCTGACATTTCATCGCGAAGTGGAGGAATCGATTCGCATGGTCATAGAGACCCGCCTCATCCATCGCCTTCGCTACGTATCCGCCGTCGCGCCACCAACAGTAGTTGTACGTGTCCCCCGCCGCGACGAGGGCACGCGTATCGGGAGAAGCGATAATGGAACCGTTCTGAGCCGTAGCGTGCCGCATGACGAGCACGCTCGAATGGTAGACCTGAGCCGCGCGTTCGCTGAGTCCCGGCGGGGTCTGAGGAAGCCGGCGGCGGACCCAGGTCTTCCAAAAGCGCTCCGATTCCGCGGCGAACCGACCGGAGCCGCCCTTCCGGACGTAATCGCGCATGTCGTGCACGGCGTGCAGCGACTGGGCAACGGAGACAAACAGCCGCAGCGTCGTGAAGTCGGAGGATTCGGGCTGGAGATCCCATTCGATGACGCTATCGGCGGCTCCGTGCGCGATTTCGCGCCCCTCGAGTATTCCGTCCTCGGCGTCGACGTACGTCCCCTTGAGGCCTTTGAGGGTGTGCTCACCGCAGACGGCCCGATTAAACGGAGGGTCGCTGTAGAATTCGAAGTAGTAGCCCCGTTTGTAATGGACCAGTGACTGGGCAGCCGCATCGTAGTACGCCGTGTCCTGGTACATCGACTCGGCGATCTGGAGCGAATGATACGCGAACAAGCGGATCGCCCTCGCCGGCTCCGCTCGGACCCGGATCGTTCGAATGATCAGATCGTGATTCGGATGGACATGGTCCTGGATGCTCAGATGCAGACCATGACCGGTCCACGTGGACTCGGGGGAGTTTTCGGGTCCAAAGGGGGTCTGTTGATTCAGGTACCCGTTCGTGCCCCGGAGCCACGCGAAATTTCGGGCGGCCACATCGTAGACGCCGAGTCGCATCTCCCGCAGGTGCTGGAATTGCCCGGGATAGGGATAGAAGAGATCGTTCCACTCCCCGTTTTCGTTGACGGTCAGGAGGATCCGTCCATTCCCGGTCAACTGGGTAATCACGACTAGTTCCTCTTTGAGGCGAGCTGCCTAGGCGGGGTCCCAACGTCCCCTACCGAGAGAGGGACGGGCGGGGTTCTATAACTTCTCGGTTAGGGCAAGGAGCGAATTTCCTCCTGTCGGGTGGCGCTCGATGGCCGTCGGGGGCCATTTCCCAGCCGGTCGACAGCGAGAAGCGCGAATCTGATAGGGAGATTAGGATTGACCCGGCGATGCTCGCGATCGCAGATGTAGCCGTCGTGGTAAAGAACGCCAAGGCGTCCTCCAAGTGGTGGGTCAAGAACCTGGGATTCGCAACGATGACCATCGGAGGGGGCTCGGGGCACGCGGTCATGGTGGCGCCGCCCGGCGACCGATTTGTCGTACATCTGTGCGAAGGTTTTGCCCCGCTGGAATCCGGGGACACGGGCATCGCTTTTGTTACGGATGAGATGGACCGCACGGTCGCGCGAATGTTGAAA
Organism: Thermoplasmata archaeon; assembly: GCA_049584655.1. Classification (GTDB taxonomy): domain Archaea; phylum Thermoplasmatota; class Thermoplasmata; order Lutacidiplasmatales; family UBA184; genus Lutacidiplasma. The sequence goes on along the minus strand of JBAUYF010000003.1, from coordinate 18,241 downwards.
GGCGCGGTCCATTTCCCCGAGCCGGTCCGTGACGAGAAGTGGGGCAAGATGGCGAAGTTTGCCGACCCGGACGGCAACATATTCTGGCTGCTCGAAGTTCCTACCGGTATGGTACGAGACACCCTTCACTCCCGAGCACCACTCGGCAAGCCCGGATCGCGGAAGCCTGCTCGACGCTCTCGAAAGCGCTGAGTTCTTCCGCGGACCGGCGAACATGGGTTGCCGCGGTAGGCCGGCACTACGTGGGGGCCCGATGTACTCCAAGTCGATCCAGGGCGCGACGCCGTAGATCGGTCATGGCGTTCATGTAGTTCGCATACGCGTCGTAGGGCGTCCCGTACGAACTGAAGTACTGATGCACCCCCGCATCCGCGCCGTGACCGCTCACGTACATGTAGTAAAAATGGTCCGAGGTCAGCATCTTGCGCCAGTCCGTGAGGATCTGGGGATCGCCCGCTTGACGGGCGAGCACACCGAGCTTCTTCGCCGCTTCGAAGGCCGAACGCTGCAAGTCGTTTCCCAGCCAGGCTCCTAGGTCCCGGTTCTGGTCCGCCCAACTCATCGTGACCGGCACCGACAGGCTGCCGTTGGGGTTCTGCGTGATGGCCTCTTCCACCGTCGCCCATTGCAGATTCTGCTCGCGGGAGACGGCCCAAGGTAACGCGGCCAGGAAGGCGAGGATCCCCGTGGAGGCCGAGTGATGCTCGCCGAAGGTTTCGAAGTCCATGAAAAGGCCGATCACGTCGCCCGGAGACCGCGCGAGCCACGCCGCATACTTCTCGGTCGTAAGCGGATACTCGTTCCACTCCCGCGAAGAGAACCGGAATCCGACATCGTCGCTCAACCGGTAGTTGCGCAATAGTACTCGCAGGGACGGGGCGACCGCGGAGGCGTACACGTGGTTGGGCGACCGACCTCCGAGCACGCCCTCCCATCCTTCGCCGAGCATCCCTTGATAACCCTGCGTCTCGGCGAACCGGGCGATGTCGTCCGAGTACGCGAGTTCGGTCATCCTCAACATCTTCGGTGTGACGTCGAACGTCTTCTGAATGAGCCGGCGGTGGAGGTCCACCTCTTCCATCAGTTCGGGGGGAGGCAGAAGAAACGCGAGCGAATGGTAGTACGTTTCCGAGAGGAGAGCGACTCGCCCCGATCGCACCAGACGGCGGATCTGGTCGATTACATCGGGCGCGACCTCGGCGGCTTGCTCGAGAAACGTCCCGGTGATCGAGAGGCTCAGCCGAAAATCGGGATAGCGCTCGAGCGATTCTTCGAGTCGCGTAAGCGCGGGTCGATAGCACCGATCCGCAATGCCTCGAAAGATCTCGAGATTGCGATGCACATCGAAGTAGGGTCGTCCCGATCCCAAATCCAAGTAACGAAACCGGGCGAGCCGCCACGGTTGGTGCATGTGGAGATAGAGGACAACCTTCATCGCGGCTTAGCAGAGGAGAGAATCGCCTCTTGATAGACCCCTACGGTCTGGAGCGCGCGCTCGGGCCAGCCTTCTTTGAGCGCATCCCAACGTCCTCCCTCGCCCATCGCCGCGCGCAGCACGGGGTACTCCAACAGCTCGGCGATCCGACTCGCGAATTCGTCCACGTCCCAGAAGTCGATGGCGAACACGTGCTGCGCGATCTCCGCCACCCCGCTCGTCTTCGAAACGATCGTGGGTACACCCGCGGCCATCGCCTCGAGCGCGGCGATGCCGAACGGCTCCACCACGGACGGAAGGACGAAGACCGAGGCGCTCGCAAGTAGAACGGCCCGCTCATCTTCGGTCACTTTGCCGAGGAAAAGCACGCGATCCGCGACCCCCAAATGAGTCGCGAGATCCAAGAGATGAGGGAATTCCGGCCCTTCCCCCGCCACTACAAAAAGCGCGTCGGGGACGGTCGGTGCCACGCGTGCGGCGGCGCGCAAAAACGTGTCCACGCCTTTCATTGCGGCGAGTCGACCGAGATAGAGGACAATCTGTTGGGATTCTTTCAACGGTCGCAACCGGTCGCTGGGTCGAACTGCGTTGTAAATCACGCGAACGCGCTCCGGCACGGCGTGGTATCGATCGATCAACTGTTGGCGCAAATGTCGGCTGACGGCAATGACACGATCGGCGTGATCGATCCCGTACTGCTCTCGTTGGAGAATATGCTCCCAGGGGTTTCCAAGCGAACGATCGTATTCGGTCGAGTGGACGGTCAAGACCATCGGCACACGTCCATGACGGGCCAGTTCGCGGCCTCCGATCGTGCCGAACCAGTCGTGTACATGAACGAGGTCGAAGTGACCGATGCCCCGCAGTTCAGAGATCCAGGCGTTGTAGCCGTCCATGGCGTCGTGGAACGGGCTATCCGGAGTCTCTCCCGACCAGTAGGCCGGTGGGTACCACGTCCCCGCCTTCGGAGCGTCCCCCGGGAAACGTATCGTCACCCCGGGTAGGTTCGTGAAGGGCCCTCGGAAGGGCGTGAGGAAGGTGACGCGGTGGCCCATGCGGGTTAGCTCTTTGCAAACTTCGAAGCAATGCACGCCCAGTCCGCCGGTGTGGTTCGGCGGCCATTCCCAGCCGACCATGACAACATGTAGCCGTCGCGTCGCAGATCGCGCCTGAGACTCGATGGCTGGCGCTACCGGCCGCGACCACGTGAGCGTCCGGCTGAGCGAATCGAGATCGGCTCGCGAGAGTCCGGCTCGGCGAACCCGTTGCAGCGCGACAAATTCCGGGTCGGGGGCGCGGGGGCCGGGAGGACGAGCTCCGACCTTCGGTTTCGGGCGACCCCGTGTTTTACGGCCGGGCGACGGTTTCCGGCGCTTGCGCGAAGTCGTTTTCTCGGCGACAGGTGGCGGCACCGAACATCTCCTCAGCGACTTCCGAAAGCGGAATGATCGTTCGGGCGACAGACGACGGGGACTATGAAGAGGACGGGGGCGGTTGCTCAGAGTCCATCCCTGCGGTCGCGGCGGGATCGGGCCGGAATCCACGCAAGAGTTCCCGGATCGCCTCCTCGACATCGGAGGCTCGCGTGACGGCGCTTGCGACCAGAATTCCTTCGCTGCCGAGTTCGACCGATCGCCGAACGTCCGTCGCGTCGTGGATTCCCGCGCCGCACAACACCTTGGTCGATGGCGAGACCGCCCGGACCGCCGTGACCGTACGAGAGATCACCTCGGGTTTCGCCTTCGAGACCGATACATTGCCTCCGATGAGCTCCGGGGGTTCGACCGCGAGATACGGCGGGCGGAAACGAGCGAGCGTCCGGGCTTCCGCCACATTGCGAGCACAAACGACGGGGACCAATCCAAAATGGCGAAGACGCTCCATCGTCGTGCGCACGGCGGCTGCTGAGATCGGTCGCTCCGAGTGGTTGAGGAGGCTACCCTGGGCCCGAGCGAAGGACAGTGCCTCCGCGACGACGTAACCCGTGTGCGCCCCCGAATCGATGTCGTCGGTATGCTGGGCGAGCACTGGGATCTGAAGCAGTTGCGAGAGGTGAGCAATATCCGGGGCCGCGGGGGCGAGTGCCACCGGAACGGCGAATTCCTGCCCCAAACGCTCGAGAACTCGGCCGATCCGTTCTGCCCCGGGACCGAGCGCGCCGGGATACGACTTAAGATTGAGGAGGAAGAGCGGAGTCCCGAGGGGCGCGACGTCAGTGGACCGCGGCGGCCTTAGGTCGCTTGGGGCGCGAGACGATGGCGTACTCATCGCCGTCGAAGAAGACCTCGCGGTCCGGGTGCTTGCGCTGGAGCTCCGAGATCTTCGAGAGGACGTCTTCGAGCGTGGTCGTTTCGTCATTAGGGTCGATCCGAAGATGAATGGTCTTGCTGATCTTTTCGGGCGAACGCCCAGTCTCCACCATGAGCCACCGGGGCGAGGGGCTTACAGGGCCCCATGCTAAAAGCCTTTATTAGACGTATATCGCCGGCGAAACCGAGCCGCTCCGGCGGCGATTCGTCCTCGAGACCGCCGACCCCGAGGCGAGCTGTTATACAATTTGGGGGTGCGATTCCGGCGGCGCTCGGATCGGCTATGCGTCTAGAATGCGGGGGTCGTCCATCTGGAATCGTGTCCCGCACGCTCGACACTCAACGAAGCAGTGGACGTCGCCACTGATCGGCTCGCTCAGCGCGCCGTGGCAGATCGGGCAGACTCGGGTTCGAGGGGTCGCCGAAGATGGTTCGGGCGACCCCCCCTCGTTCATCCTATTCGGCTTGGCCGAACTTCTTGATGTCCTCGGGAGTTGCCTTCTGCTCCACCGGTCCAGCTCCTTGAACTTGGAGTCGGATGACCTCCACGACGTCCGGGTTCGCGAGCGTCGATATGTCGCCCGTCGCCATGCGGTTGGAGATGCCCGCCAGAACCCGACGCATGATCTTTCCGGAGCGCGTCTTGGGCATATCGGGTACGATGTAGACGGTCTTGGGCCGGGCGATCTTGCCGATGATGGTTTCGATCGCGGTCACGACCTTCTTTTGGACGTCGGCGGGCGACGTAGTCGTGCCGGGCTTCACGGCCACGTAGACCTCAGGGACGCGGCCCTTGAGCTCGTCCGTTACGGGGACGACAGCCGCCTCCGCCACTTCCGAAACCGTCAGGCATGCGGATTCGATCTCCTTGGTGCCGAGGCGGTGTCCTGCGACGTTGATGACATCGTCGATCCGCCCCAGGATCCGGAAGTATCCGTCCGGGGCCTGGAGGGCTCCGTCGCCCGCGAAGTACGGCCAATCCTCCCACTTCTTGCTATTCGGATCCTTGTTGTATTTGTTGAAATATTGTCGCTTGAGTCGGTCCGGATCGCCCCAGATGGTCGACATGAGACCCGGCCAGGGATTGCGAATACAGATGTTGCCGGCTTTGGTCGATCCCTTCGGAATCTCGACGCCATTCTCGTCGAGAATGAACGGGAAGATCCCCGGGACCCCTGGACCCGCACTTCCCGGCTTCATGCGGTCGAGAGCGGGCTTGGTGGAGCACAGGAATCCCCCATTCTCCGTCTGCCACCAAGTATCGACGATGACGGCCTGGTCCTTTCCGACCGAATGGTAGTACCAGCGCCATGCTTCCGGCTCGATCGGCTCGCCGACCGTCGTCATGTGCTTAAAGTGAAAATCGTACTTCTTGGGCTCGTCCGGTCCCAACTTGCGCAGCATCCGGATCGAAGTCGGGGAGGTGTGGAAAATATTCACACCGAGCCGCTCGGCGATTCGCCAAGGGCGTCCGGCATCGGGGAACGTCGGGACTCCTTCGTACATGACGGTGGTCGCCGCGAGCGCCAAGGGGCCGTAAACAATGTACGAATGGCCCGTGATCCAGCCGATATCGGCCATGCACCAGTAAACGTCGGTCGGGTGGATGTCCTGAATGAACTTCGACGTGCCCGCGACGTACGAAAGGTAACCGCCGGTAGAATGCTGGCAACCCTTCGGTTTCCCCGTGGTTCCACTCGTGTACATTAGGAAAAGCGGTGCCTCGGCCGGCATCGACACGGGGGCGACCCGCTTTCCCGTGTATTCCTTGAGTTTGTCGTTGAGGATAAAGTCCCGTCCTTCGACCATCGGCGTTTGGGTGACGATCTTGTCCTTGAACCGACGCCAGATGAGCACTTTGTCGACGACCTGACCCTCCTTCTTCGCGGCGGCGACCGCGAGTTCGGCCGCAGCCTTGTGGTCGATGATCTTGCCGCTGCGGTAGTAGCCGTCCATCGTGATGAGGACCCGACTTCCGGAGTCCGCCGCACGAAGCCCCGCTGCCTCTCCGCTGAATCCTCCGAAAACCACCGAGTGAATGACGCCTAAACGGGCGCACGCCAGCATGGTCACCGGCAGTTCGGGAGTCATGGGGAGGTGGATCGTGACGCGGTCACCGGTCTTGAGTCCCGCGAAATCGCGGAGTAACGCCGCCATTTCATTGACTCGGACCCAAAGTTCCTGGTACGTCACTGCCTGGGGAGGTTCGTCCTCGGGCTCGGCCTGGAAGATGATCGCCGCCTTGTTGCGGTAGAGGGCGAGATGGCGATCTACGCAGTTGTAGGAGACGTTGAGTCGCCCCCCGACGAACCACTTGTAGAACGGCGCCGTGCTGGTATCCAGAGTGGTGTGCCAGTATTTGTCCCAGGTCAGGAGGTCCGCATATTCACGGAAACATTCCGGGAAATTCGCGAGACTGAAACGATCCATGACGCCCGGATCAACGAGATTCGCTTGGCCGATGAACTTCGGGTTGGGCTCATAGGTCTCCTCCTCTTTCCAGTGGACCGCGATTTCGGCTTCGGTCAGGCCGGCGTCTGACTCCTTCTCTGACGACTCCGCTTGCGTACGGGCCATTGTGAGTACCCTCGCCGTGCGCTAGCATAACACCCTATTTACTCTGTTCGACAAAACCTCGAGCGGCCTACCCAGCGGAATCGAAGTACTACGTTTGCCCGCTGGCTGCGCGGGCCAGGCGGACCCGCCCCGGATTCAAGAAAAAGAAAGGGAAGGAAGGGGTTGGTCCTAGCTCTGGAGGAACCTGCCTTACCGAGGTAGGATTCTGCGCCCGTACTGGTTCTCAGCCAGGATCGAGCTCGCTACGTACCAAGCCAGGATACCGGTGAGGAAGATCTCCCCGCCGACCAGCCAATTCGCCGTCGTGGCCGTCGCCGCGAACGGACCGCATCCTGCCAAGCTCGTACAACCTATGGCATTCGCCGCTAGGCTCCAGAACTTGACCGTCAGCAGTAGGTACGCGATGGTCAACAGCCCGAATACCCCTATGATTCCCCAACCGCGCTTGAACGAGCAGATGAAGAACGTTAGGGTAAACAGGAACCATACGAAGGTGAATGCAGAGATTCCGTAGGTTGTAAGGCCCGCACCAGCGGGATCCCACAACAGCATGAGCGTAAACGCCCACCAGAACGCTCCGTATCCCATGAACGCAGCGCCACCAAACATGTTATTGCGCCGCATATCGATGATTCCCGCGATTAGCTGCGCGGAACCTCCGAATGCCATCGCCATAGCAAAGACGGGCGCGTTCGTAGTTCCCAAGCCGCTTCCGTACGGCTGAGGCAGGTTCGAAAGACCGGCCAACATTGTGGTCGTCCCGAATCCCATGAGCCCGACCACGGCCGGATCGGCCCAATCTGGTTTGGGTTCCTCCATCTTTTCAACGGAGGTCCGCCCCATCGCGTACTCTTTCATCGGCGTCGCTGCTTCTGCTGCTGGAGGCGCCATGTTAGAATGCGGCAGGAAGTCCCTATAAAAAGACTTTATCCCGGCGCAAGTTCGTGTGGGTGTATTGGATATACAACGACCGAGAAATCGTTGGACCTATTCTCGATAGTGCTACCCTCGTAACTGGCGGAGGTTTGAGACTGGCCGCATAGCTTAATGGGCGGTCTCTTTCCTGGGTCCATCCGCGAGCGATGAAGGATCGGGAGGAGCTACAGAAGGTCGTTTTTGGCCAGACCCGGGTGACCCTCATCCGCGACCTTTCGGTCATGAACCCGAATCTCGTGATCGGGGCGACGGGGCTGGCCATCGGGAAACTTGCGAATTATACCCTGAAGGTGGCCTTTCCCCGGGTTACGGTGGGGATCAATTGGCAAGACTGTGACCTCGTGGAGGGCAAGGTCGGCATGCCGACGGATGCGGACCAACCTAGGTCAATCCCCCAACCCCGGCCGATGGGCCAAGAGTGATCGGCGATCGTCGCTAGGGTTCTGACCCCCTGAAAAGCGAGTGGACGATCGGAGGGACCTCCGAAAGCTTTGAAACGATGATGTCGGCCTGCGGAGCTTGCTTGTCAATCGGCAAGAACAGCTGGGCATACGTCGCTCCGTAGTCTCGAAGTCCCGTGTAGAGGATCCCCGACCGGTACCCGGCGGCCGTGGCTCCCATAAGGTCCGCCAAGGCGTCTCCCACGTGGACTGCGTTGATCGGAGCCACGCCCAGTTCGGAAAGCGCGTATCGGAAGATCTCAGGAGAAGGTTTGGTCCAAGGAAGTTCATCGCTCCAAGCCCAGAACTCGACCGGATCCGTGAGACCCATCCGCGCGCAAATGGGTTTCAAAAAGCGTCCCGGTTCCCCTACGGTGTTCGAAACGACCGCGATGCGATACCCAGACTCTCGGAGCTCGGTCAAGACCTTCGCGGCATCCGGGGCGACATCGAAACCGGCATGGGTCACGAGATCTCCCAGTCGCCGGACGTATTCTTCAGCGTCCGCCACTTTTCCGAGCCTTGCCGCGGCGCGTCGGATCTGCTCGGCGGGCGGGACGCTGACCCCCTTCTCCGAACTCTGGACCGCCTCGAGGTACGCGGCGCGAAACGCTTCTACGGCATCGAGTGCGGGGTCCACCATTTTGGCCCCTGGCTGGTCGGCTGCAGATTCCAACATCGTTCGTCCCAGGTCGAACTGTCCGTGGATGTACGCTTCCTCCGCTTGGGGGGGCAGGTACAGCAACGTATGCCAAAGATCGAACGTGACGGCCTGATTCATCGATTGAGGCACATGAGGTCCGAGCGTAAAGCTCACGTTCGACCCGCGGCACGGACGGCCGGATTCCTTCGGGAACGGGCGCAGAGTACCCCGGACCGAATCGACTGTTGTACTTGTACCGAATAAGAGGAACTTCTATCCCCCCTCCCAATGTCCGACCCGCCTGTCCGCCTGTTGGTCGCCCTCCCGCCGGAATCCGAGACCCGAGCGCGGATCGAGGCCCGACTCCCCGGAGTTCCGTATGTTTTCTTAGAGGAGTCAGACGCCACGAAGTGGGTCACCGTCGAAGCCTTGCTCGCCGGCTCGGTGGCTCGAGTCGCGGCGCGATTCGATGCGGAGGCGATGCCGAAACTCCGCTTCGTCCAGGTGGTCTATACGGGACTCGATCGCTTCCCATTCGAGCGCTTCCCCCCAGCCGCAGCGATCGCGGGCAATGTGGGAGGATATGCCCCCTTCGTGGCCGAACACGCGGTTGCGCTCGCCCTGGCCAGCGCTCGTCAACTTCCTAGTGCAATGGCCCTCGCGCGCGAAGGTCGCCTGCGACCCGCACCGGAGAACCGATCCCTTAGGGGTCTGACGGCCACGATCCTAGGGTTTGGAGAGATCGGCCACGAAGTATCCAAGCGCCTGAAGTCCTTTGGTATGAAGATCGTCGCGGTCGGTCGTGTGGGCCGACCGGATCCTCTGGCGGACGAATCGATGGCCGCGACGGAGCTCGCCAAGGCTCTTGCGAGGGCAGACCTGGTCATCGATGCCCGCCCCTTGACCGACCTCACACGGCAATCGATTGGGACTCGTGAACTGCAGGCTATGAAATCCGCAGCGATCTACGTGAACGTCGGCCGCGCCGCCACGATCGACGAGGCCGCCCTCTTCGAGCATCTCAAGTCACATCCCGAATTCCGCGCGGCCACTGACCCGTGGTGGGACGAGGATTTCGTCGCGGGGACGATCGGCCACCGTACCGCCATCGCGCAACTTCCCAACTTCCTCGGTACGCCTCACAACAGCGCGAACGGACCGGGGGCCCGCGAGTACGCCCTGGGCCGCGCTCTAGAGAACTTGTCCCGCTTCTTTCAGGGTGAGACCCCGCTCTACCTTGCCGATCGACACGAGTACGGCGCGCGGTCGACTCCCTGAACGGGCTGAGGCGTTACCGAATCCGTTCGAGCGCGAACGAGCCAATGATCAACGCCCGGTTCGTGGCTCGGACCTCGACCCAGTCATGGGTTTGGACGTCTCCGAGTCCCTTGACCTGAAGGAACGTCTTGTCCCGGTCTTGACGGAACACAATGGCACCGTCCATCCGCGTCAAGAATGTCTCGAGTTGGGCCTCGGCGAACGCGCCCCCCTCGAGGGAATACATCGCGAGAGCCGTTCGCGGCTTCAGGATTCCCACAAAGTTCTGCAGGAAGGCGAATCCGGAACGTTGCTCGGAGTTCGCTAGTACGGCGGCGAGTCCCAGGAAGCCGACGCGGAAGGATTTCGTCCTCAGCGTTGTGAGATCCTTCGAGACCTGCACTAGGTTCTTTAGGATGCCCGCCTGGTCGGCGGGGCCTTGCGCGATCAATCGATGCGGGCTTGCCTTTCCCCCACTTCCGGAGGCGTCGATCCAGCTGACCATTCCCATCTGCTCATATTCGAGGAACTGCGGGGCGACTACCCCGATGCTCTGAGCGATCTCGTCGGGGCAACGGGCGGCCGTGACGATCACGACGGGCTCCCCGCGTTTGAGGCCCTCTGCCAGGAACGCGTACAGAACGACTTCCTTGCCCACGAAGGCATCTCCGACGAGCATGAGATGCCCTTTGGGAGGCACTCCGCCAGATAGGAGGTCATCAAGCCGAGGCGTTCCCGTGGGCGAGCGATCCGCGTAGCGAGTCGCGGCAGGGGCTGCCAGCGTATCCGTCGCCGGCGGAGCGGCCGCGGATTCGGCAGCAACGGGGGCGACGACCGTCGCAGTCGGGGCGAGGACCGCGCCCCGAGCAGACGCTGCTCCTGAGCTCAGGTTTCGGGATGACGCGCTTCGATCACGAAGGAATCGACTCGTTCGACTGGATCCTGAGACGCCCGAAGGTCCCCCGATATCCGAGGCCGCGGTCCCGAACCCGGGAGTATCGCTGCGTCGATCCACCTCCTGTGCTCGTAGGCTGACTTCGGACTCTCGTGCCTCGAGCCCGCGCTGCCGCTCTAACAGGTCCCGCTCGCGACGATCCAGGTCTTCCCCAAGCTTCTGCAAGCGAGCTTGCTGGTCGGTCATCGTCGCTTCTCGTGTCCGCGTCGTGGATTCGCTCTGGATGAGGGTGGCCGCTCGACGTTCGAGTTCCTCTCGGGTCCGCTCGATCGCCTGTCCTCGACGCTCGAGTTCCTGCAACGCCGTGGCGTACTGCTGTTGCTGTTGCTGGGCGTTGTCGGATTTGGTCCCGACTTCGAGCTCCCGCTGTTTGAGCGCAGCTTCTTGCGTCGCCAGTTGCGCCTCGCGTTGCGACTGTAGGCCTTCGCGTCGCTTGAACTCACGAACGGAATCTTCGATCACCCGGGCGCGCCGACCCAGCAGTACGTTTTGCTCATCCAAGACGGATTTGAGCTGCGCGAGTTTCGTCTCTCGCACCGTCAATTCTCCCATGGGGGACATGGGGTCGGGAGCGGCGGCGCCCGTCGGGGGAAGGTTCGCTTCGCGCAACCGGAGCTCGCCCTCCTTCTTGAGTAGGTCCGTCATTCGCGCGTCCACTTCTTTTTTCCGCGACTCAAGTCGGGCTTCGATCTCGGGGAGATTGTTGTAACGCGTATCGACGTCCTTCTGGCGCTGGGTGAGCTCAAAATCCCGCTTCGTTTGCTCTCCTTCGCGCTGGATCACGCGCTGTTCGCGTTCGGAGATCTGCGGAGCGCGGCGAGTCACTTCTTCTTCGCGCAATTGGAGCGATAGTTCTCGGTCCTTGTTCGCGCGTTCGGCCAGATTAACCTCCGTCGATTTCTTTCCCCACTCGGCTTGCTGCTGCGCGAGCGTCTCGGCCCGCCCCGTGAACTCGGTCTCGATCGCCTCGAATTGCTTACGCGCCTCCACCAACGAGTCCTGCTGACGCTGGAGGGAGAGCTCGAGATTTTCGGCGTCCGCTTCGCGCTTGAGCAGCGCATTCTCGCGGAAGTGGACCGCCTCTTCGCGGCGGCGCACCTCGTCGGCCAACTGGAACATGCGACTTTGGTGGGAGGTGATCAGCTCGCGCTCGTGCGTTCGCGTCCCGGAGGAGATCAAGTGGAGGAATGACCCCGACGTTTGATAGAAGACGGCGCTTACGACGAGCGAGAGCGCCAGGGCGTCACTGGACCCCCCGGGTGTCGAGGACGGGAAGAGCGTGACCAAGGAGACCGGGATGGGAAGGATTGCTGATATGAATCCGATCCACTGCCCTTGGCTCCATCCTTTCCACGTCAGCACGAGGGCGGCGATGGGAGCGCTCACACCGACGAGTGCGAGCGGGTAGAACCACGGCAGGAGGTTTAGCTTGGAGAACGACCCGTACTTGACGATGGTCAATCCAAATACAACGGCAAGTGCGACGTTCAGCATGACTGACGCGACCGTCGCCGAAAAGTGGGCTTCCCACGGCCAGAGTTGGTAGACTTCCCACTTGATGTACAACCCAAAGAAGGAGAGATACAGGCCGGCGCCGAGGGGGAGGAGGAGGAAAAACAAGTTCTTGAGCGCGGTCGGCGCGAGGTAACTTACGTCGGGTTGGAAGTAGAGAACGAGTAAGGCGTCGAAGACGAGAGCGGCCGACACTACTACAGTGTAATAGTGTGCGGAGCGGCCGATCCGAAGCTGAAGCAAGGCGTCGTTCTTGGCCAACTCCAGGTCCTCCGGAGAGGGTACAGTCACGGACCGCGTCGAGCTACCACTGAACATGGGAACCGACCGGTTCCCCGACTGCGGGAGGGACAAAGACAGTCTCCGAATAATCAGGCGATAGTCCGCTACTTAATTCATCGCTTCAGCGGGGGGCGCTCGAGCGGCCACGAGGACGGCCGCCGCCGACAGTTGGCGCGCCGGAATTCGCCCCAAGCGCTCCTCCAGTTCGATCAGGTGTGCCCAGGCCTTGGGGTTCTTTTGGACCGCTTGGATCCGGTCCGATTCCAGGCCCGACGCCGGCGCCACGGCCAAGGATTCCTCCACGGTCAACCCTGAGTCCGTCATCCATTCGCGAATCTCTTCCGATTTAAGACGACGGAAGCGATGTCGATCGCCGGGATCCGACGGCACGGGATCAAATCCCTCTCGCTCGATCCGGGATTGGATAACGGACACAGGGGCTTCGAATAGTCTCCCCACGGCTCGTGCGGGAAGTCGTCTCAGGTAGCGGGACCGTTCGCCCGAGCTCGGGGCGATCTCGAGGATTAAGGTACCCGATGCTGCGACACATTCGGCCAAGCTTTCGAGGAGGCGGGAAGCCGATTCTTCGGCGAATCCCAGTGTGTTTCCTAAGGCCACTACCTCCGAAAATCGGTGCGGCGGGAATGGGACTCGGATTCCGTCGGCCCGGATATAGTCGTAACGTCCGGCGCGCTCGCCTTTTCCAAGATGTCCCCGCGCATATCGGAGCATTTCGAGTGAAAGGTCGGCCAAGACGTGAGTGGCAGTGGAGGATCCGACACCGGCGGAGAAACGGCCCGGTCCGGGCCCGACGTCCAATGTGCGAGGCCCGAGAGCCCGGTGGCGGTCGAGGAATCGGGAGCGGAGTTCTCGGAACAGGTCTCTTTGAGGAGTCCCTTCGTAGCGTCTCCACTCCCGTTCAACTCGGTATCGATCGAGCTCGCGAAATCGCTCATATGCCGGGGGCGCTTCCGGAGGCGCGACCACGACGGCGACCTTGCGCCGGCGCGGAGCACTCGTTCCACCGGAATCGACTTTGCCGACCTTGCCTCGGCGGTGAGACATGACGGGATTCAGAGACGAATGGGGGGTTGGAGTTTACGCCTCCCACGAAATCGCCAGTGCGTCGCACGGAGCGACCCATGACAGCTAGCTCCGCGGGAGCCCCCTATATATACTCCTAAATAGAGGGTCGGAATGGCGAGGCGAGAGTCAAACATGCCGTACTATGAATGTCCGAAATGTGGCGGCGGCTACGTAATCGACGTGCCTCCGAGCGCGCGACCCGTCTGTGATCGAGACGGCGCCCGTTTGAAGCGGACCAGCGACGCATCCTACGAGCGGAACGCGCGCCAGAAGTAGATCGGCCGCGAGCCGAGCAGCGAGACACGAATGGAAACGAGCCGCGAACGGCTGGGCCCGCTCGTCCATCGCTCCGTTCATCACGGAGCGATCGCCTGGCTCGTCGCAACCCTCCAATTCATTGGCGCGATGATCGTGGCCCAATTGGCCTGGAAAAATCCTACCTACAGCCTGACGCAGAACGTCATCAGTGACTTGGGAAACACCGGCTGCGGAACATTCGCGTCCCAAGACGTCTGCTCGCCACTCCATGTGGTGTTCAACATTTCGGTGATCGTTTTCGGTCTTCTGATCCTTCTCGGAATCCTACTGCTTCCCACCGCATTCCCCGCACGCGCGAGCCGATCGATCGGGCTCGGACTCTTTGCGATCTCTGCGGTAGGAGCTATCCTGGTCGGAATTTTCCCGGAGAATACGGTTGGCGCGCTCCACTCTCTCGGCGCCCTTCTGGCGTTTGTCGGGGGAGGCCTTGGACTATTGGTGCTCTCCGGAGCCATGCTTCGTGATACTCGGTGGGATGGGTTTCGAACCTACACCGCGATCTCGGGCCTGGTGACGTTGGTCTCCTTGGTCCTATTCGTCGAAGGCTCGTGGCAGTGGGGAGGATTATGGGCAAGTCTTGGGGAGGGCGGGATCGAGCGTTTGATCGTCGCCCCTGTCTTGCTGTGGTTTCTCGTAGTGAGCACTCACTTGGTGAGGATTCCGACGTTCGCGCCACCCGGCGTGCGAGCGAGCTCCGACTAGGGGTCTGACCCGGCCCTTTCCACCGAGAACACCGCATTTTCCATCGGTAACTATTTCTTCCCCCTTGAATAGGGCAACCCGCGGAGTGAAGTCTATTTGTCGGGATTCTTGGGCGTTAGCCGCTGGAAGAGATGGTCGCTAGCTCCGATATTCGCGGTAGCCGTCGCGCTCCTGTTCTTCGTCCCGACCGCTGCATTCGAGTTGAACTCCGCCGGTTCGGGTTCGACCCAAGCGGGGGCCCTTGCGCTCTCTACCTCGGAACTTCAGAGCAGTCCGCTTGCAACCGTCGCGTATACGGAGCCCGGCTTCCACGTATCGGGTGCTACCGTCATCGGTCCGACCACGTCGATCTCGCTGAATATTCTGGTCGTCTTCGGCTACTCGAACGAATCCGAACTTCAGACTCTCCTGTCCGAAGTGAGCGATTCCCATTCCCCGTTTTACCGCCACTATCTCACGCAAGCTCAGTTTGACTTGAAATTCGGCCAGAGTCCCTCCTTCTACAATTCTGCCTCAGCCTATTTCTCCTCGGCCGGAGCCACCAATCTTCAGTCGTATGCCGACCGTTCCGAACTTTCCTTCCAGCTCACTCCCGCGGCCGCGACGGGTCTTTTCCATACCTCCATCCTCAACTACGTCGCTGTCGGAAAGTCCTACTACGCCCCCTCCAGTCTCCCTGAGTTGCCGGCCCCGATCGCGCGGCACGTAGCATCGGTCGAGGGTCTGAGCTCGTACTCGCAGTACCAAATCGAAGCGCTCCACTCTACCGCCATCGGTTCTGCTGCGCCATCGCTGCGCGACGAGATGGGTCGAGCGACGGACCCCGAGATTTCCCCATCCGGGTACCTGACCCCGCCCACGATCGGCGGCGTCCAGCTCGAGTATGCCCCGGACTTCCAAGTCGCCTATGACCAACTCTCACTTTTCTCGCAATACGGTTTTCCCACTAACGCCGTCGTCGCGACGATCCTCTGGTCCGGGAACTACACGGGATCGACCGTCACAACCCCCTACGGTACGCTGACCAACGGCGAGAATGTCGGACCATTCGTCCCCACGGACGTGTACAACTTTTACAATGAGACGATACCCGCGGGCCAACCCCATTCTCAAGTGTTTGGCGCGCCCGTCGATGGAGCGCCCTATCCCAGCGGACTCGCTTCTTGGGATACTGCCGGGGCGTATACTGAGAATACGCTCGACCTCGAAATGGTCGGCTCCACCGCGCCCGGTTCGAGTATCTACAACGTCTACGGACCCACCGCGACCCAAGCCTCACTCGACACGGCGTTCGACTATGTCTTGAATCCAAATGCGAGCACGTTGCCGCTGCTGAATGTTTCGGTCATCTCCAATTCATGGGGCGGATCGGATACGACGGACGTTAGTTGGGCGCAAGCGACGCAGCAAGCGGAGATGCGTGGCATCACGGTTCTGGCGTCTTCGGGCGATTCGGGAGACAACCCGGCAAGTCCCAAGAACTGCGCGAACCCGGGCCAGAATGTCTGTTTCCCTGCGTCAATGGCTTTCGATAACTATGGCACCGTCGCGGTCGGGGGAACCACGATCACGCTCAACGCTTCCCTGGACCTTGCGACCAATATCGTTTGGAATATCTCGGAGAGTGCCCACGGCGGCCCCGCGGGCTCCACGGGAGGTATCAGCACCGTCTATGCGGAGCCATCCTGGCAAGCGAACACCTCCGCGGATGACCTCATCCTCGGCGAGGGGCGGGGCGTTCCCGATATCGCTGCGGTCGCGAACAACACCCTGGTGACGCTCTCGGAGCAAGGATACGAGTACCGGGCCATCAACGCCACGCATGGGGGAAACTACGTCTATGCGTGGGGCACCAGCATTGCCTCGCCGGTGGAAGCGGGCATCTTCGCGGACGCCGACCACGTGTTGGCGTACTTTAACAACGGTTGGCTGGGATTCGCCGACCCGCAGATCTATTCGATCGCGAACGTGCAGTACGCTGCTCTTATGGAGGGTAATGTCACTGGATACGAACCCACGGGAACGTACGCTTCATCGCTCCCCACGCTTCCATTCTTTGATATCTACTTAGGCGCGAACGACGTATACTACGCCCAGATCGGTTACGACCTCGTGACGGGCTGGGGCTCGGTGGACGCCTACAATTTCACGATGTACTTTACGAGTTACCAACCCATCGGGGTCCCGGGCGATCTGTCGGCGGTGGATGATCAATTCAATTTAACCGGGCTGAACGTCACGTCGACGATCAACCCACCGTACGGGAACGGGGAGATCAACACGTTCTTCAACGCGTCCATCCAGCAGAATTTCTTCCTGGCGAACAGCTTCGGCGCCCCGATCGATTGGGTCCAGAACGTCATCTACATCGCCGGAACCCCCGGCGATTGGGCGATGAATTTCTCGGGGTGGTCGGTGACTCCCTTCTTCGGTCTCTATCCTACTTCGGCGATCTATCAGTATAATTTCCCCGAGGTCGGGCTGAACCTATCGACACCGCTCGATTTCAATATTGAAACACAACTCATCAATACGACGCAATTGGCCAATCAATCCGTCGAGTACTCCTTCGGAATTCCGGGAACCAGTCCCCTCTGGCTTTCGGTTCCCGGAGCATCGTACATCATCGGGGGACTCTGGTACAATTACTCGTGGCAAGGACAGACGTACACGAATGGTCCGTATCCGGGGCCTTACGGTGAACCTGGAGGGCTGTCGCCTCAATTCGGGCTTGTCGGAGGACCTTCGGGCGGAACGGGGAATTTCCTCCCGCCCACCGCCGGAAATCTGCAGGCGACATTCGAGCGGTTCGGAACTTCCAAATGGCTGCCCGGCGCCACCCAGTCGTTCCTCGATGACGCTTCGCAGACTGGCGAGAGCGCCTCGAACATCACCTGGGTTCAGACAACGCCGGCAGACTACGCCACGGGCGCCCCAGCCAACTGGAGTATGTCGTACCTCGACGGGGCGGCGGCGCAGGGCGTGCTGGAGTATGATCCGCTGTACGCCGAAGCGAGTTTCCCCGTGCAATTCAACGAGTCGGGTCTTCCCACCGGATCGACTTGGCAAGTCGCCCTTAGCGGAGGACCCACGACGACTTCGATGGGCACAACACTCGTCGTCTATCTAGCCAACGGAACCTATGCATACACCATCACCGGGCCGCATGGCTACATCGCTACTCCTTCCACCGGAGATGTAACGGTAACCGGGAGTGGAGTCTCCATCGACGTCTCCTTCGTTCTCTCGGTGTTCAGTCTGACTTTCAGCGAGCGTGGGTTACCGACGGCGACGGGTTGGACGGTTGTCGTGACGCCGGGCGGCGCCCTTACTGGATCAACGAATACGCTGTCAATCACGAACCTAACGGACGGATCGTATGGCTACGCGATCACGACGGCGCTGGCGGGATGGGACGCCACCCCACCCTCCGGCACGACGGCGGTCGACAACGCCAATCAGACGGTCGACGTCACCTTTGCTCAGGTGGAATGGACCGTGACCTTCACGGCGAGTGGGCTGCCCTCCGGATCCCTATGGAGCGTTACGATCGGAACTCAGAAAATAACCAATACGTCAGAGACGACGGCTTCTTTCCTTCTCGCGAACGCGTCCTATACGTTCACGATCACCGCCCCGTCCGGCTATTCGGCGTCTCCTTCCGGGGGCACGATCACCGTTGACGGCCAGAATGTGCAAAAATCGATCAGTATCTCGAAGTCGTCTTCGACTTCGGGGACTCTCTTGGGCATACCGCTGATCGACTGGGCACTGATCGCTATCGTCATC
>JBAUYF010000002.1:0-55185 GCA_049584655.1 Thermoplasmata archaeon | reverse complement strand
AGTTTCATCCCTGCATGGGTGAGGTGGAAAAGCAGCGAGACGTCGAATGCCCAATTGGTGAGGGTCACTTGTGGGAGCACCTTGAGGACTGCCTCCCTTCGGAAGAATTTTGCCCCACACTGCGAGTCATATACGGAAAGACCCAGAACTCCTCTTACCAACAAATTCCATGTCCGAGAAAGTAAAATCCGAGAGATGGGTTGATTGAGCTCCCCATCGCTCCCGGACAACCATCTAGATGCGATCGCCGCGTCAGCAGTAGAAAGTATCGAGAGCATTAGGGCGAGATCTTGCGCCGTGATGGGAGCATCAGCGTCCAGGAACCCGACTAGCTCGTATCGGGCGTTCTTGAATCCTTCAATGATTGCCCCGCCCTTCCCAAGTTTAGTTTCGAAGTGCAGTACGCGAACACCCCTGCCCGAGTAGTTTGCTGCCACCTCGACGGTCTTGTCAGTCACGCCGTCTGCAACCACGATGAACTCGAACGGTAGTTTACTGCCTTCTAGTAACGGAATGTACTGGTCGAGCGCCGAAGGGAGTCTCCGCTCTTCGTTCCAAGCCGGGATGATTAGGCTGACTCCGCGAGCTGACATCTGGGAGGCCCCGTCATCAGACCATGTGTAATGAAGGAGCGGACTCTCCGAGAAGGTATCCCGAATGAGTCGAGTAGAGAGAACAGCGCTAGCCGGCATTGTTGGTACTTGCTACCCACCCCGCTTCTCTACTGTGCGTCCCTTGCGCTTTCCCACTTTCAGAACGCAGTAGTGAATGGATTCTAGGGAGGGGTTGATAAAGGCTACCTCTTGAGAGGCTATCACCCTTCGGTACGTTCGTCCAAATACCATTGGGCAACCGACCCAAGACCGACCGCTCTCGGTTACGCAGGGTAAGAGGGCCTCGGCGCACGACTCCCGGGAATCAATTGGCGCGCGCCTCTCTTCCGCGGTGGGCCGGCAAAGCCTTTCCGACATTTTGGAAATCGGGGGCGATCAGCGACTTGGTCTTTTCATTCGGATCTTTCGCAAGTGCCGCGCAATTGGAGCCGCCGATATGTTGATGCTGAAAGCTGAGGTGCGGAATCCCATGCGATCAGCGCCGAGCCCTTTGATCCTACTCGGTCTGGCGGCGGTCATCGGAGCCTTGATCTTCTCGTCGACGGGCGGAGGCATGCCCATTCGGACCCCCGCTGGCGGCTCAGTCAATTCGTTGGGCGGTTTGATCGGCCGAGGAACGCCGGGGACTTCTCCCCAGTATTCAGAGACCTTCACCGAGGTCGGCCTTTCGTCTGGATTGTCATGGAACGTGACGCTGAATGGGCAGACGCAGAGTGCGGTGGCGCCGTCGTCCATCGTATTCTCGGAGCCGAACGGAACGTATGCCTACGCGATCACCGGGCCGTTCGACTGGCAGCTCTTGGGGCCGTCGGCGACCGGGACTGTGCGAGTGGCTGGAACCCCGAATACCGAGGTGTTGGCGAGCCTCGGCGTCGGGACCATGCCTTCTTGGGTAGCCTACGACGGGTTGAACGGGTTACTGTACGTAACGAATCAGGCCTCGAACAACGTCTCAGTGATCAACGGCACGATGGACCGGGTGGAGGTACCGAGCATCGGGGTCGGAACGATGCCCAACGACATTGCGTTTGACCCGTCGAACGGGTATCTGTACGTGGCGAATTCTGGGTCGAGCAACGTGACCGTAATCGACGGGGCGACGAATACGGTTGCGGTGCCCAGCATCGGGGTTGGAGACGCGCCGGTGGGGGTCGCGTACGATCCGTCGAACCAGTACCTGTACGTCGGGAATTTTGGAACGAACAATGTTACGGTGATCAATGGTACGACCAACAAGGTCGTGGATGCCAGTATCGGCGTCGGGTCTGAGCCCGTGGGGATCGCCTATGACCCGTTGCGCGGATATGTGTACGTCGCCAACTCGGGGTCGAGTAACGTAACGGTGATCGATGGAGCAACGGACACGGTCGCGGCGCCGAGCGTAGGGGTCGGACGCGGACCCTACTACGCCGCGTATGACCTGTCCAGCGGCGATCTGTACGTGACGAACGACGCCTCGAGCAACGTAACGGTCATCAGCGGCACGACCAACCAAGTAGTGGTGCCGAGCATCGGCGTGGGGAGTGCTCCCGGTGGGATCGCATTCGACCCGTCGAATCAGGATCTGTATGTAACGAATTTTGGTTCGAGCAACGTGACGGTGATCGACGGGGCGACGGAGACGGTGGCTGTGTCGAGCATCGGGGTAGGGTCCATGCCCTTTGGGATCGTCTATGACCCGCTCTTTGGGTTCCTGTATGCGGCGAGCTACGGATCGAGCACGGTGACCGTGATCAACGGAAACGGGTTGATCGTCACGGATTGGAAAGTTGAGCCGATGTACGCCGAGACGTTTACCGAGACGGGCCTCCCGTCCGGGTCGCTGTGGAACGTGACGCTGAACGGGCAGACGGAGAGCGCCGTGGCACCGTCGTCGATCGGATTCTCGGAGCCGAACGGGACGTATGCCTACGCTATTACCGGGCCGTTCGGATGGCAGTTAGTGGAACCGATATCAACCGGAGCGGTGGATATCGCGGGAGCTCCGAACACGGTGACGGTTCCGAGCATTTCCGTCGGTGTGGGTCTCTATGGAATTGTCTACGACCCCGCGAATGAGTACCTGTATGTGACGAATATCCAAGCGTACACCGTTACGGGGATTGTGGGCTCCACGAATACCCTCGTGCAGCCGAAAATTCGGGTGGGATCCGAGCCGGCGGGAATTGCCTACGACTCCTCGAACGGCTATCTGTACGTCGTAAATCACTTTTCGAGTAATGTCACTGTGATTGACGGGGCGACGAATGCCATAGTTGACTCGAGTATCGGGGTAGGGTTCGAGCCTTCGGGCGTCGCGTATGACCCGGAGAACGGCTTTCTGTACGTGACCAACTCGGGATCCAACAACGTCACGGTGATCGACGGGGCGACCAACACCGTGGTCGTGTCCAGTATAGGGGTTGGAACCGAGCCTGCGGGAATCGTATATGACTCGGCGAATGGCAATGTGTACGTAACCAACGCCGGATCGGACAACGTCACGGTGATCGACGGGGCGACGGACGCGGTAGTTGTTCCCAGCATTGGCGTGGGAACCACACCGGTCGGCATCGCCTGCGACCCATTGAACGGGGATCTGTACGTGACAAACCGTCATTCTGACAACGTCACGATAATCAATGGGGGCACGGAGGCCGTCATCGGCCCGAGTCTGGGGGCGGGTTCCGGACCCTATGGGGCGACGTATGACCCCGCTAACGGGTATGTGTACATCACGAACCTCGACTCAAGCAATGTGACGGTAATCGATGGCGGAACGAATACGATAGCCGTGGCGAGCATTGGCGTCGGTTCGACGCCCCTAGCGATCGCCCACGACCCCTCGAATGGAGATTTGTACCTAGTAAACCAGGTCTCCGGCAACGTGACCGTCATCAACGGGAACGGACTCATCGCGACCGATTGGAAGGTGGCTCCGGACTATTCCGAAACGTTCACCGAGACCGGACTTGCAGCCGGCTTGACGTGGAACGTGACACTGAATGGGCAGACGAAAAGCGCGGTGGCACCGTCGTCGATCGTGTTTTCATTGCCGAACGGAACATATGCCTATTCGATCACCGGTCCCTTTGGCTGGCTGTTGGTGCAGCCGTCGGAGACGGGATCGGTGCAGATTGCAGGGGAAGCGAACACGGTGGTAGTGCCGAGTATCGGTGTCGGATCCGAGCCGGAGAGTGCCGTCTACGATCCGGCGAGCGGGGACCTGTACGTGACGAACCTCGCGTCGAGCAATGTGACCGTGATCGACGCCGCGACGAGCGCCGTCTTAGTACCGAGCATTGGCGTGGGGACCAATCCCTTCGGAATCGCGTATGACGGGTCCAATGGGTATCTGTTTGTCACAAACGATGGATCGAACAACGTGACGGTGATCAACGGGACGACGAACCTAGTGGTGATGCCGAGCGTCGGCGTAGGGATGAGCCCCTTCGGAATTGCCTATGATCCGTCCAACGGACTTCTGTATGTGGCGAATTTTGACTCGAGTAACGTTACGGTCATCAACGGCACGACAGATCAAGTCGTGTTACCGAGCATCGGTGTGGGGATGAACCCATTCGCAATCTCGTATGACCCGTCCAATCGGGAAATCTACGTGGCGAACGCCGGGTCGGACAACGTGACCGTAATCAACGGAACGACCAACACCGTCGTCGTATCAAGCATTGCCGCGGGGACCGAACCCGAGGGATTCGCCTTCGACCCATCGAACGGAGTTGTGTACGTCACCAATCACGATTCGGACAACGTGACGCTCATCAACGGCACCACGAACGAAGCGGCGGTGTCGAGCATCGGGACCGGAACCGGGCCGTCCGGGATTGCCTTGGACGCATCGAACGGGTATCTGTACGTGGCGAATTCCGTCTCGGGAAACGTGACGGTGATCGATCCGTCGACCAACTCGGTGGTGGTGCCGAGCATCGGGACGGGAACGGGGCCAACGTCGGTCACGTATGACCCGTCGAATGAGGTTCTGTATCTGACAAACTCAGGAACGAACAACGTGACCGGGATCAACGGGGTCGGCTCGATCAACGCCATCTGGAAGGCGGAGTCCGGATATCCGGTAACGCTTGCCGAGACGGGCTTGCCGATTGACACCCCCTGGTCGGTGACGTTGGGTGGGGTTCAGTACTCCTCGAACACGAGCTCGATCGTGGCTTTCGAGCCGAATGGCACGTACTCGTTCACCCTCGGACTGGTGACAGGCTTCACGGCGAATCCGGATCAGGGAAGCGTGACCGTCTCGGGGAGCCAAGTTCGACAGGACATCTCCTTCTCTCCGGTTCCCGGGCCAGGGGAATACGTAGTCACGTTCGAGGAGTCCGGACTTCCCAGTGGAACATCGTGGGGAGTGACTCTGCAGGGGAATCTGCTCGCCTCATCTTCCGCGTCGATCAATTTCACTGAGCGGAACGGCAGTTATTCGTTCGAGATCACGGCGGTCTCTGGGTATACGAGCAATCCAAGCTCTGGCTCCGTAACGGTGAACGGGGCCCCGGTCTTGCAATCCATCACTTTCAAGGTCACGCAGAGTCCCCCTCCGTCCAGCGGATCGAGTTCGCCGAAGATCCTCGGCCTCCCACCGGCTGAGGCGTATGCCCTCATCGGCGGAATCGTGCTAGCCGTCCTCCTGATTCTACTCGCCGTACTCTTCGTTCGACGCCGCAAAAAAGTCCGTGCCAACGCCGTGCCCTCGACTCCAACACCCGACCAATCGGTTGCTCCACCGCCCCCACCCCCTCCTCCGCCCCCACCTCCGCCGCCGCCCCCGTAGCCCAACACCTAGGGTTGATTCTCCAGAATCACGGCCGGCGCGTCTCGACCTAGCCAAACCCATGACGCAGGCGGTCGGACCAGGAACGGCTTAATCTAACGGAAGTCCTCTTCGTGCTGTGGCCTCGACCCGTCGGCTCTCCGCGATCATGTTCACCGACATGGTGGGCTCGACTTCGTCGGCCCAGGAGAATGAATCCGAAGCGCTCAGACTCCGCGATGAGCAGGCCGAACTCGTTCGCCCGCTCTTCGCCGCGCACCAAGGGCGCGAGATCAAGTCGATGGGTGATGGATTCCTCTCGGAGTTTGGCAGCGCGTTACGCGCCGTTCAGTGTGCGATCGATATCCAACAACATCTGCACGAGCGAAACTCGCAACCGGGAACGCCGCCGATCCAACTTCGGATCGGAATTCACCTCGGGGATGTGGAACAGCGTGAGTCCGACATCTTCGGCGACGCGGTGAATATCGCCTCCCGGATCGAGCCGCTCGCCGCTCCCGGGGGCGTATGCATCTCGGGGGAGGTCTTCAGTCAAATTCGGAACAAGATTCCCAATACGCTCGAGAAACTGCCCCCGACTTCCCTCAAGGGAATTCGCGTCTCGATTGACGTCTATCGAGTCCTCCTGCCTTGGAACGGTCGGGACGTCTCCGTCGCGGCCAGCGGTCCGACCCCGCTCGACACGAACCGGATCGCGGTGCTCCCCTTCGTGAGCATGAGTCCGGACCCGAATGACGAATACTTCGCCGACGGGCTCACCGAGGAGCTGATCGCGAACTTGGCCCTCGTGAAGGGGCTCAAAGTGATCGCTCGGACTTCCATCATGGAGTACAAGAAGAAAGAGAAGCACGTCTCGGAGATCGGCAAAGAGCTCGGCGTCGGAACGATCGTTGAGGGAAGCGTCCGCAAGGCCGCGAATCGGATCCGGGTGACCGTTCAAGTCATCGACGTGGCCACCGAGGAGCACCTGTGGGCTTCGAAGTACGACGACAACTTGGACGACGTCTTCGCGGTGCAGAGCGACATCGCCACGAAGGTGGCGGCCTCGCTTCCCTCCAATCTCGCCTACGCGAGTGCCCCGGCACCCACCCTGCTCGGGGCCCGCGACATGCAGGCGTACCTCTACTTCCTTCAAGGGCAAGCGCTCGTTTGGAAGCGCGAAGAAGAGCCGATCCGCCAAGCCCTGCGACTGTTCGAGCAAGCCGTAGAGCGCGATCCCATGTTCTCTCGGGCGTACGCCAGTCTCGCCCAAGCCTACAAGCAGTTGGGGCAGGAGGGGCTGATCTCCTGGTCTGAGGCGATAGTCCAAGGGCGGGTCGCCGCGGAGAAGGCGGTCTCGATCAGTCCTGACCTGGCCGAGGCGCACTCGATGCTGGCCGAACTGATGTTCATGGCGGATGACCCCACCACTGCGCAAGAGAAGGAGGCCCGCCGGGCGTTGGAGCTCAACCCCAACTTGGCCGAAGCCCATGACATTCTAGGGCAGATCGCGGGGGTCAGGGGTGACTTGGAAAATTACGTCCGCCACATCGAAGCCGCCTATCGGTTGGACCCGCTATCGCCCCCGACTATCCGGTATCTCGGCCGGGCGTACTTTTTCGCCCAACGATATGATGAGGCGGTCGAATTTTGGAAACGAACGCTGCACCTCGACCCCCTCACCTCCTACAACGGGCTTTCGGACTACTACCTCGCGAAAGGGGATCGCGAGAACGCTCGCGAGATGGTGAAGGAGATGCAGCGGGTCGCGCCGACCAGTCGGGCCACGTATCTGAAGCGGGGGTACCTCGCGGCCTTGGACGGGGATAAGGCGACCGCGCTCGAGATGATCGCCAAGCTGGACGCCGCCCATAAGGAAGGGTGGGTGACCTCGCCGTTCGCGGGATACATTTATATCGCCCTCGGTGACCCGGACAAATTCTTCGATTACATGTACGCCGCCGTGAAAAGCCACACGCTCCCGGTGACCACCCTGCTCTTCGCTCCGATGCTTGCGGAAGCGAGGAAAGACCCGCGGCTCGAGCAGGTCATCTCGCTCGATCGCCAGTTGAACCCGTAGGGGAGGCTGGGCGCTCGCTAACTAGCCGCGTCGGCTCGTCCTGCAAGCGCAACGAAGGTCCCACCCGGCGGCACGGGCGGATCGGCGGTCACCGTGAGCTTGATCTTGATGGGAGAGCCCCCGGCATAAAATGACCCGGTTGCGTCCGAGGTCTTGTACCCGGAAGGCAAGGTCACTGTGTAATCGTAGCCATCCTTGACTACGACGAAACCGACGGTGGTTGTGGTGGATGAGGCACTCTGAGGAGGCGGATTCCCGGCGGCGGACTCCGAGGTCAGCTCGACGCTCCAGCTGTCCCCGCTGGGAAGCCCGGTTTCCGTGAAAGTCACGGTTTGTAATGCTTTGAACTGTACAGTCACCGTCATCTTTCCCGTCACCGTCACGGAACTCTGGCTCGCGCCGGACATATGTGAAACGCCGTAGCCGGCGGGCGGTCCGATGGTAAAGGAAAGGGTCCCCAAGGGCTCCTCAAAGACCAGCGTAGTTCCCGTCGTGCTCTGGAAATCTGGGGGCGAACCGGCGGTGACATTCCAAAGCGACTTGCTCGGAAGGCCGGACTCGCTGAACGTGACCGCGTAGAGCGTCGAACTCTTCGTCCAAGTAATGGGTTGACTCAAGGCCGCTCCGTTGACCGTGAGCATGCCGCTGGCCGGGGAAGGAGAGTATCCCGTGACCGACCCGATCGTGTAGGAGTAAGTGCCGTTTGGTTCAGAGAAAGCAATCGAGGTCGTAGAGCTGGACTCCAGAGCACCGTTCAAAGTTACCGACCAGGAGGTGCTCGCTGGAAGGCCCGACTCCGTGAACGTGACCGAGTACATTTCGGCCACCGGGTTGACGACCAACGTCGCATGGGCTTGCTGACTTCCTCCCTGAGTATCGGTCACCGTTACCGTGACAGTGTAGGTCCCGGTTTTGCTCGGGGTGCAGCTCAGCGTGGACGAGTTCGCCGAGAGACAGTTCGAAGGCAATCCGGAGTAAGCGTAGGTGTAGACCCCGCTGCCACCCGAGACGCTGGTTTGGAATTGAGTGGACTGATCCAGTGTAATGGTCGACGGGACAGCTTGGAACGACTCGATCGTCAGGGGGGTGCTAGTCAGCCCGAACGCGAACTCCTGTCCCGAAGTACAGCCCACGAATACTTTGTCGTCGGCGATGGCGGGCGGGGAGAAGAAGGGTTCGCCGCATCCTAGCTCCTGAAGCTCGGTTCCGGTGGTGGCGTTGAAGACATAGACGTCCGTACCCCCGGTCACGAAGACGAGTCCGTTCGTATAGGCCGGTGCGGACCCGAGGCTTTCACCAGCGAGGAGAGGTTGCAGCCAGTCGATGGTGCCGTTGTCAGGGTAGAGAGCGTACATCCACCCCGGGGAATCGACGCCGCTGTAGTTGTCCCCGCCGGCTGCCACGAAAAGGAGGCCCTGAGCAAAGGCGGCCGATCCGATCGAATCCCCGGTCGTGAGATTATCTCTCCAGAGCGGGCCGGAGGCGAGGTCGCTTGCGTTGAAGGCGTAGAAATAATGGTTCTTGTCGAGAGCCCCAACGAGGGGTGTCCCGGTCGAACTCTCGAACATGGTCGGGGTCGTACCGAAATCCCCGTCAATCGCCTGTTGATCATCGGGAATCGTCCAGTACGAGTCGAGCTTCGAGACGTTCGCAGCGTTCACCGCGATGATCGCGTCCGCGAAACGGTTGGCCTCGGCGGGGTTTGCGATCTCGTAGTCGTTCCCGGTGGCAAAATAGACGGTGTTGGTCTTCGCATCGATCGAAGGAGACCCCCAGACGCTTCCCCCGAGGACTTCGGGCTGGGTGGTATTGAAAAAGTGCGCTACCGCGAAGGTCGTGAGATTGACTTGGAGGAGTCCGCCCGGGACCAACGGGTCGTCGCAGTTGCTCGATACTCCGACGTACGCATATCCCTCGAAGATGAGGGGACTGGCCCAGTTGTAGTACCCATCGGCTACGTCTCCGATCAGGAGCTTGTGTTTCACCGACCCAGAGGCCGCACTGAGCGCGTACCAGTACCCGTTTCCCCCTCCTACGTAGAGTGTCCCGTTGACTACCGTAGCGGAAGATGAAACTCCGCGGTACCCACAGGGGCTCGATTCGTCCTCGCCGAGGAACTGGTGCCAGATGACAGCCCCCGTCGTGGCGTTGAGCGCGTATTCATCTCCGTTCCAGTTACCCACGTACACGACGTTCCCAACGACCGTAGCCGAGGCCGAGAAGTCATTCGGAGCCCCCTTTCCGATGTACGGGGCCTGATACGTCCACAGCGTGGTGAGGTCTGCCGCATCCGCAGACGAAAGGGTTGTAGGTGCGTAGGTAGCCGAAGTTCGGTCAGGATTTTGCAGATAGGTGGGCCAGTCGGTACTGCTCGACACCGCGTCGGTCACGGAGGGGGACACCGTACTCTTCGATGCCAGAATGGGAAGCACTTGGACGGCCGATGGACTTGCAATTTGAGGAGAGGAGGGGCCATCAAGGCTCGTGGGTCCGGCCGACACGAGGATGCCATTGAGCGCGGATGACATCACGAACATGACCGTGCAGGAGACTGCTAGAAAGACGGCGGCGAGTCTCACAGATCTCAGTGAACGGTCCATCTACGACCCTGGAAGCTCCAGCTGTCCCGCCGGTACTCCTACCAAATTCGCGAATTCGCCTCGTTATAAAATCCAATTCGAGCGCGCAAAATCGTCCGCTATATGTCGAAACAGCGCATTGTCTCAATTTTTGGACGAGATGGCTATTCTAGCAGGAGGGGGGTCTTTCGCGCTCCGGCTCGGCCTTAGCGGCAGACCGTGAGGTTTTCAGATACAGACCGCACCGACTAGAGTGACTGAACCAGCCCAGCACGAGTCAATAAAGCCCCTCGGTTCTGTCGGAGCTCATGACGACGGGTCTACGCCAAGACGATGGGCCGGTTCTGATCGTTGGTGCCACCGGTTATCTCGGGGGTCAAGTTCTACGTGAAGTGTTGGGGCGAGGCAAGCAGGTCCGAGCTCTGGTGCGACCGGGAAGCGACACCACGCGCCTTCCGACCGAGCGAGTAGAGATCGTTCGAGGCGACATGCTCGATCCGGCCACCCTTGTGCCAGCTATGGACGGCGTCTCAGCGATAATCACAACGGCGATTGGGTACTCACGACGGCGGGAGACGGACTCTCTGCGGACCGATACCGAAGGGAATCGGAATCTCGTGGACGCCGCCAAGAATGCCGGCGTTCCTCGATTCGTACTGCTCAGCATCCTCGCATGCAACGAAGCGCGGAAAGTCCCCCATTTTTGGGCGAAGAAAGAGACCGAGGGTTATCTCGAGAAGGCAGGCATCCCTTTTGTTGCCCTGCGGCCCGGAGCCTTCCTCGGGGGAATGTGGGTGAAGGCCGCCCTCGAACACGGCCAGTTCATGGCCATGACGCCGGCCGGTGTCCGAATCACCTACATCGCGCCGTCCGAGGTAGCGCGCGACCTAGCGCTCGCGTTGGACGAGCCCCGCGCACTGGGAAGGCGGATCGATCTGGGTTCGGACCGTCCCCTGTCCGGCCCCGAGCTTGCCGAACTCCTGGGCCGGCTTCTCCAGCGGAAATTGGAGACGCCCCCAATCCGCGGACTCGACGCGGACATGTCCGCGATGGTCGAGTTCTTCCAAACCGGGAGATATGTCGCCGACACCCGGGTTCAGGCGGAACTGTTTGGTCCGGTTCCCAAGATCGAAGAAGAAGCGCGTCGGATGCTCTCCGAGTTCGGGCTCCTGCCTCCCGGGACTGGCTGAGGTTGTTCTCCTCTGGAGAGTGGAAAAACTCCGCGAGGATTCAGCGCCTCGATCAGGGTGAGTCGGGACGGAGCACCCAGGCCCGCGTCGTGGTCAGCGGAACAAAGCCGAGCTGAAGTAGGATCGGCCGGCTGGTTTCACGGGCGTCGACGGTCAAATAACGCGCTCCCCGCCGGTGCGCCAGGTCGGCCCGTGCCCACACGAGGTTCCGATAGATCCCTCGATGCCGGTAGGCGGGGGCGGTTCCGCCTCCCCACAGGCCCGCGAACGATCGGCCCGGCGTCATCGCGACCCGACCGGAGGATACGGGTACGCCGTCGGCGTAGGCCACGAACAGGGCCTGGCTCGGGTCCTGGAACGCCTCGATCAGGTGCTGGGATGAATGGTGGACCGGCGCGAAGGCGGCCTCATTCGCCGCTACTGCGTCCCGGACGCCGGATTCATCGAGGACGCGCCTTATCTCCACGCCCGCCGGTGGATCCGCCTGGGGGAACCCTTGCTGGAGATCGAAAACAACGAGCGTTTCCGGTTCGTCCGGGACAAAGCCGGCCGCTTCGAGGAGCTCCGAGAGATTCTCCGGACGGTCGTGACCGAATACCTTCCACTCGACCTCTAATCCAGCCTGTCGGAAGTAGTCTCGCTGTTCGGCGATGGCGGTAGGGGCCGTCGACTGGTTGAGCTCCGAGAATATGACGTAGCTTTCTTTTCCGATGACGCGCACGATCGACCCGAGTTTCTCTACTCGGGATTCGGCTTCGGGGACGGGGTCCTTCCGCATTTCTGCGTCGTACAGGGCCAAGACCTCGTCACGAACGATCATCTGCAAGCCGAGCGCCAGCTCCGACATAACCATGCAGGGAAGGTAGGTTCGAAGGTGGATAGGAGTGCCCGCTGGGGTCAGGCCGGCCGCATCGGATTCCGGCTGATTCAGAGAGGAGCTCAGTCGCCGAGAACGAGGATTAGGACTTCAACGACTCCTCGGGGTCCAAGGATCCTCCCGGGAATTCCCAATCGTCGGGGAAAAAGTCGGTCGTTGACCTTCGGACCACCAGGACATGGCGATGGCAGACTACCGCAGTGTGGACGACGCGGGCGGTGTCCGGCGACCTCATGGGCTGATTCTATTCTTGCAGTCCCCTCGATTCCTTGCCTATGCTAGAGCATCCCGCCTTGGCTCGTGACGCCTCCTAAAGTGGATGCCAGCAGGGCCGGTCTGCGCAAGTTCGGCACCTGCACGAAGATTCATCAATCCCGCTGGCGTCGATCGGGTAGAATGCGCCGGCTCATCGTCCTCCTCGTTGCTGTCACGATCGTGGCGAGCCTGCTTCCGTCGACCGCGCCTGGCTCCGGTTTCCACTCGTCTCCCGCATACACCGTACGGGCGGGGCAAGGGGGGAACACTCCCGTACTCGGAGAGGGATACCCGGCTCCGGTCAACTGGCCCACATATCTCTTCGATCCTGAGCGTACGGGAGCCAACCTGGCCGAACACACGATCGCTCCCTCGAACATTTCGCACCTGCAGCAGCTCTGGACGATTCCGACCAATGGCTCGGACTTCAGCTCCCCCATTGTGGTAAACAATACCGTGTACTTTGGATCTTGGAACGGCTACGAGTACGCCGTGAACGCCGGGACGGGGCAGGTCGATTGGAGAACGTTTCTGGGAACGGACAACAACGGCTGTGGGTCGATCCCGATGGGAATCACCTCTACGGCGGAGTATGTCGACGGAACGCTCTACCTCGGCGGCGGCGACGGATCGTGGTACGCCCTTAATGCCACCACGGGAATCGTCGATTGGAGTTTCTTCGTCGGAGCTCCTCCCGCCGAAAACAATTACGATTGGGCCAGTGCACTCGTTTACGATGATTCCCTTTACATTGGAGTTTCGAGCTGCCACGACAATCCTCTGATCCGGGCCGGATTGATCCAAGTCAATCTGACGGGGAATCATGCCGCGAATCACATCTTCTGGACCGTCCCGGTGGGTCAAGTCGGAGATAGTATCTGGACGACGCCGGCCGTGGATCCCACCACCAACACCCTCTGGGTCTCCACAGGGAATCAGAATACGGGCTACCCGCCGTACGCGAACGCGCTGATCGCCTTGAATGCCACGAATCTGAATGTGATCGGTTCCTGGCAAGTTCCGAACGTAGACATCACCGCCGATTCCGACTTCGGCACCACCCCGACGCTCTTCCAATCTCCATCGGGGATTCCCATGGTGGTCTTGACGAACAAGAACGGGATCGCGTATGCATTCAACCGAAGCAACGTCACCTCAAACGGGTCCTGGGGACCGATCTGGACTCTCAATACCGGGGGCGGTCTCTCCTCGGGCACTTACGAAGGGAATACCCTCTATCTGGCCGGCTACGGCCTCTATGCGGTCGATCCGACCAACGGAACCGTCCTATGGGAGAATACAAGCCCCAACTTTGCCGCCACGCTATCTCCGCTCACCTGGGCAGATGGGATCGTCTACATCGGTTCGTCTCAAACCAACGAGATCTACGCGATTGACGCGCAGAACGGTTCCACGCTGTGGTCCACCGGTGTCCCCGGAGATGGAATCGTAGCTGCCGAGTCGGTCGTGGACGACGGCCAATTGTATGTTCCGAGCGGAAATTTCAGTACGGAGGGCAACCTCACGGCCTACGGTCTTCCGTTCTCCGGAAGCGCCACTTCCAACCACACGAATGGCTCGGTAGGCGGGAACGTAAGCTTTCAAACCCAAGCCACGGGAGGTCTGCCGCCGTACTACTTCCGGTGGTCGTTCGGGGACGGTCGCTTCGGGAGCGGGCCGGACCCTTCGCATTCGTACGCTGCCTCAGGGAATTACACGGTCACCGTCTGGATTAACGATTCGGCGGGTCGATCCATCACCCAAGAGATCGCAGTCGAGGTTATCGTTCACACAACTCCCGAGCTGGCCGGCTCGGTGGCGCTTACTTACCTAAACGTGACGTCGGGGTGCCCGGGCACATCATCACCGCCCATCGGTCCGCTCCAAGTCCGGCTGAGTGTGACTCAGAGCGGGGGGGTCCCGCCGTACACCGATTCGTGGTCATTTAGTAACGGTGGCACGGCCAACGGCTCCGCTGTGGTGCGTAATCTCACGCAACCGTTCGTCGCAAATCTCACGATCTCAGACTCAGGCGGTCACTCGCTAAATCTGTCGGAGCTGGTTCCCCTTCCAGTCAGCGTTCCGGGCCCTTGCATCGTCCTGGTCTCTACTCCTGCCGGCATTGGCGCCTGGATTCTGATCGTCGCATTCGTGCCCGCTGCTATTTTTGGGCTCGTTTTCGGGTTTCTAGCTTTACGTCGTCGCCCACCTGACCAGCCCGCTGACCCACCATCCTCTTGAGAAACTGGTGAGCAGCGGCGGGACGAAGGTCCGTCGTTACCGCTTCCGATTAATGGGCGAGGTCGCTGTAGCGGAGCGGAGGAGTCGAGTTGAATTTGGCTAGAGTGGAACTACGGCGAGCAACCGGCGATGATGCGCGCGAAGTCGTCCAATCTTACACCTGGTTATTCGCTCCTCCGGGACGGCGGCCACCGGTTTGGGATGAACAACGTGCGGAGGATTCGGTTCGCAGATTGGTCACGTCTACAGACTGCACCCTCTACGTCGCATTGTTCGAGGGTCGAATCGTCGGTTTCGTCACGGTGTACATGGATCTGGACTCCGTGAGGTTCGGTCGCCGCGCTTGGATCGAGGACTTGGCTGTGCATCCGGATTTTCGGTCCCGTGGGATTGGCAAACAACTACTGGACGAAGCCAAACGTTGGGGCAAGTCGCATGGGGCCGACTACATCGAGCTCGAATCCGGCGAAGGGCGGGTCGATGCCCATCGATTTTACGAACGGGAGCGACCTCTAACTCGATCGAAGTCTTATGGCTGGCGATTTTGAGGAGCTCCGCACTGTCGTCGGAGTGAGAGAACGGCGTCTTTTCTGAGTCCTCGCTGTCACGGTCCGAAAGGCCTTTCCGACTGGATCTGGGCCCCGAGAAATCGATGACACGGAGGCGGGATTTGAGTTTCGAGGTGAGTTTGGCGCGTTTGCAAATTTCTTTACCTACTATCTCCTTGATACGCTGCGACTTTCGATGCCCTGGAAGTATACTGACGAATACTACCGGGAGTATACGCGAACGACCTGGAACGAGAGCGCGCAAGCCTATCTCACTCTGCAGAAGAATTTTGAGCCCTACCAGCACGACCTGATCGAACGAGCTCGGATCCGCTCCGGAGAAAAGGTCCTCGATCTTGGAACCGGACCCGGCGAACCCGCCCTAACTATTGCAGTCAAGGTCGGGGGGGCGGGAAGGGTCGTGGGAGTCGACCTATCGGAAAAGATGATCGCGCTCGCCCAACGCGCGGCGGCCGCTCGCGAAATCTCCAACGTGGAGTTTCGTGTCATGGACTGTGGGGCGCTCAAACTTCCGGGCGCCAGTTTCGACGTCGCCGTCAGCAGCTTCGGATTCCAGATCTTCACGAACCCCGAGAAGGCGGCGGCGGAGGCCTATCGCATACTTCGGCCCCACGGCCGAATCGCGGTCTGCGTGTGGAGCACCGGCGATCGCGTCCCGTGGATCGATGCCATCATTGGGCCCATGCTCAAGCACGCCGAACCGGACGAAACCGGCTACATTCCGACGCCGTACGAGCTCGGCGCCCCCGGCGAACTCGTTGCCTTCATCGAGTCGGCGGGCTTTCAGCACGCCCTAGAAGCCCGACAGACGCACGCGTTTCACTGGGATGGTGAGGCGGACTACCTTCGATCGGTGTTGAAGGCGACGCCAATCGGCCACTCCCTTTCCGAAGAGTCGCCCGAGGTCCAACAAGAAGTGCTTCGCGAAACGCACGCCAACCTGAAGCAGTGGAAAAGGTCGGGCGGGCTTTCCATACCTGGCGAGTGCGTTTTTGTGACCGCGGACAAGTGAATCCGCTCCCTCGGGCGAGGGAGCTTCTCGGAGAAGAGAACGGCCAACCTGCCGCGCTAGATTCCTCGACCATGGAGATCCTCGCAAGGCGCCCCGCGATTCGGACTCTTCTCGGGGGGGGAGGGACTGGGTAGGCAGGACGGCTGGGGAAGTTACTTCAGGAGTCTCGCCGTATCGCAGCCCGGGAAATAGGAGAACGTCCATGGCAAATCGGGAATCGGGCCGGCGGTACGAGCTGAAAGCTGAATTCGATGCCCCTCTCGATTTTGTGTACCGGTGGTGCACCGACTATACACCGCAGGATGCGAAGGTCGAGGGAGAGGACTACACAAGGCGCATCGTGCGTCGATCACCCCGCGAGGTCGTCTACGAGGATCTTTCCGATAGCAAAGAAGGGTGGTTCTGGGCCCGACACGTAGTTCGTCTCATGCCGCCGAATCATTGGCATTCCGAGTCGGTCGGCAGCCACCGGTTGATCTCTCTCGACTATCGACTCTCGAAACTGCCTGGGGGTCGAACTCGGCTCCGATGAGAGCCCACCGTCGGCAGTACGGGATCGGCGCGAAGAACCCCTCGAAAGCATCTTGGCAGCGGAACGCCGGGCACGGCTGGAAGAATTTTGGCCGGGCGCTCGAACGCGATTACCGGAAAAGTAGGAAGGGCGCGAAACGCCGTAAGAGCTGAGATTTCAGCCGGCGACCGGCGGGCGAGACCCACCAAATTGGGCACGGCCGGTCTAGCGAAGGCAACATCTATTGGGTTGGACGGTTACCTCAGCCGCGAGACTGATTTGGTTGGATTTCCCGTGAGAATTCGGACTAGCTGGGGTCAGCCCCTATGGTAGGGCCCTGGATGCGCCGACATCCCGCGCTCGGTAGGGTTTTCGTCGTAATGGTTGTCTTCCTATGCGTGAGCCTCAGCGGGGCCGGCCTCGGTAGCTCTTTGCTCGGCGATCATAGCAGCGGATCGGCTAGGCTTGCCCCATCGACACGGATCGGCGGGACGCCCTCCTCGAACCGCGTCATGGGCACGCATGCGCCCGGAGCGCCCGCTGGATTGGTGGTGCCGTTCGTTTCCGACACCTTGAGCTTGACCAACAATCAGTTGACCGCCGACAATTCTCTTCCGGGCAACGGGCTGGATCCGGACGCCGCTGCCTATGATTATGGAAAGGGCGAGATATTCGTCGCGAATGCCGGCACGAATCTCGTCAGCGTCATCAATGATACCACGCACGACGTGGTCGCCACGGTTCCAGTAGGAGCCGATCCGGACGGGATCGCATACGATAGCGCAAAGGGGGAGATCTTTGTCGCTAACTGCATTGGCAACAGCCTGAGCGTCCTCAGCGACACGTCGAACTCGGTTCTGGCGACTATTCCGATGGCGATGGGATCCTGTCCCCATGGCGTAGCCTATGATCCGGTTCAGTCCGCCGTCTTCGTAGCGGAGTTTCAGACGAACGAAGTGGACGTCGTCTCGGACGCCAACAACGCCATCGTCGCCATTGCGGCCGTGGGGGAGCGACCGAACGGCGTCGTGTACGACTCGGGGGAAGGCGAGGTGTTTGTGGCGAACCAACTCACCAATAATGTGAGCGTCTTCGCGGGTATGTCCGACGTCGTGCAGAAGACAATTGCTGTAGGCGACCAGCCGATCGGAGTCGCGTACGTAAGTAGCGAAAATGAAGTCGCCACGGCCAATTCGGGTTCGGCTAATGTCTCCTTCATTAGCGACATACATTTCGATGTTGTTGCCAACGTGGAGGTCGGCGAAGTGCCGAATGACGTCGCGTTCGATCCCAACTCAGGCGACGTGTATGCGGCCAACTTAGATTCTAACAACGTTAGCCTGATTGCGAGCATCAACGATGCCAATGTCGGTTCCGTTGGGGTTGGAGTCGAGCCCGCCGCCGCGGTCGACGACTTCGGAAAGGCGACCGTTTTTGTCGCCAATTTCGGCTCGTCCAATCTGAGCGATATCCAGGCCCTATCGAACACCGTGGTAGGCAGCATCACCGTGGGAATGAACCCGGTAGCGGTCGCTTACGACAGCGGAAAGTCGCAGCTCTTCGTAGTCAACAATGCCTCAAACAATGTAAGCGTGGTCTCCAGCGCAACGAACCGGATCGTCCAGACGGTCACGGTTCAAAGTAACCCATGCGGGATCGCCTACGATCTCGCGAAAGGAGAGGTCTTCGTCGCAGACCTTGAGTCCAATAACGTGAGTGTCATCAACGACACCTCCGACCTGGTCGTCAAGACAATTGCCGTCGGGAGTAATCCCTGTGCCGTCGCGTACGACCCCGCGAAGCGCGAGATCTTTGTGACGAATGAAGGATCCAATAACGTGAGCGTGATCGCCGACGCCAACAATACGATCGTAGCTACGGTGGCGGTACAGATGATGCCGTGCGCGGCGGCGTATGACGCCGGGGCGGGGGAGGTGTTCGTGGCCAACTGTGCCTCGGATGACGTGAGCGTGATCAATGATACGTCGAATACCGTGACGAAGACGATTGCCGTCGGGTCCGAGCCGCAGGGCCTCGCGTACGACTCCGTCAAAGCGGAAGTGTTCGTTGCAAACGCCTTCTCCGCCAATGTTAGCGTGATCGACGACACAACGAATCTCGTACTGACGAGCATCGGCGTCGGAGTGTTCCCCTTCGGAGTTGCGTTTGACGAGACCCAGCAGCAAATCCTCGTGACGAACGCGATCTCGAACAATGTGAGCGTGATCAGTGACTCGACGAATACCGTCGTGGGTTCCGTGGTAGTAGGAAACGGCTCGAATGCCGCGGTCTACGTCGCGGCGACCGACGACGCCTACGTTAGTAACTCGAATCAAGGAACGATCTCCATTCTCTCCTACACGCTACCCATCACGGACTACAACGTGACGTTCACGGAGTCCGGCCTATCCAGCGGAACCTCCTGGTCCGTCGTGCTCAACGGGACCCTGCAAAGTTCCATCACCCCTTCTGTTCCGTTCGAGCTCTCGAACGGGACCTATCCCTTCACGATCGGCGCGGTTACTGGCTTCGAAGCAGTGCCGGCCTCGGGCAACGTGACCGTTTCAGGGAGGGCCGTCACCCAATCGATCACCTTCACGGCAAGCTCCACGCATCCGACGTTCGCCGTTACTTTCACCGAATCCGGATTGCCTTCGGGAACGGAGTGGA
Organism: Thermoplasmata archaeon; assembly: GCA_049584655.1. GTDB lineage: Archaea > Thermoplasmatota > Thermoplasmata > Lutacidiplasmatales > UBA184 > Lutacidiplasma. The sequence goes on along the minus strand of JBAUYF010000002.1, from coordinate 35,825 downwards.
TCCTCAATGTGACGGGAGAGCCCTCGGTTTCCTCGACCTCGGCGACCGCGACACTCTTGCTCCCGAACGGGACCTATTCTTACGGGATCGCCTCGACGAACAAGCATTACGCTCCAACGCCCGCGAGCGGTGACTTTATAGTTGCGGGGCAAGCGGTCTTCGAGACCGTCGCATTCTCGAGCGCGTACGTCGTGACCTTTACCGAGACCGGATTGCCCGCGGGGACGAGCTGGTCGGTTTCCCTGAACGGGACCGCCAATAGCTCGACCGGGACTACCGTCGAGTTTAGCGCGCCGGACGGGACGTTCACGTTCACTCTCGGGCCGGTCACCGGCTACACCGGCTCACCGAGTAGCGGTTCTATTTTGGTGAACGGACAGCCGACTTCCCAGCCCATTGTCTTCAAAGTCGCTTCGAACTCGCCCTCAACCGGGCCGGGTCCCAAGTTCCTCGGACTCCCCGCTCTAGAGGGGTACGCGCTCGTCGGTGTCATCATCGTGGTTCTGATCGCCGGGATCGTGGTCAACCTCATGCTTCTGCGTCGGGGGAAGGCGCCTCCCGTGGTAGAGGAACCACCGGAGTTCGAGGTCCATCCGGGTGCTCCGCCTCCCTCTTCTTAGATATGCAGCCGCGAGGCGGCGCCCATCCCGACTGAAGACCTAGCACTGGCGAGCGGCGCCGGCTCGTCAGGGCCGAAGCAATCGTGCCCTACGGCTTTTCGGCCAGTCGAGGACCCCGGAGTAGAGCCCGATTGATCGCGACGAATAACACGCCGATCGCGGTAAAGATTCCCGCCGAGATGGGCAGTTCCATCGCGACGACTCCCAATCCCGCAATCTGAGACGCGGAGGCGGAAAATAGAAGGCGGTAAATCTCGAGAGGGGCCCAAATAATGAATAGGCCGATCCCAGAGTACAAGAAAGCAAAACTGTTCCTCAAATCTCGCTCGGTCTTCCGGCGAGACTGGCGAATTTTCTCGTAGTTGACAAGGGTGGAACCGGACATCCGTTTAGCCGCTCCGGAGGAAATCTTCCTTCATCCTGATGAGGTCTCTCAATCTACTAATCGCTTCGTGGCGGCGCTCCCACGTCCAAGGGCCCTCGTGATGAGCCTACCGGGGAGAAGGATAGTTATCGAGTCGAGGCGTCGCGCGGCAGGAGTTGGCAGGGGGGAAGTACCGCGTCGGAGCCCGAGGTACGAATCGAAGCCAGAGCAACGCTCCTGGAAACGGCAACCCATCTGGTCGGATCCTCGAGGGGGATACGCCTCAGCGGTCATCCGTCGCCTCTCGTCGTTTTTCCGGCTGAGACCATCACGAATCGCAACTTTGGCGCAGTCCGACTCGCAGATTGGGACCGCTGCTTCCTCCCACCCACGATGGTCCCGCTTGCCGACGAGGCCCCGCTCGGGTCAGTGGACGCCATCGCGGACGACAATCGCAGCGCAATATTGCCGGATCCCATCGCGACCTTGGACGGGACCCCGTTCTATCTTTCCGTGAAGGGCATCGGCTCGGGGGTCGACCCTTTCTCGCTTCGCCCCCTGGACTCCACCTACGCAGCAGAACTATCGGACGACCCGGAAGTGCGGCGACGGCTCCAAGTCCCGCGAGGGGATCAGCTCGGGGGTTTCGTCACGGGAGAGCTGTGGCTCCGGGGGTCTCCGTATGGGGGCCAAGGTCTTCCGCACGCGCTGACGGCGCTGCGCGTCTCGGAGCGCGCCGACTTGACGAGCATTGCCGGGTTTCGCATCGCCCCCGTCGTGAAGATCGCCTTCTTCCCTCTCGCGCTTGAGTCCCGACTTCGCAGCATTCACTGGTATCGCAAGTACCGCGATCGGATCGTCCAGGAGATCCGGCTTGTACCATCGAATGTCCGCGTCTACTTCCACTCCCGCAGTACGTTAGGGAAAAACCCGGGGGAGGTCTTCGACCTATTCTCTATTGATTCCTCCGCCAATGCCCATGCCTTCGAACAGAACTTCGTTCGGAGCGGGATCGCCCTGCTCACTCTTTTCGCGCGTAGTTTGAAGTTTGACTCGGAAAAGAGACGGTTCTCCGGACTCGATTTCGAGGATGTCTGGCTCGATAAGGATGCGATCCTCGCCCCCGACGGAACAGTGTTCTTTGTCGACCTTGAGGGCATCGCGGAGGCCTCAGTTGAACGGAGCGGCGTGCGCGAGAAGATCGAGGACCAGATCTTCCGCTCTCTCTACGAGTTCATGTTCGCCTTCGAGCAGATCGAAGCCGAACGCGCGCGACGATTCGGGGCACACGGCAGCCGAAAGCGCCACTTCGAATCGATTGTCATTGACGCGTTGAAGGACGACCCCTTCGTTCGAGTCCGTCAGGATGCCCAGGGACTGGGCATGCAGGTTCGTAACCCGATGGAGGAAGAATCGTTATACTTCGAATTCCCGTTGGTGGACCTCTGAGATGACGAACTGTAAGGACATCTACACCTTCCTGAGCCAAGTTGGCGCAAAGAATGTCACGGCGACCCTCTCCGATGCGGACGTGTCGTTGTTGTCTCAACTCAACCTAGTTCAGTTTCTCACGCCGGACCAGTATAGCGACCTTCAAACGAAGGTTCAGGCGCTCGGCGCCGACCAGGCGGCGCTCCAACAAGAATCGGCGCAGCGGGCGGGAGTCGCGCGCCAGGTGCAGGAAGACGACCGGAAGACCCACTCGATCCTTTTCCGACTGGAGGGTGAAGCGAAACGCGACGCGCTCGAGCAGAGCGAAGCCGCGGACCAGAACCAACTGAAAGCAATTGATGCCGACTTGGCACAAAAGCAGCAGCAATTTGGGCAACTCGTCCAACAGCGTTCCCTACTGGATACCATCACGCCTTTCGGGGGACGGTTCGTTGGCCTGACGGGACTCGGCGCCATCGGGACGCGCGACCTCGGCGTCCGGCTCTATCGTGTAGGGGATACCGACTTCGCGACGTATTGGGCGCAGAGCCTCAAGATCACACAGGACCTGACGAATCTCGCGAGCGGCGGCGCCGATTACTTCGCTCGCATCGCACCCGGCCTTCCAGGGGCCGACCGAGCGAACGTGTGGGCCATTTCGATCGGGCTCGCGAAGAACCAACCGGACTTTACCCAGGGAATCGCCACGTTCCTGAACGCCTACAATTCTATCCAATCGCTTACGAACAACATCGAGAATCGTTTGATGGCCTCGGAAATACTCTCCTCGCTCCCGCGTCCACTCGTGGATGAGTTCCCGACACTCCAGCAGATCCTTCGGGATGTTCGTAACTTGAAGGTACCCAACGAATCGGCGCTTGGAGTCGCCTCCATCCTGTTGCTTGGGCAACGTGCGGACGGAACGATCGCCACGCCGAATCTGGCCCAATACCTCACCTACACCAAGTCGTACGAGTCGGCGGCGCTCCTCGCGATCGTCAACGTTCCCGTTCCCGATTTGAACGTCAAGTTCCAAGCGATCCGGACCATGTTTGCCGGCTGGGGGTACCAGCCCTCCGAAGATGTCGAGCTCTCCTCGGCCTACCTCGCGGTCTCCGAAGTGCCGGTGGAAGGGGTCGCCACCAAGCTTGCCATCATCGCACGCGGGTTGTCGACGTACTTGGCTTACCCGCTTGTCGCCGCATCGGTCCTGGCTACCATCTCCACGCTAGAAGCCAACGACACCCTGAATATGCTCGAGCAAGCCTACGATATCGTCGGTCGCCGAGCGATGCCGATGTCCCAGGCAGAGCTCGTCACCCTCGCAGTACGGATGCTGCACGGGATCCGCAACGAACTCGTGGGTCCGCTCGACGCGACAGCCACGGCCGTCCCCACGGCAGCTCGGATGCCGGGGATGTACGGACCGCGCTTCTTCTTCGTACCGATCGCCCTCGTCAACTACGGGCACTATTCGACCTTCAGCGGAATCGGCGGGGCGCACCCCGGCCACGTACACGGCTTCGGCGGGGGCGTGGGCGGGGGCGGATGATCGGACGGATCGCCCTTCTTTCTGCTCTCTTCGTGCTCGCCGGAGTCGCGGTCGGGATTTCCAACGCGCACTACACGCCGGCGCCAGGGGATCAGTTCGCCTATAACGAAACTGTCGTCGTGGGTTCGGGAACGGGGAATTACTCGGGCTATACGGAGTCGACCGTGATCAACGGATCGTTGGGCGTCACCGCGGTGCTTCCGAACGGCACCGAGTCAGCCTACTATTACAACGCGAATTTCTACGAAAATAATCAGGGGGCTCAAAGCAGCTGGACCGCGGGTGGAAAATTCACCTTCTCGGCGCAGACGTTCCTGTACGTGAACGGGACCGACAACCAGACTGGGTACGTGAACCCGTATGTCTGGTTCTTCATGAACAACTCCCTCACCACGGGGTCGTCCTTCTATCTCCTCAATACGGCCATGAAAGTCGTCAGCCCGAACTACGATTTCGCGCTGGACACGGCCGCCGGCTCCTACGTGAAGACGGTGTTCACCGAAGGCAACGGTTCCTACGTCCGGAATGACGCGTACGGGATGTTCAACGCCGTTTACAACTGGAAGTCGTACTTCGACCCCGGGACCGGCTACATCGTGGGCTACGTCTATACCGAACAGGACTCGGATGGTGCGGGGGACGGATTCACGCTCACCGACACTCTTTCGGTGACCCACACAAGCTACGCTCTTACGCCGGCAGCCGGGCCACCCGCTCCGTCGGGTTCTAGCGGCTCGGGGACTAACTGGACTCTGATCGCCATCGTCGTTGTAATAGTCGTTGTGATCATCATTGTGATCGCGTATGCGCTCTCTCGATCCCGTCGGGCCCCGTCTCTTCCCCAGCATTCCGCGACCGGTCGAGTTTCGTATGCTCCACCGCCGATGGGCCCGCCTCCCCCCGGGATCAGCTTGACCCCTTCGGGCCAGCCGGCGGTCCAGCAGATCATCATCAAGGAGACGGTCAAAGTCAACTGTCGCTACTGCGGCGCGCTCATCGACTCCACGGCGGAGCGGTGTCCGAACTGCGGGGCGCCTCGGACGTAATGCCCATCGCGGCCGAGCTACGAGGTCGGTACAGATAGATCTCGCCGACGCGGCGCATCCCCGCCCGAACGGCCAGCGCTTGTGACGCGGCATTCCATCGGGAGATCTCGGAAAGCACGTCGGTCACTCCGGCCTGCCGCGCCCAAAGAAGTCGAGTGCGAATAAGGTCGGATCCCAAACCCAGGTGGCGGTAGGGCGCGCGCACGGTCAGCGAGTGAAGACGGGCGAATCGACCGACGGTCGAAAGCCATCCTACGCCGGCGATTCTACTATCGATCTCCGAAACGAATCCAGCTTCGGAAGAACGCGGCTCTCCCTCGAACCATCGCGCATTTACTGTCCCGTAGACCTCCTCCAAAAGAGCGAGTACCGCAGGTACGTCGTGGGCCAACAGCGACCGCACCGGGTGATGGAAGCGGAAGGTAGGAAGTGGACCCCCCAATGAGGCGCGATAAATGTCGAACGGCTCAGCTGATTCCTCGAACACAAAATCGCAGTACACACCATCGGGGCCGCGATTCTGGACACAGGTCATGGCGAGTTCTCGCGACCGGGTAAAGATCGAAGCGGTGTGCTCGACCGGGTCCGAGAGTAGTAGCCCGGTTATGACACCGGACTCCCTCGTGACTCGGACGGAGCCTCCACTTCGCTCGGCATCCTCGGCAAATCGTCGAAGAAATGGATTGAACCACTGAGAAAGGTCAGCGTGCTCCAATCCCTCCAGTGAAGCCGACGTCAGCCCCGAATCGGATGTCATACCTGCAACGGGAGGTCTATCCAGAGCCGGCAAAAAGGGCTTGTCGGCCATCTACCCGCATTGCTCGGGTCGGCGACGGCACGAACGGGACCCTCCCCCCATACGACCTGTCGGCATTCAAACGGGATATAGACCGCCTTAAATATTCGTTTAAATACGATTTATAAAGCGATGAGAGGAATTCGGATCGAGAATGTGGTGGCGTCGACGTCGCTCGGCACCGAGCTAGATCTACCCGTCATCGCCGGCGCTCTCGATGGCGCTGAGTACGAGCCGGATCGATTCCCGGGTTTGATCTACCGGATGAAGGATCCCAAGACGGCAATCCTGCTCTTCCATTCGGGAAAGGTCGTGTGCACCGGCGGCAAGAGCATGACGCAAGTCGAAGACTCGATCCGGACCGTTTCCCAGCGTATCCAGAAGGGCCACCCGAAGATCCTCGCGCATCCCAAGATCGAGGTGCAGAACATTGTCGCCACCTCCAACCTCGGCAGTGAGATCAACTTGAACTCGATCGCGATCGGCCTCGGCCTCGACCGCGTGGAATACGAGCCCGAACAGTTTCCGGGCCTGGTCTACCGCCTGGACAAGCCGAGGGTTGTCGTCCTGTTGTTCGGTAGCGGGAAACTGGTCTGCACGGGGGCGCGTCGCCCCTCCGACATCCAACTCGCCGTCGAACTGATCCGAAAAGAGCTCGAGAACGCCGGACTCTTGGGGCGCGACGCGACCCCTGAGCCCTCGACTCCCAAACCGGCGGCTCCGCGTTCTCCCAAAGCGTCGAAGGCGCGAGCCCAACCCCCTACCACCGAAGTCACGGACCAATCTACCACGCCGGTCAGCTGAGCAATCCCACCCCGGGGCGTGGGACCTCGCCTCCGTTGTCCCGTGACGATGACCACATTTGAATCGGAGTGTCGTAGTCTTATTAGTTACTTAATTGGTAACATTAATGTATATTGAACATCTACCTTGATCGTGGACGTTCGATCCCTTTCCCCGACCGAAGCTAAGGTCATCCTCTCCCTGGAAGCGGAGGGTCGCGACACCGTTTCCCTGAGCGAGATCCAGCGCAGAGCCGAGGTCTCACCGGGATTCGCCCGCAAGCTCGCGCACGGGCTCATACGGAAGGGTTGGCTCCAGCGCGTCCACCGGAGTGTCTACCTCCTCAGCCCGAGCCAATTCGGGCCGGAGGCGTTGCCCGACACCGATCCGCTTCGGCTCGGAAGCCGCCTGATCGTCCCATACTACTTTGGATTCGCGACCGCCGCCGAATTGCATGGACTGCTACCGCAAGCCAGTCACGTCTACTATCTCGTCACGACCTCCCGCCCGCCCGTGGGCAAACTCCTCAACGGACGATTCCGATTCATCCGCCTGAGTGAACGGCGATTTTTTGGTGCCCACGTGATTCAACGGCGGAACGAGGAGCTTCGTGTGAGTGACCTCGAGCGAACGGTGCTCGACTGCCTCAGCCGACCAGATTTCTCCGGCGGAATGGCGGGCGTGTCGCACATTCTGGCGATCGCTAAGCCGGATCTGAATTGGGGCCGTCTGGGATCATACCTGGATCGCTACGGAAATCGAAGCCTCGAATTGCGAACGGGGTATCTCGTGGAACATGTACGTCCCTCCGTCCGCCCGCCCGCGGGTTGGCTGACTCGGCGGCTCGCTCGACAGCGCGACCGGTTTGTCCCCCTCGGACCTCCGAAGGCACACGGGCGCACCGGGTCGCGCAACGATCGCTGGCACATCATCCAAAACGTATCGGACGCGGAGCTTTTCGCTGAAGGAGAGATCCGTTGATACCGCGGGCCGTCGCGAATCGATTCGCGAATGTGATGGACGTGGACCTCCACATTGCCCAGCAGGAAGTCGTTCTGCTCTATGCCCTCAGTGCGCTCTCCACCGGCGGCCTCGTGGATCGTCTGGTCTTCAAGGGCGGAACCTACGTCCGCATGATGGTCACGGGCGATGCGGGACGTTTGAGCGAGGACCTGGATTTCACCAACCAAACGCTGCCCGAAGACCCCCAGACGCTCCTCGAGTCCTGTTTCGCGCAACCTCACTTCGGAGTCGCGTTTCGCGTTGTGGCGCCTTATCGGACCCAGCAACGGAACTGGGCGTGCCGGGTCGCGTACCAGCACGAATGGGACGAAGGTCAGTTTCGGCTGGAGATCAGTTACCGAGAGAAGCCCTTCTTGCCCCCACGTCGTTGGAGACCACTACCCCAAGTGTACTTTCCCTCGCTGCCCTTTCCGCTGCCGGAGATTCCGTGTTTGCGCCGGGAAGAAGCGATCGCCGAGAAGCTACGGGCCATTCAACAACGGGCCACGGAGCGAGACCTCTACGACGCGACGCGCTACGGTCACAAGGGCTTCAACACCGATCTGGTTCGGCTCCTCGCCGTCGGCAAGCTCTGGAACGACCGCGAACCGTTTGACTCCGAGAAGATCTTGGGTCTCCTCGCACGCGGCCGACGCGAGTGGCCGGACCTCGAACGGCTGATCGGACGATCGCGCCGACAGAACTGGAATCGGCTCGTCGCCGCTGCGGCCCAACGGTTCTCTTTTCTCCGTGAGCTCACGCCGTTCGAGCAGGAATTGATCTTGGATGCTCGCCGACATCAGCTGCGGGCTCGCCTGGAAGACGCCCTAGCTCACTTTGGGTGAAGGGCGACATCGCTGGCGAAAGCGTCCAGGAAATCCCGACGTATCTGCAGAGTGAGGGTGGCGGTGCGATGAGCGATCTGATCTATTTGGTCTGTCCGTCCGCGGAGTCCACGATCGCCGACTTATCCACAGGACGGTGGAAGTGCACATACCCCAGAATGCAGACCGCCGCTACGGTCGCGGTGGTAAGGAACGGTGGAACAGTCCGCACGGTGAGTAGCAGTGCCCCCCCGACCGCTGCGCCCCCGAAGAGGAAGACGACGGTGGCCGTCCACCTTCGGTGGAGAGACCCGGCGATCCCCAGCGCCGCACTCTCGGCCATTAGCCCCGTAAACGCGGTCGTGAGCACGTTCGTCGTCAGACCTGGGGCGGCGAGATAACGAGCTGCGGCGCTCTGCATTCCCATCGCAATCGAGCTTAACGCGATCAGGGCATACAATGCCGGCCCAGTAGGCGCGCCGTCCACAAGGACCCAGCCGAGATTGAAGAGCACCAGTAGCGCCAACTCCCCTCCGAAGACTCGCGTGACGCTTGGGGGCCAGATGGCGGTCCGCTTGCTACTCCCGATCATCCTTCCGGCGATAATTGCCCCTACGGCGAATCCCACCAACGCGTCCGCGGAATGGGCGCCTGCGAGCAAATTTCGCTGTCCGATCGCCAGGGCAAGAAACACCGTATTTCCCGTCATATTCGCCGTGAAAATGGAACCTAACCCGAGATAGCTGACCGCGTCGACGATGCCGGTTGCGAAGGTGAATGCCACGAGCAACGCATCGCGAAAGAGTTCGTCATGTGGCGTGGGGATCGCTGCTTCTTCTGTCGTCACTGGCCTAATTTCCTCCGTGGGGCGATGGCAGGACGCCGGGAGTGGCCCAGTACGGCGATCGTCCTCCGTTTGCCATCCCGAGACCGCGATCGCGCACGCAACAACGGATCCGGTTGGGAGGCAGGAGTCGAGGTTCAGGGGCGCGAATGCGTTCCCCATGGGTCCGAAGTATATGCTATCATTTTCCGGCTCCGCCGCCGGGTGGTGCCGCACTTCTCCTGAGTCCACCACTCCAGGGGGGAATCCAGTCGGCTGTATACAACCGAACGGCGGGTCGACGACCGATCTCGCGGGATTCGGCCGATGGGTCGCGGCCGGTGCACTCGAAGGAAGCGAATAATACTTAAGGGGGTTAAGTGCTTAGGGGGGTTAAGTCATGGCGCTGTTTGACCTGGGGCCGAAAGATCGCCCGGAGGCGCTCTTTGGACGGGAAACCGAGGTCGAGCAGCTCACGCGTCTCATCGAGGCAGGTCGGTGGACGGCCCTCTTAGGTCCTCGCATGGTGGGTAAGACGAGTCTCGCGAAGGCGGCGACCCGGCGCGGGAAACGGCCGGTCGTCTACGTCAACCTCTGGGGTGCTCGCGGAACGCAAGGGCTGCTCGATGCGTTCGTGCATGGGCTCAACTCAAGCCAAACGCTCTCTGATCGACTTCGGAAGGCCCTCGCTCGGGTCGAGGGCATCTCGATCGGTCCGGCGGGCATCACGCTCACCCCACGAGACCGGCCACTCCGCACCATGTGGGACCTCGTGAACGTCATCGGCGAGCAATCGAGTCGCAGCGTCATCATCCTCGACGAGGTCCAGGAGATCGCCCCGATCTCCGGTGCCTTACTCCGGGCTCTCGCGAATATCTTCAACACGCACCCGGAGGTCGTCTTCCTGTTCACGGGCTCGTACTTTGGAATCTTGCACACGCTGTTGGAACCGGGGAAGGATTCCCCGCTCTTTGGTCGACCGCCGGCCTCGATGCGGTTGAATCCGTTTGACGTGGAAACATCCGTCGCGTTCCTGACGCAAGGATTCGAGGAACATCGAATACGTCCCACGCTACAATCGCTCGACGGCGTAGTCCGTCGTTCGCTGGACGGGATCCCGGGTTGGCTGACTCTCTACGGTAACAATGTCGCCGTTGGCCGAATGTCGCCCGAGGCGGGGGAGCGAGCGACGGTTCAAGACGGAAAAAAGGTGGCGCGCACGGAACTGACGCACTTTCTGGAGCGGCGGACTGCAGCGCTGTACTGGGATGCTCTTCGAACCCTGACGACCGAGGTTTCCTGGACCGAGCTACGAGACGCCTTGAGTTCCCGCCGGGGCTCTCGAGTGAACGACAATTCGGTACGCAATGTTATCCAAACCCTCCTGCACGCGAACCTGATAGAAGAGACGGATCGCCGTTACTCCATCAGCGATCCCATGATGCGTGCCTTCGTCCGAGATAACCCTCGACCCCCGCGAGGTTCTTAACCACCTTCCAATCGTCGGATTCTATAACCGCAAATTTGGACGAGCTTAAGTACCGGCGTTTTTCTGCCACGCGCAGTGTGGTATAACCGTCGGTCCGTCCTTTGCCTCAGCGTCGGGATCGCCCTGGGGATGGTAATTTCGGGGGCCTTGGCCGCGGGGATGGGTCAGGCTTCGCCCGGCTCGGCCTCGCCATCGGTCCTTCCTGCACTCAGTGCGGAGGTAGGCGGTTCGAACGCAACGGTGAGTCCTATCGGCGTCGCGAACCCGTCGTGCCCTCAGGCCGCCGACGCGAACTCCCACCTATTAACTTCGGTAAATGACCCTCAATGGCGAGACGCGATCCAACACGTCAAGACCCTAGCGGCGAGCGCCGTTTCGGACGGGCTACCGTCCGGCGATCTGCACCTGCCTTATACGGGTCCTATTCCCAATCAGGTCGTCAACGGCGTCCCAGAGACGGGCGCGCAGATCGCTGCTGAATGCGACGTCGACGACACGACCGGTGCCTACCCCGCGTCTTCCGGCGTGGCGTACGATGGCCAGAGCTATCAAGGTGCTCAACTCGTGAACGACCCGACCATCGATTCCAACGGTCTGGTCGGCATTCTTAACGTCAATTCAATCAACAATTTTTACCCGGATAGCACAACGCCGACCTTGTGGGGCGGCCAGCTCAATGCGGTCCTCGCGAACGTAACGATCCTGGGCCAGCGGGGCTATGCCTTCTGGGTCCAGAACGTCATTTCGTACAACTCCTTCAACGACACCGTCTCGTTCGTGGACGACACCTGGAACTTCACGAGCTACACGTCCGAGATGGAACCCTCTTCCCTGGTCAGTTGGTCTCCCAACGGAAGCGATTACACGGGCACCTGGGTTGCGTTTTCGCAGTCCTACTATGCGCCTCCGCCTTTCACCGCGTCAGTCTACGTCAACTCATCCGTCAATTCCGCCGGGGACCAAGTCCTTTGGTACAACTACAGCATTCTCTCTGACGGCCACTTCAACTACGGGTCGTATGACAATCTCGTATTCCGCTCGCAGGTGCCGGGGAGCCCGGTTACGCTGCCTCCCGCCTCTTTCGAAGCGAGCGCGTCGACCGACCACTTAGTGAATGAAGGCTACGAATTCGACGCCTTCATTGGCCCCGACGACGGGTCGAATCAACTTGTCCTCGCGGCGAAGGCCACCGAGCAGCTGAAGTACTGTTCACTCTCGGACTGCACACCCTCCCACTTCGCTTACTCCAACGTCCCCGCCGCGGTCAATTTCGGTAGCCAAACGGGCGAGGAGACTGTGGGCGTCGCCGTGAACAACATCGGAACGACCGCGTATCTTTCAGCAGGCCCTCTGATCCTCCACGGCTTATGGAATTACACCGGCGCGATTGGAGTAGCTCCGGGTAACACGAAGGTCTCGAACGACATCACCGTCTCGGGATCTCCGCTCAAGATCACGCAGCAACCATACTTTTTCGTCTTCTTCGAGAATACCGCCGATCGTTCGCAAGGCTACCAATGGGCTCCGGACGCACCCGCCTGGTACCTGATGCCGGGGTCGTACCGGTACGAAGTGATGCTGTCGGACTACCGAGAACATTTCGGATCGTTCACGGTCGGTCGAACTCCGGTTAGTCTCAGCGCCACCCTGCCCTACTCGGCTCGCAGCGGCGTGTATACTCCCCTTTGGGCCTTCGATAATGCCCAAGTCGCCGGCATTTCCCAGTCTGGCGCCGGTACGATCTCTAACCAATACGTTCTGTTCAACAATCCAACCTCAAGCTGTACGTCCTGCGGCTCGGCCCCGAATGGCAGTCTCAGCCCGGCGTTCTACAGTTACGACGACTACACCTACAAGAGCTTCTCCGGAATCTTCCTTAGCGGAACGGACGCCTACATCGATGTCAACGCCCCGACTTCCCTGCGCGTCCATCCGGCTTCTTTCGGTTTCAGCGCCGCGTACTTGAACATTCAATTTTTCGAAACTTCCCACGTCACCCTGTCCCATGCGGCAGCCATTCGCGGATGGCCTCTGCAAGGCGAGTTCGCCTTCTATATCGAGGTACCCGCCTCGCAAAACATCGCTCCGGAAGGCGACGTCTACGTGTGGAATTCTACGCACGATCTCATCATGTCGAATCACTTCGTGGCGACGAATGCTTATCCGGGAAACGTGCCCCCCGCCGAGCTTGTCCTCTACGGCGGGTCGGATAACGTGGTGTGGGGTAACTCCTTCCTCGATCCCCCGGGCGTATCGCCCGGGACCACGTATGCCGGGATGGGCGTCGCGGAAAGCGGCGACCTGATCTACAACAATAACTTCCAGGTCGACAATCCCGTTGTGTTCTTACCCTTCAACTTCCCGAATGTGGATGATTGTCTTCCTCAATGCGCCGATTCCAATCTGAACGACAGCGGATTCTACGAATTCGCATACAACACCTGGAACATCACCCCGCAGCCGGCCTCGCATGTGGCCGAGAAGGTGAACGGGTTCCCGCTTTCCGGAAATGTCATGGGCTCGGGATACACCGTGGTCGGCGGGCCGGAGTCAGCCACCCAAGGAGGCAACTTCTGGTGGAACTTCGGCCACTCCCCAAACAATCGAAGCACGCTCCCGTATGTCGATCGCTTCGACTATTCCGACTGGTCGAATCTATATCCGCTCGGTTGCGGAACGATCCAACCGCCCGGAGGGCCTTGCGGGACCTCACCCCCGATCGTGGGGGCGTACGAGAATGGAATCCAGTTCGGCGGGGACTACGCCCCGATCGTTCCGATATCACATCACAAAGGACCGCTGGTCCATGCTTGGACACCGCCTGCGCCCGTTGTTGGAATTGCGGCGAGCATCCCGGTGACCGCGACTCAGAAAGCCGAACCTAAGCTTTCGTTCGCAACACTACGCCCGTCCGTGCCGTTCGTTTAAGTTGGGAACTAGTCTACTTTCGCTCAGTTGCCCGGTCCCCGCGCTCGGGCCGCGACCGCGTGGCCCGTACCGATACCCGGTAACGGTCTCGCGCAGCGAGGGACCCGGTCCGAGGCGAGGGATAGCCGAATAGATTATGCGGGGTTGAGCCTCCGAATTCCGGTGACCCGTGTAAGCGAGGGAGATTCGGTGAACGCGACTCAAGCAGAAATCGAGTATCGCGAGCTCCGCCGTTCGGATCTCCCCTCCTTCGAGAAAGTCATGTTCCAGGGCTTGGGCACTTTGGAACGGGCGATCGGGGTTGATCAAGCCGCGGTGACCCTTTTTCAGAGTCTGCGAAGACGGGGACTTTGGACACTCCTCGCTTTCTTCCGAGCGTTGGGACTCCCCGTCATCCGCATTTTCGTCGCGACGGAACGGGGCCAAGTAGTGGGTACGTCTTCTCTCGTCTGGCTCAAGAAGACGGCCGTGGTCATCGGTGTTGCGACCGACGCCGCCGCTCGAGGACGGGGAATCGCGACCCACCTGTTAGAGCGGATGCCAGCATTCGCTCAGCGAAAGGGCCGAGCGTGGCTAGCGCTCGACGTCGATGCCGAGAACTCGACTGCGATTCGCGTGTACCAGAAGATCGGCTACCAAGACTACGGTCGCTTCGCGTGGTACGTCGGTGCGCCCGTTGAGCCGGCGTCCACCGGGGGAACGACGGCGACCGAAATAGGCCGGCCGAGAATTCGGGTATTGGCAAAATGGGCCGACGCCCGTCAAGCCCCCGCCATTCGCGAGATGTTCCCGATTACGGAGAGGTCGTTCTCCCACCTCGAAACGATCTTCCAGATGCCCCGCACGCAAACGAAAACGTGGGAACTCGCCTCGTCGGGTACGACGATCGGAGTTGTGCGTGGATACTTCTCCCCCCTTGCCGGGAGTGGATTCGTACTCCCCGTCGCCTCGAACTCCCACCTTTCGGGTGACGCGCGCCAAGCGCTCGTAGCCCCGGCAATTCAATGGGTTCGCTCACTGGGTGCGGCCAGGCTGGTATTGGTCGTTCCGGACCCGTCCCCGTCGTGGGAACCCGTGCTGGCTGATCTACGGCTCACGAAAGCCGATGTATCGATCCTGATGGCTCGCTCCGCCGCGACCTGAGCCAGAAGGAAGCGCGCCGACCGTTCGCAAGGGTCCCCGTCTACGCGGCCCGTCGCTACGGGCTGGCGATTGACGAGTCGCATGGTACGATGCTATCGGATCTTTCCCCGTCCCTGGGAAGCCAGTCGTCGCCCGAAGGCGAAATTACAGCTCGGGGATCCCACCGGCGAGAATGACGCTTAACTTCGACATGTCAATATTTCCCCCGGAGACGAACGCCACTACAGGTCCTGCCGATGCGGGCGCGTCCAAAGCGGCCGCCACCGAGGCGGCGCCGGCTCCTTCCACGACCACGTGATGGCGGTCGAAGCAAAGTCGAACGGCCGCCGCGATTTGTTCCAGCGAAAGCACTCGGGAACTATCGACGAGTCCCTGAATTCGGTCCCACATTTCGGGGAGGACGTTTCGAGCGCCGATCCCATCCACGAAGCTCGTCTTCCGTTCAACTTCCGTCGCCTTCCCGGCTCGGAGCGAGGCGGTGAAAGGAGCGGCGGCCTCTGACTCGCATGCCACCACTTCGACCTCCGGTCGAAGCGCCTTGATCGCGGTGGCGATTCCAGTGATCAATCCCCCGCCGCCGATGGGGACAAAGACCGTGCGCACTTCGGGGAGATCCTCGAGGATCTCAAGCCCCGCAGTTCCGTTTCCTGCGATCATTTCTCGACTGTTGAACGGTGGGACGAACAGTTGACCTCGGAGCGGTTCGTAGCTGCCTTGGATCATAATCGTCCAGATCTCGTCCCAGGTCAGCTGAATGATCTCCGCGCCATGCCGCCGAATTCCCGCCAACTTAGCTGCTGGAGCTGTATCGGGCACGAGGACGGTACACGATAGGTTCAATCTTCGAGCGTGCCAGGCGAGTGCCTGCGCCATATTCCCAGCGCTGGTCGTATAAACGCCGGGAATGTTGCCTCGATCAATCGCGACGGCGAGCGAGTTTCCCGCCCCTCGAACCTTGAACGACCCCGTTGGCTGCAGATTGTCGAGTTTGAGGTAGATGCTTGCTTGCCCAGGAGGGCCCTGCCACGGAATCAGCGGCGTCCTAAGCGCGGTGGCGCGGATGCGCTCACGGGCGGCCCGAATATCAGCAAGGCTGACTCGATCGACCATCGCTGCGATAGCGGCTAAGCAAAGCTGCCTAACTGATAGACATTTTGCGGGCCGGTTTCCTGGCACTGACTTCGTTCGCGAGCGGTCTTCCTGCCACCGGCTGAATGACCTGTTGTTGGAGATAATCGGAGACTCCAAGGCCGCGGGCGGTGGTTCCTCTTAAAGGGAAAACCCCGAAGTCCGCCCCACTTGCGCGGGTGCTACGGGAGCGCTTGTGTGAGACTACCCGAAAAGGACCCCACCCCGGTCGCGATCAGGATCGCTCCGGTTCCGTAGGGATTGACGGTAGCCGAGACATCGATCCAGATCGTCATCGAACTGTTAATCGGAGTCGAGTCCGTGATCGCGTTCGCGACGCCCCCTGACCCGACATTGGTCATCCAGAACCCCGATGGATTCTCGGGATTACTCAGAAATCCGTTTAGCGTTACGTTCGCGCCATCGATGTACCACGACACCAGCGGGAGGATAGTACCGATGCTCGTCGTCAACTTGAGTTGCAAGTTCGAGGTGTTCATCCCGCTCGATGCGAACGCGATTCCAACTTCGTAGCAGTAGTGCATGGCCGCGCACTCGCCCGCGGTTCCATTCGTCCCGTTGACCGTGGAGACCTTCCCCAGACCGAAAGGTATCCCGCAGTTCAGCCCGGAACAGGAGCTGTTCTTGAGGTGGAAGGTCGTAATCAGGCCGCCCCCGTACAAACAGGCGATGGCAACTACTAGAACCGCCCCAAAGACGAGCGGCCATACCCAGATTGGCTGCGCGGGGGATCGGCGGGGCTGGGCCTTCTTGCCAGCTGGTCCGTACTTGAACCCGAAGAGCTTGTCCTGCGCGAGCCCCGTTCCGTGGCTCGGTCCACCCGAGGAGGGGTCGGGCGAACTCTCGGACATGTCGGGGGGACCGTGGCTGCGGTACATCTAGCTGACGCACGGTTTCTCGGTTCAACCCGTGCCTCGAGCAAAGGATCGGGGAGAATCGGCTGGCCCTGCAATTCGCGCCCTGAGGCCGGCTTCGGCCACTTGGCCGTTAATACTCCCAGCCGTGCAGCTCCAGCATCGTTCGGGATGTTGGAGCGCCGAAAGTTTAGCTCCCGCGTGCGACCTTAACTATTCGGAAGCGCTCTGGTCGATCACCTGCGAGGGTCGATGAAACTACCGGGAGTGAAGCCTCCAGAAGCGGGGAAGGCCATTCGCGTGCACGTCGACGGCGTGGATGTTGCGGTTTTCAACGTAGGGGGGATGCTCTGCGGTGTGGACGCCAAATGTACTCACGTGGGGGGCCCTTTGGACAAGGGACCAGTAGCTGGAACGATCGTCACCTGTCCATGGCACGGTTCCGAATTCGATCTGACTTCGGGAGCCGTCGTGCGCGGTCCTGCCGCTCGACCGGTCAAAACCCATCGAGTTCAAGTCGAAGCCGATGGCCTCGTGGTGGATTAGACCCAGTCGAACGTGCGAGCGGCATCGCGTCTCGTCTTCGGAGTGCCGCCGGACGAAAGCGGTTTCATCTCGGCAGATTAGCCTCGGGGGCGGTCCATCGCACCGCGGAGCATGAAAGTCATACTTTTCGGGGCCACCGGAATGGTGGGGCAGGGCGTGCTCCGCGAGTGCTTACTCGATCCTCAAGTTGAGACCGTTCTGGCCATTGGCCGACACTCAACCAATCTACAGGATCCGAAATTCAAGGAACTCACGCGCGCCGATCTCGCGGATCTCTCCCCAGTGGCTGATCAGTTACGTGGATTTGACGCCTGCTTCTTTTGCCTTGGTGTGTCGTCAGCCGGAATGAGCGAGTCGGAGTACCGTAGGATCACGCACGACCTCACCGTGGCGGTGGCGCGCACCCTGACGGCGCGGGACCCGGGCCTGACTTTCACTTATGTCTCGGGCGCAGGGACGGATAGCACAGAACACGGGCGAGCGATGTGGGCACGCGTAAAGGGGCAGACCGAAAATGAACTACTTCGTATGCCGTTCAAGGCAGCCTACATGTTCCGCCCCGGGATCATTCGGCCCATGCATGGAATCCAGTCACGTACGAGAGGTTACCGCGTCTTGTACGCGATTTTATCGCCGTTCGTTCTCCTGATCGCGGCGATTTCACCGAACGCAATTACCACGACAGAAAAGGTGGGACGCGCCATGATCCATGTGGTTCAGCGCGGGTCGTCGAAGTCGATCCTCAGCACGAGGGACATCAACGCACTAGCGGCGTGAGGACGCGCCCATTGTCGCTACGACCGAGGCTCGATTGGGAGTCGCACCCAAGGGTCGAGGGCCTGACTACTTCCCGGCCGACGGGGGCGGCGGAGTCTCCGTCGTGGACTGGACCATCAGCTGCATGTACATCTCCTCGAGAGGCGAACCGACGGCCGTAAAGCTCAGCACCGGTCCCAAGGCGCTCGCGGCGTCGTGGATCTTGACCTGAGACTCGGATTTTCCGTCAAACGCGAATCGGTACTTGCGGTCGGTGACCTCTGTCACTGCACCGATCAATCCGGCTAGCGGCTGGAAGGCGCTCGCTGGTAGGGGTGTCGCGTACTCGACCTCGATGAGATTCGAGCGCGTGCGGCTTTCGATCGCTTGGACGGAATCGCGGAGCAGGATCTTCCCATGATTGATGAATAGGACATCATCACAGGTTTCGGTTACCTCAGAAAGGAGGTGGGAGCTCATCAGGATCAGGTGGTCCTTCTTGAGCGCCAATACGAAGTTCCGGATCTTCACGCGCTCGGCGGGATCGAGCCCGCTCGTGGGTTCGTCCAGAATCAAGATAGGCGGGTCGTTGATGACCGTGCCGGCGAGGACTACCCGCTGACGCTGCCCCTTCGAAAGAGAGCCCACACGGCGGTCGAGGGGCGGGAGCTCGAATTCGTCGTTGAGCACCCGAATCCTCGCGGCGATCTCCGCGCGACTCATCCCGCGGAAGCGGCCGACCATCTCGAGTGCTTCACTGCCGCGGAGCGACGCGTAGGGTTCGGGGTTCTCGATGAGCCCGCCCACCGGACGCAGCGCTTGTTTCGGATTCCCCTTGACGACGACGCCGTTGATGAGCGCCTGACCGCGGGTAGGACGAAGGAGATTCGTGAGCAACTTCAAGGTCGTAGTCTTCCCGGCCCCATTTGGTCCCAGGTAACCCACGCAGCGGTTCCCTTCGTAGGAGAAGGTGGCGTCGTCCAGCGCGACGAACGACCCGAATTTCTTCGTGAGGTTCTGAACTTCGATCCGGTTCTCCGCGCTCATGTCTTCACTTCCTGTCGATTGAACATGGCGAGAGCGATCCCGAGTCCGATCACCGCATACAAGGTCAGAATCGTGATACCCTCAATCAGCGTAGGTTGCCACATACCCGCCGTGAAGTGCGGCCATGGATACGAAAAGATGAGCGAAATGATTTCTGCGCCATAACTGGCGAGGAACCAAGGTTCGATTCCGTAGCTCATTAGCAGGCTTGAGACGATGCTCTGGCCGACGAACACCACGATGAAGGTGAGGACGATCCCGTAAACGGGTCGATCCACGAGGACGCTCAACGCAAACGCGAGGCTCATGTAGGCAAACACTGCGAGCATCAAGAGGCCGATCGAGGCGGGGATCCACGGGGATGCCGCGTGGTAGACCCAAATAGCGTCAAAGATCAAGAACGCGTAGATGATCAGAACACTCGCGAACAGCAGGACGAAGGCAGCCGCGTAGCGACCCAACAAGAGCACGACGCGACGGACGGGCTGGACGAGGGTGTAGTACCCAGTGGCGCTGCCGGTGTCCATCGAAGTGGCGTCGCCTCCGAGGAAGGCGGCGCCAATCCCCCCGACGATTCCCACGAAACTTAGGAGCCCCCCGATCAAGCTGGCCGGACTCCCGCTGGCCGCGACCACTCCCGGGGTAGCATAGAGGATGAACGCGATGGTAATGGAACCGAAGAATATCCCCAGGATCACGGGCACCAGAAATCTATACGTGCGCAGGTAGAAGCGCATCTGATAGACCCACGCGACCTGGAACTGATCCCAGTCGGAGGCTTCTTTGCCGATGGTCATGACGGACTCGTTCCCGTGGGCTCGGAACTACTATTAACTGTTCGCGCCCGCGCGCATCCTTGCGAGATCCCTCTCAGGTTCGAATAACCGGCTCCGAACTGCGCGTCACCTCGCGGAGGAGTTCGATTGTGGAGAGACGTGGGAATACCTGCAGGAACGAGATTGCTGGGGACCTCTCCTGGCTCGCGTGGACTCGCCCGGATTCAACCGAACCCACGAGGGGGAGTCGCCTCGCGATTCGCACGCTCTTCGGAGCGCCGCCAAGAGCGCCAAGCAACAATGCCCCCCGACACGAGCAGCGCGGCAGCGACGACGGAGATAACCGCGACGACAAACACTCCACCCGGTAACGAACTTGGGCTGGGACCTGTGGTCGGCAGGTTCGGTGGAGGTACACACCCCACGTTCGAACCACAAAGTACGACCAGAGGGATTGTGGCCCCGGCCCCCGCGACCGTGAACGAGCCGCCCGTCACGTTGACTCCCCCGCCCGCCAGTGCGGTATATGTGTACGTGCCGTTGACGAGATCAACGGTAACGGTACTATTGGCCGGTACCGAATAAGCCGCGGTTCCGATCTGGACGTTGACGAGGCCGCTGTAAAAATCCGACCGCACGAACCGGACGGGGTACGTGTAGGCGTTGAAGGCGATGTACTCCAGCCGCGCACCTCCGTTCACCGTCACGTAACCATCGCCGGGTCGGGGCGCGTAGAGACCATTTGCAGCGGACACGGAAAACGGAAACGTCCCATTGTGCTTGTCGATCACCAGCGTCGAGTTATTCGACGTAACTTGCGTTCCATTCAGCGAGACTGACCAGACCGCGCCGACCGGTAAGCCCGACTCCTCGAACGTCACCGGGTACGTTTCCACGGTGAAGTTGATCACCGGATATACTGCCAATCCGGCGACGGTGACGTTCCCGTTCCCTGGATCAGGAGAGTAGCGTGTATCGCTCGTTGAAATCGAGAACGTGTACGTTCCATTGGGAATCTGGGGGAAAATGATCCAATTCCCGTTCGAGGAGTGAATCGTTCCACTCAGATCAACGCTCCACGAGGTGTTTTTCGGGAGGCCGGCTTCATTGAACGCTACCTTGAAAGTAGACTGTCCAGGGGGAGATATCGCAGCTCCGCTCGGCATCCACAATGACATGACCAGGATTGTGAGCGTGCCGAGAACGAGCCCAGCCGAGAATGCCGACCTCCGAGACTGGTTGTGACCGGTTGATCCGACACTAGCCCGACCCCGGGTAGGGCCCGATGGCAAGGGCCGACTATGATACTGCATCCCCGACTCCATAACTAGCGTCGGCGGTCGCCGTGCCTCGAAACAGCGGTTCATGGGTCCGAAGGTCAGGGGGGGAGACCGAGCTCATTGGCGGCTCGAGACGCAGACCGCCGACCATATTAAATGCGGGTCTATGCGCAGGATTCTCAGGTGCCCGCGGATTCCGTAATTCCCCCATTTACTGAGGTGTTTTACAACATCTGAGCAAGCATCACGAGCCGTGGCGACCTCGAAATTACACTCACGCGCTTTCGGTCACCGTCATCTCGAATAGCTTCTGCCCGCTCGGATGAACATTTTTTCCGACGATTCCGGGTTTCTCGGCGTGGGACGATGGCAACGAACGCCGCTTTCGAGGGGAGCGCGCTAGGCAAGAAATTGTAGGAACGTAGCCAAAACCGCGGACTTTCGTCTCCGTTTAATAGTGCGCAGTTATGGCGCGGCGCCAGCAGGTCCGGCATGGTTATGCGTCACTTGCGGCCAAAGGCATCAGCATCTTGAACGAACGGGCGAAATTTAGAGTAGAACGGTCCAGGGGGGGTCGGCGTCGGACCCTCGCACGTATCTCGAGCAGCCTGATTGCCGTCCTGATTCTCATGTCCCTCGCCAGCCTGCCCACCCCGGTCGTCCGTGCGGCCGGATCGACTTTCGCGGGCAGCGATGTGGTAACCGCCCCGTACGTGGTCGACCAGTCTGTGACTGGGTTCACCGGTTTCGGTGGATCGAGCGCACCCGTGACGGTCGACGCCGGGGACTCCATCGTCGTGATGACTTCCGTTCATTACGATACGACCATCGACTCCGTCACCGACTCGTCGGGCAATTCTTACTCATCGGCGACGGTGGCCCACTCGGGAACATCCGATTCTTCGGTCTCCCTGTCGTTTTGGGTCGCCGCCGACTCGCGCGGCACCTCGAACCTCGTCGTTTCAATCACGATGTCTCGCTCGGCTCCGAGCATTTTGGCCGTCGCGGTCATCGGCGGCGTTGCCTCGCCCCCGCTCGATACGGTGGGGAATATGGTCTCCGGCGGGGCTCCCACAACGGTGAAAACGACCATCACTACCTCGACAGCTCAGGACCTCGTCCTCATGGGTATCGCATCCGGCGGGGAACCGAGCGTTACTCCCTTGGGAGGTCTGACGCTGCAGGACTCCCGATCGGAGACGCAGGGGCAGACGCACGAAACCGGCGCGCTGCTCTCCACTACCGTCCCGACACCCGGGCTGGTAAGTCTCTCGGCCGATCTTTCCACCCAGGAGGATTGGGCCGCGAATGCGATCGCGCTGAAGTCGAATGGAGCCCCGGCCCCTTCGAACTACCTCGCGAGTGGTACGGTGTTTGGCTCCAGCAACGCGCCGCTGGCGGGAGCGAGTGTCTCGGCCGTGGGCGGGGGCATAACCGATACAGATGTAACGAACTCGAAGGGGGCCTATCAATTGTCGTTGCCCAATGGCACGTACGAATTCACCGTCAGTGCGACGGGATATCAGGACGGGTACCAAAGTGTGCCCATCCAAGGCACGGATGTATCGAACATCAACTTTAATCTCGTTCCAATCAATTCCAAGGAACTCCCGGGGGACGGAGCCATTCAGCACGTCGTAGTCATCTACCTGGAGAACGAACCTATTTCGAGTGTCTGGGCCACGGGAACTTATGAGCAGTCTCTGGCGGCGGAGTACGGGAACGCGACGAAGTTCTATGCTGCCTGTCATCCGTCCATTCCGAATTATCTTGCCTCCACTTCCGGCGTCGATTGGGGGTGCGGCTCCGACGCGTATCACGACTATTCGCTCCAGAATCTCCCCGACCTTCTCCAGAATGCTGGACTCACCTGGGCCGGTTACTTCGAGAACATGACCACGCCGTGCGACACCTCGAACAATGGTACCACCTATGTGTTCCATCACAACCCGTTCCTCTACTATCGCGACATCGTCAACAACCCCGCTCGGTGCGATGCGGACGACTTGCCGGCGACTGCATGGACGACCCAAGTCGTGACCGGCACTCTCCTGAATTATTCCTTCTACGTCCCCAACAACTACGATGACGGCGATCTCTCGAGCCTCGCCACCGCCGACCACTGGCTCAAGGGGTTCCTAACGCCCCTACTGGATGCCTCGAACCCGACGCTAAAGAAGACGATCGCTCACACGGTCTTCTTCGTCCTCTATGACGAGAGCGCAGAATCCGACTCCACGGGGTATAGTGGGATCAAGGGGGGTCATGTGTTCTTCACGGCGGTCAGCCCCTATTCTCTAGGGGCGACCTACACCCCAGACGCGACGGACTACAATCTGATGAGCACTATTGAGTGGCTCTTCGGGCTCGGCTCTACGGAGAACCACGACGGTACCTCCGAGTTTCCCGCGATGGAAAGCCTCTTCCAGTTCCCCTAGTGCGATGGAGAGCCGTTCGACGCACGGCCCTCGAGAATTGGTAACTATTTTCATTGTCCCAATTTGCTATAAATAGCACCAACGGGCCCTGAGGGTGAATTCGCAGCGCTCCGCGTCTCGCCTCGCCGCGGCTCGGGGGGCGGAGGGATTGTGAACCCCCAATCAACAGGCCCGAGCCATTGGTCGCACGGACGGGTAGGGACCGTCGCTAGAGTCGGTTTTGTCGCGCTGGTCGTCATCTCGACACTGCTACTCCTGGCGAGTTTCGCGGCGGCATCCGCGTCGCCGGCTCCCTTGCAGGCATCGACTATGACCCTCCACTCGACCGGTTCATTCCCCACCCCCATCCGGCACGTGATCACTATTCTCTTGGAAAACGCAAATCTTGCTACTGTGCTCCAGCAGGGTCCGTTCGAGGATTATCTCGCCACACACTACAGCCTTGCGAGCCACTACTACGCGGCGTGCCACCCCTCTGCCCCGAACTACCTGGCCATCACCTCCGGCGATACGCTCCAATGCGGGACGGATGCGTATGAGATTCACTCGCAGACCAACATCGGAGACATGGTCCAGGAGGCGGGACTCACCTGGGGGGCGTACGAGGAGAGCATGCCCGCCCCGTGTACTACCTCGGATTCAGGAGATTACATTGCCCATCATGATCCATTCATTTCCTACGCGGACATCGTCCGCAACTCCTCGCGATGTGATTCCCACGTCCTTCCCCTGTCGGCGTGGAGTAACGCGGTGGCGTCGGGGATCCTCCCGAACTATGCCTTCATCACGCCCAATGTCCTCGATGATGGCCATGACACGGATGTCGCGTATGCCGATCACTGGCTCCGCGGCTGGCTCGGGCCACTTCTGAACGATTCCCTCTTCCAGTCCTCGGTCTTTTTCATCGTATATGACGAGTCGAAATCGCTGAATACCGGTTTCCAGGGGTTCGATGGGGGACCGGTTTACCTGGCCGCCGTCGGTCCGGGAGTGGTCCCCAACTCGACCTACGCGGCAGACACGACGAACTACAATCTGCTCACCACGACCGAGTGGTTGTTGGGACTCGGCTCGTTGGGTCACTACGACAATTGGACCGAGTTCCCGCCGATGAAGTCGTTGTTCCGCTTGAACTCCTCGACTTCTCCATCGACCTTGTATCATGTCGCGGGCGAAGTCACGTCGAGCAACGGTTCCCGTATCGCAGGAGCGACGGTCTATGCCAATACCTCGACCAACTCCACGTCGACCTTCACGGACGCTTTGGGGGGGTTCAATCTTTCACTGGCGAACGGGAGCTACGTTGTGACTGCTGTCTCCTTCATCGGAACGAGTGATCCAATGAACGTCACGATCTCAGGCGCCCCACTTGAGAGTTTCAATTTGAATATCTCGCCACGAGTCTACATCTTCCACGGAACAGTCGTGAACGGTAGCTCCGGGGCCCCAGTTTCCAACGTTTCGGTGCTGGTCAACTCGAGTGCGGCTCCCCCGCTCGAGACCAATTCCGCGACCGGGAGCTTTACCGTTCCCCTTTCGACCGGCGTCTACGCCTTGACGGTATCGGCCGCTCATTATCGAACGCTGAATTCCACCCTTGTGGTGGGGCCTACCAATTTGTCCGGGACTTACGCACTCCAACCGCTCGGGGGACCCTACTATCCCGTCCAAGTCACGATCGCCCTCGCCAACGAGAGCGCGCCGGTTCCGAATGCGACGATCGTGGTGGTCGTTTCCGATGGGTCGGAGTCGTTCCCCGCGAAGAATGGGTCCGCTGAGTTCTCGCTGCCCAATGGAACTTATGAAGCCGTGGTCGAAGCACCCGGACTCGCCCCCGCAGTGCTCCAAATCACGATCAATGGGACTTCCGAGACGGTCGTGCATGTGACGCTCGTCAACCTGACCACCGGCGTAAGCGCCTTCGCCGGAATTGGTACAATCCCACTCGTGACCCTCGCGACCGTGGCACTCGGCGTTCTCGCGGCGCCCACCGTGTTTCGTTCTGCGGTGACAACTCTGCGCCTGCCGCGGCGTCGTCACCCCCGTCGGCGAAAGCGTTGACCGGCGCGGCTTACGGGGAGTCGTTCTGGACCGTGGGGTGTCAGGTCGTATTAATACCGGAATGGAATCGAGCCCACCGGTGTGAGCGCGGTGGCGTTCCGATAGAGCCGACGGCATCCTGAACTCGCCCGGAACTCCTTCAATCAGGGGCTTGACCAATTCCTAAGACTCGGGCATCTCGGTGCAGAGGGTGGGGCATGCACATCGTTGAACGACCAATTCCGCTGGCCGCTCAATTTTCATAGGCTTGAACTCGCTACGTCTCATCTCAAAAGGTTAGGTCGCATGTCGGTAACTTCCCCCCTCACCGATCGTTCGGGCTCGGACCCGTTCGCATCCGACCCGATCGAAGCACAGTTGGGACCGAGAGCCCCCTCACATCCGATCCTCACGGCAAACCCTGACTCACCGGCCCCTGTGGGAGATCCGACCGGTCAGCGCAGTGTTCCCATCCTTTCGGTCATCGTGGCGGCCCATTTACGACAGGAATACATCGTAGATGCCGTCCGTTCGGTCGTGGGCTCGGGGCTCGCCCCGGAACACCTGGATATCGTTGTTACGAAGGGGTATCGCTCGCCGGAGCAGGATGAGGTGCTTAGGAAGCTCGGGGCTCGCGTTTACTTCGACTATGATGTGGGAGTCGGTTTGCAATTGTGGCGCGCCCTACCGTTGACGCGCGCGCCCTTGATCGCATTTCTGGATGACGACGACCAATTCGAGCCGACGCGACTCGATCACGTGATCGGGGTCTTTCGGGACCATCCTGACATTGGCTTTTACCACAATCGCTTGAATCTGATCGACCTGGATGGTCACTCCGTTTCTCCGACGATGTACGGTGCGATGGAGCGAGACGCCGGGTTAGACCGAACCGGGCCTCTAACTCGGCTGTCGGGGAAGAACCCTTCGGATGCGCGCGTTCTCCGGCGGCTCCACCCCTGGTTCAACACCAGCTCGATGGTAATTCGGAGAGACGTCTTGATGGGTCGATTCGGCCAATTTCTCGAGACAGCGCATCACGCTCCGGACGTACGACTGTTCCTGATCGCCATCCTGTCGGGCACCGGCATCTACATGGATGATCGCCGGTTGACTCGATATCGGACCAGTGCTCCAACTTGGCAAAATCAAGCGCGTCGGGCGCTGGACGACCTCACCTCGGTGGATAGGACGTGTCAGCTCGCCGAGAGGTTTGCCGAGCGTCCTTGGGTGCCGCAGTTTCGAAAGATCTTACTGGAAGCGCAGAAGCGGTCTCTCTGGGCCGACTTCGTGAGTCGGCTCGACCGATCCCAGCCGCGTGCGAGTGTGATGGCCGCACTGACTCGATACCTGAGATTCCTGATCTATCATCCTCGCGCGATCAGCTCTGAACCGTCGCGCCTCTTCTACCTGGCTTGCTTCGCGACCTATCTGGTTGCCCCATCCTCGGGAAGCGCCATCCTAAGCAAGGCACTGGCAACGTCCTCGATAAACCGCTCCAAGCGTAGAACGGGTCGCGAAGACACTCCGCCAGTCCGATAGACGTCACAGGCCACTTCCCGCGGAGAAACGACAATTCGGGCGTCTCGACTGAGGCGGCTGACGGACGGTTGAGAGGATCAATTGCCTCGAAGTGACTTTTCCTCGAATACCCACTGAGTTCGGACGGGTTGCCCTGCGGAGTCGCTAGGAAAAGACAGCGCCCTCTCCTCCCCTGAGCTGCGACGCCGAAAGTTCCGGGCGGCAATCTCCAACTCGAAAACTACCTCGGACGGGTAGGGGCGGAGGTCGCCCTCACAGCCCATTTTGCCGCATGGTCGCAATGATCACAGGCCGCGATCCAGCAAATAGACGGTCGCAACACGCCGGCCCATCGAGGCAGAAAACGTACGAGGGCGTTTGCGACGTCGTTGGACACTGCCCGGGTGAGCCGAACGGAGGCGAGGAAAACACCCGCGCCGATTACGATGAAGATCGGTACAAAGACCGCCTGGTAATGAAGCAGAATCAACGGACCCGCCACCACGACGACCATGGCTCCGGCGGCCACCCACATCCGGGCCAAAGACAGTAGGTCAAATTGAATGAGACGCGTGTCCCGTAGTCCGAAATAGAGGGCGAGGAACGGGGCCCACGACATGGCGGAGTTCCCAAGTGCGGCTCCGACGATACCAATTCGGGGGACGAGTACAATCGACAACGCGATGTTCGCCGCTAATGCGCAGCCCGAAGCTCGCGCCAGAGCGGGCGTTCGCCGAATCCCCGCCGCCAGATTGACCAGGACGACGTAGGGAATGAAAACGGCAGTAATCGCTAGGAGTAAGGCCATAGGGAAACTCGCGGAAACGAACGCCCCACCCACGAGGAAGCGGAGCAGGAAGGGACCAATCGCCGCTAGGCCGAGTCCAAAGGGAACGTAGACCAAGACGATGAGACTGCTCGAAGTCCGGGCCACGGCGCGGATGGAGTCGAGGTCGTTGCGACCGAATAGCGCAGATATTCTTGGAACGAGAATGGTCGAGAACGGAGCGATAATGAACAGACTACCGCTCGCGATCAATATCGCGTAGTTGTAGATGCCTACGGCCGAGAGATTGGCGATCGAAGCCAACACCAATCGATCGACGTAGAACGCCCCGGTCGTAATGACGTTCGACGCTAGGACGGGAATGGAGTAGAGGAGTACGCTCCGGTAAAAGGATCCGTAAGCCGATTCGACTCGCCCCTCCGAGAACTGATCCCGTGGGATTCGTGTTTGACGTGCGAGAATACCGATGAACAGCGCGCACTCGATGGCCCCGCCGAAGGTCCATCCGAGGACGATCGATTCGACGCCGGGTCGGAGTAGATAGAAAAAGACGGGAATGCCGAACGTGAGTACGTTCCCAAGCGTCGTTATGATCGAGTATGCGACGAACCGCTGGAGTCCCAACAGCACTCCCTGGAATATACCGACCGTTGTGATGAGGCCGATAAACACGCCGAGAAGCTGGATCGAACCCGTGTATTGGCTCGTGTGGAAGAAGAGAATACTCAACTCTTCTGACAGCGCCACGACGAGCGCGACGGCTACGAGCGAGAGTATCCCGGCAGCCGCCAATGAGTTCCGGATCAGGGCGCGACTTTCCGATAGCTCACCACGCGCACGATGGTACGACAGGAAGTGATTGAAGCCGGCTCCCAGGCCCAACGACATTCCTGTGCTGACGAGAGGCGCGATCGCCTGGAGAATGACAACGGAGCCCAACTCATTGAGAGGGAGCACGCGAGCGAGATAGAGGTAGAACACGCCCCCGGCGAGCAGGAAGGAAACGGTACTCGCGTAAACCCAGGGTACGCTGTTGGGGGGTGTGTCGATCGCGTCGTCGATGATCGTGGACAACCTTGATCGGACCTCCTCAGCTTGCCTTCCGCCTTCTACTTCTAGCTCGCCTAACCGCACGGCCCTTTAGCCAACACCGCTGAAAACGGCCACTGTCCAGCGGACGCCGGTACCAGGTTGACCAATGGCCGCGAAGCGGAGGCGGAGCACGTCTCGAATCACCGTCGGTTCCGCTTGGTCATAAGCACGACCTGCTGACCTCGTTCGATTTTCAGCTCGTTCACCGCCAGAGCGCCATAATCGCGGCTATAGTGAACGAGCTCTCCGATGGACTCGTACTTCGCCGTCGCCATTCACCACGTCAACAGACCATTAATACGCGCGATTCGGGACGTTCATACTGACCCATCTGCCCGAGGATCGAGGAGCGTCGGCATCCTCAATGCAGCGCTGATTTGTTCGCCGCCGACTTCTGATCGCCGCCTCATTCGCCGGGGGCCCACGGAGAGTGAGTCCCAATCTTCAACTCAATCTGGTACAGTTTAGCTGTCCCCTCCGGGTCCCTCACGGTTTGCAGATCGTGACGACACTCCTAGTTTCGGGGGCGCCGGGCAAGTACGATCCCGAATTAATCAGGCGGACCAAGCTCGGCCGATTCCCGTTCTAAGAATCGAAAAGCGACACGATTGCTTCACCTACTCTCGCAGGCAAAGAGAGTAGCTTATGGTGGGTCTACAATGCCGAACACTTGCAGAGGGTGCCCAGTTTCTTGTCGACCGCCAGACCCCGCATATCGGTCATCATCATCGCACATCAACGCACCGAGTATCTGTTGGATGCGATCAAGTCGGTAGTCAATCAGACCCTACCGCGCGACGAGTACGAAATCGTCGTGGTAAAGGACTTCCAACTTCCGTCGATTGACGAATACTTGGATCAACACTCGATCGCCCACGTGGATTTCCCAACCACAACGTCCACGGCGGGGGCCATGTTTCGCGCGGGAGTCGAGCGATCGTCGGGAGACATTGTCTGCTTCCTTGACGACGATGACAAGTTTCACCGTCAAAAATTGAGTTACGTTGTCAGTCTCTTCGACGCTCGACCGGATGTGGGCTATATTCACTCGCGCCAGAGGTTCGTCGACTCGAATGGCGTGCCCTTGGCCGCCCAACCACTTCATTCGCACCGTGGACACGTCAAACGAATTGAGTTCCGGTCTCCGACCGACTACGCAACCGCGGACGTTCGCTGTGGTATCGCATTCAATACGTCCAGCATTCACATTCGACGAGAGGTCCTTGCACCCTGGTTAGGCCCCCTCGACCGGGTGGAGGTGATTTGTGACAACTTTCTCGGATTAATCGCCCTGCTAAGTGGCACCGGGCTACTCTGCACCGACGAAATACTCAGCGACTACCGACTGCATGGGGCAGGAACTTCGGGCGCTCACGTGGCAGGATCCCAAGTGGAGTATTTCGCGAGCCGCCGGACTTACTACAAGCGAGTCCTCGACGATACTGAGTTCTTTTTGGGTTTGATCCGGGGTACCGTCGCGGAGCCGAGCATACGGTACTTCCACGAGTACTGCGCGGCTCTGTACGAACTCTCGGATGATCAGCCGCACCGCCGACCCGTCGGTCGGGCCCTCTTACAGCTGCTGCGTAGCCCGCATCAGTTCGTCATGTATACGATCCGTCCGTTCGATGCCGTTTCGTTTGCGACGTTTTTACTTACGTATCTGAGCATTCCGGGGATGGCCAAGTCGGCGTATTTCCGGGGGAAAAAGATAGCCTCGCTCTTCAGCACGTGAACGGCTTCAGGCTCGCGGAGCGATGGGCCTGTCTCGACAGATGGAATATTCGTACCCTTAGAAGGATACAGGCGACAGTTTGTTCGTCGCGGATCGAATGATTGCGCGACGGGAAGCGGCCACCGCGGGCTAGCCGCTACCCGCTACGAGGAGGTAGGCGACTCCAGAGGCGGGATGCGGGTCGTCCGAGGTGAGGTGCGTTGGAGGCTAGCCGCCCAATGAAGAAATCCACCATCCCGATCAGCCAGATCGCAACCGCCCCCACGACCCCGATCACGTACAGGCTCAGGTTCGGCGGTGACAGGGGCGGGAAGAAATTGACCAGAGTCGGGGGAGTCGAAGCGGTCGAGTTCAGGTGTTCGAAGGCTACGACAAGGGTGGAGCCGGCGCCCAGGACGGAAAACTCGCCAATCGAGGAAACAGGTACGTAGCCCGAGCTCGCACTGACGACGTACTGATAGGAACCGTTGGGGAGGTTGAGCCTCACCGACGGGCCGCTTGACGGAAGCTCGGCGGATTCAGGTCCCGAAACGGCAACTGTCCAATTTACTCCAGGGCCGAGCCCGGTCTGACGGAATTCGACGGGGTAAGTGGTCGGAGCCCCCTTTACGCTCACGTTGCCGACTTGCAGGTTGAGAAGGATTAGGTCGGCTTCGGGATTCTCCACGGAGAACGAGAGCACTCGATAGCTCGACCCCTCGACCGAAACGTTGGAGACGCTCGTTCCGCGCGGGAGACCGAAAAACGCCGCGTTTCCGGAGGCATTCGTGGGACCCACTGAGGTCGAATAGACTTGTAGGGGCTCGTTGAAACTCACCAGAGCCACCACGCCCGGAACGGGGCTTCCGGTAGAGTTGGTCGCGTGGACTTGGAAGGTGACATTCGTGGCGTTCCAGCCCAAGAGGCCCACACCGACGGATAGGGACCCGTTCGCGTGGGTCTCGAAGACCGCCGGACCGGCGGAGGAGTTGAGATCGAAGGAGTTCTTGCCGGATGACCCGACTCCTTCGAGGACTGAATACGCGGCGGTGTAGTATTCGGCGGGGACGTCGAGGCTCACCTCGTGCAGGAGCGGCCCCTCCGACTGGAGCGTGTACGACGTGGCGTTCGCCGTCACCGCATCGATCGGTGACTTCAGATTCCCGCTTCCGAGGTTCCCCGTTATGTTGACGCTAAACGAAGGCAGCTCCCAGGGAACCTGCGTCGTAAAGTTTTCCGTCCCGCCCGTGATCGGATTCTCTGTCTCAAAAGTGGTTGCGTAGTTGCCAGACGATTCGGAAAGGGTAAGCCCTTGAATCGGGCCGATTGATTGAAGGTAGGAGGTGGGGGTCCCGGCTGGTGTTGGCACGTTCGTCTCGGCGTTGACGACGTTCTCGATCGGACCCATCCCATCGCCGGTGTTGTCGGCGACCGCCGCGACGGTCACGTTGAAGAGGTTGTTGTAGACGAGATTGTCGCTCCGGTTCTCGTGAATGTCGCCGAAATTAAACGAGAATACGATGCCATACGTGGCGCCGTTCACAATATTGCCCGAGAACGTGCCGTATGCGCTGGACTGCATGATGGCGGCTCCCTCGTAGGGAGACACGCCCGACGGCACCATCGTCCACCCCGAGAAGTAGTTGTTCGTGAACACGGTACGGTTGGCCCAAAAAAAGTTCTTGAAGCCCATATTCGCATCGGCCGTTTCTGTGATGGGAATCGTGTTGATGAACGAATTTCCGGTAATGGTGTCGTCCCACGAGGGACCGATGTTCTCCCCTGAGTCGTCCCAATCGCCCTGCACATAGCCGCCCAGATCTGTGTTGAGAACGAAGTTGTCCGAGACGGTTACATTGTTCACCTCGGATTCGAGGGCGATGCCGTTGGTCTCGACATCGCTGAGCCCGGCGTCGTTCGACAGGTCGACGCGGTTCCCGGATACTATGCCGTGATCGATGCCTCGGATGAGGTAGATACCTTCCAACGATTCAACGCCGTTGTACTCGCCCGCGTTGGGCGTGGCGCTCACGTTCGTGATATTATTGTCGTCGATGACGAAGTTCGAGACGTTACGATCGAGTCGGATGCCATAGCCCGAGGCGTCCGATATGAAATTGTTCCGGATCGTGAGCCCATTGACCCAGACATCCACGCCCGTGCCTTCGAGCACGAAGGCATGGATCCCGTAGTTGTGCACGTAGGATGACCCACCGGTGTTGTAAATCTTGTTGGAGAGGATCTCCACGTCTGAGGAATCCTCATCCTCGACGCTACTACCGGTCACCGTGTTGTAGGCGAACTTCGAGCCCGAGGCGTTCTCGTAGCCATTCCAGTTCCACTCTCCAATGAGCACGGGATAGGTGTTCGTGGAGCTCGGGTTGAGCGTGAACGTGTTGTTCTCGATATCCGATTGCGAGGTCACGAAGAGGGCACCGCCGGCCATCGAGGTATCAACGACTTTGGAGTTCGTCATCACGAAGCCACTACTGGCGTGATCCGTCGAGACCACGTAAGTACCGGAACTTTCAGACGTGGTATTTCCGAAGTAGGAGTTCTCTACGGTCACGTTCTCCGCCGAAATGATCAGGGCTTCGTAGTAATCGTTGAACGTGACGGCATCGAAGAACGTCCCCGCGGCATTGACCACGAATCCTTCGGGTCCTCCGGAATCTCCGAGGTCCAGCACATCTCCGCCGATGAGCGACACGTGGGCGCCGGCATCGGCTTGCATCCACAGCTGGTTACCGGTGGTTGCACTCTCGAACGTGGAGCCGTTGGCGATCAGACCACCTCCATTCTCTACCTCGATTCCGTTGGCAAGGTCATTCGGTTCCTCGAAGCTCAAACTGACATTTTGCAGAGCGAGCGTTCCTCCCGAAGCGATCGTAATGCCGCCGTCCACTAGGATCGAGGTGTCGTTGTACGTAACGGGATTCGAGATCGTCCAGTCCCCGTTGACGACGATGGCGGCCGACGTAGGGTGGACCTCTGCCGACGGCGCCGGGACACCACCGACTCCCCCCACGACCAAGAACGCGAGGGCGGCGAGCGGGAAGAAAAGAGCCGCAAGGCGTCTTCCGTTTCCCCAAGAGCGATGCATTGTCCGAACGTGCGGGGTTTCGGGACGCCGGCGGGCGTGCCGACGGAAGCAGAGAGGAGGCGCCCCGAGGTCGCACTACGTTACTTAGAATTGTCGAGTGCGTGTATATACGCATTCCTACGTATTACGAGAGCCGGCGATACGCCGTCTGTCCTAGTGACCGAACGGATGCGTATATCTACATATTGGACCGACCCGCTCCGCTCCATCGAGCCGATGCGACGAGGCCAGTCAGGGTCGATCCCTCACCCGTGCTCACGATCGGCGAATGGCAACAAGAAGTAGCCGGCTCGAGGACAAGGCTTTCAGGACTCCCTCCCCCCGGGCGAGTCTCAAACGAACCGCGAGGAGGGCTTGCGAACGAATGGTACCCGCGATGGCCGGGAGCGCCTTCTCCCCTTGCGATAAGGTCATCCGTAGAACTCGAATTCTAAGCAGACGGGGGCAATTCGGTAATCCTATGAGCGGAAGCCGAATGCGCTAACCTCCTGTCATGTCCCTTTCCGGGGCCGGGTCGTTCCCGGTGACTCGCATTTACGACGCGAAGCTTCTGATGCTGGCCACCGTGCTCTCGGGCACGTACACAATCGTTGAACTGCTGGTAGGCGGCGTTCCTCAACTTCTGCTGGGCCTTTTCGTAGTTCTGGTCGCCCCCGGCTACGCTGTAGCCGCCCTTCTGTTCGGGCGGGCGAGTCGTCTGCCCTGGACGGTTCACTTCGCCCTTATCGTGGGATTGACGGTCGTCATCGAAGCTTCGGTCGGCACCCTTTACTATTTCGGCACTCCCGGGGGCCAACCGTTGAACAACGTTCTGGGTGTGATGGCCACGGCGCTTTGCCTCGTGGCGACCTTAGTTCAGACCACCCGCGGAGAGGTGCAAGACCTTTCCCCCATTTCGGAAAAGTTTCGACGCTGGACCGCCCTCCCCGGATTTTCCTCGGGTCAGCGAGTCGCAGCCTATTCGGCCCTCACGGCGATACTTGTGATCTTCGGCGCAATCGGCGTCTTATCGACCGTCCACCCCAATGGGGGTCCGCTTCTCTCGATCGCGGTCGTAGGCCCCGACGGCACGACTACTACCTTGCCGACGGGTGGGCGGACCAACCAGACCTTACAGGTTATCGTGGAAGTGGGAAACGACGGGACTCCTCAGTCGTTGAATCTTACCGTGTCCTCGGCTCTCGTCGGGGGCGCGGGTGGCTCGTCTTCCATTCCGTGGACGATGCCGCTCCACCTCGACTCCGGAACGCAAAGCTCGGTCACCGTGACCTTGGCGGGCGGGGCGAGCACGATGATCCCGATCAGCTTCGAGTTCGCGAATCCGGGGGGATATTCGGTAACATTTACGCTGCAAGCTCCTAGTGGCACGTCACCAGCGGTCGCGGGATTGGGTCTGACAATCACCTAGCGTGCCTCCGTCCCGGCACCTTCGGCGCGAACCGTTCTCGATTCTAGTTCGCCCTGGCCGCGCCTCTAACTCCGCGCCGGCGAGAGATCGTCACCTCAGATCAGTTGGATCACGAGATAAATCGTAAAAGATGAGTCGTTGAAGACCCAGTCAAAGTACGTCGGGTCGTTGAACTTCGTAACCTGTCCCACGCTGAGCGGCCCCGTCGGTTGGTCGGTGCCCGGTCCGTAGAACGAAGGGGTCTTGGTTGTCATGTATTGATCGACGACAATGTACTGGCCGACCTTGAGAAGGGCCCACGCGGCCTCCGAAACGGACGTCCCGTTGAAGGGGAGGTACGAATCCCAACTCACGTTGAATCGGCCGAACCCTCCGAGAATCGAGAAGGTGTAATAATCGCCCCAAATCAGAGACGAAGGGTTCAGGTGCGCATGCGCCCAAAGTCCGAGGTCGTAGTCGTTCTGATTGACGAGTACTGGGGAGTCGTTCTGGATCTGAGAGGTGGGGGCGAAT
>JBAUYF010000001.1:0-87125 GCA_049584655.1 Thermoplasmata archaeon | reverse complement strand
CTTCAAACCAATCTAGAGTACCGGACGATCATGTCAATGTCCTTGGAGTACGATGCCACTTATGCGGGAGTACAGCAACTTGAGTATGTCCCGAATGCATACAATTGGGGGAGCAACACAGGTGAGTCGGTAACCGATACAACAATCACAGCGTCGCAATCTCCGTTGGGGGTAAGCGTTAGCGCCCCGACTGAAAGCTCACTTGGCCAGATATACTGGTCAAATTGGCTCCAATTCTATGACAATAATAGCAGCATACCTCAGTATTTAGAATGGAACGTCAAAATTACTGGGCCGAACCTCGTTAACCCAATAGTGCTGACAGCTTACGGCAGGAACATCTCCGTCCAGGTCCCCGATGGAAAGTATTCCTGGCAGATCTACGGCGTCGTAGGGTACACCGTGTCGCCAGCTTCAGGGAATGTTACGGTTTCAAAAATGGCAAACGTGTATTTTGTCACGAAGAAGTCGGGTGGAGGAGGAGGGGGTTGTGTCGCATTCGGAACTCCAATTCTTACCCCAACAGGATATGTCCCCATTCAAGAACTTCGGACAGGAAACTTCGTCGAGGAATACAACCTGACTTCGGGTCACGTATTCATTGGAAAGTTAGTCTCTGCCAACATGACGAAAGTCACCGAAATAGTCGACATTAACCGTGGATACCTGTTTCTCACCTTAACGGAGCAACCAATCTACATCCGAAATGCGACGTTCCAGGGATGGCTTCATGATCCACAAAACCTTACCACGTCGGATCAGCTCTTCAACCCACTGACGAAGTCTTGGATTTCGGTGACCAGCGTTTCACTCGTCAGAGAAAACATGAAAGTTTATGACGTCATAACGACCACGTCAAACGATTTCATAGCAAACGGAGCACTTCTGGACAAGAAGACTCCATAACAACTCTCGCTTTGAGGTTCCTGAGAGATTCCTTGATGCTTGTCCTGTCGGTGGGAAGTGAGCTCATCAGTTCTCATGACTCGTCGACGCGAGAGTATTCGATTGTAAGAGCCCAATCTTTGGACAGCTAGTGGCGCGTCCACAGCGGCCGTCGATGTTTGCTGACCCGATGGCGCGTGCTTCGGAACTCCTTGCCTGAGGCCTTGTTCTCTCGGGTGATCAGGAGCGCGGCCCGTCGGAACGCCTCGTCGACCTCGCCCCAGCTCCACCAATCGCTCCTGGCCATCGCCGTGGTCTGCAAGTGTCCGGCGTGGCACTCGACCGGATTCATCCACGAGGCGTTCGTCGCCGACGGGACCAAGGTCACGCGGGACCCCTTCGCCCATTCGCGGACCTCGGGAGTCCAGTGGGCGCTCAGCCCGTCCTGGATCATGTAGACCCTCTGTTGGGCCGGGTACCTGACCCGTTGGTACTTCAAGAACCGAAGCCAGATCCGCGACCCCTTGTGCTCCTCCTGGCGCACGCTCAGGGTCTGATGGAAGACGTTCAGACAGGCATACTCGTAGCGAGTTCCCTTGTCCCGAGTGTAGGTCGCGGGAATGCGACCCGGCAACCCCTTCGGGAACCATCCCTTCCCTCCATGGGGCTTGAGCGAGATCGGGCCGATCTCGTCAAGGCTGAGCACCACGGGAGGGTTGTGCCGCTTGGCCGTCAGCCGATCGATCCTGCGGAGTCTCTCCTCGAACTGAGGGTCGGTGCTCTTCTTCCACGTCCGGACCGACTGGTGCGTGATGTCCGCTTCGTCGCAGATGACCCGTAGCCATTCGAGGGAGATCGACTCCACGATCCCTCGGGCGACGGCGGTGTCCCTCAATCGACGGAGGCTCCACTCCCCGAACGGGAGTCCCAGGTCCCGAGGTCGGCTGAGGGCCAGGGCCACCAGTCGGTCCCGAGTGTGCTTCGAGAACTTGTGACGGTTCCCCGGATTCCACCGGGGCTTGAGCATCTCGAGCCCGTCGGCGTTGAACTGGTGGATCAGGGTCCGGATGTATCCCTCGCTCATTCCCGAAAAGACGTAGATCTGCTGAACCCGGAACCCCTGGGCCGAGGCGAGAATCACCTGGGCCCGCTTCATCTCGATGAGGTCCTTCGAATGGCGGATCGACGTGCGGAGGCGGTTCCCTTCCTCGTTGGCAATAGGTCGAACGCGGAGCACCATGCCCGGGAGGGGAGCACTCCCCGGCACTAGCCTTTGTGGTCCGGAGGAAACTACACTACCGCGCTAGAAACGCCACTAGAGACATAAAGTCGAAGCCAAAGGTTCCAGGTCGGAACGCGGCAAGCATTACCCGAGTAATGAGCGAAGATCCGGTGCTCGATCTCGAGTTCTGTAGGATACTGGCGACCGTGGAGTTCGCAAAGGCGGACCTCGTCGCTCGCGCCTGGCTCCTCGCTCCCCTCCTCACGCTCGAGTATCACGAGGTCCTCGACCTTCTCGCTTGAGCGACGGTAGCCAATGAGTCCGTAGTCTACTCGACTCGGGAGTCGTCAAAGGGTCAACCTACCTCTCCGGGAATCACGGGAGCCGTCGCAGAATCGGTATGAC
Source organism: Thermoplasmata archaeon (assembly GCA_049584655.1). GTDB lineage: Archaea > Thermoplasmatota > Thermoplasmata > Lutacidiplasmatales > UBA184 > Lutacidiplasma. The sequence continues at coordinate 84,613 of JBAUYF010000001.1, read as the reverse complement.
TCGCATTCTTCGCCACATCGACGTTGATCACCGTCGTTCCCCCCCCCGAACAGGTTAATCTAACATTGGCGCTTCACACGAGCAGGAAGCGTCGAACTGAGCGATTCGAGCATCGCGGAGCTCATGCAATCAGTCGCTCCAGGATTTGACCCGAGACGTCGTGTTAAGGAGCGAATGGACGACGCTCAGCAGTTCCTCGATCTCGGGATGCGTGAACTCAGAGAAGGGCGATCAAAAGGCGAGCAGGTCCGGGTTCGAGAGGCCAGTGAGAAGATATTTCATGCACTAGTCGAGGCTTGCGTTGCCCTGATACAAAAGTACGGACTCGACCCGCCGAGAGAGTACGCGTCTATCCGGGTTGGGCTCGATACAAAAGGCGAAACCGACCTTCGAAAGCTCTTTGACAGGGCATACGCGACTCTACACGTTCTGGTGTACAATCGATCCTGGCTCGATTACGATGAAATAGATCGCGTTGTTGGAGAAGTCAGCGAAGCGGTAGCCCGAATAGAGAAGTCCAGTCGGCGGTAGGGAGAATGTCCCCGATAACCCGTGAGGAGTTCGAAAGAGGTCGGAAGATTCCACCACTTGAGCGCCTGGTGCTTCAGCATCTCGCAAGACACCCTAACACAGCCTACTCGGCAGACGAGATTGGTCGGGCAGTTGGGGCTGTAAGGGGGGAAAATGCTCTAACCGACATATCGGGTTCTTTGAACGTAGACAGCGTCCTAAACACTCTACTCAAAGAAGGGGAGATTCTGAAAAAGGACGTCGGCTCGGCGACGTACTTTTCAATTAAGCTTCAGACCCCCATAAGACGGACCGGTTGAAACCCCCCCGGACTTTGAACGGGGCTGGACTTGGTTAAATCCTCGCCGCTGGAGGGAGCGTTCCAGTTGAGACCCATTCGAATTGGGCCAGTGCTCCGAAAAGAGACGTCCTGTTGAGAAATGGCAAGGAAGACCGAGGCGAATTCTATGTTTGAGCTCAGGCGCTCCGTAGACTGGATTTCCTCGAGGTCGGGTCCGACATGGGTATGAACTAACTGGAGAACCCATGCCCCGCTAGCTATTGGCGAGGCGGCGGCCAATCCCGTCGCTGGAAAGGTGGCGGCCGGCGGGAAACCTCTCCTCCTGGAATGATTTGTTCCCGTCCGCACTGTACGACCTGTCCCGCACAGGGCGCCTTAGAACCTTCCGAGGAACACCAGTTCACTAGTTCGGATGACGGTACCTTGTTCGACTGCTGGCGCCCGCGGGTGCTCCGAGTGCGAATCTTCCGGAATTCTACTAAGGACGGCGTGGTTAGCGACGCGCGAAGTCGAATTGCAACCGCGGGGGCCCGCGCAGGGCATGTGTGGGTGTTTCCAGGGGATCCAACCAAACCGACATTCCATGCCCCACGATAATCGCTCCACGGGCTGGGTTGCCCAAATTCGAACTCCCGCGGTTTCCGAATACAGCGCACTGGGAAGTGTCTCCAGATCTCCTCCCGGACTGCGATCGACAGTGGCATCGCGACCTTCGGACCTAGCCGCCGGCCGAGAGGCTTGCACCCGCGCTGCTTGCCTAGCGTGGGACCGTGCCTCCGGTCGAATTCCGTGACGAGGTTCCGTTTTCCCCCGACCGCGAACTAGGTCGATACGGGAGAATAGCGTGGGCGATCGGCCCGCGGCAGAATCAAAGTCCGAAACGAGACTTCAGGAAGGAGAAGGCGGTCTTTCCCCGCTTGGTATTGAACTCGATGGAAGGGGCCGCCCCCGGCGGAACTTGGTCTCGGTCCCTCGTACGCAACGCGGCCACCAGCTGTTTGTGACTCCACGTGATAAGTACGTCGCAATGGCGCGAGACACCTGCCGAGACGTGAACCTTGCCCTCGGCCGTAACGGTTAGCGATCCCGATTCGGTCTCGGTCTTGAATGCCCAGACCTGCGGGAGGTAACCGCGAACAACCCCGCCAAAAAATCCTCGAAGGTGGTGCTTGAGCTTTGACTCGATGTCCGGGCCGAGCGACGAAAGGAGGGACTCAATTTCCGACATCGCGGAGCTCTTTCGCGAAGCGAACGCGACGCTCTATTTGATGTTGGGCTAACTCTGAGACGATGTCGGCCCCCTCGACGAAAGCACTTAGATCAGTTCGCTTAGACTACGACTCACCAGGGCCGATGTAGACCGCCTTGTGTGGTAAGACCGGCGGCTCATTTAGGATCCCGGGGCATTTTCCGCGCGCGAGCTTGATGAAAGGGACGCGAAGCCAATTTGCCCTCATGCGAATCGACGCGCGGACGCGCGCCATGTGTGGCCTCAAACCCTGGGCAGTACCACTCAAAATGTAGCGCTCGGCCGCCTCATGAAGGAAGGGCGGACGAGCAAAGCGGGAGAACGCCGGAGAAATCACCCCTGGCGTCAGCGCGCGGGTTCGGCTTGGCGGCCGATTGCAGAACGGTTAGAAAATTCAGAAGCCAACCCGATGCGGCCCGAGACGCGGAAAGGGGGGCTTAATTCGATTCAAGCTTCGGGATATGAAGTCTCGCGGGTTTCACGAGGCATCCCACTCGCGGGAGCATTCGGAGAATCAGCAGATACAATGACCGCTCTAAAGAAATTCAGCGAATGCGGATCGTTCAATCTACCGCCCGTCGCGATCCGTTTCGAGCCTTCCGAGGTGCTGAGGGCGGACCACTATCACAGGCATCTCGCCCAGATCCGGAACTGCTTCGGAGCGCGGTCTCTCTCCATGGCGGGTAGTCCTCAATCCGCTTACGCGTAAGGAGGTTGGTTAGTATGGCGACAAAATCGAAAAAAGTGACCAGCTCGGTCACCGATTTGGTGGCCGGGGGCGAAGAAAAGATGCACAAGATCGTGGACGAGGTGGACCGGTTTTTCAAAAGCGTCCATGCCGACATCGAGGATTGGAAATTCTCGATGGAGGATTATGGCGACGGCACCCGTATCTTCGTACGGTTCCAGATTCACATCAACGACTCGGGGGTCGCCTCGCATCCCGGAAAGGCGAAGGCCAACGGTCCGAGCGCCCGGAGGACCGTCGACCGCGAGGTCACCTTAACTGCGAGCGGCGGGCGGACTCTCCCCGATGGACGTGAGGTTACGGAGGATATCCACAAGCCGGACGGAACCGGCGCCGCTCGGCGGGCCGATCTAGATCTTGCTTCGTTTGTCGAGGTCTGGAGGAACAAGCAAGAGAGCACCGATAGTAGCCTCGGCACCGAATTCCACAAAGAAGGCGCGCCGTACATGGACGCGCAATCGGAATGGAAAGGCCACAAACGTAGCACCGAGGACACTTCACCCGGAGTAGGCGGCGAACATGTCGATGAAAATCCAAAGGCCTCTCACGCCAAGGCGTAGGACGCGGACCTCGGAAGGGGGGGCGCGGCGGGGACGCGGAACCCGCGACGCGGGGCGTGACGAGAACGCGTGGGCCGTGACGAATGTCCAGAGGCCAAGTGAAATGACAGATCCTCCGAAGTCCCGGGCGAGCGACGTCGCCCTGTTCAAGCAGTCGCTCGACATGAAGATGGTCGAAGGACTGATTCTAACGGTCTTTCAGGCGATGTTCCGAGATGGGGTCCGAATCCCGCTCAAGATGAATGGTATGGTGGACCTCGATCTCACGGTCAAGGATAACAACGTCCGCGTGAACATGAATCAGTTCCGCTCGACGATGCCCGAGCTGACGATTTGGCGGATCATCTTCGCCTATCGCGGCAAGCCGGTCGTGGAATACGGTCGCGGGATCAAGAATGACATGAAGATCCATTTCCCCCAGTTGTTTTTTCTGATGATCGCGATCTGGCGGGAAAGGCGGAAGAACAACCGGGCCCGGGCAAGGGGCGAAGTGGCCCGAGAGCGGGAAATGGTCACCATGTCCGTGACTGATCCGAAACCCGGGAGGATCGAGGGGTCGAGCGTCTAATGGCAAGAGCGAGGTCCCGGTCCAGCCATGAAGTGATTCACATCGCGTTCTTCCGCGAAGTACTGCACGACATCCGTCGAATAATGACGGAGAACTATGGCCTCAGTCGGATCTCTATCCGGCCGATCAGCTCGGACGCCTCCCGACTCTCTATCCCGGTCACGATCAGCGGCCTTGACCGAAGTGGCAAGCGCGTCCGGTTCTTCGGGAAGATCTTGGGCAGCAACGACATTCTGTCGGACCGTTCGATGCAGCTATTCAAGAACCTCTACTTGCAAATGAACGCCCAAGACCCTATTTTCGGTTTCACGGAAACCGCCGAGGCGATGGCCCGGCAACAGTACCAGAGCCTCCTCGCGATCTACGCGGCCGGGATACCGACCGCGAAGCCGTTGGGCGTTCACTCGATCAACACGAGTATGTGGCTTCTCGTGGCGGAGTTCCTCGAATCTCGGCCGGTCTCGCAATACGAAAAGGTCACGACCGAACAGATCGACACATTATTCAGTTACCTCAAAAGGATGCATGCGAAGGGGATCTTCCACGGTGATATCAAAGCGGACAACATCATGCTGGGAGACAAGATCTACATCCTCGACGCGGGGGTCTTCCGCGCGGATGTGGACGCCTCCAAGAAGCGGGCCTACGACATGGCCTGCCTCATCTGCTCGTTCATGGACTGCCATCCGGTCGCTGGAACCATAGAGGATGCGCGGAAGTACTACACGCGTCAGAACATCCTGGATGCGGTCAAGTACATCGACCTCGTCCAACAACGCGCGGACTTCCACTTCAGCAATCAACAGAAGAACGCACTGAAGCAGGTCATGCGCGGCTAAACCGCCCGCGTCCTTCGCCTAGGGCCTAGGTCAAACCTCGAGAGGCGACCTAGCGGGGTTCGGGATTCCCACCCTAGTGGTGTCGTATCAGCGCGATGGCGTGAACCTCGATGCGCGTGCCTTCCTTCGTTTCCTCAACGGAGAATTTCCACTCTTCCAAGACCGCCTTTGCATCTTTGAGGAAATTCTTTAATTCAAGGCCCTTCGCCTGGAGCTCCTGCGCGATATCCTTGCTCGGCATGATAGACGCCTTTCAGTCCATCGAAAACGGAATCCACTCATAAGCATATCCCAGGAATTGCGCTCGCTCGAAATTTGGCGATGGAGATCGCGGCCAATATGCCAGAGTGCGTGACGAACGGACCTAGCCGGGGCCGCGGAGGACGTGTGGCAGAACGGTGGCCGGTAAGCACCTTCGTTCGGAGAACAGCCCCAAATCGATCCCAGCGGCACGTGCGACCGTGATAGTCGAAGGCGACCGCGCTCGGTCTGAGCCCAAGGGAGAACGCCCCGACCATTGCCAAGGTCGCGACCGGCACGCGCAACGCCTGGAAGGCCGAGATCCTCCTGATATGGCCGACGCTTCCTCAGAGAAGCCGTTCGCAGCACCGGAATCCCGACGGGGCGCTTCGCCAAAAACGCACGGTCATTCGGTCCGCTTTCTGCTCCCCTCACCGGTGTCGGCCGGCCACGCCCTTTCGATCCTGATCGTGGGGTTCGTGCTTGAAGCCACAACCGAGGTGTACCAGTTTCTGGCACGCGGGAACCTCGTTCAAGGCCCCCTCGTTTACTACACTACGCTTGCGACGACTATCCTTGGATTTTATCTGATGTTTCTTGGGCTCCGAGAATGGCACGAGTTCCACCCGAAGCCGGCGCCAATGAAGCCGGCCCCCCCCAAGCGCCCCTGGCCTTGGTTCCGCCTCCTACTTTGGGCCGGGGGGACTGCTATGACGGCCGTACTGAGTCTCGCACTCATGGGGAGGGGAACCGGGTCGGCCCCTTACTGGGTCGCGTGGCCGATCGGGGGACTTGTGGTCTTAGCATTCGGGAGTTTTTTCTTCGGATTGAGGAAGGAGGCGCGGCTCCATGGCTCGTCGTGGTCCAATGTGTTCGGCTGGGCCGCGTTTACTTGGTCGCTAGGAGTGGCAACGGTCGCCGGGCTCGTCGTCGGCGATCACGCCCTCCAGCTCTTGAGCGAATTTGTGACCAACTGGGTCGCACTGGTCGCGTCGGTGGGCCCGATCGTCGTCGCAATGTCGCCATTGTTCGTCACCTACGCGCTCATGACTGGCGCCTTCTGGCCGGTCCTTCGCAGACAGCGGAGCGGCATTCCTTAGCCTTCGATTCGTGGAGGTCCGCCGTAATGTATCGAGGGCGGGTCTTCGCGGGGGGAGGGCCCGCGCGGGCTCAGCAGGATCAGGGGATCATTGGAGCGTCAAGGGTGCGGCCGCGCTATCAAGACGATCACGATGGGGACGTCGACCCGCGTGGGAGGTGCATGGGGGTGGCGCAAGTCTGACGACCGCCAAGACAAACGACGCGAATACGCGCAAGACGGCGGGCCAAGTATGGCGAGTTGCTGAACTAATCCGGGATTCCTTGCCCCGGGGTCTGATTTCGTTAAACGTTCACCGGCCTTTGAGTGACCGAGGACTACGCACCGGACGCAGACTACAACGATAAATCGCGCGACTCGGTCCGCTTGATTCCGTGGCAGCCGAGTCGTTGACGACCGCACGCAGGTTCGTCCTGGGGCGGCAGGGTCTCTGGCCGGGGCGAAGATGGAAAGGACGAGAAGGCGTCGTCCGAGCCGTTCGATACATCGGCTCCGTGCAATTCGACCCGCTCGACGTTGTAGGTCGAAGTCACGACCTCGCGCTCTGGGGGCGGGTGGTCGGTTACCAGTCTGGGGTTCTGGAAGACGCCCTGTACCAGAAACGAACCCTCTTTGAGTCGGGGGGAGCGGTGAGCATTCGCCCCATCGGAGAACTACCGTACGTGCGCTTTGCCATGCAGCGCAAAGTCACCGAGAGTAGATGGAAGCGCTTCGCGAGCGCCCATACCGCGGTTATCGAGCGGGTGACCCGTGAAATTGAAAATCGAGGACCCCTCGGATCGGGCGACTTCAGGGGTATCGGCGAGAAACGAATTCAGAACTATCGGGCCCGGTCGGAATCGGGGTTGGCTCTCTACTACTTGTGGTTGAAGGGCGACGTTATGATCGCGTTCCGCCGCCGAGGAGAGAAGATCTTTGACCTCACGACTCGACTCTTTCCCCGAGTCGGCCTGGAAGTTGCGACGCGCGTTGCGGAGGAACATCTCATCCTGCAAACCCTGCGTGAGCTCGGGCTCGCTACTAGGTCCGACTGGCTTCGGCACGCGTGGGCCGGAATCGGCCGTATCACATTGCGCCAAGAGTGGCGGGAGCGCACCGATCAATGGTACAAGGAGGGCATCTTTCAGGAAATCGAGGTAGATGGATGGAAAGGTCGGCAATGTTTGCTCACCGAAGCGGCCGCCGATCTCGAGACCGTTCGGTCTTTGGAAATCCCCTCCGCTTGGCGGCCCCGTTCGACGACAACGGAGGAGGAGGTGGTTTTCCTAGCCCCGCTCGAGACCGTGAGCGCGCGCGGCCGCTCCACCCAGCTGTTCGATTTCGAATACTTGTGGGAGGTCTACAAGCCGGCATCGAAACGACGCTGGGGGTACTACACGCTCCCGGTACTCTGGGGAGATCGTTTGTGTGCTCGGATCGAGTTACGGGCAGATCGGTCGAGCGGTTCGCTGCAAGTACTAGGATTCTGGCCGGAGGAACCGAAAATTCGACGGGACCCGAGCTTCACACTCGCATTTGGTCGAGCCCTTGATCGGCTCGCCGATTTCAATGGCGTAGCCGACGTGGATCTCACTGGTCTGGGCTCTCCCGAAATGCAAGGGCGAGTTGCCATCGCGTTCAAGCAGGCGGGCGGTCACGCGGCTTCCCGAACGTCTACATATTTGAGAGCGAGCCGGAGGGACCGTCCGGCGAACATGCGAGGGCGATCCACGAAGTAGTCTTGACCGGGTTAATCCCAGGAGGAGCCCAGGACGCGTCAAGCTCCTAGGTTCGAACTGCCTGAGATCACGCGTTACGTCCCAAAGGTGACGAGTGTCGAAGTGCCCCAAACCGGGGGGCCTCGTTCGCGCGTCGCGCCCCGCTCACTCTGGCGGAGCGGAGGAGGGTGGGTTCTTGGGTTTTGCCGTCTTACGCCGAGTCGTGCGCTTTGCCTCTTCCGCGGGGGCGGTCTGCGCGTTGGCGCTCGCTTCGATCGCTGCGCTGGCGGTGGACGCCGTGGGAGGCGTGCTCTCCGGGGGAGGGGGAGGCGGGGCGGCGACGGGCGCCGCAGCGATTGGTAGGGGAGTAGGGGTTGGTTTGGGTGCCGCGAGCGGCGGAGACGGCGCGGGCAGGGGCGGCGCCGGGGCGACAGGGGCTGAATGAGAGTGGGTCGGGGCAGGGCTCGGCCGAGGATGGATGGGAACGAACTCGCCGGGGCGCCATGTATGGGGAGCCTTGAGGACCGAAGGGTCCTTCAGGAACAGATCGGCATGTCCGCACGACCGACAAATACGGGTTCCCATGGCCAACTCGCCCCGGGGGCGCAGCGATAGCGTACCGGATCCCAGACTTCCCGTTTTGAGCTCATTCGCCCAGACGAAGTCACTCGCTCCGCAATTGCTACACACAGGGGCCACGATTGTTCCTCGACCTTCTGAGCCGACGAAACGGCAAATACTTTGCCCCACGGGCGTCACGCCGATCACTTCCGACACGAAACGGCCAAGTAGGGTGAGGTCCGTCCCGCGGGGTCAATGGATTCCGCACTTTTTCACCGGATCACCGTTTGTATCGACGGATCGCCTACCGCGGATCTCGCAATGAGTCACGCGCTCGCGCTAGCCCAACGATTCCAGAGCGAACTTTCGATCCTTGCCGTCGCGCCTCTGATCCCTGGATTTGCGCCAACGACAACCGAACCGTGGACCGCCCCCCAGGTCGGACAGAACGACCTGGAACAGTACCGAGCCATCGTCGATCGCGCGGTACGCGCGGCCGAAGCGGCCGGCGTTTCGAGCGTGACGGGGATCTGCCTCGAAGGCGTGATCGTCGACGAGATCATTACGCATATCGAAGCGCACCGTCCCGACCTCCTCGTGATGGGCTCGCGGGGACTATCGACCGCGAAACGACTGCTGTTAGGCAGCGTATCCGATGCAGTCCTCCACCATTCGAACTGTCCGGTACTCGTGGTTCGGGAGGCGGCTACCCCGCCGCCGGCCGCGCATCCAAAATCGTAAGTCGGGTCCGGATCGGGAGTTTGTGGGACGCCTTCCGCAACGCTTCCTTCGCGGTGTCGATGTGGCTCTCGGTGGTGTAGACGGTCATGAGCTCACTCCCGATTTGAGCCCGAACGGCGTGACCCACCGGCTTCCCGAAAGCCCCACGCATCCCATCTGAGATACGATCCGCGCCGGCGCCCATCGCCATCTTGTGTTCCCGAAGGATTTGATGAGGGTAGCGACGAACCTTGAGATGAAATTGGTTCGGGGCGTTCTTATCGAGAACCCGAACGGCGCTGACGCGTGCGGCCTCGAGCGCAACGTCGCGGACCTGGGCCGCCTCTTCGCAGCCAAGGGTCAAGGAGATGGGGAAGCGCTCGCGAAGGTTGCCTGTGTCGAACTGGGTGACCCGGCAAGTCGGAATCCCGCCCATGTACTCTTTACGAGTGTAGACCTGCCCCTCGATCTCGCGGTACATGCGGGCGGGTTTTCTCGTCATGGAGCGGCGGCGAGACCGGCACCCGTGTAAAAGCCTTACTCCGCCGAAAGGCGCGGTAAGCGCACGAGGTGACTCTCGGCGCCCGACCGAGCCAGCGGGATCGGTCGAATCCAGACCGATCGCCGATGGGCTTCGCCGAGCAGAAGCTTCCGCGCCTTCGCATCGACGGGAGCCGTGAAGAACGACCGGCCAAACATCGCTTGGGCGGTGGGACATCCGCCCGTACGCAAAGCCCCCATCAATCGACCCAATCGAGGCGGGAAAAGCCGCAGTCGGTCGGTAAATCGCTCGGACTCCTCCAGAAACGCATTCCAACGTGGATCTCTCAACATTCGGTCGAGGCCCGGACGGGCGGCCATTTTCACGCGCTCGAGAAATGATTCCGAACGAAGCAATCGAGGAGAAGGCAACGGATCTCCGGTAACTCCAACGAACACCGTCTTGGAGAGAAGTCGGTGGAGTATCGTTCCGAACGGGGGAATCCCAGGCCGGCGTCGGACTTCTAGCCCACCCCCCAGTATGGCGGCGACCCCTCCGAGTCCGCCTCCCCCGAACAGATCCGCCAGGTGCGCCGTTTGAATCGCCCGATCTCGGGGCACTCGAAGAACGGAGGCGACCCCCAGTGCCGTTGCTAACGCACCGGCAGCGCTCATCCCGAACCCTTGCCCAATGGGAAGGTCGTGGTGAAGTCGCACCGTGAGGGTACCCTCCCGTGGGGTCCATAATCGGAGCGCCACCTCGCGGGAGATCGGGAAGGTCGACGCGCCGTTACCCGAAAGTTGGAGTCGGCGTCGACCCCCCGGATTCCAGAGAATTTCCGCCACGACGCCCGCGCCGAGCACGAGCCCCGCGCCGGTCGAACCTCGCGCCCGTGGGTCGTGTGCCTCGGGTTGGGGAGAGAAGATTCCTGTGACGTGGCCCGGTGCCCAAGCCTTCGCTCGGCGCTCGCCAGCAAAGCGTCGTTCTCGTACCACGATTGCAACAGAAACGACTACTTATAAGCCGAAACGCTTTATTCAAATCGGCGGTCCCACGCGGGAACCGCAATGCCTACCGGGTTTGAACAGAAATGAGTGAACCGGAAGCCACCCCCGCTGGCCATGATAGTTTCGACCGGGTCAATTTCCTTGAGCTTCGGAACACCCAATTGGCGGAGGCGATCAAGCGGGTCGAGAGCGAACGGCATTACATGGAGGCGGAGATCCTTCGCCTTCAGCGCGAGGTCAAGCGGCTGAAGACCGAATTGGACCGCTTGCGGTATCCTCCGCTCATTGTCGGCAGCGTCCGGGATGTGTTGACCGATGGGCGGGTCGTCGTCAAGTCCTCCACCGGCCCCGACTTCGTGGTCAACTCGGCGGAGACCGTCGAGCATGAAAAGATCACGGTAGGCTCGCGGGTCGCACTCAACAAACAGACCTTGGCCGTCATGGGAGTGCTTCCGGCCTCCCTGGACCCCTTGGTCACGGCCAGCGAAATTGTCGATAAGCCCTCAGTCAGCTACCAGGACATCGGGGGGTTGAACGACCAGATCCGAGAGATCCGAGAGGCCGTGGAATATCCGCTGCTCCGCGCGGAGCTTTACCGCAAGATCGGAGTCGAACCTCCCAAGGGGGTCCTCCTCATCGGCTCCCCTGGAACCGGCAAGACGCTGATCGCGAAGGCGGTAGCCCATCACACGCATGCGACGTTCGTGCGGCTCGTGGGAAGCGAGCTTGTTCAGAAGTATATTGGCGAAGGAGCCCGCCTCGTGCGCGAACTCTTCCAACTCGCGCGGGAGAAGGCACCGACCATCATCTTCATCGATGAGGTCGATTCGATCGGAGCCAAGCGACTCGAAGTTGCGACCAGCGGGGACCGGGAGGTACAAAGGACCCTGATGCAGCTCCTCGCGGAGATGGACGGATTCGAACCCCTGTCCAATGTCAAGATCATCGCTGCTACGAACCGTCCGGATATCTTGGACGACGCCTTGCTGCGCCCCGGCCGCTTCGACCGGATCATCGAAGTCCCCGTCCCGGCGTTCCCCGGTCGCGTGGAGATCTTCAAAATCCACTCCCGAAACATGGCCATCAAGGAGACGATCGACTTCGACGCCCTCGCCAACCGGTGCGAAGGGACCACGGGCGCCGACATCAAAGCGATCTGCACCGAGGCCGGTATGTGGGCCATCCGGGAAGAGCGGGACTACGTGACCGCCGCCGACTTCGACCGAGCGATCGAGAAGGTCGTCGGCGAAGAAGAGCTCCGCAAGGAGTCCGTCACCATGTTCGCCTGAGAACCCGGGTCCGCTCCTTCGACTCAGAGCGTTAAGCGTCCCACGATCCGTGGGCCCGTGGTAGCCGAAAGGTCCGCAATGAATCCGCGGTCCTGACTCGCAAACGCGGTGGGACGATCGGAGGTCAGCGCGATCTGGTCGCCCGAGCGGGGACCGATCTGGACGGGCACGAACGAGAGCCCGGCGAGTAACTGCCAGCCGGCGCCTGGTCCAAAGTCGCCGCGGTAATAGCGGCACGCGACGAACTCCTTTCCAGGAAATTCGGTGCCTACCGTAAGGCTGCCTTCCGGCGCCAGCTGCTGCCCCCGCTCCAGCTCGTCTGCCTCCACGCCCTTCAGCGCCACGCCCACTCGTTCTCCCGCCGACGCAGCCGGAACGTCTACGTCATGGACCTGGACCGAACGCACCTCGACCACTTTCTCGGTCGGGTAGAGGCGCAACTTCTCGTGGGCGCGCAAGGTTCCTCGCCGGACGACCCCGAGCGCGACGGCTCCCACGCCCTTGACGGGAAAGGCATGGTCAATCGGTACACGGACGGGGCCGTCGATTGAAGCTGCGGTCCATCCTTCGACCAGCTCCCGGAGCTTCGGTGGCTCGAGGGGTACGAACGGCGCGTCCACCAGCCGAGTTCCCTTGAACGCTCGCCGGATCTCCTCCGCTCCGACCCCCGGTCCGAGCGCGATCGTTACCGGTGTAGCGAAGAGGTCGACCGTAGCCGCTGTCTCGGCGATCTCGCGACTCAATGAAGGGATCGTGAAGAGGATCTGGTCGGCCATCGCAAGGCTGTAGAGGAGCGGCGCGAATTTCTCAGGGTACTGCGTTGGCTCGACGATCGTGGTCGCATGCCCGTCCCGCACGGCATTGAACAACGTGAGGTCCGAGGTTGTACCCTTCTTCCCCAGCTCGCGGGCGACGTCCTTGCCGCCGACGACCGCGACAGTGACGGAGTCTGCCATTTCGAAGTGGCCTCTAGGTCGCGGCCAACGGCTTGACCGCCCCTACCTGCAACTGGAGCTCGTCTCCCTTGGCCTCGATCTTGATTTCCGACCCGTCCTTGATTTCGCCCCCCAGCAAGCGAACGGTCAAGGGGTCCACGACCAAACGCTGGATCGCCCGCTTGAGCGGCCGCGCTCCGTAGACGGGGTCAAATCCCGCTGACGCCAGTCGACGCTTCGCCGCATCGCTGGCCTTCAAGTGTATCCGGCGGTCCTTGAGACGTGCTTCGACTTGAGCCAGTTGCAGGTCGACGATCTCGAGTATTTCCTTCTCGGTGAGGGCGTGGAAGATGACGATCTCGTCCAAGCGATTGAGGAATTCGGGCCGGAAGTGGGCGTGAAGCGCCGGTTCGAGGAGCTTCCTCCGCTCGGCTTCCGTCTCGGCCGATTGGATCAAGTCGCCGCCCAGGTTGCTCGTCAGGATGACGACGGTGTTCCGGAAATCAACCGTTCGACCCTGTCCGTCGGTCAATCGCCCCTCGTCCATCAGCTGAAGTAGAATGTTGATGACCTCGGGGTGGGCTTTCTCGATCTCGTCGAACAGGAGCACGGTGTAGGGATGGGTGCGAACCGCCTCAGTGAGCTGTCCGCCTTCCTCATAGCCCACATATCCGGGCGGCGCCCCGATCAGTCGCGCGACGGTGTGCTTCTCGGTGTATTCGCTCATGTCGATTCGTACGAGCGCCTTCTCGTTGTGGAAGAGAAAGAGCGCTAGCGCCTTGGCGAGTTCCGTCTTGCCCACGCCCGTCGGCCCCACAAAGAGGAACGATCCGATAGGTCGATTGGGGTCACCCAAACCGGAACGAGAACGTCGCACGGCTGCGGCCACTGTGCGAACGGCTTCGTCCTGGCCCACGACGCGCCGCCGAAGCTCCTCTTCCATCGTAAGAAGTCGTTGCGTCTCGCCCTGAAGTAAACGGGCTAATGGAACCCCGCTCCATTTCGATACCACCAGGGCAACGTCCTCCTCGTCGACTTCCTCCCGAAGGAGCGAGTCCCCTGCCGGACCCTCGACCCCTTTGCTCACCGAGGCGAGTTTCTTCTGAAGCTCCGGTAGTTTCCCGTACCGAAGTCGGGCGGCGGCCTCCAAATCGCCGGAGCGTTCCGCCTGTTCTTCCTCGGCCTTTGCCTTTTCCACCTCGGCTCGGAGCGCGCGAATTTGTTCGACTTGTTCCTTCTCGCGTTTCCACCGACTCTGGAGTGCCCCTTCCCGCTCCTTGAGGTTCGCTAGCTCCTTTTCGAGCTTGGCCAAACGATCCTTGGAGGCGGCGTCTCGTTCGCGTTTGAGCGCGGCGCGCTCGATCTCCAATTGACGAATGCGCCGCGTAAGTTGATCCAGTTCGGTCGGTCGGGAATCGAGCGTGAGACGCACCATCGAGGCCGCCTCGTCCATGGCGTCGATGGCCTTGTCCGGTAGGTGACGGTCGGAGATATAGCGGGCCGAGAGCGTGGCGGCCGCCACCAACGCGGAGTCATGAATTTTCACGCCGTGGTGAAGCTCGTATCGCTCCCGTAATCCGCGAAGGATGGAGATCGTATCCTCGACAGTGGGCTCTTGAACCATGACGGGCTGGAACCTCCGCTCCAGTGCGGCGTCCTTCTCGATGTATTTGCGATATTCCTGGATCGTTGTAGCTCCAATCGCGTGCAAGGTTCCTCGCGCGAGGGCCGGCTTGAGCAGATTCGAGGCATCCAGGGATCCGCCTTCCGTCGCTCCCGCATGCACAAGGGTGTGCAGTTCGTCGATGAAGAGGAGGACCCGGCCCTCCGAGCGCTCGACCTCTTGCAAGACGGCTTTGATCCGCTCCTCAAACTCGCCGCGGAATTTCGCCCCCGCGAGCAAGGCGCCCAAGTCCAGCGCCACGACGCGACGCTCGCGCAGCGACTCCGGCACGTCGTTGTTGGCGATACGCTGCGCCAACCCTTCGACAACCGCCGTTTTGCCAACCCCCGGATCCCCGATGAGGACGGGATTGTTCTTCGTCCGTCGGGAGAGGATCTGGATGGTGCGTCGGATCTCGTCGTCCCGTCCAATGACGGGGTCTAGTTTGCGAGATTTGGCGAGTTCGGTCAGATCCCGGCCATACTTCTCCAAGGCGCGGTACTGCGACTCTTCTTGCCGACTGGAAACCGGTCGCTCGCCCCCGCGCAGGGACTTGAGTGCCTCCTCGAGGGCGGCTTTCCGCACGCCGAACTCTTCCAGAATGGTTCTACTCGGGGAGGTTGTCGCCACGAGACCGAGGAGGAGCTCGTCGACGGTCGTATACCGATCCTTTCTACGCGCGGCCTCCGCCTCGGCTGCGTCAATCACTTGCGTGAGCGCTCGCGACAGAAATTGGTCGGAAGGCGCCACGTGGTCCGCGGTGGGAAGCTTTCCGAGGGCGGCATCGAGCCGCTCCTTGAGTCGCGCGACGGGAACGTGAAGTTGATTCAGGAGCGCCGTGGTCGTCCCTTCGGAATCCGCGAGAAGGGCCGCCAGAAGGTGCTCCGGTTCGACGGAGGCATGCCGTCGCTCGGAGGCCAGCTGAAACGCGCCCTCGAGGGCCTGACGCGCGGCATCCGTGAGTTTGTCGAGGTGCATCGGTCGGGTTCAAGCGGAAATACTGATTTAAGGACACCACCCGTCAGCAATTGTCGTGGCCGATCTCTCCGTCCGGGTGGCGGGACTCACGTTGCGGAACCCCTTCCTGCTAGCTTCCGGCATATGGGGAGAAAGCGGGGAATCGCTCCTCGGCGCCTGGAAAGCTGGCGCGGGTGGGGTAATCACCAAGTCGATCGGTTCGGGACCTCGCATGGGTTACCCCAACCCTACGATCGAGAGCTTCGAGCATTGGGGATTCCTGAATGCGATGGGGCTTCCCAATCCCGGGATCGAGGATTATCCGAAAGAGATCGCAACGGCTCGGGGGGCGGGAACCACGGTGATTGGATCCATATTTGGCTCAGACGCGAGCGAGTTTGCGGCATTGGCTCGCCAGATGGAAGCCGAGGGGGTCGCGGCCCTCGAGCTGAACCTCAGCTGCCCTCACGCGGAGGGTGTCGGGACGGAAGTAGGATCGGATCCCGCGGACGTCGAGTCGATCACACGTGCTGTCGTGTCGGCCGTCCGGATACCCGTCATCGCCAAAATTACCCCGAATACAGCCGATGCGGTGGCATTGGCGCTGGCCGCGGAGCGCGGGGGCGCGGCGGCCGTTAGTGCGATCAATACCCTTCGCGCGCTCGGAGTCGATGTCCGGCTCCGACGACCCGTGCTCTCCCATGGGCTGGGCGGTCTCAGTGGCCCGGCAATCAAGCCCGTTGGACTGGCGGTAGTTTGGCAACTCTTCGAGAGGCTTCGGATACCGATCCTTGGCGTGGGGGGAATCGTTCGCGCCGAAGACGCACTCGAATACGTCATGGCGGGCGCGAGAGCGGTCGAGGTGGGGACCGTCGTTGCCTGGGAAGGGATTGGCGTCTTCGGGCGGCTCGTTCGCGAACTTGACCATCTCTTGGACGAATTGGGGATCCATCGCCTCGAGGACGTTATCGGAGTAGCCCACCCACCGAATACCTGAGACTCATTGGCCCTCCGAACGGCTAATACGACCCGAGAATAGTCACGCTCGTGCGAACGGTCGTAGCGGTCACGGGCCGAGTTCAGGAAACCCCCAGTACCGTCACGCTACGGTTTTCCTACGCCCCACAAGCCGATCCCGGCCAATTCGTGATGGTTTGGATACCGGGCGACGACGAGATTCCGATGTCCCTGTCCTACACCGGGCCCTCGAAGGGAATCACGGTGAAGGTCATGGGATCCACGAGCCGAGCCATCCAGTCGATCCCAGTCGGAAGCCGCATTGGAATTCGAGGCCCCTACGGGAACCGATTCGACCTGGCGCCACGACGGATTCTCATCGTGGGTGGGGGCTCGGGATCGGCGGTCCTCGCGCCGGCGGCGGAGAGCGCAGCGACCCAAGGAGCGAAGTTGACCGCTGCGTTGGGGGCGACCACGGCCGCCGAGCTCCTTTTCGCGGGCCGATTTCGGGGCATGGGCGCCCGGGTCGTAGAAGCGACGGACGACGGTACGAGGGGAGCCAAAGGGTTCGTGACGCTGCTCGCCGACCGACTTCTGGGTGAAGAGTCCTTCGATGTTGTTTGGACCTGCGGTCCCGAGATCATGATGCAGAAGGTTTGCGAATCGGCGAAGCGGCACCACGTCCCAGTTTTCTGCTCCGTAGAACGCCAGATGAAGTGCGCCCTGGGCCTGTGCGATGCGTGTGCTCTGGGGCCATTACATGTTTGCGTTGACGGACCCGTTTTTCCCGCCGAGCGGCTGGTAGGGCTGGAGGATTTCGGACGTTACAAACGCGATCCCTCCGGACGCCGAGTGCAGCACTGAAGCGTCCGTGCCGGGCGAAAATCGGGGATCCAGTGCGTGACATACTGAACGAAGCGGGCACAGGTTTTATGCAAACGTCTGGCTACCAATCACGGAGCAAGCCGTGAAAGTCGTTGTCGTAAGTGGAGGAGTGATATCCGGCCTCGGCAAGGGAATCACCACCTCGTCGCTGGGACGCCTTCTCAAGGCCCGAGGAATCCCCGTCACGATCCTCAAGATCGACCCGTATCTCAACGTCGACGCCGGAACGATGAACCCGTACCAACACGGGGAAGTTTTCGTCCTGGACGATGGCACCGAGGCGGACCTCGACCTCGGCAACTACGAACGATTCCTGGGACAAAGCCTCGTCGGAACGCATAATCTGACGACCGGCAAAATCTACCGGGCGGTCATCGAGAAAGAGCGACGTGGCGATTACCTGGGCAATACGGTTCAGATCATTCCCCACGTGACTGGCGAGATCAAGCGGACGATCCGAGAAGTCGCGCAAGCAACCGGTGCGGAGGTCGTGCTCGTAGAGGTTGGTGGGACCGTGGGAGACATAGAGTCCATGCCATTCCTTGAGGCGTTGCGAGAGCTCTCCTACGAACTAGGAGAGGGCCATATGGCGTTCGTCCACACGACCCTCGTCCCGGTCGTTGGGCCAGTCGGCGAAGCGAAGACCAAGCCGACCCAACATTCCGTGCGCGAGCTTCGCGCGATCGGAATTCGACCAACGATGATCGTCGCGCGGGGGCCGGCACCACTCGCCCCCGACATCAAGGCCAAGATCTCGCTCTTTTGCGATGTTCCACCCGAGGCGGTGATATCGGTACCCGACCAATCCGTCATCTACGAAGTGCCACTCGTCTTGGAGGCGCAAGGAGTCGGCCAGCACCTGTGTCGCCTTCTCGGACTCCCGGACCGTACCCCTGATTATGCGGCATGGAAGGAATTCCTGGCGACGTATCGGCGTGCCGAGGGTTTTGTAGAAATCGCTGTGGTGGGAAAGTACACCGAGCTGCGCGACGCCTACCTGTCGCATACCGAGGCATTCCACCACTGTCAGGGTCACCTTGGTTGCGAAGTGCGCCTTCAGTGGTACGACGCCGAAGATATCCCGAAAAATCCGTCGTTACTCGTCCGATTGAAACGCTCGGATGCGATCCTCGTCCCCGGCGGTTTTGGTGCGCGCGGCGTCGAAGGAAAAGCCATGGCGATCGAGATAGCTCGAACGCAAGGGATCCCGTTTCTCGGCGTGTGCTACGGCTTTCAAATGGCCGCCGTGGAATTTACTCGGAACGTCCTCGGTCTAGCGCAGGCCAATACGTCGGAGGTCGATCCCCACACCCCGGACCCCGTGGTGTGCCTGCTCGAGGAGCAGCAGGGACTTGCCGATATGGGCGGCACGATGCGTCTCGGCGCCCAGCGCGTGGAGCTGACCGAGGGTTCACGCATCGCCGGCATTTATGGCCGAACGGAGATCTGGGAGCGTCACCGCCATCGCTTCGAAATCAACCCCGCCTACCTCGATCGATTCCGCGACCAGGGACTCCTCGTGTCGGGGCGGGCCGTGGACGGAAGGGTCGAGGTGCTGGAGATCCCGGGTCATCCCTTCTTCATTGGCGTACAGTATCACCCCGAATTCCTCTCTCGTCCCGAAGCGCCACACCCGCTGTACTTGGCGCTCGTAAACGCCGCGCTCGCGCGTAAGGAGGTGCCGGCCGCTGTCGCCGCCCCGCCGGCTCTCTCGTGAACTCGCGCGACTGGACGGCACCGTCGTCCGGATCGGGGGTCATCTCGAGGAATACCGGGCCCTCGGCGGCGTGGCCTTTGCCCTGGTCCGCGACGGCTCCGGCACGACGCAGGTCACGCTCAAGCGCAACGTGACCCCGGAGGCGATCTTCCAAGTCCTCGCGGAGCTGCCGCGCGAATCGGTCGTCGAAGTCGACGGGACAGTCCGTCGCTCCGAAAGAGCCCACCGAGGAGTGGAACTGATTCCTGAGGAGGTGCGCGTGCTCTCGCGGGCGGAAGTTCCCCTCCCTCTCGGGATCGTCGATAAGGTCGGCGCCGAACTGGACACTCGACTGAACCACCGGGTGCTAGATCTTCGGAAACCGGCGGTTCGTGCTATCTTCGAATTGCGGGCCACGGTGCTCGAAGGTCTTCGTCGGGCGTTCGTCCCGCGCGGATTCCTTGAGGTTGAGACGCCGAAGCTGCTCCGCCAGGGGGCCGAAGGCGGCGCGACCTTGTTCCCGGTGGATTACTTTGATACTCGCGCTTATCTCGCGCAGAGTCCGCAGCTCTACAAGCAGATGCTGATGAGCGCCGGCTTCGAGCGCATCTTTGAGATCGGTCCGGCATTTCGTGCCGAGCCATCCGACACGGTCCGCCACCTTACCGAACTTACGATGTTGGACGCCGAGATGGCATTCATCGGGGGCGCCGAAGAGTTGAGGGAAACCCTGGAAGGCATCGTCGTAGACGTTCTGGCCCATGTCCACGAACGCCTATCGTCTCAGAATCATCCCTTGGCGGAGAAGCTGCCCACTGCGAAGGTTCCCTTCCCTCGTATCCCATTTTCGAAGGCGGAGGAATTGCTCGGACGCCCCGGTGCCGAGCAGGAACTGGGAGCCGAAGATGAAAAGGCCCTTGCCGGCGTGAGCCAACGCGAGTACGGATCGCGCTTCTACTATCTCACGGATTTTCCGACATCGGTCAAGGGCCAAACGTTCTACGCCGCGCGGCAGGACAACAATCCCAAGCTGACCGGCTATTTCGACCTGTATTTCGAAGCGATCGAACTCGCCAGTGGAGGTCCACGCGAGCACCGACTCGACCGGCTCCTAGCCAACATGCGGGCAGCCGGCCTTGACCCCGACAACTTCGCAGGATACCTGGAAGCGTTCCGGTTTGGAATGCCACCGCACGGGGGCTGGGGCTTCGGGGTGGACCGGTTCGTGATGTCGCTTGCCCAACTTCCGAATGTCCGGGAGTCGCGCTTATTCCCTCGCGATCGGTATCGCTTGGACCCGTAGGAGGGTGGGTCGGATGGTAGCTGCAACTCGGACTCTGCCCGCACCGCTCGAGCTGACCGGCCGATGGGCCGCGGTATTCGAGGAGCGGGGACTGCGACCGCGGATCCTCGAGCTCCAAGATCGATTTCCCGAGGAAAGGACGCTCGAGATCCACTTCTCCGACATCGAGGAAACCGACCTTGCTCTGGCCGACCTCTTGATCGAGCGTCCCGAAGAGGTTCTCGCGGCCGGTCAACGCGGCATGCGCGAGCTGCTTCCCGTGCCGGGTCCCGAGGCGGAGGGCCTTCGCCTTCGCGTGATCGGGCTCCCCATCACTGCCCACCGCTCGATCCGAGCGATCCGTGAGAGCGACCTGAATCGCTTCGTGGGCCTCGACGGAATCGTGCGCAAGGTCACCGAAGTTCGGCCCCAGATCCGAGATGCCGTCTTCTCGTGCGCGGCATGTCGTGTCGAGTTCCATGAACCACAAGACGAGATCTCACTCGTGTTCCGGGAACCCTTGGAGTGTCCGGAGTCCCAGGGCGGCTGCGGGAAACCCCTAGGGCGAACCCGCTTCCGCTTACTGCCCGAAAAATCGACGTACATTGACTCCCAGCGAATCGAGATTCAAGAGAATCCCGAGAGTCTGAAGGGGGGCGCCCACCCGCAGGGGCTGGCGGTCCTGCTGATCGAGGACCTGAGCGGTCAAGTGATTCCGGGCAATCGTCTCGTCGTCAACGGCGTCTTGAAGAGTTTTCAGCGGGCCTCGGTGGCGCGTGGAGGCTTAGTTCGAAACACCACTTTCGATTTGCTCGTGTTGGCGAACTCCTTGGAGTTCAAGCAGCTGGAATACGAGGAGATCGAGATTACCGAGGAAGAGGAGCGCCTCTTCTCGCGGTTCCGAGGCGACCCCACGGTCGTCGACAAGATCGTGTTGTCGCTCGCGCCGACCATCAAGGAGATGGACGAGGAGAAGGAAGCGATCGCGCTGCAGCTCTTTGGAGGGGTCGAGAAGCGGCACCCCGATGGGGTTCGGGTACGCGGGGATATTCACGTGCTCCTGGTAGGGGATCCCGGCGTCGCGAAGAGCCAGTTGCTCCGATATATCGCGGATGTAGCACCGCGAGGAATTTACACCAGCGGGAAAGGAGCGACGGCAGCCGGACTGACCGCCGCCGCCGTTAAGGATGATTTCGGCGGTGGTCGATGGGTCCTCGAAGCCGGGATGTTGGTCCTCGCGGACGGCGGCATTGCGGTCGTCGATGAACTCGACAAAATGACCCCGGAAGATCGATCGGCGATGCATGAGGTGCTCGAGCAGCAAACGGTCTCCGTGGCGAAGGCGGGGATCACCGCGACGCTGAATGCGCGCTGCCCCGTGCTGGCCGCGGCGAATCCCAAGTACGGACGGTTCACCCGGGATCGCTCGATAACCGAGCAGTTGGACCTGCCACCCACTCTACTCTCGCGTTTCGATGTGATCTTTTCGATCCAAGATCGACCGAACCAGGCGCGCGATCGTTCCCTCGCCAGTCGAATCCTGCGATCGCACCGAGAAGGCGAGGCCCGAGAGGCGAATGCCACTTTCGAACCGGAATCCGCCTCGTCGACCCTACCCTTCCCTCCCGCGCTCCTGAAGAAATACATCGCTTACGCACGCAAGACGGTTCGTCCCGTTCTCTCGAACGAAGCACTCCAGGCGTTGGAGGATTACTACGTTGAAGTGCGCAAGCAAGGCGAGGAACCGGACGCGCCGGTTCCCATCACCGCTCGACAGCTCGAGGCCCTCGTACGCTTGAGTGAAGCCGCCGCGCGCGCTCGCCTTTCCCCGGTCGTCGGTCTTGACGATGCGCAGCGTGGGATCCACATCATGGAGAGCTTCCTCAAGCGTGTCACGACCTTCGAGGGCAAGCTGGACATTGACGTGGTTGCGACCGGAGTGAGTCACAGCCAGCGGGAACGCATGGAGCTCCTGACGGACTTGATGACGGAACTTTCGAAGAGCTCGGGCACGTTCACTTTCGAAGAGCTCAAGGCCGAGGCGGAGCGCAAGGGCATCCCGCCGGCCCGGACGGAGGGTCTGTTTCAGTCGCTCCGGAATCAGGGCGAGATCGCGGAGCTGCGCCCTGGTCGGTGGCAACGCTTGCGATTTTGAGAGTTCGGCGCCCTACAGCGTCTTAACCCCGCCCGCCGCTTCGGAAAGGAGGGGGCCACGATGGAAACAGAGGATCCGCCGCGTGTCGTGATGCGGGTTCACCGTGTACGCGCCGAAGTCGTCGTGGCGGCGTGCGACGCGGACCTCGTCGGGCGCGACCTTCCCGTAGGAACTTCCGGTCGAACGGCCAAGGTCTCCGGCCACTTCTACGGCGAACGGCTCGTGACCAAGGAGGAGTTCGTGCTTGCCTTGCGGCTGGCGACGGTCGTCAATCTCTTGGGCACGCAGACGCTCAAGTGGGCGCAAGAGGAAGGATTCGTGGAAGAGGAGGGATGCGGGATCCTCGGAGGGGTTCCGCATGCCGAGATCTTTACCGTTCCCGAATGACCGATCGGGACGGGAGGGAATAGCATGGTCGAAGGCGAGTTTTGCGTCGTCTGTGGGCGGACGGACCGGCCCCTGCAAGAGGGCATGTGTGCCGAATGCTCGGCCGACCGGCTCGAACTCGTCGCGGCCCCCCTCCGACCGAAGGTCATTCTCTGTCCAATGTGCGGGGCCCGTAAGGTCGGTTCGCATTGGGAACGATCGGGAACTTCGACTCTCCTCACAGCCGAGGACCTCACTCCGCTTCTCCGGGTCCACCCGGAGGTCGGGATCCGTCGCGTTCGTTGGGAGGAGACCAGCCAGAACCCAATGCTCCGAGACCTGCACGGTACGGCCCTAGTCCGCTTCCGGGGGCTGGAACGAGAAGTAGGCGTCGACCTTCAGGTCAAGATGGAGCATCACACTTGTCCGGAGTGCAGCCGTCGTTCCGGGCATTACTATACCGCGGTCCTCCAACTTCGCGGCGAAGCCAAAGGGCCCCACGAGTCCGCCGCGGAGCTCCGGAATCGGCTCGAACATCAGTGGCAGGGTGTCCTTCCGGAGATGCGACCCGACTGGCGAAAGGCGATTAGCTGGAGCGAAGCTCTCCCCGAGGGTTGGGACTTCTATCTGGTCGATACTCTAGCGGCCCGGGGCGTAGCTCGACTCTTGAAGCATCGACTGGGCGCCCAGATCAAGGAGTCGGCGACGCTCTTCGGTCGTCGCAACGGACAGGACGTCTATCGCGTCACGTTTTGCGCTCGGATTGCCCGAAATGCCGGGATGAAAGGCGAGCGGGGGATCGAGCGTCAAGCGATGGAACCATAGCCTTAAGAAGCGAGTCTCCCTCGAAGGTTCGAGATCAGGGGCTTGCGATCATGGCGAACAAAAGTGGGATTCTCCGGCGACGTCACGGGTCGGACACGTTGGAAGAAGGGAGTTTTCTCGACCTCGGCACAATGCAGTTCGAAGACGAGGCCAGCGCCTTGGCCGGCGCCCGCGGCACGGTCCGGATGGCGGAAATCCTCCGTTTCGAGGACCTCCACAACGTCTCCAAGTTGGCGTATCAGGGCGACGTGGTGATCGTCGATTACACCTCGATCGCGAATGACACCAACGCCGTACGGCGCATGAGCATCGATCTCAAGAACGTCGCCAAAGATGTCAACGGCGACGTCGCCGGTATCGCCAAGAACTTGCTCTGCCTCACGCCGACGGGTGTCCGGATCGATCGGCAAAAACTCCGACCGTCGTTCTGATCGACCGGCCGGAGCCATGAAAGTCCATCTCGATCGTCGCGAGGCCACTACCGCCGCGGCGGTCGATGCCTCGATCAGCGGGGTTGGGGAACGCGCCGAGAAAGACGATTCGTTCCCACGCTCCCTGGTCAAAGAAGACGAAGCGACGCAAGGGCTGCTGAAAGAAGCCTGGCAGAAGCGCGAACTCAAAGGGAAACGGAAAGAGGTCACGATCTTCCACCGACCGGATAAGCGCGGTCGTGTGATCCTGATCGGCCTGGGACCCCGAACCTCGCTCGATGCGGAGACCGTTCGACGGGCCTCCGCGGAAGTCGTCAAGTCGCTGAAAGGGAAGGGCGTTCGCACGGTCGGCTTTCGGCTCAGCTCCTTCGTCGCGGAAACAGTTGCGAGCGAAGCCGCGGTCGCCGCCATCACCGATGGCGCAGCGCTCGGTGGCTATGAGTTCCTGAAATACAAGACGACCACCGAGGGTGGGGTCGAAGATGTCACGATCAATTTGGGCGAGGAACACGCGCGGGAAGAATCAGCCCTCAAGCGCGTTCTCGACCAGGAATTGGGTGTCGTCGAGTCGGTCCTCTGGACCCGGGATGTCGCCAATCTACCGGCGGATACCGCGACGCCCGAACGACTGGCCGAAGAGGCGCGTTTGCTCGGTAAGGAGTTCGGCCTACGGGTCGCCGTCCTGGACGAGAAGAAGCTGGCCGAACTGCACTGCGGTGGCATCCTCGGGGTCGGAAGCGGGTCGTCGCATCCACCGCGGATGATCTTACTCGAATACGGCGGCGGAAACCGATCCGGCAAAACCGTGGCCGTCGTCGGCAAGGGCATCACGTTCGACTCGGGAGGGATCTCACTCAAGCCCGGGATGAGCATGTCCAATATGAAATTCGACAAGTCCGGGGCTTGCGCCGTCCTCGGCATTCTGCGGGCGGCCGCGACGTTGAAAGTGCCGCCCCGGGTCGTGGGTGTGATGGCGTGCGCGGAGAATCTCCCCAGCGGCACCGCCTACCGGCCGGGCGACGTGATCCGGACGTATGACGGCCATATGATCGAAGTACTGAACACGGACGCCGAAGGGCGCGTCGTGCTCTCAGACGCGCTCGGTTACGTCGTGGACAAGTATCATCCGGACGAGATCATCGACCTCGCGACCCTTACGGGAGCCCAGGTCGTCGCCCTCGGCGATGCGATGGGCGGAATGGTCTCGAATGACGATAAACTGGCGAAGGGCCTCCTCGACGCGTCCGCGATCACCGGGGAGCCCATCTGGCGCATGCCGCTCACGGATTACCATCGAGAACTGGTGAAGAGCGACCTGGGGGACGTCCGAAACTCTACCGAGATCATGTCGGCCGGCATGCTCACGGCGGCTGCTTTTCTCGAGACGTTCGTTGGAAAGACCGCGTGGGCGCATCTGGACATCGCCGGGCCTGCCTACACGTCGGGTCCGACCCGAAAGTACCAGCCCGCCTACCAGAACGCGGGCGCGACTGCGTTCGGAGTCCGCCTCGTCACTCGCTACCTGCTCGACTCGGCGCGGGCCTAGTCGGATTCGGCGCACGGTTAGTTGTCAACGATCTTGACACTCTCGCCGCCGTGCTTGGTCGCGCGGGGCCGAACTTCGCAGAAAAGCGGGGTGTGATACCCCCCGCCGGTTACGAGTGCGACGCCGACCGGTAGCGATTGGATCATTTCGGTCATGCCGTCGGTCAGGCCTTCGATCGACTGAGCGATCGCCTTCAGGTCGAGCGGGTTCGTAACCTGCAGGATGAGCTGCGTGTTGCATTGCGAGAGCACCGTTTTGTCGATGCGCGCCGCGCGTTGCGTGACGACGCACAGACCAAGTCCGAACTTTCGCCCCTCGCTCGCGATATTCTTGAGGACCCGCGAGCACGTGGCGGAACCCTGCTGCGGAGCGAAATTGTGCGCCTCTTCGATGACCAAGAACAAGGGGGGGATCTTCCCTTTTTTCCGATTCTCGAAGAGCGTGGAGGCGATCCGGGCGACGACAAGCTCCTGAACGTCTGGAGCCACTCCGCGGAGGTTGATGAGGGTCGCTTCCCCTCGCTTCACGAGCTCGTTGAGGCTCGTGCCCTGTGGTCCGAGTAATTTCGTCTGTTCCAAGTACTCGAGACGTTCCTGGAGCATCTCGGCGACGTTGCCCTCACTTTGCCCGGCGGCACGCACGAGGTCCCGAACGGTGAAATCGGGGGTCGTCGCGGCCACCTGTTCGAGCAGGGCTTTCAATGGGGCCAGGAACGTCTTCACGTTGGTCAGACCCATGAAGACCAGCAGGTCGCGCGGATCCAAGTGACGAAGCGAAAACGTGAGCGGCTTGGCGCTCGGGTTCAGCGACACGTCCGGCGAGTATTCCTGGATCTGTTTCCCGAATCCCTGGGACTCGACGGCGAATCGGGCGTGGACACCGTTCTTCTCCGCGGGAATTCGCAGTGACCCGTACTCGCCATGAGGGTCGATCACAACGCACGTCACTTTGTGCCGGAGAAGCTCTTCGATGAGCACGCCCAACAGGTAGCTCTTGCCGCCGCCCGTCTTGGCGAGGACGCTGACGTGACGTTGCACGAGCTGATTGATGTCGAGTTCGATCCGCAGATTGTGGCTCCGAAGTAATCCGACGTACGCGCCAGTATGGGCGCGATGTTTCAATCCCAGTACATCGGCGATGAGCGGCTCCTCAGCCCGGTCCACCCGTGCGCCAGGTCGAAATGGAATCGTCGGGAGCTTCACCACTCCGGTCTCGTCCCGATACCCGATGATTCGCGCAACGCCCAACAGATTTTGGTGAATCGACGGGGCGTCCGCATCCGCGATCGTGCTCGCGCGTTCTACGTCCAAGTCGCTCTTCCGATGGAGATCGTCGAGCTGGCAGAGGACTTCGCGGTGGTGGAGTTCATCCTGGACAGCGAGGTAGTCGCCTCGCTCGACCGGATGCGTGAGGCTGAGTTGGAACTGACCCAACCCCACGTCGCCAAAAATACGGCCGACCTCTTCCACGAGAGCGATGAGCGGGAGGTGGGCATATTAGTGTGACGCGGGAAAGGAAGGTCTCGAGTCTTCGTCAGGTGGACGCCTCGCGCGCCACACGGCGCCGCGCGCTCGGTTCGCTGGAAGGCTTTATATCGGTCGCCTCTGTCGAACGATTCCCGACCTCGTGAAATTCGACGGGCGGTGGCTCTTTGACCGACGCGACGGATGAACTCGAGCGAAAGCGCGCCGAATCCAATGCCCGGGCGGACGAGTTCCGGGCTCGGCGCGACAAGCTCAATGCGGAGGCGCGCACGCGCGCAGACGAGCGCGGTCGCATCATCGATGAGTTGCATCAGAAGAGCTCGGAGGCCCAAGAACATCGTCGCCATCGCGATACGCTAAACGACCAGGTTCGCGAAGAGAAGCGGCTCCGAGAAGAGTGGAACCGCAAGCTCCAGGAGTTGAGCGATCGCGTCCAGGAGCTCAAGCGGGCTCGAGCCCCGCGCCCTGGCGCCGTCCCGGTCTGGCGTCTGCGGAAGGAACTCAAAGAATTGGAGTTCCGCCACATGACGACGGCCCTGACGGGGGAGCAAGAGAAGCGCTTGATCGAGGAGATGAAACGCCTCGAGCAAGCGATCAAGGACCAGGACGATCAACTAC
This sequence comes from Thermoplasmata archaeon, assembly GCA_049584655.1. Lineage (GTDB taxonomy): Archaea > Thermoplasmatota > Thermoplasmata > Lutacidiplasmatales > UBA184 > Lutacidiplasma. The sequence goes on along the minus strand of JBAUYF010000001.1, from coordinate 56,944 downwards.
GACAGGATCCCGAGATCGATCAGGCTCTCGCAGGCGTCGCGGAGGCCCGCGTCGAAGCCGAGAAGCATCACGCTGCTGTGGGGCAGTTCGCCGAAGAAGCCCAGCGCGAGCACGAGGCGATGGTGACCCTCTACGAGTCCGTGGACGAGCTGCGTCGTCAGGCGGACGAAGTCCAAGCCAGACTCATCGAGGTGAAGACCGCCGCGGACGAAGCTCATCGCGCTCATATCGCGGCGATCGAAGAGGTTCGCGATATCGAAAAGATGCTCGCCGCAGCGAGGGGAGGGCGGACGCCTTCGACGTGGGCGGACGCGGAACCACCGCGGGAAGAGGACTTCTTGGCCCGCCTCAAGAAGGGCGAAAAGGTCTCGACCGAAGACCTACTTGAGCTTCAGAAGACCGGGCGCGGATAGAGCTCGATCGCCCGTGACGCTGAAAATCGGCGACACCGAGTTTCGAGGATTCCTCTTCGACCTCGATGATACGATCGTTCCCACTCAGACTCTCTCCGCTTGGCAATGGGCCTGGCGGCCCCGCGGGCCAGCGCTCTCGGAGCGGCATGCGCTGGCCGCCCTTCGACGGGCGCAGCATCACTGGGATCGCCGCCGGTGGCGCGGACTCGTCGGCGCTGAACCCGCGGTGGATCTCGAAGCCTACCGGCAGCACCTACGCGAGACACTGTGGGCGATTGCCGGGCATCCACTTCCCGGGCTCGAAACGGAAGCGGTCGTCACTCGTTTCCTCAAGCCGATGGGAGACGTCGAACGTTACGATGACGCGTTGCCGGCCGTCGAACGCCTTCGATCCGCGGGCGTGACGGTAGGCATTATCACTCCTCTTCCGCGCGAGTCGGCACGCTGGATGCTGCATCGTGCGCAACTACCGGAAGAACTCCTGGTCCTCGCCGGAGACGATGCTTCGGCGACATGCCTTCCGGCCGCCTCTGCATTTCGGCTAGCTCTGGATCGGATCCAGGTTACCGCTTCGGAGTCCGCATTCGTCGGAGATCTGTTCTGGAGCGACGTTCGGGCGGCGACTCGCCTCGGGATTTCCGCCGTGTTGCTCGACCGCAACGGCACTTGGCCCAAGGTGGGGGGGCGCCGAATCCGGGGTCTCGCAGGGCTCGAGTCGAACCTCGCTGCGGAACCGGTTGGAGACGCCGCGAACCCTGAGCCACCCTCGTAAAGGAGTCATGCGAGCGCGCGGTGATACCGTCCTCACGACACCTTAATAGAGGGGCGGAACGGTCCCACCGGCGTATATGCGCTATGTCAAATTGAACCAGTCCGACCTCCATCGTATCCAGGAACTCTACGAGGGGGTCATGTCCCACGCCTGTCATGGACTGTTCTTCAAGGAAGGCTCGGTCATCGGTTCGGACATGGCGCAAGAAGCGCTCAAGGACCGACCGCACTTCTACGAGAAGGCCGGACAAGCGCTCAAGGAGCGCGGCTGGATCGAAGAGGTCACCTTTTCGGACACCGAAGTCATCGTGAAAGGGTCGATCGAGGTCTCTCCGAGCGATATCCCCACCTGCCACCGCCTACGGGGGATCCTCCGCGAGTTCTACGAACGTTTTAAGGGGGGGCGCGTTAAGTGTACGGAAGAGATGTGTGCGTCCACCGGCAACGCCGAATGTCGATTCCGTATTGAGGAGCTGTAGAAACCCCCACTATGATGGCAACGGGTAATGTCGGGGCTGTGATCAAGGACCTCAAGACTCGCATCTCGGGTATCGCGACCGCCCTCGTTTCTCGAGATGGGCTCGTCCTGTACGCGGACGTGCCGGCGGGCGTGTATACGGAGACCTTTGCAATCATGTGCGCGACGATCCTCGGCGCGGCCGCGACCGCGAATACCGAGCTGAATCGGGCGCCGCCCGAGCGAATCGTGATCGAGGGGAACGATTCCAAGACAATCATCGTGGGCAGCGGAAAGAAAGCACTCTTGGTCGCTGTAGTCGATCAGAGCGCCGATGCCAACAAGATCCTAGCCGAGGCGGTCAAGGTCGCGGAACTTCTGAAGGCCGCGTAGTCGGCATCCGCAGCGCCGCGAGGCGGGTAGAATCAGACCCCGGTTCCCGCGGCAGGGTCCTTTTCGCGAACGGGCATCTCGGACGGTTCCGCGCTCAGCCGCTCGCCGACCCCGGTCACCACTCGAGCGAAGTAGCCTCCGAGGGCGGCCGTGATGCGGGTCCAGGCCATGGGAGAGCGTTGGTTTTGGAGCAACCGGCTCACTCGATAGTTGCCCCACAACGATCCCTGTTTTTCAGTCAATTGCTTGCGGCCGTATCCGTTCCAAAACGCTTGGAAGAGGAATCGGACCATGGTCGCCCGGAGGTAGTGGTAGACGATCGCCGTCGGGATGAAAACGATCGTAGCCCCCGCGCGTACCGCGCGGAGATTAAGGTCGATATCCTCAGCCGTGATGAAGCGCGGGTCAAAGCCTCCTAGTTGTTCGAAGAGGGCCCGCTGATAACCGAGATTGCAACTCGGATAGGTCACGTCGTTCCCGTGCTGGTAGAGCTCAACCCGTTCGAGTGGCCCGAAGCGCGAGCGACCCAGCGGTACCGTCCGTCCCGCCACGACCAGCGAGTTACGAAACCCACGACGCATCGCCTGCAGCCATTGGGAGTCAGCGATGCAATCTCCGTCAATGAATACGATGAACGACCCCTTTGCCGCCGCTACCCCGGCGTTCCGACCGATGCCGCGCGAGCCGTATTTCTGAAATACGCGAAAACGCGCCGGGTACCGTGCCGCGTAGGACTGCGCGATCTCCCACGTTCCGTCCCGGGAGAGTGCGTCGACAAGGACGACTTCGTATGGTTCCTCCTGGACAAGGAGGCTATCGAAGAGCTGCCGCAAATGCGGCGCTTCGCTCCGAACGGTGACGACGATCGAAATGAAGGGCGCGTCGGTAGGATTACTTCCCAATGTCCATCACGACGACATCCTTCACCGCGCGCATGCTCTTGAAAGGGAGCACTAAGCGGCCGGAGCCATCGGTCTGAAACAGCCGAGCTTCGACATCCTCACTCGGGGTCACCAATACGTGCGCGATGCCCCCGGATTGCGTGTCGACGACGAAGTTTTCGATCATGCCCAAGATCTGTCCGTCGTTCGTCATTACGGTCTTGCCGCGAAGCTCGGATAGAAACTTGCGCATGTCGTCCTCGCTGCACGATGGTGAGGCACCTTATTTAACCGTTGTTCGAGAGAGGAAACAACGGACGCAACACGTGGTTGCCGGTCGGCGGAGGAGAAACGTACCGGCCGCGCGAACGCGCTTTCCGGCAATCCTTATATCGGCCACCCGGGTCGTGGGCGACCCGCCATGCTTCGTACGATCCGTAAGGAGAATCCCGAGCTACGTCACGTGCTCGTGGAACTACGTCGAGCGGCTAAGTCGCACAAGGCGCCAATTTGGCAGTCCGTAGCCGAGCGGCTCGCCCGCCCGCGTCATCAAACCGACCCCGTCAACGTCGGGAATCTCGAGCGACTCGTGGCCGCGCAGGAAACGGTCGTGGTGCCCGGAAAGTTGCTCGCGGAGGGCGCGCTCACGAAACCGATGACGGTCGCTGCGTTTCACTACTCCGCCGAAGCGCGGGCGAAAATCCACGCCGCCGGCGGGAAGGCCTTGACGATTCACGAGCTTTTGCGTGCCAAACCCGATGGTTCGGGGGTGCGGCTCGTTGGCTGAAGCACCAGGGCGGGACCACTCGGCGCCTGCGGGTGCGGCCCCTGCCGTAATCGATGCGACTGGGCTCGTTTTGGGAAGGGCGGCGAGCCTGATCGCGCAGCGGCTCCTCGCCGGCGAATCGATCGTCGTTGTCAACTCAGAAAAGTGCGTGATTACCGGATCGCGCGAAAACGTGCTCGCAGAGTACACAACTAATCGCGCTCGAGGATCCAAACGGATGGGACCCCATTATCCCCGGTACCCGGACCGCATCTTTCGGAGGACCGTGCGCGGGATGGTCCCCCATCTCAAGACCCGTGGAAAGGAAGCGTTTGACCGCCTCGAAGTTTTCATCGGGACTCCACCGGAATATCAGGAGGCTGCCAAGCAGACTCTGGACGGCGCTAAGGTACGGCCCGCACTGCGACCTCCCGTTACGCTGGAAGAGATCACGCGGCTCCTGGGGGCTCGGATTTGAAGGCCCCGCACGTCGTCCTGGCTACCGGCAAGCGGAAGACCGCCATCGCCCGCGCGACCCTCCAGAAGGGGAATGGGCAGGTACGCGTCAACCGTCGACCGCTCGAGATTCTCGAACCCGAGCTCGTGCGGCTCAAGATCCAGGAACCCTTGCTGATGGTCGGCGACCGATGGAAGGGGATCGACATCTCGGTTACCGTGACCGGCGGTGGGATCATGGGCCAAGCCTCGGCGGCACGGACCGCCGTGGCCCGGGGCCTCCTCGCCTGGCTCAAGGACGCGAGCTTGAATGAGATGTTCAAACACTACGACCGATCGCTCTTGGTGAACGACCCGCGGCGCAAGCTCCCGAAGCGACCCGGGGGACGCGGCGCGCGCAAGCGACGCCAGAAGTCTTATCGGTGAGACGCTCGGGGAGGACGAGATTTCCATGACGATGATGGTACCGGTCCGCTGTTTCACGTGCGGAGCGGTCATTGGACAACACTGGGATCAGTTCCGCGAGCGGACGAGCCGCGGCGAGCCGGCAGGGGAAGTCCTGAATGCCCTCGGATTGGAGCGCTACTGCTGCCGACGGATGCTCCTCACGCACGTCGACCTATTGGACGAAGTCGGCCCCTACGGCTGAATCGCGTCCGATCTTCCTCCGCGGTCATGTACCGCGATCTTGAATTTCGATTAATGCTCGTGCGGCGAAGGCCGCGAATCCATTCTTACGAGTCGTCGTCTTCGCCCTCATCGGAGGAACGCTTGCCGCGGATGAGGCCGGATCGAGAGGAAGACGAAGCCTTGGTCGTCCCGCGGGAGACTCGGCGGCGGTAGAAGATGATCAGGAGCACGATCACCACGACGGCGACCGCGGCGATCGCCCCGTACTCGAGCGCGAGGGTGAGCGGGTTGGGATTCACCGTGATCGACATTTCGGCGATCTGCGGACCCGACGGATAATCGCCGGCGAACTCATTGGTCGCGGTCACGTTCGCGTAGAGGACGAAATTCCCCGAGGTGGAGGGGGTCCAGTGGACGACCGCCCGCACGGTCTGATTGTACGAGAGCGAGATCGTTCCGCTCGCGAACGGCGAGCTGTTCGGAACGCCGGGTGAGGTGTAGTTGTAGAACTGAACTGAATGATTGCTGACGATGTAGCTCGGGCTGCCTCCGCCGCTGGGGGAGAGGGTGTACCAGTTCACAGTGACATTCTGAGCGACCGCGAGCGTTCCGCCCCCGGTGGTGACGTTGACCCAGTACGTGTACGAGGAACCGGCGGTGAGGGTCGAGGGGCCGGTGAGGTTACTCGCCTTCATGATCGGGCGCGTGGTCGAATTGATGGAGATCGTGACCGTACCGGTCGACCAAGCCACATTACCGGCGCGGTCCGTCACGGTCAGATTGACGTTGTAGGCTTTGGTCGACGGAGCGAGCCATAGTCGAGGATACGGGCTGGCGGTCGTCTGATAGGGTGGAGTGGCGGTCTGTAATGGCATCCGACGCGCGTAGCCGGACTGATTGTTCGTGACGTTCCAAACGTACTTTACGATCGTTCCATTGTTCGGGTCGGTGGAGTTCCGGGCATCGAACTGGACCATCGCGGTGTGATTCGCGCCCTCGATGACCCCGCTACCGGAAATGACCTTGCTCCCTCCGTTCAACAGTTGGAACGACGCGACGGGTTTTTGGGTATCTTGGACCAAGATGACGAGGGTCGTGCTCGCTTGATATCCCGCCGCATCCCAAACGGTCAACGTGACGTTGTATTGCCAGCCGAGGAAGGGGACTCGAACGGATCCGACCGTCCCGTTGCTCAGATAGTAACCGGCTCCCAGGAAAGGCAGGGTCAGATTCGAGAACGGATTGACGCTCGCGCTCCAGGAATAGTTGGCCGTCTTGTTGTAGTTGTGAGCGACGATCGTCCACGACGCGACGGAAATGACCCCGGGCGGGACCGAAGGACCCGTCGATATTGTCGAGGTGCTCGCGCTCGCGTTGAGTTGTAGATTGCGCGACCAGTTGAGCATGAGGTAGTACGTCCCTGCCGACGTTTTCTTCCCTTCGCCGGCCGTGGCGTTCGTCGTAATATTCGCGACCGCCGGTCCCTGAGCTACCCACACATGGAAGGTGGTAGAGTTCGTCAAACCTCCGGACGAGGTTACCGTTAACGTTCCGTTGTAGGGATAGTCGTGGCTCACCGCGTAGGTGTGATTGATCGAGGGTGAACCGGTCGAGTTCGAGCCGCCATCGCCCCACACCCACGCGAACTTGGTTCCATTGGTCCCTGCCGGGAAAGTGGAATTGATTCCAGTGAAGGAGGCTGCCTCACCCGGGCCAAGGACGACCGTGAACCCCCCGTGCGAGGAATTCAGGACGTTGTGGGTGGAGAAGGTGAAAGCAGTTGAGGTAACGTTCACGTTGGCCGTGACGTTCGTATATTTCACGATCGTGAACGAAGCCGTTCCGCCGGGCGTCGGGCTGGGCTGTGAGACGAGCGTAAAGCTGGTCCAGGTTCCTTGCGCGTCCGGGACGAGTTTGCTGTCGGTCGGAGCCTGAGTTCCCGCCGCAAGCGAGAATCCCGCCGGGAGCACGACGGTGTAGTTGATCGCTTCGGAATTGGTCGGATGGCGGAACGAGAAGCCAATGGAATACTGGTTCCGACCGGCCGGGATTGTTCCGTTCAGCTTGAAATTCTGGCTGTAACCGAGGGAAATCGTCGCCGCGCTGGTAAGGCCGCAGGTGCCACTACAGGTCGTCGAGTTCGTGAAGGAGTAGCCGGTTGTGGGCTGCACGAAGAGAGTCCCGTTGACGGTCGCCCCCGCTTGTACGGCCGGGAAGAAGGGCCCCGTGGAATTGATCCAATTCGCTACTTCGGCCCAATTGGTCGATACGAAGTTGGTGGAATGATCGAAGTCAAGTCCAAGTTGCGCCCAGATCTGCCCGACACTCGTGTTCGCGAGGATCGGGATTGTCGAGTCGTTGAGTAGGGTGGCTTGAGTCGTGACGGCCAGACTACCCGTGCCGCGCGTGGTGTTGACCTGCGAGAAGTTGAGGGTCGTTTGGTATTGAGCGGGCGGGGCGATCGGGGACATGTAGACGTTCCGCACGACTCCTCCCGCCCCGCCAACGGAGAGGGGGTAGTAGATCGTTCCATATCCGATCGGGCTCAAAATGACGTCAAAGAGCTGGTGTCCGCCACCAGAGAAGTTGGAGTAGCTGCCAATCGCGTAGTAGCCACCGGGGTACGTGGGCGCACTATAGATGTACCCATTATACTGGTCGTAGAGCGTGACGTTACCTCCGTTCGGCACCCGTGCGGAGGGGTTCGAGCTGAGGAATTCCGATCCCGAGACAATGTAGTTGTTGACGCTAATGACTCCGAGCGCGTGGGTCCCGGTGGTCACGACGACTCGCGTGTAGTTGTAGTACGAAGTCGGTCCCGGTACGATCGTTTGGAGGACATAGGTACCCGTCGGGACCTTCAGCGAGAACGCACCCGAAGCCGTGGAGGTATTGTTTCCCAACGCGAAGTTATCGTAGGTGGGGTTGAGGAGTTGCACGATGGCGCCCGCATAGGGAGACCCAGCGTAGTCGACCGTGCCGGTGAGTACCGAGTTGTACGGGCTCAGCGTAACGCCGGTGATCTCCACGGGCGAGCCGGTCGAGGTCAACGTCTGGGCGGTTTGGTACGCGAAGACCGGGTTCGGGTTCTGGGGCTGAACCGCGCACGGCGTGCAGCCAACGAGACTATCGTTCGCTTGGGGAGGTACCCACACGCCCCACCAACCCGGCGCGAGGGCGCCCTGCGTATTCGTGAGAGTGAACTTGAACTGCCCACTCGTCCCCGGAAGGGTCGTGGTCGTGTAGACCGTGTGGGTCGCCTGCGACATGAGGTCGACCGTGACCCCCGGCAAGGCAGGGGCTCCGGAAGATTGCGTCACGTAGCCGAGCAGAATATAGTTGGGAGAGGCGGCTCGGGTCAAAGGCGTGCCCATCAAAGTCGACGTGAAGAACACGACGAGCAGCAGCCAAAACGCGAGACGTAACGCCCGATTTCCCAACGATGCCACTGCTCCTTGATCCTCGTTCCCTATCGGCGAACTCGGCGCCGAACCTTGCCCCTCTACTTATAGCTTGCTTGCATCGACTTACCGGCGAGACATCTCGGGGTGCGGACGCCTAGCGGTAGATGGCCTGCATCGGTTCTTCGCGCTTCCGGCTCACTCGTTCTCGCATCACTTGCTTCGCGAAGTCCTCGTAGAACTTGAGCGACTCTGGATCCGATGAGGCATGCGTGAGTTTGAGCGCCTCGTCGAAGTGCGCCATCGTCACCGTCGTTGCTTTGATGTTCTCGCGGATCGCGGTCAGGCCGGCTTCGCGGCACAGGGCGGCCAAGTCGCTCCCCACGAACCCTTCCGTACGTTGCGCAAGCTCGGTCAGACTCACGTCTTCGGCGAGAGGCATCTTGCGTGAATGGACTTTCAGGATTTCGAGACGCCCAGCGGCATTCGGCGGTTCCACGTAGAGCAGGCGGTCGAAGCGGCCGGTCCGAAGGAGCGCCTCGTCCAAGATATCCGGTCGATTGGTCGCCGCGATGACCAGGACCCGCTCGAGCGATTCGAGCCCATCGATAGAGGTGAGCAATTGGTTCACGATTCGTTCCGTTACGCCGCTCGAAGTTTGCATCCCGCGTTTGGGCGCAATCGAATCTACCTCGTCGATGAAGATGATCGCCGGAGACGCCTGTCGCGCCTTCTTGAAGATCATCCGGATCGCTTTTTCGCTCTCCCCGACCCATTTACTCATGACTTCGGGTCCCTTCACCGAAATGAAGTTCGCCTGACTCTCCGTCGCCGCCGCCTTTGCGAGTAAGGTCTTCCCGACACCCGGGGGGCCGTAGAGTAGGATGCCTCGGGGCGGTTCGATGCCCATGTGCCGGTACGCTTGAGGGTTCTTGAACGGGAGTTCGACCGACTCTTCCAGGATCCGGCGTACTCGGTCAAGTCCGCCGACCTCCTCCCATCTCGTCGTCGGGATCTCGATCGCGACGTCGCGCAGGCTCGAGGGCTCGATCTGCTTCAACGCCTCCTTGAAGTCGCGTTCCGTGACCTTCATCCGCTCGAGCAGCGAGAGCGGGATCGGCTTGTCAAAATCGATCTCGGGAAGGAATCGACGCAACGCCCGCATCGCTGCCTCCCGTCCTAGAGCAGCCAAGTCGGCTCCCACGAAACCGTGGCTCAACGCCGCCAGGTCGCGGAGCACCCGATCGCGATCCCGTTCCGTCCCTTCGATAGGCATCCCGCGTGTGTGGATCTGAAGAATCTCCAGGCGTCCCGCTTGGGTCGGAACACCAATCTCGATTTCTCGGTCGAATCGTCCGGGGCGACGAAGCGCAGGATCGATCGCTTCCTCGCGGTTGGTCGCGGCGATGACAATGACATTGCCCCGCCCTGAGAGACCATCCATCAGGGTGAGCAATTGCGCCACGACGCGTCGCTCGACTTCGCCGACCACTTCATCGCGTCGAGGCGCGATGGAATCCAATTCGTCAATGAAAATAACGGAGGGAGCGTTCTTCTCCGCCTCTTCGAACTTCTCTCGAAGCTCTTTCTCGCTTTCTCCGTAATATTTCGAGATGATCTCGGGCCCCTGGATCCCGATGAAGTGGGCTCCCGCTTCATTCGCCACCGCTTTCGCAATGAGCGTTTTCCCCGTCCCGGGCGGACCGTACAGGAGTACGCCCTTCGGGGGCGAGATGGCCAACCTATCGAAAAGTTCGGGATGCTTGAGCGGGAGCTCGATCATCTCGCGTACTCGTCCGAGCTTTTCCTTGAGCCCACCGATATCCTCGTACGAGACCCGCGGTGCCGCGACTTCGGTCTCGCTGACGGTCTCCTCTTTGATCGTGATCAGGGAAGTGGGCGCGACCTGTACGATCCCCTTTGGCTGGGTCGAAACGACCATGAACGGAAGCGATCCGCCCATGAGAAAGACCCCCGGGATCACGAAGACGTCGCCGCGGACGAACGGGCGGCGGGAGAGCGCCTTCGAAACAAAACTCTCGAGGCCGGGCCCCAAATCCATCTTGGCAGAACCCGCGTAGATCGGCGCGATCGTAATGGCGTCCGCATTGGGGCAATCGACGCGCTGGACCTGAACGCGGTCGCTGATGCTCACGCCCGCGTTCCTTCGAACGACGGCTTCGATGCGAATGAGTCCCTTCCCTTCGTCGTCGGCCTGCGCGCGACTCACGAGCGCGGGCGTCGTCTTTCGCCCTCGAATCTCGATAACGTCTCCGACGCCGACTTTGAGTCGCTGCCGGGTCTGGACGTCCAGCCGTGCGGTCCCGAGCCCGATATCCTGTTGGAACGCTTCCGCAACTCGGAGGGTGATTGCCTCCCCCATCGATTACAGTCCCTTGGACCTGTGGTTTCGATAAATAGCTTGTCCTCGAGAGGGGGACGACTCAGACTGGGGGACGGCCCGGAACGATCCGGTCCCTCACACGGACGCGTCGAGGGAGCGCTGCTGCACATCGCGTGCCGCGTTCGCGAGGTCGGACGGTACCAAACCCAGGACTTCCTGCAGTACCTGCGCGCTCCCCGGTCCAAATCCCATGTAATGATTGTTGACGAGCGCGTATACGGTCAGGGCCGATCGACCCTCGTTTTCGAATCGGTCCCGCAAGGATTCCATCTCGGCCCGCTTATCCCGTTGGACGTGATCAAATTTCGTAAGGGCGCGATCTCCGACGAATCGCGCGTACAAGAAGGGAGCCGTGACCCATGCCGGAGGCTCGGCATGCGGGATCACGGACCAGACCAGGGCGGCAGATCGCCCTTCCAACTCACGTCGGGTCGCGTCGGTCCACCACGAGGCGTGTCGGAGTTCTACGGCCAGAGGATACTCGACGGGAATCGCGTTCAATAGTTCAGCAAGTCGATCGGGAGTTCGGTCCCGGCGAAACGACGCCGGGAACTGAAGGACGACCGCTCCCAGCTTTTCTGCCGCATGAACCATGGGCAATCCTTCCAAGAATGTTTGGAGCGCCGCGGTGCTCTTGGGGCCGGCCGGGCCGTGCGTGAGATCCTGTGGCGCCTTGAGCGTAAATCGAAATCCCTCCGGGGTGACCGAAATCCAACGGCGGATGAGAAAGGGAGACGGCGGACGATAGAAGCTGGAATCGACCTCCACCAGGGGAAAGACGCGGGCATAGCGCCGTAGGTAATCTCCCGCCGGGGTCCCCGGTGGGTAGAACGGACCGACCCAATCGTCGTAGCCCCATCCGGAGCAGCCGACCCAATACCGTGGCACGGCGCCCACGTCGCTCGAGGAATCATCAGGGTTACGGTGGCGGGGCTCGCCTGGTCCACCGTTCCGACAGAAGCGAAATATGGGGGTCCCCCATGGACAAGACCGATGGCGCACGGCGAGGGTACTCCCTCCATCTTGCGCCGACTATTCGAAGCGGCCGGCTACCGCCTTACGGACCATGCGGACGGCTTGCTGGCAGTCCGGATGCGCGACCGGCGAGCGGTGGTTGTGGTACGTTCCTTGCGTTCGCCGGCAGACTTGGAGAGCATCTTTCCCGCTGATGTGGTCCACCGATCGATCGTCTATGCCGAGGAGCCGGGGGCGGTCGCCCGTTCCTTGGCGGCGGAGCGGAACATGGAGATCCTCGATCCGAGTACTTTGGGTCCGGCGTTGGGGGAACTTCTCCTTCCGTCCGCCGTCGGTCCTATGGGTGTTCTCGTGGAGGAAGTGGGCGTTCCGAGCGCGCTCGATCCGCCCTCGGCGCTCTTTCCTGAAGGCGTACGCACGGTTCGCCCCCGATTGAGCCGCGAAGAGGCGGAAGAACTCGCCGGGGTCGAGGGATTTCGGATCACGCTGCGTCTCGTACCATTCTACGTCGCCGGGTATCGGGTGCGAAGTCCTGCGGCACACGGGGGAACGGGGCCGTCGAGCGAGCACCTTGTCGCAGTGAACGCCTTATCTCGTCGGGTCGAGGTCTGGGAGCCCGGCGATCGGGAATTGGTGGACGAACTCGCCGAGCCTCACCAACGTCTTGAACCACAGGTGAACGAAGCGCAGGCTCGCCTGCTCGCGGAACAAACGCTCCGACGGCGTCACTCCGTCAGCGTCGATCATACGGAACAGCACGGCGGAGCCCTCGTCATTGAGACTCGGAAAATCTCACCCGGTCCCGAAGACGTGCGCATCGGAGCGTTGACGCTCTTACACGTGCCGTTCTGGTACGCGGAGGGAACGGAAGGGCGAGTCGTCCTGGATGCCGTCACGGGAGGTCGATCCACTCCCGAGGGTGCTGAAGCGACGACGTCGCCGTAATCAGTCCTCCTCCATCAAATACCGGGTGACGTTGGTCCCGGCCGTGCTCCTCGAACAGTATCAGATTGGACCGTACCTCAACTTCACGTACCTGGTGGCGAACGCCGAGGGGGGAGAAGGCGTCGTGATCGACCCATCCTTCGGGATCGACCCCGTGCTCCGCGCGATCGACGAACATCGCGTGAAAGTCCGGTACATCATGAACACGCACAGTCACCGCGACCATGTGGCGGGCAACGCGGAGCTCCGCGAGCGGACCGCGGCGAAGGTGGTCGCCCAGGCGTCCGCGCCGTTGCATCAGGACCTTTCGGTCAGGGACGGCGACGTGGTCGAATCAGGCCGAATCCGTTTCCAGGTAATTCATACACCGGGTCATACTCCCGATAGTGTCCTCTACTTGTTCGAGGGCCAGCTCGCGACTGGGGACACGCTGTTCGTGGGCGAATGTGGTCGGACGGACCTCCCCGGCGGAGACCCCTCTGCATTGTACGACAGTCTGATGGGCAGGATCCTCAAACTTGACGATGCGTTGGTGGTCCTGCCGGGCCACGACTATGGCCCTACTCCCACCTCTACGATCGGACGCGAGAAGCGGGAAAATTATGTCTTGCAGCCTCGCTCCCGAGCCGAGTTTCTCCGATTCATGAAAGAATGATCGCCGAACGCGGAACGAAATGACACCTCCACCGCTTCCTCCCGCCGAGACGCGTTCGCTCCTCGCCATTGGCGCCCGGCGACCCCAACCTGGGATTCCAACGACTCCCCAACTAATCCAGGAGCTCCGTCGGTTGAACGCCGCCGATCCGTCGCTCGTCGCACTCTTTGATGCAGCCGGGATCGCCGGGGAACGCCATCTGCTTTCGGCGTGGGCCCATTTGGGTCGAGCGCGAGCACGCGGCGAAGAACGTCTCCGAGACCGAAGCGCCGAGTATGCCCTCTACGTCGCGGGGGACGACCAGCTTCCCCGCGCCCTGGGCAAGGTGGGATTCTCGGACCAAACCGAACGATTCGTAGTGGTGATGGAGAAGCCCCGCGAGCCGAGCGCCATCCTCGAAGCCTTCGGACTCGAACCCGACCCCGCAGCTTACCCGCGAGCCCCGGATGTGACCCTCCTCGACCGACTGGGCATCGACGCCGCCGATCGCTCCGTCGTTCCCGAGTCTTCGTGGGAAGCGTTGGTGCTGGAACGAGTCGCGTTACTGGAGCTCTCCGCCGCGCATTCGGCGAAATCGAGGGCAAAGCATTAGGCACGGAAGTCAGTCGGCCGCGAATGTCCGGCCAGCCGATGCAGGTGTAATCTAGTGGTAGGATGTCAGCCCTCCAAGCTGACCACCCGGGTTCGAAACTCCGGGCGACGGACGTCGCCCGGGCGGAACTCCCGGCACCTGCATTCCGACGAAGGGGCTGGCCGGGCCCAGAACGAGAGTTTATTCCACGAAGCGGTGTGTTCGACGCGTGGGTTGCTGAGGTAGCCTAGCCCGGCAAGGCGCCAGCCTTGAAAGCTGGTGGCGATTTCGCCACGGGAGTTCAAATCTCCCCCTCAGCGCCTCCCGATTCCCGGGCGCATCGGCGGGATTATATCGGGACCGCCGCTCGCACCGGGGCCAATGAGTGCGCCCGCGGTGTCGACGCCGCTGTTGGACCAATACGAGGCGGTGAAGGCCCGCTATCCGGGACACCTCGTGCTCTTTCGCGTGGGCGATTTCTACGAGACGTTCGGCGAGGACGCGAAGCTGCTCTCGCGCGAACTGGAGGTCGTCCTCACCGCGCGCTCGGCCGACGCCCAGGGGCAACGTACTCCGATGGCGGGGGTTCCGCACCACGCAGTCGAATCGTATCTCGGGCGCCTGGTGCGGAAGGGGTACAAGGTAGCCCTTTGCGATCAAGTCGAGGACGCGCGATTTGCCAAGGGCCTCGTACGGCGCGAGGTCACCCGTGTGGTTACACCGGGTACCGTCGTCGAGGACCGGATCCTGGGGACACCGGACCATAATTTTCTCGCCTGCGTGGAGATACTTCCGGAAGCGCCCGGTGCATTTGCCGTCGTCGATGTTACGACGGGAGAGTGGTTTCATGGCACCGCCGCGAGCACGGGCGTCGAAGGGATTGTCACGGCGCTCGCCCCGTTCCAGCCCCGTGAGATCCTCGTGACAGTCCCATCGGGTGAATCCTCCGGTGGCGGCCTGTTGCGAACGCTGGCCAAGGAATTTCCGCGCGCCCGACTCGAACCGGCTCCCGCACCTCTACCCGTCGAGGAACTTCCGATCTCGCTCTCGACGATACCGACGTTGTCCGCCTCGCTCGCGGCCGTCGGCTCGCGTTTGGCTGCCTACGTCCGATCGACCCAGCCGCGTCTTTTGCCCTACCTCGAGCCGGTCGATTCCCGGCTTTTAGGAAAGCGCCAACTCCTGGATGCGAAGACGCTGCGCCACCTCGAGATCAATCGCCCGATGAACCCAGACGATCCGAAGGGAACGACCCTCCTGGATGTGTGGGATTCTACCGTCACGGCTCCCGGTCGGCGAACTCTCCGTTTTTGGTTGCAGAATCCCCTCGCCGAAGTCGAGCGGATCGAGGAGCGATTGAGTGCCGTTCAAGCCCTGGTCGAGCGCCGCGCCGACCTCCTCGTGCTTCGCACTACCTTGGGTCGCGTCGCCGATATCTCTCGGATCGGCGCCCGACTCGCGGGCCGCCGGATTCGCCCCGTTGAGCTCGGCACGCTTCGTGAGAGCCTCCGAGAAGCCAATCGCGTCGGGGAAATGCTGACGCATGGGCCTTCCACCCCTTGGATCGATCGGTTGGCCAAGGAGGCTGTGCCGCCGGCGTCCTTCTTGGACCGACTGAATACGGTGCTACCCGACACGCTCCCCGTCTCCGACGAGGATCACGGATTGTTCCGGCCCGGTCATGCCGCCGAACTCGACCAGATCTTGCAGACGGAACGCGCGGCGCTCGCCGAGTTGGAGGCGCTTGAACGCGCGGAGCAGGCGCGGACCGGGATCCGGACGCTGAAGATCGGTTACAACCAGGTCTTCGGTTATTATTTCGAGATCTCGCGACCGAACCTGGACAAAGCTCCCTCGGATTTTCGTCGGAAGCAGACCCTCGCTGGAGCGGAACGGTTTACCTCCGATCGGCTCGGTGAACTCGAGCGCCAAATCTTGACTTCGCGCGAGAAGGCGAGAGAGACCGAAGCCGGACTTTGGGAACAGTTTCTGTCCGAGGTCGAACGGGAGCTCCCGCGTATTCACCGCGTCGCGCGCGCGATCGGGATCGTCGATGCCTTGGCCTCTTTCGCGCTATTGGCGCAGGAGCAGCGGCTGGTGCGCCCGACGGTGGATGATTCGACCGCACTAGTGATACGAGAGGGACGCCACCCGATCCTCGACCGGATGTTGAGCGGACGCTTCGTCCCCAATGACATCGAGATGGACGCCGCCGACGCCCGACTCTTGGTGTTGACCGGGCCGAACATGTCCGGCAAGTCAACTTTCATGCGACAGGTCGGACTGCTCGTGGTCCTCGCCCAAGCAGGCTCGTTCGTCCCTGCGAAATTCGCACGCATCGGGGTGGTGTCCTCGTTGTTCACGCGGATGGGATTCACCGACGAGATCGGACGAGGCAAGTCGAGTTTCATGGTCGAAATGTCGGAGGTCGCCCAGATCTTACGCGCGGCAGACCCCAAGTCGCTAATCCTGCTGGATGAGGTGGGACGCGGAACGAGTACTTTCGACGGTCTCGCGCTTGCGTGGGCCACGATTCGGTATCTACACGATACGGTGCAATGCCGCAGCGTCCTCGCCACGCACTACCATCCGTTGACGGAGTTGATCGAGGACCTGCGCGGTGCGAGCAACGTTCACCTGGCCGTAGAAGAACGAGACGGGGGAATCGTGTTCCTTCATCAAGTGGTTCCCGGAAGTACCGACCGTAGCTACGGCGTTCACGTCGCGCGGCTCGCCGGGATGCCGCCTTCCGTCGTGCGAGAAGCGGACCTGCTTCTCCGTCGGTTGGAGGAAGGCGGAGTGAACGTGACTGACTCGAAGCGAAAGGCACGGGGACCGACTCGTTACACCCAAGCGATCCTCCTCGCGGACGCCCGCGCTCCCTCGATTTCGGCACTGGAAGCGGAGATCCGGTCGCTCGATCTGGACCGGTTGACTCCCCTCGAGGCACTCCGCCGGTTGCACGAGCTTCAGCAGCGCGCACGCGCCGAATCCCCGCCGGAGGGACCTTGACCGCCGCGCCCGTGGAACGCCGGCCCGTCCAACGACTCGCTCCCGATCTCGTGGCACGCATCGCCGCCGGCGAGGTCGTCGAGCGACCGGCCTCCGTCGTGAAAGAATTGGTAGAGAACGCGGTCGACGCGGGAGCAACCTCGATCTGGGTCCGTCTGACTACCGGTGGGCTGACACGCATTGAGGTCACCGATAACGGAACCGGAATTCCGCGGGACGAACTGGGGCTGGCCCTCGAGCGCCACGCGACGAGCAAGTTGGATCCCGGGGGGCCCATCCATAGAATCGGCACGCTCGGTTTTCGCGGCGAAGCACTTGCCGCGATCGGCGCGATTTCGCGCCTCGAGCTCGTCTCTCGTCCTCCGGAGTCCGATCGCGCCCACGGGCGCACGCTGCTCGGCGGCGTCGAGGGAAGGGAGCTGGTGGAAGGTCATCCAGTCGGAACCACCGTTCGGGTGCACGACCTCTTTTTCAACACACCCGCCCGGAGGAAGTTTATGCATGCGCCAGCGGCCGAGCAGGTCGAGATTCTCTCCACTGTGGAGCGCCTCTACCTGGCGCGACCGGAGGTAGGGCTTTCGGTCGAAGCCGAGGGGCGCGTGGTCGCCCGCTACCCGGCCACCACCTCCCTGCTCGAGGCGAGCGCCCACGTGTTCGGGGCAGACTTCCCCGCCCAATCGTTTCCGTTGGCCGCCGAGCTTCCGACGAGCGGCTACGTTCGGGGGGTGCTCGGCCGGCCTGCGGCGGCACGGGGAAGTGCGTCGGGCCTTTACTTTGCGATGAACGGCCGTTCGGTGTTCAGTCGGGTCCTGGCCCAGGCGATCAAGGTCGCCTATCAAGGGTACATTCCCCGGACACGCTTCCCCACCGGCGTCGTGCATCTCGAGCTCGACCTCGAGCGTTTGGACGTCAACGTCCACCCGACAAAGCGCGAGGTTCGGATTGTGCGGGAACGCGAGATTGCGGACGCTCTGCGGCAAGAAGCCCGGCGGGCCCTCCAAGGGACTCCGATGGTCTCGGAGCTTCCGGAATCGTTGCCGTCGCCGGAGGCCGTCGGCAGTCATCGGAACTTGGGAGCGCTCTCCGCCTACGACCCGGTCGTGCCGTTACCAATCCGATTCGACTCCGGACACGCGAGCCAACGTCGTCTGTTTGACGAGGGGCCGCCCAGCGCGATCCGGCAGCGCGGGTCCCAATCTGCGCTCGTTTTGCAAGGAGTCCTGTTTCGATTGTATTGGATCGCAGAAGGGGCGGAAGGGCTCGTCCTGATCGATCAACATGCCGCGAGTGAGCGTCTCCTGTTCGACTCGATCCTCGCCCATGGGCGGCTCGCACGTCAGGAGCTGCTCAGCCCGGTGACGCTACATCTCACGGCTCGGCAAGCGCAGCTTCTCCAGCAGATGGAGACGACGGTCGATGAGGCCGGGTACGAAGTGGACCGGTTCGCCGCGGATGCCTATCGCATTCGATCTGTGCCCGTCCATCACGGACATCTGGCGCCTCCCGAGACACTGATTGCCCTCTTGGACGAACTCGCCAACGGCGGTCGACCTTCAGTACCGAATGGTATTCAAGAACGGCGGGCAGCGTCGATCGCCTGCCACGCCGCCGTACGAGCTGGTGATTCGATCGAACGTCGTCAAATGGAGCGGATCCTGCTACAACTCGAGGAACTGCCCGAGGCAAACTACGCATGTCCGCATGGCCGACCCATTCGCGTTCAGATCACCCGGGCCCGACTCGACCGATGGTTTCTCCGCAGTGGGGGATGACAGTGGCCGGCCCGACCTCCCCGGTTCCGGATACCGAAAAACGCCGACCGCGAGAGTCCGATCTCGCCGTGCCGGTCGAGCGATACCTCGCGCCCCTCGGGTACCGCGTGTGGGTCGACCCGGATGGATCGGACTACTTCGACGTCGTCGCCCGGCGGGGGGAGGAGGTCGGCTTGATCGAGCTCAAGCTCGCCGATTGGAAGGGAGTCTTGGCTCAAGCAGTGGCGCGTCGGGGATGGGGAAGTTGGACGGCGGTGGTGGTGCCCCGGGAGTCGCTCGGGCAGCGCCTCTTAGCTCACCCGAGGAACGAACGGACGGCCCGCGTCGGGATCTGGTTGGTTCGCGGCGGAACGATCGAGATCTTACGGCCGGCCGCCCCATCGATCGCGCCGGGCGAGAACGATCCGTATGAGTCGCTCCGAGCGGAGTTTCGCCATCTCTTAGAC
Organism: Thermoplasmata archaeon; assembly: GCA_049584655.1. GTDB lineage: Archaea > Thermoplasmatota > Thermoplasmata > Lutacidiplasmatales > UBA184 > Lutacidiplasma. The sequence goes on along the minus strand of JBAUYF010000001.1, from coordinate 37,996 downwards.
GCCATGGAATCGGGAGTACTGCCTCCCAAAGTCGGCTGGACGTATCTGCGTGGCTGGGCGCGCTTTCAACAGGGGGGGCGGCCCGCGAAGTCGTGGAGCCTCGAGGAATTTTCGCCGTAGTTCAACGACCCACAATGGGGCCGAGCAGCTCCTCGAGTCGCTCGGCTGTTCTCGGATAGGTACGCGGCGCCACGAACTTTTGCGCCGCTTCGCCCAGGGTCCTCCGAAGGGCAGGATCTGCCAAAAGCTCGGCGAGATCCGAGGCGACATCGCCGGGGTCGAGCGACCGAACGATGCGGACGACTTTGGTACGGCTCGACGCTCCTACGGACGCGCCATCCCCGACGATCGCGGCTTTTCCGTGCCGTAACGCATAGAGCGGGATCGGGTCTTCCGCGTCCGCGGTGCGCGGTACGAGTACCACGTCGGCGGCTACGAACGCGGTGTCGACCGAATTCCGGTCGCGGTCGGGGAGAATGAGGACTCCCGGGTCCGTATGGACCGGGACGCCCACGCCGACGAATCGGGCGCCGGGAAAGAAGACCCGAATCCGCCGGAACGCTTCCAAGGCGAGGTCGAGGTCCGCCGCGCCGTTCGGTCCGGCTCCGGGGGCGTACGCCACGACCGGCACGTCGAGAGGAATGCGCAGATGCTGACGGGTCATCGGCCGTGTGTCGGAGAGCATGGGGGCCGCGACGGGATCGAGGAGGAAGGCCAGCTTGGGTCGCTCGATCCCGTACACCGTGCCAATGCGGTCTCCCAATTCCTTCTGACGAACGATGAGCAGGTCAGACTCTCGAATCGCGGCGCCCTCACGCCGACGCACCGCGCGCCGGTCGCGCCACTGACCGAGTCGCCCAAAGAATCCCGTGGGGGGGGTCGCCCGCGCCGTCCCCCCGTCAATTGCGAGCTCTCGGATGAAGGAAGCGACCTTTGGAGAGTGGGGTGCGCGCGGGACGACGATCGATCCTCCCGCGCCTAAGGGGAGGCGTACCAAGACATCCGCATTCGGCGTACGTAATTCACGGGCGTTGCGGAGATACGCCTCGACATCTCCGCGGTCGGACGGATGGGAAGGAACGGGAACCGCCACAACGCCGGGCGGCGCCGGGGGCGGATTTCCCGTTAAGGGATCCGGATAGAACCCCCGAACCTGGTGGCCGCGCTCCCCTAGGGTACGAAGTAGCTCCCACGCGATAAATGCGGGGTCGAAGAGCTCGTCGGTCGGCGGACCGGAAGTGAGCAGATCGATGGTCCAGGGGGCCATCCAGGAGCCGCCCTAGGTGGCGCTGCCGATCCGTCGCGCGAACGACCGGCCCGACATACGCTTCGGAACCGAGACGCCCATTCCTTCCAATACGGTTGGAGCGACGTCGAGTAACGAAAGGGGCTCGCTCAAGCGTTGGGGAAGAACCCCATCTCCCGCCGCGATCAGGATTCCGAGCATGCGATGCGTTCCCGTCCCATAGAAGAACGTAGGCCGTTCCCGCAAAAGCGGTTGCGGGTAGCTGAAATCCATGCGCGGATCGGTGCGGAGCCCATCGATCTTGACGAAGAGGGAAGGGGCGTGCACGAGGTTCTTTCCCTGGTAGATGCGCTGGGGATCGAGCACCTCGATGTGCGCATCCGGATAGGCCTCGAGCTTCCCGCGGATCTCTTGGAGGACCTCCGCCGCCCGTTCTGGGGTGAGCGACGGGTTGCGCAGATTGAGATAGATCCCTTCCGGGACCGGGTACGAATACGCCAGCGTCCGCTCCCAGTCGATCCGCTCGGCCACCGCTTCGAAGCTCGAGGCGCCGGTAATGTACGAGCCGAACTTCTCGCGAACCGGACCCCCCCGGAGAATGTCCGCGATTGGTTCGATCAACTTCTCGACGCTGGGGAACCGTTGCAGAACGAAAGCGAGTCGGGAAAGGGATTGACGTCGGAGGCTCTCGCGCTGGTTTCGGAATCGTAGGAATCCATTGGCGGCGAGCCAGCGATTGGTGAAGAAGTCGGACTCAGCGCGTCCGTGGCCATGGTCGGAAACGACGAGTGTCAGGGCGGGCGACCCACCGGCTCGGAAGGCGGTGTCTATCGCATGACAGGCTGAGTCCACGGTTCGCCAGAACTGTCGCAAGTCGGTCGGGATCTCGTCGACGGGCCGGGAAAGCTCGCCCCAATGCTGGTGCTCGACCCGATCGGTCTCGCGGAACAGTACGAAGAGGAATTCGGGGCGCTCCCGTTCCGCGAGGATCGCGGCGGCGCGACCTCGATGGGCGACATCTCGGGTCGCGAGCTCCATCCAGCCCGCACGCTCGAACGTACGGTACGGGGGAAGTTCATTGGGGTAAGGAGCTCCCAGCTCCGCCTCGAGCTCCCCCTTCAGCTGCGTGGGGTAGCTGACGGGGTCTTCGTTGAGCATGCCGGGGATAACGAATCCGTTGAGCGGGTAGCCACTGTGGAGTGGGAAGTTGAGCACCCCGACGCGTACCCCGTTTCGAGAGAGGCAGTCCCAGATCGCCTCATGGGGCCGGAAGGTCTGTACGAGCTTGCTCTTACCTGGCACTTCATCGGGCTGCGTGAATCCGAAGATCCCGAGCCCGCCGGGGTCCTGCCCGGTCGCGAAGGAGTACCACGCCGGGATGGTCTTGGGGGGGTAAACCGACTCGAGGGGCGCCCGAACCCCCCGCTCCGTGAGTGAGCGGAGGAAGGGAAGCTCTCCGGCCTGCATGAGCGGGTCGAGCAGGTCGAAGGTTCCCCCATCAAGTCCGATTACGAGAAACCGGCGGCGTGCAGAAGACATTTGGAATGTCCGGTCCACACCAGACGTCCGAATCAGCCGTCCCTTCGTATAAATGGGTTTGTCTAACCCGCGTGAGGCCGGCCGCGACTCGGTCCCGCGGGGGGGGTCAGAGAAGGCGGACCGCTTCCAAGTTGTACGGGGCGCGGCTCTCCAAATTGAATCGTTTGTGGAGGCTGGTCGAGAGATCGACCGCCTTCGACTCTTCCCCGTGGTTCAACAAGATGCGCTGCGGGCGCGGGTCGAGCGTCGCGACATAATTCATCAACTGGACCCGGTCCGAGTGACCCGAAAATCCCTCGATCGTGGCCACTTCCAGTCGGACCGGCACGTTCTGCTGGCGCGAACCATCCATGAAACTGGCTTCCGAAAGTCCCCGTTGGAGCCGGCGTCCGAACGTTCCTTCGGCCTGGTACCCAACGAAGAGGATCCCATTCTTTTCCTCCGGAGCCCACGCGCGGAAATATTCCATGACGGGACCGCCGCTCATCATCCCCGACGTGGCGAGGATGATGCACGACTCTTTGGTATCGAGAATGTTGTTCCGCATCTGACCCGAATCGACGCGGCGGAAGATGTCCGACAGGAATGGATTGTCACCCTGTTGGAAGATCTGGGTACGTAGCTGACTGTTCAGGAACTCAGGGTACGCGGTATGGATCGCCGTCGCCTCGAAGATCATCCCGTCCAGATACACGGGGACACGCGGGATCTTGCCCTCTCGCATCTTCTCCTCGAGCACCAGCATCACTTCCTGAGACCGACCTACGGCGAAAACCGGTACGATGAGCTTGCCCCCGCGTCCGAGGATCGTAGTCGCCAGATGTGAGAAATCCTCCGTCGCTTGCTGCCGGCTCGGTTGAATGTCTCGGTAGCCTCCGTAGGTGGATTCGAGCACCAGCGTCTCGAGCCGAGGGAATCGATTTGTCGCGGGATTGAAGAGCCAACTGCGTTCGAACTTGATATCCCCGCTGTAGGCGAGATTGTGGTCACCATCACCTAGGTGGAAGTGGCAGATCGAGGAGCCCAAGATGTGGCCGGCGTTGTGCATGGTCAGCCGAATGTCGGGCGCAATATCGGTGGTCTCTCCCCATCGTAAGGGGATCGTTCGAGTCACCAACTCTCGGACGTGCGACGAGTCGTAGAGTCCCTTGCGTGCCTCTTGATTCACGACCTTGATCGCATCGAGCAACATCAGCGTCATCAGATCGCGCGTCGGCGCCGTGCAATAGATCGGCCCGTGGTAGCCGTACTTCAGCAGTACGGGGATCAATCCGCAGTGATCGAGGTGTGCGTGGGTGACGACCACCGCATCGAGCGAATCGAGCGGGAGGAGTTCGGGGGCGTTGAAGAACGGGGTCCGATCCGAGCCAGGATCGATCCCGCAGTCGATGAGCACTTTGGAGTTCTGTGTCCCCAGCAAGTGAGCGCTGCGCCCCACTTCCCGATACCCACCGAGCGCGGTGTTCCGCGCCCAGATCTTTTCGGGGAGCCGGTCCCGCGCGATCCGTACGCCGACTTTCTTGAGGAAGGAGCGTCGAGTGTCGAATTCGTTCCGAAGATGGATCCGAACTTCCTCGACGGTCTTCGACGGAATAGGCGGGGTCCGGACGACGGTCGGGACCCATCCGATTCGACGCTTGAGGTCGTTGAGGACCGATCCGCCCCGACCGATCGCCGCGCCCGGGTTCGACGCTTCGATCGTGACTTCCCCGGTTTCAGGTTCAAAGTACAGTTGCGTGATTTCGGCTTCGGCGGGAATGAGTTCGCGGATCGCTCCTTCCGCTTCTTTGGGATCGATCAGCGTCTCCGGATCGCTCCGCACGAGCACCCGCCGGCGCAATCGCTGCGCCACCTGTCGAAGCAGATCGCCGCCGGAGAGGAAGGAATCGAGTTGCTTGGTATAGAGGACAATATGGGGTCCCTCGAGCTCGATGTCCGTGACCTCGATGCCCTCGGGGAGCACTTCACGTAATGCCTCTTTCGTTTGCTCTATGAGCGAGTCGAAACTCATCGTTCAATCAGAAGTGGTTGGCGCGCGGAAAGGGTTCGCCCGGAGTCGGTAGGATACTACGGTAATACGGGTGGCAAGGGAATCTTAAGCGCCTTCAGGCGTTTATTAATTTCGTCCTCGGAGTACTCCTTGTACTCCTTCGCGGTGATTGTGTTAACGAGGTACCCATCTCCGCTCGCCGAGTCCCGCTTCATTGCAACCGTGAGTCCGCGGAGCGCGATATCGACCCCATCCGATACGGAGAGATCGCGCGAGTAGGTTTCTTCTAGAACGCCGTAGGCGAACGTCGAGCCGCTGCCAACCGAAACGTATCGGTCCTCGATGGAGCCCCCACCAGGATCAACTGAGAATACGTGGCCACCCTTCGAATCAGTGCCGCCGACAATCATCCAAGCCAGATAGGGGAACATACGGCTACCGTTGAGAATGTTCGCCAAAAGAGTGGCCGCCCCCTCGATCGAGAGTGGCGCGTTGCGCCGCAGCCGATACAAGGACACTTCCGCGCGAAGGTAGCGAGCCAGCACCTGGGCGTCGCCGACATAGCCGGCGATGGTCATGCCAAGATTGCTATCGATACGGAACAACTTCTGCGTCTGTTTGTTGGCAATCATTGTGCCGGCGGTCGCACGTCGCTCGGTCGCGAGCACGACGCCGTCCTTGCAAACGATGCCGATTGTGGTTGTCCCTTTCAGGAGCCGCTCTTCATCCGCGGGAATGACAGTTTTTTGCATCATGGCCCCACCTAAGGTAGGAAGACGGCGCGGTGGACCCGAGCTCTCTATATAAGCGCTCCTCGAGATATTACGTCGCCTTCACTAGCGAGCGTGAAAGGCGCGCGATTTCGACGGGCCCGCCCGGCGTAATTGACTCGCGCGCGGGCCGGCCATCCACACTGACGTCGATAAGTTCTCCAAGTCGATTGCGGACAGCGACCGGCGTCCGTCGAGGTTAAAGACTGACCCGATTTCCGGCGCATCGAGTTTTCATGCAGCGGCACGACGTGGTCGTCGTTGGTGCGGGACTTGCCGGCCAACGTGCCGCGCTCGCCGCAGTTCAGGCGGGGTGCGATGTTGCTCTGGTGTCGAAGCTCCATCCTCTGAGGTCGCATTCGGGGGCGGCGCAGGGAGGTATCAATGCCGCGGTCGGTAAGGAGGACTCCGTCGATACGCACATCTACGACACGGTCAAGGGTTCGGACTATCTCGGAGACCAGGACGCGATCGAGTTCTTCTGTCGCGAGGCGGGACCGACCGTCGTCGAGATGGAACATTTCGGAACAATTTTCAGTCGTGCCGACGACGGCGCGCTCGCCCGTAGACCGTTCGGCGGTGCCGGCTTCCCCCGCACGATCTACGCCGCCGATCGCACCGGGCTGGCCCTCTTGCAGGCCCTCTGGGAGCACTTGGAAACCTCGGAGTTCCGACTCTATGAAGAGTGGGATCTAACGAACCTCGTCGTCCGGGACGGACGAGTTCAGGGAATCGTGGCGTTTGATCGACGGCACGGCGACTTTGAAGAGATTGCCGCGAAGAGCGTGATCATTGCGACCGGTCCGGCGGGTCGGGTGTACGGGCGCACCACGAACGCCCACAGCTGCACGGGGGACGGTATCGCCGCCGCATACCAAGCGGGCGCGATCCTCAAAGATATGGAGTTCGTACAATTTCATCCGACCGCGTTGCTCGAGTCTGGTATTCTGATTACAGAAGGCGCGCGGGGAGAAGGGGGGATTCTCAAGAACGGGCAAGGCGAGCGATTCATGGCGCGGTACGCCCCGCACGTCCTGGAATTGGCGTCCCGCGATGTCGTATCACGAGCGATTATCACCGAAGTGAATGAAGGGCGCGGATTCCCGGGCGGCTATGTGCACCTCGAGTTGATGCACCTCGGTCGTGAGCGGATCGAGAGCCGGCTCCAAGAGATCTGTGACTTCTGCCGTCTTTTCGCGGGGATCGATCCCGTTACCGAACCGATCCCGGTGATGCCGGCGCAGCACTACATGATGGGCGGAGTCAGCACGGACATTCACGGGGCGACCAACGTTCCCGGTATCTTTTCGGCCGGGGAAGCCGCATGTGTTTCGATTCACGGGGCCAATCGTTTGGGCGGAAACTCGCTCTTGGAAACCCTCGTGTTCGGAAAGCAGGCGGGTATCGCTGCCGCCGCGTACGCTACGTCGGCACCCGAGCCGGTCCTCCACGAGACCGACTTGGAATCCGAGACGCAACTCTTGCGCAAGATGAGCGACCGGGCCGAGGGCGAGGAGCCCCAGCACTTGCGCATGGAGATGCAGGCCACGATGGATCGGCTGGTCGGAATATATCGACAGCCCAGCGAGCTCACGCAAGCGTTGACTCAGATCCGCGACCTGAAACGGCGCTTTGAAAACGTTCGCGTGATCGATCAATCGAAGGTCTATAATCTCAACTTGACCGATGCGTTGGAAACCGGACACATGTTGGAGTTGGCGGAGGTCATTACCGTGGGCGCTATTGCGCGAACTGAAAGTCGCGGCGCCCACAGCCGTATCGACTTCCCGAAGCGCGATGACCGGAATTGGATGAAGCACACGCTCGCGGCGCGGTCGCCGTCCGGACCGCAGCTGTCGTACGCTCCCGTTGCCTACACGCGATGGGACCCCAAGGAGCGCGTCTACTGATGGCGACGGCGACGGTCTCGACCCCGATCGACGTGTTCCGGTACGACCCCGGCCGCGATGCTCGGCCGCACTATCAACGGTACACGCTCGACTTGCCGCCGCACACCCCGGTGTTGACCGCGCTCCTGCGCATCCGATCGGACATTGACCCTACGCTGACGTTGCGCTACTCGTGCCGGAGCGCGATCTGCGGGTCGTGTGCGATGCTCATTAATTCGAAGAGTCGGCTCGCGTGTCAGACCCAGATCGGGCCGGAGATCGCCGCCCACGGCCGGATCGTGATCGATCCGATGGGAAATCAACCGGTCCTCCGCGACCTCGTAGTCGAGACCGCGTCGTTCTGGAAAAACTATCGAAAGATCCAGCCACATCTGATCCCCGACCCAGCCAAGCCCATGCCGGTCGGAGAGGCGAATCCCATGACCCCCGCTCAAGTCGAACGATTCAAGGAAACTCCGCGGTGCATTGCGTGCGCGGCGTGCTACTCGGCCTGTCCGGCCGTAGAAGCGGACTCCGAGTTTCCCGGACCCATGGCCCTCGCGAAGTTGTACCGATTCGTGGTCGATCCGCGAGACGGAGGGCACGAAGAACGCTTGCTGCGGATCCAGACCGGAGGGCTATGGCTGTGCCTGCGTTGTCACCTCTGTACGGAAGCGTGTCCGAAGGATGTGCGGCCGTCCGAGCGGATCCGCGATCTCAAGGAGATGGCGATCGCGCTCCAAGGCGCGACGGAGCATGGGTCGAAGCACGCCGTGGGATTCAAGGAGAATATTCGCGAGCGCGGAATCCTGAACGAATTCAAGCTGGTGCGTCAAACGTACAACCCGATCGAGATGATCGGCCAGATCCCGCAGGGACTGCGCGTGTATCGCAAGAAGCCCGAGATACTCCACGCCCCCCCGAAGATCGAGGGACAAGAGGAAGTGGACAAGTTGTACGAATTGCTCGAGGACGCGGACGAGAGCGAACAATGAAGATCGCGTATTATCCGGGTTGCGTCGCGCAAGCGTCCGGCAAGGAGCTCGACATGGCCACACGCTGGGTGGCGCGCCGGCTCGGGATCGAGTTGGTCGATTTTCCAAATTTCTCGTGTTGCGGGTCCGGATTCATCGACGAAGCGAACTCGACGCTCAACCTCGCGCTCAACGCTCGGAACCTCGCGATCGCCGAAAAGGCCGGGCTGGATCTGATGACGGTTTGTTCGACCTGCCAAGGGATGCTCACGTTGGCGAATCGCCGCTTGGAAGAACCGGAAGTTCGTGCCAAGGTCGACGGGGCCCTCCAACAGATCGGCGTCTCGTATCGGGGCACGGTCCATGTGAAGCATCTGCTGCAAATCCTGGTCGAAGACATTGGCGTCGCGACGATCCGCGCCCAAGTGAAGCGGCCGCTCTCGGGACTCAAGGTCGGGGCGTTCTACGGATGCCACCTCCTCCGCCCCGCGGCGGAGTTGAAGTGGGAAAGTCCCGAGGATCCCCACTCCTTCGAGGACCTCTTGTCCGCGATCGGGGCCGACCCCGTCTACTACCGGGGCCGCGTAATGTGCTGTGGATTTCCGATACAATTCGTACGCGAATCCACGGCGAGCCGTATCGCGGGCCGCCAGATCGTTGATGCCCGGGACCATGGCGCGGACGCGATGGCGACACCGTGCCCCCTCTGCCATATCTCGCTAGACGCCTATCAGAACAAAGCGGCGAGGCAGGTGGGTGAAAAGCTCGACATGCCGATCTTTCACCTGCCGCAACTAGTCGGCTTGGCCCTGGGCGCCACGCCCGAAGAGCTCGGACTCGCACGCCATCTCGTGTCGACGGACCCCGCCCTCGCCAAGATCCGCTCTCCCGCCTCCGCGTAGTCGATGCGCGGGAGCGCGCGAACCCGCACTACTATAGGACCCGGCTCTTTCCCCCCGTGATTGGAAGCCGACGAGAAGAAGGAGACAAGCTCCGGCGGCCGTCATGGAGCCTCGCACTTCGGGGATGAGCCCGGGGAAGATCTCAGCCGCATTCTCGCGCTGAGCGACGGGGTCTTCGCCTTCGCCCTCACCCTCCTCGTTCTCACGCTGACCGTCCCGATCGTCAACACGAACGGTCTCAATCCGCAGCAAAGCTCGGGGGCCCTTGGTGCCGCGCTCAATCGGGAGTACGGCCAATTCCTCGCCTACGTGTTCGCGTTCGTGATGATCGCCATCTGGTGGCGGGCGCATCATCGAACGTTCCGGTACATCGTGCGCTATGACTCGGTGCTGACGAATCTCAATCTCGCATTGCTGCTCGAGATCGCGGTGATGCCGTTCATCCTTGAGGTCTATTCTGACTACCAGTCAACCCAGGTCGCGGTCATTCTCTTCTCGGCAATCCAGGCGGTCACCGGCCTCACCCTCAACGCGATCTGGACGTATGCGACGTCCAACCACCGCCTGGTCAGTCCGGAACTACCGGAAGCGACGATCCACTACACGACGACACGAGGTCGATTGACCCCCCTGATCTTTGTCGCCGCGATTGGCGTCAGCTTCCTAAATGTCCAGGCCGCCCAGTACACTTGGATCCTGGCGATCGTGGCGCAGCGGTTTCTGGTTCGATACGGATAACGGTGTTCTACGAAGTCGGCCCGCGGCTCGCGTCCCGAGGCCCGAGGAGAACCCGCGCGCCCTCGCCCTTGGTGACATAGACGTGCAGTCGATCGCACGTCTCGCGGAAGTACGGACGACCGTCGGTACCGAAGCTCGCACCTAGCCGCTCGGCAATCTCCGAGTCGGTCAATTGAGGATCGACCTCCGGGGAAAACATGCAGCGAAAGACGAGAAATCGCCGTCCCTCGAGGTCAATGCGGTCGGTCTCGGGAGCCTCGCAGAAGGGACAACGCAGCACGAACGATGCACCGCTTGCAGGCGTTTAGGCCTAGCGGACCCGCTTCAATCGATGTAGCCGAGCGAGCGTAGCCGTTCCTTGATCTGACGCTCCTCCTCTTCCGAGAAGGGAGTATCGCTCGCCGGCTGCTCGAGGAGCCGCGATAGAACGAAGGAGACGAAGGAATCCACCGTAGCAAAACCGCTGCCCTCGATGCGCTGCTCGAGGTCATGAGCGACCTCTTCGGGGATCCGGATCGTTCGCTCGACGCCCGTCGGCTTACCTGGAGCGGTCACGAAACGATTCCCAATTTGTCATCGACCCCGGGAGTAGATAGGGTCTTCGGCGCCGGGGTTTCTATTCCCATTCGATCGTCGCCGGCGGCTTGTCGGTTACGTCATACAAGACGCGGACGACCTGACCTGGGAGCTCGCGCGTGATCCGCTCCGAGATCCGCTTGAGCACCGTGCGGGGAACGTCCATCGCGACCGCCGTCATCGCGTCGATCGACTCGACGATCCGCACGCTTACCGCGTCCCCGTAGACCCGATTGTCGCCCGTGACCCCGACCGTTCGGATCGGCAGTAGGACCGCGAAATATTGCCAGGGGAGTGGCATCGTGCCCGCTCCTACCGCTCGCTCGACCTCCTCTTCCACGACCGCGTTCGCGACCCGCGCCCGTTCCACTCGTTCGGGCGTAAGCGCACCGCCGACTCGGACGGCGAGCCCTGGTCCCGGGAACGGTTGCCGGTCCGGTTCTGGGATCTTGAGAAACCGAGCCAGCTCCCGGACTTCGTCCTTGTAGAGGTCGCGTAGAGGCTCGATGAGACGTAACCGACTGTCCTTCGGGATGCCTCCCACGTTGTGATGCGTCTTGATCGTGTCTCGCAGCGCCCCTCCGCTCTCGATCCAATCGGGCGCGATCGTCCCTTGGACGAGGCGGTCGGTTCCAAAGCGCTTCGCCTCCGTCTCGAAGACTCGGATGAAGGTAGTTCCAATCCGACGTCGCTTCTCTTCCGGGTCGGTTACGTCGGCCAGCGCAGATAAGAAAAGCTCGGAACGCGGCAAGACTTCGTGGCGGAGGCCCGCGGCGCGAAAGATGCTCTCCACCCGTTCGACCTCGCCCTTTCGGAGAAGGCCCGTATTGACGAACAACGCCGTCGAGCGGTCGCCGAGAGCTTGCTGTGCGAGGATCGCGGCCGCGGTGCTATCGATTCCCCCGCTCGCTGCAACGATCACGCGACCAGGCGCCTCGGCCCGAATCCGCTCGATCGCGGCCGCACAAAATTCAGACGGGCTTTTCATGGAGAAGGGACGGCTCCCCCCGATTCGTCACGCCATTTCTGACGATACCGAGTGAGCGCGTCCACCAGTTCCGGGTAATGAAGGGCCAGGATCGACGTCGCGAGAAGAGCCGCATTCTCCGCCGCGTCCAATCCGACCGCCGCCACTGGGACACCGGGGGGCATCTGTACGACGGAGAGGAGACTATCCAGACCGAGCCCGCGGTGCAGCGGAACACCGATCACGGGCTTGAGCGTGCGGGCGGCGACGGCGCCCGGAAGCGCGGCGGAGAGTCCCGCCATGGCGATGAAGACATCGACCGTCGGATCGGAGACGAGTCGATCGACCTTCTCCGGATTCCGATGCGCGGACGCCACATGGACCTCGCAGGGAACGTGAAACTCGGTCAGTCGGGTCCGCACCTTCTCGGCGATTTCGAGGTCGGATTTGCTCCCAACCAGGATCACGACCTTCATGGCGTGCCCCGAACGGTCGTACCCTAAAATGTTTCGCGCGCGGGTGGGGACCGGCCTACGAAAGGTCCATACCGCCTTTCGTTTCCCGACACCGATATGGCGATCCGGCTGCACCGTGGCGGCCGCCTGCGTCGTTGGCTGGGCACCCAACTCGGGGGCGACCCGGAGCTCGGCGAACGAGTGTGGCGGCGCATCCTCCACTTGTTGGGAGGCTTGGCGGTCGTCTACTATCTCGTCCCCGAGAATTTCTTCGTCATCATACCCAAGTGGGGCGTTCTCCTCCTGCTTGTCGCCGCGATCGTCGTCATCGAAGCGCTCCGCCACGCGGTCGGACTGGAGCTGCCCACGATCCGGTCCTTCGAGGCCCATCGCATCGGGAGTTACGCATTCTATGCCACCGCTTTGGCGATCGCGCTTCTGTTCTTCCCCGAGCCGATCGCCGTCGCCGTCATACTAGGCGCGGCGATCGTCGATCCCTTGATCGGCGAGCTTCGATTGCACCCCACCATTCGCCGGTCCTACCCTTTTGTGGCGGGAATCGTCTATGTGGCGCTGGCCTTCCCCGCATTCTGGCTCGTGGGTGGCTGGACCGTAGCCGCTTCGCTCCTTTTCGCGTTCGTGGCCGCCGCCATCGCGATCACGGTGGAGTGGCCCAAGCGCTCCTGGTGGGACGATGACCTCACGATGATCCTCGTGCCCGGCGTCGTCCTCTGGCTCCTGATCTACCTGCTACCGGCGGCGCCTCATCTGGGACGCTGACCGTCGGAGCGCTCAGACGATCGGGGTCAATTTGGCGTACGGAGCGCCCTTGTCGGGATCGGGCGAGATCGCGTGGATCGTGGTCCGGGGCCGGATGCCGTAGATGCACGGCGCATTGTCGATATTGATGATCCGGAAGTAGGTGTCCATCATGTTGAGGATCTCGCTCGAGACGAGGAGCCCGGGTTTGAGCAGCCCGATGCCGAGGTTGCCGACCAGCTTGGTCTGCTGAACGCCATTGAAATACATCCGAATCGCGACCTGGTCGCCCATCAGGCTTTCGAGGGTGTCGAACGAGGTGTATTCGATGAACGGCTTCTGTTCCGGGCCGCGCGCCGCTTTGGTCGCGGTCACCATCGCCCGCAGGGCGTCATCTCGACCGAACCGGGCCATGGGGACGATGTAGCTCTCTTCCGTCTCATTCGCCGCGTAGTCGCAGATCCGTACCCGCGTATCGAATACGTTCGGGGGCGTGTGCCGGGTCAGCGTCTCCCGCAACTTCTCGGGGGATTCGCCGGCTGCAAGCACGGCGATCGCGCCGCGACCTTGGGCGAGGAAGTTCAAGTACGTCGGCGTGAAGAGCATGTAGTAATCGTCGATCCCGACGTTGACGTCGACTTCGAAGGCATTGAAACTCCCGCGGCGGAATCCACCCCCGAGCAGCTGATCGAAATCCGGGATTCCCGTGGAGTAGAACCGCTCGGAATCCGCGGTCGGCTTCCACATTCCCTGCGCGACAGGGGTGTGATTTCGATCCTGAATCCCCAGGGCCTCGAAACGGCCGCCATTTAAGGTCACGGCGTATCGCGGACGGCCAATGGCCGTCGCCCGCAACTTCTCGAGTCGCAGGTGCCGGACGCGTCGCTCGTCCAACTCCTCGCGTTGAATGGAGATCAACCCATCGACGAGATATTCGATCCCGCCGGCCTCGGGTTTCTCCAGGATCATCACGACGTTCGTGCTCGAACCCTCGACGAGATCCTTCTGAAGGGCCATCACGAACTCTTCCATCTCGAGTCCGTACTTGTGGGTCACACCCTCGAGAGAGTCGATCACGAGCAGGGACTTCGCCGGAAGCGCCCGTTCGATCCGATTGTAGACATTCTCCACTTCCGGCATCGGGTTCCGCTTGAGCAGCGCCTGGAGATGCGTGCGGTCGACGCGCGTCGGAGGCCCATGTTCCTCGCCGAAAGATCGCATCACTTCGCGCGCGGCGCGAACCTTCTTCTGCTCGCTCTCGGGAAGCTCGGAGCCTTCTCGCTTACCCCCGGCGTTGATGGCATCGAGGAACAGTTTACCCGCATCCAAGACTCGAGAGCGCATCTCGGAGGACTTGAGCCACGGGAATTGTCGGTAGAGTGCTTCATCTCCGACACGGGTGGAAAGATAGTACGATTCACTCGGCTTCCCGATCCGCTCCAGCAGTTCGAGCCCGAAGGTGGTCTTTCCCGTTCCGGCCCCGCCCTTCACGATCAGGGACCTTCCGCCCTTCCCGCTCAGGAATTCAATGACCTCGAGGGGAGTGCCCCCCACCGATTGTCCGTTATTCTCCGTCATGCGCTACGGCTCCGGCGGGACCGCGGGGTCCCCTTTTTGCTGTCGCATTTCGAGTCCCGCTGTTATCATGGCTGCGAAGGGATGGTAAAGCTTTCGCCGGAAGTGGAGAGGTTTCCGGGAGCTTACTTGGGTTCCCCAAGCAGCTGCCTGCGAGCGGCATCCGACGCCTCGGCCAGCGCCGTCCTTAGCGCGGCCCCCGGTTCGCCAACGGCCGTTGCCGCCGAGACGTTGCCCCCGCCCTTGCCTCCGAAGCTACCTTTGACGCGCTCCAGCAGGGCTTGGGCCGAGACTCGCGCGGACGATGAACCGATAAAGAGCGTCCCTCGGGACTCGCGCTCGGCCGCGAGCACCGCGACCCGGTCGGGCTCGCGCGTCAGGATCCGAGAGAGTTCCATCAACCCGGTCCGGTCGAGATCGACGAGGGAAGTCACAATGACGGCCGACCCCACGCGTTGAGTTGCCTGGGCATCTTCCGATAGCCGGCTCGATAATGAGGCTAGATCCTCCTTGAGCTCGTCTCGCCGGAGGCGCCGGTGTTCGTCCAATTGGGCTTGGAGTCGTTCGATGCCCTCGGGGATCTTCTCGATCGGTACCCCCAATCGCTGCGCCGCGTCGTGCAGGATCGTCTCATGCGCTTCGTGCACGACGAGGGCGCGCTCCCCGGCGGCGAACGTGACGCGCACGATACCGTCCTGAATGCGATCGGTGGAGAGGATCGAGATCCCCCCCACCTCGCTCGTATGGGTGCAGTGGGTCCCGCCGCACGCCTCGACGTCGAACCGTTCGATCTCCACGATCCGTAGCTGCTTGCCGGGGACGGCCCCGCCCTGGTAGAGGGTGAATCCGAACCGCCGCTCCGCCTCCGTCCGGAGCTCAAAGTAACTTTTGACCTCGCGGTTTTCCCGCACGATCTCGTTGGCCCGCCGTTCGACGTGGTTCAGCTCGGCAGGTGTGAGAGCCTGAAAGTGCGTGATGTCGATGCGCGCGCCCTCGACACTCTTGTACGCGCCGGCCTGCCAGACGTGGGGGCCGAGGAGCTCACGCAGCGCTCCGTTGAGGATGTGCGTCGCCGTGTGGTGCTGCATCAATTGCATGCGACGCGGCGCGTCGATTCGGCCGTGCACGCGCTCGCCGGCATGCCACGGTGAGCGACCGTCCATTCGATGAAAAATCCACGGACCCCGCCGAATCACCTCCACAACGGGAATCTCACCTAGGAACCCTGTGTCGGTGATTTGTCCTCCGCCGGTCGGGTAGAAGTACGTCCGATCGAGGACGACCAGAGCGCCTTCGGTCCAGACGATATGGGCGGAGAAGGCCAGTGTATAGGGGTCCAGGAAATACTGTGCCTCCGTCGGCGGGATTTCGGCCGGTAACTCCGGAACCGTTGCTTCCGTCTCGGTGTATTCATTGACGGGCCGCTCGTTCTCGTGAAGCGCGGCGACGCGCGCGTAGAAGTCGTCCGGGATCGCCGGGGGATGCCGCAGCTCTTCAACGGCGACATCCGGCGGCACGCCAAGGGAGTCATACCACTCGACCAGCTCCGACTCGCCGATCCGTCGACCGGACTGAACGGCCCTTTCTTCCGCGCGCCGGATCAGACCTCGGGCGCGTGCGATCGACTCGGAATACCGGCTCTCTTCGGCGTGCACGACTCGGTGCAGGTCCTCTCGGTTGGCACCCAGTTCCGGATAGTCGCGCGCGAGTTCCCGACCGACTCGATCGAGCACGGCAACGAGCTCCGGCGCCTCGGGGGTCTTCGCGAGAATGCGGAGCATCCGCCGCAGCACGAGGCGAGCGTAGTAACCCTCCTGGCTGTTCGACGGGACTACTCCGTCCGTCAGCAAGAAGTTCACCGCCCTCGCGTGGTCCACCAGGATGGCGCTTTCGGAAGCTGGAAACGTGCGGCGAAGTTCCGTATAGGGTTCACCGAAAACCGCTTCGTAGGCGGTCTTCGTTCCCTGCGACAACCAAGTGAACCGCTCCAACCCGTAACCGGTATCGACGACCGTCAAGGGCATCGCCTTGACGGTCGTCCCTTCCCGAATGTACTCCATGAATACGAGCGTCGCGATCTCGAGCCCACTGATCCCCACACTCAACGAGGGGCCCAAGTTCCCGCCCCCTTCCCACTCTTCCTCCTTGTAGGTGAGGGCGCGAGGATCCGCCCCGAGCTCTTGGGTCACGAGCTCATGGCAGAGCGCCGTACATCGTTCTTTGAAGTACACTTCATGATCCGGTCGATTGAAGGCGTGGTGCGCCATCATCTCGAACAGGGTCATGTGCCGGCCGCTCCGACCGACTTCTCCGAGGTCATTGAAGCGCGCGCACGGCTGCGAGATCGTCAGCGGATTCGCCGGCGGACGGATCGCTCCGCTGGTGACCCAGGGCTGGAAGTCATAGATGCTCGCCTGGGTGAAGAACACGTCGTTGCGCCAGCGTGCGACAACGGGGTAGCGACGTATCCGCTGGTGACCGCGGTGCTCGAAGAAGCTGAGGAACGTCTCGCGCATCTCCGAGGGGGAATACGGCCGCTTCAGTGGGGAATGTCCCACGAAACCGTACGGCGTGCACGGATCCTCCTGGCACCGATCGAAATCGCCGAGCGTCCAAAAGGCGTGGCCACACCCGGTGCAGGTCCGCCGTCGAAACCCTTCCTGGTGAAAGAAATTCAGGTCGTACTCCGAGGGATCCATCGGCGTCCCGTCCGAGACGGGCGAACTCTATAGGCCTTTGGTCTGGCGAGCGACTCGCGCCTTCGATTTCCGAATCGTCGTCCTAACAGTCGGGGTCGGAACCTTCCTCCGCCGGCGTTTGGGATGGTGGCGGCGCTCGCGTTGCACCGGGATCGTCCGATCCTCCGGACGCGGAGGGTCGCGCCCGTTTCTCAAGGCTATACCCGTGGCGCAGAGGTCTTCAATCGGACATTTCGGACACAGGGGGTGACGGGGCCGGCAGATGTTTTGCCCGTGCTGGACGAGGAGCGGATTCAACGGGACCCAATAGCGAGAGTCGAGGACTTCACGCAATCGGGCTTCCGTCTCTTCTGGCTGGTCGGTCTGTACCACTCCCAGCCGGTTCGCGATGCGATGCACGTGCGTGTCGACGGGGATCGCCGGGATCCCGTAGCCGAAAACGAGCACGCAGTTCGCGGTCTTGGGGCCGACCGCCGGCAGCGTGAGCAGATCGGGAATATTGGACGGCACAGCTCCATGGAAGCGTTGCAATAGATCTTGCGCGCATGCCCGGATCGCACGGGCCTTGACGTGGTAGAATCCCGTGCGACGGATCAGCCGCTCGACCTCTGGAATTCGGGCGCGCGCGAGCGACTCCGCGTCCGGGAACCGCTCGAACAGTTGCCGCGACGCGACGTCCGTATTCGCGTCACGCGTGCGCTGCGATAGTATGGTACCGATCAATACCTGGAATGGAGATTCGGCGTGATCGCGGAGATAGGGCACGCGCCAATCGCCCGTGTGATAGAACTCCGAAAGGCGGTCGAGCACCAGCTCCCAATCGATAGCGACGGGTCGGGGCTTCATCGCGTCGCCCTAGCTCGCGCAGGGGACGCGGCGGAAATCGGTGCCACCGGATCCGAGAGATCCGGTTCTCCGTCTACTCGACCCTCCTGGTCGTTCAGGATCTCCCCCACGAGATAATCGCTGCCCGCCACCAGCGTGAACCCTCCTCGATCGGTCGCCGCGCGCGCCAAGGCAAGCCCTTCCTTGGAACCCGGGGCACGGACGATGAAAGGGAAACGCCCCAGCGCCGCGCGACGAAGATCGTCGGGAGCCGCCGTGCGATCCGAACGGACGGGTGTCATGACGATCGTCTGCGCGAGGGGAGCCAGCGCATCGAGCATCGGCTCCACCCTCTTGTCGGCGAGACACCCGAAGAGGATCGCATTGTCCGCCGCTTCGGCGAAGGGGTAGATCTCCGCCAGGCTTTGGGCGAGCCCACGCGCGCTTTCGGGCGTGTGCGCCACGTCCAGGAAGAGGTCGGGACGTCGCGCGATGCGCTCGATCCGCCCGCGCCAACGGGTCTTGGCCAGCCCATCTCGAATAAGCTCGGGATCCAACGTGCGGTGAGTCGCCTCGAAAAAACGCTCGACGGCCGCGACGGCGACGGCCGCGTTCGCCGGTTGGAAGATTCCGAACAGCGGAAGCTCGACGTCCTCGTAACGATGCCCGGGAGTAATGAGGGTGATGCGTTGCCCGCGCTCCGAGAGCAGACGATCCTCGCTTCGCAACTCCCGTCCCCAATGCACGAGTCCGACGCCTCGGTCCCGGGCACAGCGATCGATCTCGACGAGCGGCTCCGGCTTGGTCTCTCCGATGACGCCCACCATTCCGGGATGCAAAATACCCGCCTTCTCATGCGCGATCGCGGTGAGGGTTGTCCCCAAGAATTCGGTGTGCTCGTACTCGATCGTCGTGATGACACCCACCGGCGCCCGGATGGAATTGGTTGCATCGAGTCGGCCTCCCATGCCGACTTCGACCACTGCGACATCGACGTTCTCCCGCGCGAAATGATCGAGGGCCAGCGCGGTCGTCGTTTCGAAGAAGGTCGGCGCCTGGTCAATCGCGCCTTGGGCGAGGAGCGCCTCGGTCAACGGCCGAATCCGGTCCAAACCGTCGACCACCCCCTTGCGTCCGATCGGTGTTCGGTCGATCTGAATCCGCTCTCGGTAACTCTGCAAGTGTGGGGACGTGTAAAGGCCGGTACGCAGTCCGTGGGCGGAAAGGATGCCCGCGGTCATGGCCGCCACCGACCCCTTCCCCTTGCTACCGGCGACGTGGATGGCGGGGAACGTCTGCTCCGGATTCCCTAATCCCCCCAGGAGGGCATGGATGACGTCCAGTCCCGGATGCATCCCGAAGCGGCGCAGCCGGAACAGATGGTCGAGCTCCTGGCGGTATCGATCGATGAGCGCCGTGGAATCTTTGGCCGGCGAACGACGACGGGGCGAGGAGGAAGGCGTCGACGACACGGGGGTCAGTACATCGATCGTTCGCGATACGCGCCGTAGACTTCCTGGAACGCGTGGACGAGCTCGCCGAGCGTGGCACGAGCTCGCAGCGCGTCGAGGATCGCCGGCATCGTGTTCTCATCTTCCGTCTCCGCCACCTTCTTCAAGCGCTCGAGCGCGGTCGCATGTCGGCGCGCGTCACGTCGACTCCGCAGGGCCTTCAATCGGCGAGATTGGGCCGACCGGGCCTGTTCGGAGATTTTGAGGCGAGGAACGCGGATCGGTTCGTCGACCGTGTAGGCATTGACGCCGACCACTTTTTCCGTGCCCGACTCGACGGCGCGTTGGTACCGGAACGACGCCTCCTGGATCTCACGTTGCAGGAAGCCTTTCTCGATCGCCGCCACCACGCCCCCGAGCTCGTCGATGCGATCGAAGTAGCGTCGCGCCTCCTCTTCCATCCGGTCGGTGAGCCACTCGAGATAGTAGCTGCCCGCAAACGGATCGACCGCGTCGGCCACCCCGCTCTCGTGAGCCAGGATCTGCTGCGTTCGCAGCGCGATCCGAACCGCATCCTCCGTGGGTAGTTGGAGCGCCTCGTCGTAGGAGTTGGTGTGCAACGATTGCGTACCCCCGAGGACACCAGCCAACGCCTGCACCGTCGTGCGGACGATGTTGAGCTCGGGTTGTTGGGCCGTACACGAGCAGCCGGCCGTCTGCGTGTGAAACCGAAGCCACTGAGAGCGTTCCTTCTTGGCGCCGAAGCGATCGCGCATCGTGACCGCCCAGATCCGACGCGCCGCCCGGAATTTCGCGATCTCCTCGAAGAAGTCGTTATGGGAATTGAAGAAGAACGAGAGCCGCGGGGCGAAGGAGTCCACGTCGAGACCGCGTTTCACCGCTTCCTCGACATACGTCATACCATCCGCGAGGGTGAACGCCAGCTCCTGGACCGCCGTGGAACCGGCCTCGCGGATGTGGTAACCAGAAATCGAGATCGGATTCCAGCGTGGCATTTCGCGCACCGCGAATTCGATGGTATCGGTCACCAATCGGAGGGCGGGCCGAGGCGGATAGAGGAACTCCTTCTGGGCGATGTACTCCTTGAGGATGTCGTTTTGCGTCGTTCCTCCCAGCTTCGACCGGGGGACCGCCATTCCTTCGGCGGTCAGGATGAACATCCCCCAAATGATATTCGCCGGTCCGTTGATCGTCATGCTCGTTGTGACATCGCCGAGCGGGATCCGATTCAGGAGTCGACCCATGTCCTCCAGCGACGAGACGTTGACTCCACATTTCCCGACCTCGCCGAGACATTCCCGATCATCCGCGTCGAGGCCGTACAAAGTAGGATCGTCGAAGGCGATGGAGAGCCCGGATTCACCGTGCTGGAGTAAGTAACGGAATCGACGATTCGTGTCCTCGGGAGTTCCGAATCCCGAGAACATCCGCATCGACCAGAGGCGACCGTGATACATCGTGGGGTGAACTCCTCGAGTAAACGGGTATTGACCCGGATAACCGATTCGACGCAGGTCAACCGGGCTGGACCGAGGTGTGTAGAGTCGATCCACCGGAATGCCCCCCAGGGTGGTGAACCGGTCCTTCCGCTCGGGCGATTTCGCGAGAGTCGGAGCTAGTACCTCCCCTTGCCATCTTTCATCCGCGGCCCGTACCGGGTCCGTGGTCGACATTCGCGACCTCACACCCGAAGCACGCGGCCGGTCAGATCGGCTCGCCGCCATCAGGGCCCCAAAAACGTGGCGTGGGATAAGGTCGCCGACTATGCCGAGGGCGGCATCCGCAAGCCGACGAGATCCGAACGTCCTCGTCGATGCGTTCGGACACCAAGGCGCCGGGCGAATCGGCCAAAAGCATAGCCCGTCCACGCCGTATTGTCCGCTAGAACGACGGCGCCTCCAACTAGTTTCGGCGCCACGGTGGAGAGTTCGAACGTTAGATGGCGAGGCGTGTGAAGACTATCATGAAGGAAGATTCCGAGCGATGGAATATCGTAAACGACTTCCGGAAGTCGCTCTTGGCTCGAACCGAGTCGAAGGTCCCACCCTTCCCGTAACTCATCCGGTAGGGCCCACCCGGACGATCGACCAGGAGGAACGCTCACCGGCGAGTCACCGGGTCGAAGTTTCGGAGCACGTTGGATCAGCGGTCGATCGATTGAGTGGAGGGTTCCGTGTCCATTCCGTCGCAGCGCCGTCAGAAAATGGGCGGAGGAGACGCCGGACGAAACGCCGGTCTCCACCACATGGTCTGGCTTCAGCAGTCGCACCAACGCGTACAATTCGAACGGCGCTCGGAACTGTGCGTAAAAGGCGCGGCCTCCTCCCCGGTGGCGCTCCCGGATCGTACGTTCGAGCGGAACCAAGTTCCGGGTTTCGTTGAGCGTCTGGATGATGCGCCTTTCCGAAAATTCCGGGAGGAGCGCCCGAAGCCAGTTGAGATTCGGGCCGGCGCGGCGATCGCCTAGCGCCGCGCGAGCCTTCTCGACTCCCGAAACCTGCGAGGTGGTCTTCGGCACGATTTTTACACGGAGCTGGGAAGGGGATAAGATTCACTCTCGCGATCTGCGCCTTCCACCGGACGCTTCGGCTCGAGATGCGCGCGACGCACGGTCAGACGCGTGGTATCGCCGCGCTCGGTCACCTCCGCCTCGTCAATCACGAGCTTCCTTCGAAAGAACGGCGCGTCGACCACGAGGGTCTCGAACTCCCCCCCCTCACCCGCCACGTTCAGTCGACGTATCTCGCGGCTCCGGCGTTCCAACTCTTCCAACAGCAACGGGTCCAATTGTTTTCCGATCAGGCGGGGGTCCAGTGACTCGGCGGCCAGGTGCACGAGGCGAATGTCGAGCCCGGCGTCGATCTCGGCGCGCACGACGATTCCCGGTTCTTTCCCCCACAACGGAGTGTAGAGTCGTCGCCCGAGCTGATAACAGACCCGATGAAGCCGGGCCCATTGGTACGACGATTGGATCGCGCCCGCTACCACCAACCCCTTGGACCCCGAGAGAGCGCGTTCGAGAGTTTTCGACTCCTCGTCCTCGCCCGCTCCCGTGGCGGGAACCGTCCGGTGAATTTTGCCCCACGCCTCCGCCTGCAATGCGACCCACCGAAGGTTGGGGGTGTGGAAGAGCATCGAGTCGCG
Source organism: Thermoplasmata archaeon (assembly GCA_049584655.1). Classification (GTDB taxonomy): domain Archaea; phylum Thermoplasmatota; class Thermoplasmata; order Lutacidiplasmatales; family UBA184; genus Lutacidiplasma. Next base: position 15,476 of record JBAUYF010000001.1, on the reverse strand, counting down.
GTCTTCTGGGGCGATCGTCAGGAGTTCGTCGATGACCCAGCCTTGCGTTTCTGCGAGAAAGGCCGAGTAGATCGAATCCTTGCCCCCTGAGACGAGCGCCGTGGAGGTCACGCGGCCCTCCTACGAGATTTCGAGCCCGGCGCGCCAACGCTCGTAGAGGGACGCGAGCTCTAACTCTTCGACAGGTGCCTGCTTCCAATTTAAGACCCCAGATCGGCGTCGCGTAACCTGCCCCAGCCGCACGTGAGGCGTCCGCCGAAACAGTTGAGTGAAGCGGGATTCCTCTCTACCGGTCACTTCGACGACAAAACGAGAACTCCCTTCGGCGACCAACGCTTCTTGGGGGGTCGCGAGGCCGGTTCCGGCCAGATCCACACTAAATCCGAGTTCGCCTCCGAAGGCCATCTCGCATAAGGTAACCGCTAGCCCCCCGTCAGAAACGTCGTGGGTCGCGCGAAGCACCCCGGTTTGTCCTGCCGTCAGGAGTTTTTCTCCGAGTCGCCGAAGACCCCTCGGGTCCACGGGAGGAAGCGCTAGGCCGCGCAAACCCGCGAGTCGGGCCCACAGGGAACCTCCCATGGAGGGGGATGACTTTCCCACGAGATAGATCGGGTTTTCCTCTTCCTTAAAGTCCGAGGTAACCGCTCTCCGAATGTCCGGCACGATTCCGGTGGCCATGAGAACGGGCGTGGGAGGAATCGCCGCCCCAAGGCCCCCGTTGTAAAAGCTTACGTTCCCCGAGGGGACCGCGAGTCCCAGCGCGCGAGCTCCTTCCGCAAGCCCCCGCACCGCGGAGGAGAAATCGCCCATGACCTTGGGATCTTCCGGGTTGCCGAAGTTGAGGCAATTGGTGAAGGCATCGGGCCGCGCGCCAACGGAGTACAGATTGCGCGCGGCTTCCTCGACGACCGCGACACTTCCGAGATGAGGATCCTCGCGGCACGCCCAAGGTTGGGCCGCCGTCGCGATCGCGAGACCCTGCCAACTCTCGAGGCGAGGCTGAACGACGGCCGCGTCGCCGTGTGAGGGAGATGTCACGCGGCCGTGCAGGGATTTGATGACCGTTCGACCCTGAACTTCATGATCGTAAACCCGAATGATCGATTCGCGGGAAACGGAATCTGGGGCGAGGACCAATCGTTCCACCAGCTCACTCAACGGCCCATCCCCAACCTTCGCCGACTTCGTGACGCGTTTGGGCCGGCGTTGGACTCTTCGCTTGGCCGGACGCGGATCCACTCGAAATGCGAGGTCCAGCTGGGCGACGCATCGACCATTCCATCGAATCTCCTCCAGCGGTCCCCGGGTGACTTCCCCCACGTCGGTCGCCGGTACGTCATAACGCCGGAAGATGTCCAGCAAGGCCTCGAGGTGCTTCGGCCGGACGTTCAAGAGCATCCGCTCCTGGGATTCCGAGATCCAAACCTCCCAGGGGGCCAGCCCCGGCTCGCGAAGGGGTACTCGGTCGAGTTCGATGCGGGAACCGAAGCCTCCCGCATGGACCAGTTCACCCGATGCCGAGGCGAGGCCTCCGCCACCCAAATCCTTGAGCGCCGCAACGAGTCCTCGATCGAACGCTTCCACGCAGGCGCGAATCAGGGGTTCCTTCAGAATGGGATTGCCGAGTTGAACGGCTCCCCGCGATTCGGCTTCGCTCTGATCGCTCAACTCGCGGGAAGCGAATGCTACTCCACCAATCCCATCCCGGCCCGTGTGACCGCCGACCAGCACGAGCCGATCCCCGACGTGCTGAGCGCGATTCGGACGCAAGCGAGTCCGAGGAAGAAATCCAACGCAGCCCACGTTGACGAGTGGATTCACAAGGTAGGCCGGATCGAAGTAGACCCCACCCGACACGGTCGGAACGCCCACGCGATTGCCGTAATCGCGAATACCCGCGACGACTCCTGACGTGATGTAGCGGGGACTTTTGACGCCCTTTGGAACGCTGGCCGCAGGCGAGTCGAGCGGCCCGAAGAAAAGCGGATCCGCCAGTGCAATGGGTTTCGCACCGACCGCAAGTACGTCGCGGAGAATTCCTCCGATACCGGTGGCGGCTCCGCCATACGGTTCGATCGCAGATGGGTGATTGTGCGACTCAATACGGATCGCGTAGGCGTAGCCGTCCTCAAATCGGAGGACCCCCGCATCCCCCGTACCCAATACTTTCCCCGGGGGATGGAGCGAACCGAAGTAGCGTCGTAGAATCGGACGGGAGCTCTTGTAGCTGCAGTGCTCGCTCCAACTTTGGGCGAGGCCACCCAACTCTACGTCAGTAGGGTCTCGCTTGGCTGCTCGAAAGTACCGACGGATTCGGGCCAGCTCGCTCGGGTCAAATCCCAAACTCCCTCGTGCCGATATGGCGAGCAGTTCCTTCGGGGACGCGTTCCGAACCGGAACGATACGCGCTTCGGGGGCCCACTCGATTTCGCTTGACGGCTTGCCCCGAGTCATCGGCCTTACGCCTTGGACGGGAGGACGGTGACCCGATGAATCACCGGGTTCGCGAGCAACCGATCGACGGCCTCGGCCGTGAGCCGACGCGCTTCGCTTTCCGAGACCCCTGTAAAATCGAGGTCGTACACCCGCGCGGTCGAGACCTTGGTCACGGCAGGAATCCCGAGAAGACTCAGTGATTTTTGGATACTTTCGGCCTCTGCGTCCAAAATGCCGGGCTTCAGCTCGACCCGAACTTCCACCCGCACCGGTTGTCCGATTGGCTTGGACAAAGTTTCCCGGACCTCCAAAAGGGAACCGGGCTCATAACGCTAAGCGCGAAGCATTTCGAGCGAGGCAGGCCGAGCCGGAAATCTAGGACGCGCTGACTTTTCAGGTGCAACGAGGGCAATGTGAGCGGTCGGATCCGCCCGAATGCCGAACGCGCGCGCGAGCTAAGCCAAAGCCTATATACAGGGCCATTTTCGGCCGGCTGCGCGCAGGGGGCCGCGATCCTTCTCATGGAAGAGCTCATCTGTAGTGTCGAGTTTCTCCGCGGAAGCGCCGAACTTGTGGCGCGCGTCTCGAGCGAAGCGGGTGGGGTCCGGGAGTACCGGGGACCGTCCGCGGGGGCCGTGATAGACCAAGTGATCAACGACCTCCAAGAGGAGTTTGAATCGGCTCCGGCCATCTAGTGGGTATGGGCACGGGGCATTCGCACACGTCGTAGGGTTCTGTACTAGTACATTCCAAAGAGGAAACATGGAGAAACCAACTACAGGCAAGGCGCCGGTCAGCCGGGCCGTCGAGAGCGCGTTCACCAAAGTCTGGGGAGATGAATCGGTCGTGGCCCTGATCGCTCTCAAGGTGGAGACCTCCGAAGCGGATACCGTAGCCTCCGAAGTCAGCAAGTTCACCGAGGTCGAGGATGTATTCCTCGTCACGGGCGACACCGACATTTTTCTGAAGGTCCGATTTCCCCACTATGAAGAGCTCAAGGAGTTCGTCCTCCACCGACTGCCCACGGTTCGCGGCATCCGCGAAACGAAGACGTTGCTCGTCGTAACGGCCTACAAGGAAGGCGGGGAGGCTCACCGGACATGAGCCCGGCGCCAGCTGCCAACGGCGGCACCGCCGCGCTCACTCCTGCGGTTGCGTTCCCCGAGACTGAGGAACGAAAGAACGCCGTAGAACGGATCGTCGAATCGTTGGGACAGCTCGCGGAGGACGGATCCGTCCCACGCAACGTCCGCCGCGGCGCACAAGGCGCGAAGGACGAGCTCGCGAAACCCCGAGTCGCCCTCGACGTTCGGATCGCGAGTGCGGTCTACGTGCTCGACGACCTGGCGAACGATCCGAATGTTCCGACGCATGGGCGCACCGCCATCTGGTCGATCATTTCGAGTTTGGAGAGTATTCAGTGAGCCCGCCGAGGCGAAACCTGAAATACGGCGCTCGGGTCCGGACGAACCGGAACGGCTACGGGCCCGTAGCTCAGCTAGGTTGGTCGGACGGTTCTGCCGTTGACCCTAGAAAGAGCATCTGGCTTTTAACCAGGTGGTCGGGGGTTCGATCGGGAGGCTCCGTGCACGCGTCGGAGCCTCTCCGGACATCCCCCCGGGCCCGGGGCCTTCCCGAGGTTCAACCATGAGTCCCACGCGAGCGAAGCCCAAGAAACGCACCGGGAAGGGCGCCGCCGCCGCGAATGCGGCACCCCCACGGCCCTTCGTGGCGCATCATCTGGTGCCGCCGCACGAGCTCCTTTCGGAAAGCGAGACCGCGGAAATGGTCCAAACCCTAGGGACATCCCTCGAGCGCCTCCCCAAGATTCTCCTTTCGGACCCCGGACTCAAGACCGATCCCAAGTTCGTCGCCGCGAAGGAAGCCCATGAGCTCTTGGTCGGTCGACTGGTCCGCATACGACGACCGTCCCAGACGGCCGGCGAAGCGATCGCCTATCGCGTCGTCATACCTTCCGTAGGAGAGTAATTCCATTCCATGCGCGAAATCGTAGACGCCTTCTTCCGAGAGCGATCGATCGTCAACCATCACCTGGCCAGCTTCAACGACTTTCTGCCGACCTCCGACAATCCGAACTCTCGGATGCAGCGGATCGTCGACGAAGCTCGGGTCAGTGAGGACTCCAGCGAGCGCGGCATCATCCGGCTGGACGTTCAGAAGACCAAGAGCTCGATCTACGTGCGTGTCGGACGACGGCGCGACCCACGGACCGGACTTGTGAGCCCCTCGGCCGAACCGACGATCCTCGTCGGGCAACCCTTCGTCAAGGAACCGGTGGGATCCAAGCCGACCTTGACGCCGATGGAGGCTCGCCTGCGGAACCTCACGTACCAAGCGCCGATCTACCTCAACGTCACCGTAGTCGAAAACGGAGTCGAACGCGCGCCCGAAACCGTCCACATAGGCGACCTACCGATCATGGTCAAGAGCCGCCCTTGCAACTTGCAGAAGGGTACGATCGAGAAGTACTCGGACTATGGGCTCTCGGCCGAGGAGTATCGCGCCAAGCTGGTGGAGTACGGCGAGGACCCGCTCGACCCCGGAGGGTACTGCATCATTGGCGGAACCGAGCGCGTGATCATCAGTCTCGAGGACTTGGCTCCGAACCGGATCTTCGCGGAGTACAACGAGCGGTACGGGACTCCGATCGAGAGCGCGAAGGTGTTCAGCCAGCGCGGCGGCTACCGCTCCTTGACCGTCGTCGAGAAAAAGAAGGACGGAATTCTGCAGGTCTCAGTTCCGACCGCGTCCGGCCAGATCCCGTTGGCCATTCTCATGAAGGCCCTCGGGATGAAGAACGACGAGGAGATCTTCCAGGCGGTGCTCGGCGAGCTACTTCCGTTGGACGAACCGTTCGTCCAAACGATGAAGCACCTCCTCAACGTGAATCTGGAGGAGTGCATTTCCAAGAAGCTGTACCCGCCCGAGGGGATCCTCACCACCGAAGACGCGCTTCTTTATCTCGAGAAGAAGTTCGCGACGGGGCAGGCCAAGGAGTACCGGCAACGCAAGGTCGATGGGATTCTCGATCGGTCGCTCCTCCCGCACCTCGGCGACATCAAGACGGACCGGCTGAAGAAGGCCCTGTATCTCGCCCGCATGGCCCGTACCGTCCTCGAACTTCACCTTAAAGTCCGGGGGGAGGACGACAAGGATCACTACGCGAACAAGCGACTCAAGCTCGCCGGCGACTTGATGGAGGATCTCTTCCGCGTCGCGTTCTCCCTGCTCCTCAAGGACCTCAAGTACCAACTCGAGCGCTCGTTCGCCCGGAAAAAGGATCTGCGGATCGCCAGCGCGATCCGACCGGACTTGCTCACCCAGCGATTGGTGCACGCCCTCGCAACAGGCAACTGGGTGGGGGGCCGCGCCGGGGTCAGCCAAGTGCTCGACCGAACGAGCCACATGTCCGCGATCTCTCACCTCCGCCGAGTTACGAGCCCACTCACCCGCAGTCAGCCCCATTTCGAGGCACGCGATCTACACCCTACGCAATGGGGACGTCTCTGTCCCAATGAAACGCCCGAAGGGCAGAACTGCGGCCTCGTCAAGAACTACGCGCTCTGCGTCGATGTATCGGAAGGCGCGGATGAAGAGGAAGTCACACTCATCCTACGGGACTTGAACACGCGCGAGATCGGACCCGAGATACTCCAGGACTCTTCTGCGACGAAAGGGAAGCGAGCCGCCCGCGTCTACGTCAACGGGAACCTGATCGGTCTGCACTCCAATCCGCTCGACCTCGTGCGGGAGATCCGCGATCGCCGGCGCGCGGGTACTCTTTCTCCGACTTTGCAGGACAAGACCTACGAAATCAACGTGCGCTACGACGAGGAAATGAACGAAGTCATCGTTCACTGCGACCCCGGTCGCCTCCGACGTCCCCTGATCGTCGTGAAAGGTGGAGTGCCGAAGGTAACGCGCTCCGACCTCGATGAGTTGGGCCGAGGGACGCTTGCCTTCACTGATCTGATTCGTCAGGGCAAGGTCGAATGGATTGACGCGGAAGAGGAGGAGGATTCCCTCATCGCCGTCGACGGATATCATTCTCCCGAGCGGTGTCCGAAGTGTGAACGCGCTCTCTCGCGCGGCGATGTTCGCTGGGTCTCGGTGGGTGAGCGAGGCGATCATGCTACCGTTCAATGCGGTCACTGCCACGCCGAGTTCACTTCGGAGAATCTACTCAACGAGCGCCACACGCATCTCGAGATCGACCCGAACTTGATGCTCGGGGTCTGTACCGGGCTCATCCCATATCCGGAACACAATTCGACGCCGCGTAACACGATGGGTTCGGGAATGGCCAAGCAAGCGCTGGGTGTCGAGTCGGTCAACTACCGCCGGCGGCCGGACACGCGCGGCCACTTACTCCACTACCCGCAGGCGCCACTGCTCCGCACGCAGACGATGCGCTACGTCCACTTCACCGAGCGTCCGGCCGGACAGAACTTCGTCGTCGCCGTTCTCTCCTACGAGGGATACAACATGCAAGATGCGTTGGTCTTCTCGAAGGCCGCGATCGACCGGGGGCTCGGTCGCTCGTCCTTCTTCCGGACATACCGGGGGGAGGAGCGGAAGTATCCCGGCGGTCAAGAGGACCGCTTTGAGATCCCGCGACCCGATGTCGCTGGGGCACGCGTCGACACCGCCTATCGAAACTTGGGCGAAGACGGTCTGATCTTCCCCGAACTCGAGGTGACGGAAGGCGATGTGCTGATCGGCAAGACCAGTCCGCCGCGGTTCCTCGAAGAGAAGACCGACCTCTTGACCCCGCAGAAACGTCGCGAAACTTCGGTGACCGTTCGTTTCGGCGAATCCGGATGGGTCGACAACGTGATCCTTACGGAAGGAGAGAACATCTCCAAACTCGTCAAAGTCAAAGTCCGCAACCAGCGCGTTCCCGAATTGGGAGACAAGTTCGCTTCCCGCCACGGTCAGAAAGGCGTCATCGGTCTGATCGTGCCGCAGGAGGATATGCCGTTCACGCGCCAGGGGATCTCCCCGGACCTGCTGATCAATCCCCACGCGATTCCGTCGCGCATGACCGTTGCTCACGTGCTCGAGATGTTGGGCGGCAAGGTCGGAGCCCTGGAGGGTCGGACGATCGATGGGACCGCATTTTCCGGCGAACGAGAGGAAGCTATCCGGGAGGGTTTGAAGGCGCTCGGATTCCATCCCTCGGGACGCGAAACCCTCTACGATGGCCGGACGGGCCGCCGACTCGAGGCGGAGGTTTTCATCGGCGTGATCTACTATCAGAAACTGCACCACATGGTCGCCGGGAAGATGCACATGCGTTCCCGTGGCCCGGTTCAGATCCTCACCCGCCAGCCGACCGAAGGTCGGTCGCGGCAAGGCGGACTCCGTTTCGGAGAAATGGAGCGCGACTGTCTCATCGGACACGGCGTCGCGATGGTCATCAAGGACCGCCTCCTGGACGAGTCCGACGGTACGATCCAGTATGTCTGCGGGAACTCTGAGTGCGGCCACATTGCGATCCCGGATACGCGGGCGGGCTCGCTCCGCTGTCCGAGTTGTGGGAACACCTCGTCGATCTATCCGGTCGAAATGAGCTACTCCTTCAAGCTGCTCCTCGAAGAACTGGTCAGTCTCGGCGTGATCATGCGGCTCCAACTCGAGGAGATGCGGTAGGAGGTCACCATGGCGCAAGGTCTCTCCAAGAAGATCAAGAGTCTACAGTTCGCGTTCCTCTCCCCGGACGAGATCCGACGGATGAGCGGCGTCAAGATCATCACGGCCGATACCTACGACGACGACGGGTATCCGATCGAGATGGGCTTGATGGACCTCCATCTGGGAGTCATCGAGCCGAATCTGCGCTGCCGCACGTGTGGCGGCCGCGTGAACGAATGCCCCGGCCACTTCGGGATCATCGAGCTCGCCATGCCGGTCGTGCATGTCGGCTATGCGAAGGAGATCAAGCGGCTCCTTCAGAGCACCTGCCGCGCGTGTGGACGACTCCTACCGGATGCGCCCTCGACCCGCGGCGAGGCGATCGCCGACAGCGACGAAGCGACTCCGGCGCCGCGCACTCGCGAGCCGAAAGAGGAGCGCGTCTGTCCGCATTGCCACGAAGTCCAGCAACGGATCATCCTCGACAAGCCGACGACCTTCCGTGAGAACGGACATAAGATCACCCCGAAAGAGGTCCGCGCGCGCCTCGAGCGCGTACCGGACGACGATGTCCGCGCGCTCGGACTGAACCCGAAATTCGGACGTCCCGAGTGGATGGTTCTCACTGTCCTGCCAGTTCCGCCGGTCCAGGTGCGACCCTCGATCACGCTCGATTCGGGCGAACGGAGCGAGGATGACTTGACGCACAAGCTCGTCGACGTCCTTCGGATCAATCAGCGTCTCCGCGAGAACCGGGACATGGGCGCCCCTCAGCTCGTCGTCGAGGATCTGTGGGAACTCTTGCAGTACCACGTCACCACGTACTTCGACAATCAGACGAGCGGGATCCCTCCGGCCCGGCATCGGTCGGGACGGCCCCTCAAGACGCTCGCCCAGCGGCTCAAAGGGAAGGACGGACGCTTCCGTTCGAACCTGTCGGGTAAGCGGGTCAACTTCTCCGCTCGAACGGTCATTTCACCGGACCCGATGCTCTCGATCAACGAGGTGGGTATCCCGAACGAGGTCGCACGCGCACTGACGGTGCCGCTCGAAGTGACTCCCCACAATCAGGAAGTCGCCAAGGGACTCGTCCGCCGGGGTCCGACCCCGCCCCAGGACGCCGCGGGTCTCTACCAGTGCGGTGTCAACTACCTCATTCGCGAGGATGGACAGCGGATCAAGGTCATGGACAAGAACGCGGAGGCGTGCGCCGAGCTCGTCCAGCCCGGGTGCATCGTCGAGCGGCAGCTCATCGACGGCGACGTGGTGTTGTTCAACCGGCAACCGTCGCTGCACCGGATGAGCATGATGGCGCACTTCGTGCGCATTCTACCGAACAAGACGTTCCGGTTCAATCTCTGCGATTGCCCGCCCTACAACGCGGACTTTGATGGCGACGAGATGAATCTGCACGTGCTGCAGAGCCAGGAAGCCCGCGCCGAAGCGAAGATCATCATGAAGGTCGAGGAACAGATCCTCTCGCCTCGTTATGGAGGACCGATCATCGGGATGCTCCACGACCACATCACGGGCGCCTTCCTCCTCACCTACCAGAATCCTACGTTCAACGAGGCCCAGGTCACCTACCTCTTGGACAAACTAAACTACACGATCCCCCCGCCGGCGGGCAAGGACAAGGACGGCCATCCGTTCTGGACGGGAAAACAGCTGTTCTCGCTGACCCTTCCGAAGGACCTCACGATCGAGTTCCGTTCCAATATCTGGAACCGATGCGACTGTCCCCCGATGAGCTGCAAGCACGACGCCTTCGTCGTGATCGAAGCCGGGATCCTCAAGGCCGGAACGATCGACAAGAAGGCTATCGCGTATGAGAAAGGCCAGATCCTGGACGCGATCGCCCGGAACAATGGCATGGCCCGAGCGCGCCAGTTCCTCGATGAGGCGAGTCGACTCGCGATCACGGCGATCGGGCTCAAGGGGCTCTCCACGGGGATCGACGACGAGGACGTCCCCGACGTCGCCCGCAAGGAGATCGACAAGGCGCTCGGCGATGCGCGCGTCCAAGTGACGGAGCTCGTCGAGCTTTATCGAACCGGCAAACTCGACCAGATGCCGGGACGTTCGCTGGAAGAGACGCTTGAAGTCCAGGTGCGCCGCGACCTGGGAAAGGCGCGAGATGCGGCGGGCGATATCGCGGGCCGCTACCTCGGACTCGAAAACCCCGCCGTCATACTCGCGAAGTCGGGGGCCCGCGGATCGATGTTGAATCTCACGCAAATGGCCGGCGCCGTGGGACAGCAGTCGGTCCGAGGCGAACGCCTGCTACGCGGGTACTACAACCGGACGCTGCCGCATTACGAGCGGGGCGATCTCGGCGCGGACGCGCGGGGCTTTGTCTCCTCCAGCTACAAGCACGGCCTTTCACCCACGGAGTACTTCTTCCACTCGATGGGAGGGCGCGAGGGGCTGGTCGATACCGCCGTCCGTACGAGCCGCTCGGGCTACATGCAACGCCGCCTGATCAACGCTCTCGAGGACCTCAAGGTCGCCGAGGATGGGACCGTGCGGAACACCGCCGGGACGATCATCGAATACGAGTACGGCGAGGACGGGATCGACCCGTCGCGCTCGTTCCAGGGCCAACCGGTGCCACTGGACGAGATCCTCGCTACCGTTCTCGGACGCCGCGTTCGTCCGGCGGTCGACTCCAAGGGCGAGCCGCTCGCCGGCGGTGCCCCTCCCGTCGGGGAAGAAGAGATGGATCTGCTCGCCGAGGCGCAAGCCGAGGAAGAGACGGAGGACGAAGAGGCCGAGGACCTGGCCACGGGAGAAGAAGGTCCGGACTTCGGAGGCGAGTAAGCATGGCCGAGGAGAAGAAGGGGGGCGCGCGCGAGACGCTCAAGGGCCGGATCGAGGAGATCGCGGCCAAGGAAGGCGTCGAGTTCCCGCCATTGCTCATGGACGAGCTCCACGACAAACTGCACAATCTCAAGCTCTCGGGACCGGAGACCGTGAAGGTGGTCCGCGAGGTCGCGATCCGCTTCCAGCGGGCCGAGGTCGATGCCCACGAGTCGGTCGGGATCGTCGCGGCGCAATCGATCGGGGAACCGGGGACGCAAATGACGCTGCGGACGTTCCACTATGCGGGAGTCGCGGAAATGAACGTCACGCTCGGCCTCCCGCGGCTGATCGAGCTCGTGGACGCGCGCCGCGTCCCGTCCACGCCCATGATGACGGTGCTCGTCGAGCGGAAAACCCGCAACGACCGCGAGGCGGTTCAGGGGATCGCCCTGCAGATCGAAGTGACGACCGTGCCCGATGTAGCGGCGATCGGAACGGTTGTGGAAGAGTTGAAGGTGCTCGTCTCGCCCCAGTCCGCGCTGATGACGGCGCGGGGTGTGAAGCGGATCGATATCGAAAATGCCCTCAAAGAAAATCTCGACCTCCGGCAATTCGAGCTCCGCAACGGGAATGGGTCTGGCGAGACCCGAAGCTTCGAGATCTTGCTCAAGGAGGGCGCCCCTGTCGCTCCCCGCGGGAAGAAGGACGAGATCGTCGAAGAGATGCCATTCAAGAAGCTCCTCACCGCCAGCGAGCAGGCGAAGGGGATCCGGATCAAAGGCGTCACGGGCATCAAGCGCGCCTTGATCCGCAAGGAGAAGGACGAGTACGTCATTTACACGGAGGGGTCGAACCTCGATGGGGTTCTCGAAATACCCGGCGTCGACGCCAGTCGGACGACGACCAACTCCGTCTTCGAGATCTATCGTGTATTCGGCGTCGAAGCCGCCCGTGCGGCGCTCATTCAAGAAGCGTCGCGCACGCTCTCGGAGCAGGGCTTGGGAGTCGACATCCGCCATCTCATGCTCGTATCGGACGTCATGACGAACGAAGGCGATATTCGCGCGATCGGTCGCCACGGGATATCGGGGAAGAAGACCAGCGTCCTCGCACGCGCGGCGTTCGAGATCACCGCGGCGCACCTCCTACGCGCCGCGATCACCGGGGAAGTCGACGAGCTCAAGGGCGTCGCGGAGAACATCATTGTCGGGCAGCCGATCACGCTCGGCACCGGCGCCGTCAACCTGGTTTATCGGCCCACGGTTTCTAAGGCGCGCCCGATCCCGCCGCCCGCCGAAGCCCCGGCTCCCGAAGCGCCGCCGGCACCGGTCGGGGAGGCCTGAAGATGGATCTCGCGCACGCGCTCAAGGTGGCCCTCGAAACCGGCAAAGTGAAGATCGGCGTGACCGAGGCGCTCGCCACCGCCCAAAAGAAAAAGGCGAAACTCTTGATCGTCTCCACCAGCTGCCCGGAGCCGAAACTCACGAAAGAAGCCCGCTTCGACCGGATCCCGATCTACCACTACGCCGGCACGGCGGTCGAGCTCGGAGCGGCGTGCGGCAAACCGTTCCCGATCAGCGCCATGGCGATCTTGGACCCGGGCTCCTCCGCGATCCTGACACTCGAGACCGGCTGAATCGATCTTTCCTACGGCCACCGAACACTTTCCTCCCATGACCGAGATCGCGTTCGATACGGAATCGCTCGGATACATTCGACTCTTCGAAGAACGTACCGGCGCACGGGTCAAAGACTGTCTGGAAGCGGAGGATAAACTCGTCTTCCTGGTCCTCCCGGGAGAGATCCCCAAGGCGGTGGGGCCTGGGGGCGTCCTCGTCGATCGACTGAAGGGACTCCTGCACAAAGAGATCCAGGTCATCGAGTACTCGGACGACCCCGAGAGCTTGGCGCGTAACATCTTCTTCGCGTTCAACCCCCGGAAGGTCGAGCTGGCGCCGAAAGGAAAGGGTCGACATGCCACGGTAACCGTGGATCCCGCCTGGAAGGCGCGGGCGATCGGCAAGGCCGGCAAGAACCTCAAGATCGCACGAGCCGTCCTGATGCGCCACTCCGACATCGTCTCCGTGAGCGTCGCATAACCCACGCCTCGCAGCCCGTTGGGGCGACGGTCAGCGTAAAATCCCCGAAGGCCTCCGGCGAAAGTGGCGCCGAAGTCCGTTCGCGCCGTCTTCTTCGACCTCGGCGATACGCTGATCGACGTGCGCGACTACGCGCTCTGGCTCGAAGTCGCCCGCGGTGTGATGGTCGACCTCGACTCCGACGCGCTCGTGCACGCGGTCCAAGAGGCGACCAAAGCCAACGACCGACCGGATCCCGTCCCGCCCACGGAGTTGTGGCGTCAGATCCTCGCCACTGCCTCGGAACGGCCGGTGACGACGCACACGGCCGAGCGATTTCTCGCGGAACTCGGGCAGCGAGAACCTACGGTTCGGCTCTTTTCCGACGCACGACGATGTCTCGACGTGTTGCACGCACAGGGGCGCACGCTCGGAGTGCTCTCGAACTCGCGGAGCGAAGAATCGATCCGCTCGCTCATGGCGTCAGTCGGGATCCTTCGCTTCTTCTCGGTCGTGCTCTCGTCGGGTACAGAGGGAGTCGCGAAACCCGAACCCGAGATCTTTCGGCGTGCGCTCCGGCGCGCCAACGTGCAGGCGCCTGAGTCGTTCTATGTGGGCGACCTCGCCTACACCGATGCGAAGGCGGCGCGGGCCGCCGGGTGGCACTCCGTCTGGCTCCATCGCGACGGCACGGGGTTCGGCGAGGATCCTCCCGAGATCACATCGCTTCTCGAAGTCCCTCTGGTGATCCGCCGGATCGAGCAAGGGTCGTAATCGCGATACGATCACGCGGTTCCGTTCGCAAATCCGCGGGGTGGTGTGTCGAGGAAAGCCTCGGGTCATCGAGCCCGTTAAATACAGACCCCGACTTCCAACCGAAGCCGCGCCGGAACTCTTCGGAGAACCGGGGAGGCGACGCCACCACGGCGAGCCGGGGACGCATGAACCGCGCTCTTCCAAGGCGGCGTCACAGATGGCCCGATGGGGCGTGGAGCCCCGAGATACCCTTCCCGGAGACGGGGAGTGACCTCTCGGGACCGACAGGGGAGAGAGCTAGAAGCGTACGCAATTAGTTCAGTCGATAAAAAGAAAGAGCATAGTTCCGCCAGTCAGCGAGGATCGGTCACGACCAAATGTATTCCCGCGCGTCGTCATTCACGTGCAACAAATCCGGTTGATCCTGCCGGCGGGCACCGCTATTGGAGTTCGCTTAAGCCATGCGAGTCGAGAGGGGTAAGCCCTCGGCGCACTGCTCAGTAACACGCGGACAATCTGCCCTCGAGACGGGGATAACCCCGGGAAACTGGGAATAATACCCGATAGACCTGAGATGATGGAAGGCTCCCAGGTCGAAATCCTGCGAGGCTCGAGGATGGGTCTGCGGCCTATCAGGTAGTAGGGGGTTTCACGGACCCCCTAGCCGTAGACGGGTACGGGCTTTGGGAGAAGTCGCCCGGAGATGGATTCTGAGACACGAATCCAGGTCCTACGGGACGCAGCAGGCGCGAAACCTCCACAATGTGGGAAACCACGATGGGGGAACTCCAAGTGCCTACACTAAGTGTAGGCTGTTCTCGAGCCTAAAAAGCTCGAGAAGTAAGGGCCGGGTAAGACGGGTGCCAGCCGCCGCGGTAATACCCGCGGCCCGAGTGGTGCTCATTATTATTGAGCCTAAAGCGTCCGTAGCTGGCCGGGCGAATCTCCGGGTAAATCGGGCGGCTCAACCGTCCGAATTCCGGAGACACTGCTCGGCTTGGGATCGGGAGAGGGTGAAGGTACTCCCGGGGTAGGGGTAAAATCCTGTAATCCGGGGGGGACCACCAGTGGCGAAGGCGTTCACCTAGAACGAATCCGACAGTGAGGGACGAAGCCCTAGGGCGCAAACGGGATTAGATACCCCGGTAGTCTAGGGTGTAAACGCTGCAGACTTGGTGTTGGGGGTCCTGCGTGGGCTCCCAGTGCCGGAGCGAAGGTGTTAAGTCTGCCGCTTGGGGAGTACGGTCGCAAGACTGAAACTTAAAGGAATTGGCGGGAGAGCACCGCAACGGGAGGAGCGTGCGGTTCAATTGGATTCAACGCCGGAAAACTCACCGGGGGCGACGGAGGGATGAAAGCCAGGCTGAAGACCTTGCCCGATTCTCCGAGAGGTGGTGCATGGCCGTCGTCAGTTCGTACCGTAAGGCGTTCTGTTAAGTCAGATAACGAACGAGACCCTCGCCCTCAGTCGCGATTTCGGGGGGGACCCCGAGAGCACACTGGGGGGATCGCTGCCGCTAAGGCAGAGGAAGGAGAGGTCTACGGTAGGTCCGTATGCCCCGAATCTCCCGGGCAACACGCGCGCTACAAAGGTTGGGACAATGGGATCCGACCCCGAGAGGGGAAGGCAATCCTGAAACCCAATCGTAGTTCGGATTGGGGGTTGTAACTCACCCCCATGAAGATGGATTCCGTAGTAATCGCGGGTCAACATCCCGCGGTGAATGTGCCCCTGCTCTTTGCACACAC